>CALCXM010000114.1 GCA_937905825.1 uncultured bacterium
GATGTGCGGCACCCGCTTGTTCAAGAGCAACAACAAGGTGTGCGACACCGTATGGAAGGAGCCCACCCGTCCGAGATGCGGACGGGTGGGCTCCTGGAACCGGCGGAGGAAGGGGGCTAGGCGGCGGCCCCGCTTCCTTCTGGGGTGGCGTCGTCGCCCCACATGACGCGGTCCAAGGAGAAGCGGCCGGCGCCTTGCCAGATGAAGACGATGAGGGTCACGAGCACCAGGGCGGCGAATTGGAAGTCCTGGTTTTCGACGATCAGTTGATCGGAGCCGGCTCCAGTCAGGTGGATCATCGATGCTCCGGCCAAGACGATGGCGTTCGCGGCGGCGACCCAGCGGGTCACGAAGCCTAGGGCAAGGGCCGCTCCGCCCACGGCGTGGGCCCCCACCACAAACCAGGCGATCAGGTTTTGGGTCTCCCCGAAGCCACTCCCGAGCTGGCTTTCGAGCTCGGACATGTTCGTGATGTAGTAGATGCCTTTGATCATCAAGCCAATGCCCAGGTAGACACGTAGAACCGTGAGGGGCGTGAAGGCCCGCTGGCCGATGGCCGGCTTCGGTAGTTTGAACTTGGGTGCCTTTTGAGTGCGGGCGCGTTCCGTCAGGGCATTTTCATGTTCCTCCGCCGCTTCTAATTCATCTGCTTGGCTGAAGGTTACGCCGTAGGTGAACATGGAGAACAGCAAGACCAGGACGCCCAGGATCAAGAAAGCGGCCTGGTAGGAAAGGTCCTCTGATTTGAAGAGGAATCCGGCCCCCACCGCGCCCATGTTGCCTCCCGCTCCGACGATGCCGGAGACGGACCCAAGGGCTTTGCGGTTGATGAACGGGACCACAGAGTAGGTCGCGCCCTCTGACATCTGAACGAAGAGGCTGAAGACGATCATGGTTCCGATCGCGATCGGAAGGACCGTCATGCGCGAGAAACAGATCAGCGCGATGGCCTCCACGAGCAAGGCGATGCGCAGCCACTTCACGCGACCCTTGAGGCCTTGCTTGTGACCAAACTTGTCGCCGATGATGCCCCCCGTGGTGCGGGCGAAAATGTTCATCAGGCCGAACAAACCAGCCACCAAGCCCGCGGAGCGCAGGCCGAGCCCGAACTCCTTGTAGTAGTAGCGAGCGGCGACGTTGTTGATCGTCAGCTCGATGCCAAAGCACGCGGCGTAGACAAAGAAGAGCGCCCAAACGCGACGGTCCTTGACCGCCAGCATGAAAGTGCCCTTAGCCTTCTTCGCGATCGGCATCTCCCCGCGAGCTCGCAGGTCACGAATGTTGCCTTCGGGAAAGTCCTGGGTGAAGAAGAAGTAGGCGATGCCCGTCAAGAAGCAAACAGCACCGGCAACCACCATGGCCAGGCGCCAGGACTCGGGTTTCGAATAGCCGGCTGCCACGAAGGCCGCCAAGACCATCGGCATCACCATCTGGGTCACGCCGCCACCGAGGTTTCCCCATCCGGCACTGGTGGCATTCGCCGTGCCGACCACGTTGGGCGCAAACATCACCGAGGTGTGGTACTGGGTGATCACGAAGGACGCGCCGATCACGCCGATGCCCAACCGGAACAAGAGGAAGCTCTCGTAAGTATCCGCCAAGCCGATGCACATGACCGGTATGGAGCCGATCAAGAGCAGGGCGGTGTAGCTCAGGCGCGGCCCAATCTTGTCGCAGAGCCATCCAATCAGCAACCGTGCAAAAATCGTGATGGAGACCGAGGCAATCACGGTGTTGCCAATCTGCGCTTTCGTCAAGCCGAGCTCTTCCTCGACGACAATCATCAGGGGCGCGATGCCAAACCACGCAAAGAAGCACAGGAAGAAGGCGAACCACGACATGTGGAAGGCCCGCATCTGCGGGGTCCTGAGGCTAAAGAGGTCGATCCGCGTGGCCTTGTTCTTCACATCCATATCCGACGTTCCCTTCCAGGACGGGGGCCTGGGGGTTGGGGGTGGGGCGCCACTCGCTCGTCGAGCCATCCCGCGATGGCCCTGGAGAAGCCAACGAATGGCCGCCCCCCAATAGCAAGGAACATGCCAAGCACGACCGTCCGCTGGGGACCCCGGAACGCCTCCCTACGGGCAAAGAATGACGCGCAGGTGCATAGCCCACTATGCGGGGCGCATATCACCGGGGGCGGTCATCCCTACACAGTGCGCCGACTACAGCTTCAAGCTCAGGCAGATGCGGGGTGCCGGTAGGAATCCTTCTCGCCGGAAGTAGTTCATCAGGGCGGCGTCTTCCCAGCGGACTTCACTGCGTAGCTCCCCCACCCCAAGCCCGCTCAGGTTCATGCGCAGTTGCCTCATCAAGGCATGGCCAACTCCTCTCCCTTGAAACAGGGGATCCACCCCAAAGGTGTCCAGGATTGCCGCGGGCTCGAGCACGCCAAACTCCCCGTAGTGCACGCGACACAGCAGGAAACCGACGAAGGCCCCGTCGAGTTCTGCGGCCAAGGAGATCTTGATGCCGGTCTCCGCCAGGTTTTGGTCCAGCTTGATTTGAAAGTACTGCTCGCGCCGACTTCCCACGTTCTTGGCGTCGATGCGGATCACGCCTTCCAGGTCAGCGGGGCGTAGGGTGCGGACGACAACGTCTTCCTTCTCCAGAGTTTCGTTCTGCATGATTCAGTTTGAAGTTTATTTATTAGGCGATGAGTTGCCCGCCGTCGACCCGCAACACTTGTCCGGTCACATGGCGAGCGAGTTGACTGCAGAGGAAAAGGGCGACGCCAGCCACGTCTTCCGCAGTTCCCAGACGACCGAGGACGCTCTCTTGCAAGGCCGCCTCCGTCACTTTAGCGGGCAGCTCTTTGGTCATGGATGTTTGGATCAATCCGGGGGCGATGACGTTGACGCGAATGTCGAAACGCCCGCCCTCGCGAGCCGCTGTGCGCGCAAGACCGATCAGGCCAGCCTTGCTAGCCGCGTAGTTGCCCTGGCCGAATTTGCCGCGCTCCCCATTGATCGAACTGATCAAGGTGATGGCCCCGCCGCGCTCGCGCATCAACGGGATCATTTCCCGCAAGAGGTAAAAGGAGCTCGAAAGGTTGACCCGCATGACATCATCCCAGTCTTCATCCGAGAGCTTCCAAAGCACGCCGTCGCGGGTGATGCCTGCGCAGTGCACCAAGCCGTGCAACGGGTTGTCGGCCCCACCGACCGCTTGGGCGAGTTGGCGCACGGCCGCCGAGCAGCCCAAGTCCGTCGGGATCGACTCAGTTCCAGCAGGGCAATGGACACCGGGCAGATCGACAGCCACCACTTGGCTGCCAGCGGCCAGCAGACGCTCGACCACCGCTCGTCCAATTCCTCCGCCAGCGCCGGTCACTAGCACACGCTGGCCCCGCAGACCGAGGCAATCCGTTGACAGGTCAGCCATCAACTCGCACCCACTCCCAGCTGCAACCCTTTGCCGGCTAGCTTCCTGAAACGGAAGGCGCCCCAGATCGCGGCGCCGATGGCTCCGGCGTGAGCCGAAAGTTCGTGGGTGGTGACCGAGATGTTTCCCTTCTTGGAGCAGCAAGCATCCTCGAGGGCCGCCACCAGACCGACGTCTGCGGAGAGTCCGCCGGTCACCAGCGCCATGCCTTCCACTTTCAAGGAACGCAGCAGCTTCGCGAAGCGCCCGGCCATCGAGTCGTGGATGCCGCGGATGATGTTGGCCGTGGAGATCTCGCGGGAGACCATGTTGATCACGTCGGTCTCCGCGAGGACGGCGCAGATCGCGCTGCAAACTTCGGGGTTGTCGGCTTCCAAGGAAAGCGGTCCCACCTCGTCCATGGTGACGCCGAGGTAGCGACTGATGTTCTCGAGGAACTGCCCCGAGCCCGACGCGCACTGGCTGGTCATGCGGTAGCCGAGCACCTTGGCTTTCTCATCCATCATCACCGCCCGTGCGTGCAGGGCTCCGACGTCGAGGATAGCTTTGGCGTCGGGCGCGAGGAAGATGCCCCCGCGGGCGTGGGCCGTCATTCCGTAGAAGTGTCCGGTGCGGAAGGGAACGCATTCCCCCTCGCCGGTGGTCGCGATGTACTGCAGGTCCGTGGCGACCAAGCCAGCTGCCTCCAAGCAGCTATTGAAGGTCGTCTGCGCCACATCCGCAGGTTCCCGGCGCCGCAAGCGCTCGCTGCTATGGGCCAAGACCTCGGCCCCCGCGGGGCCATTGTCGCGCATCACAACGACCTGCACCGATGCGGAGCCCACATCAATGCCGGCCACCAAGAGCGAATCATGCTGTTCTTTTGTCATCGTCTAGCTCCTTATGCGCAGTGCCGACGGCGCCACTCGCGTTGGGCGAACATCGCTGCACCAAGCGCGCCGGTATAAATGGAATCGGGGGAGATGTTCAGGGTTCGCTCCCCGTAGTTCTCTTGAATGAGCTTCCTGAGTGCCTCCACCGCAGCCGGGTTCTTGGCCACCCCACCGGTGAACGTGAACTCGTCCGCGATCCCGCCCGAGCGTGCCAGGAGGGACATGGCGCGCAGGATGATGGCCCGGTGCAAGCCGGCCAGGATGTCCTCGCGCTTCTCACCGAGCGACAAGCGCTCGCGTAGTTCGGCACCAGCAAAGACCGTGCAGGTCGAGTTGATCTTCACGGGCCTCGTGGACTTGCAAGCCATGGGACCGAGCTCGTGCAGACCGATGTTCATCTCGTCGGCGATGTAGCCCAAGTAGCGACCACAACCCGCCGCGCAACGATCGTTCATCTGAAAGGAAGTGACGATCCCGTTCCCATCCACTTGGATGGCCTTGGTGTCCTGGCCACCGATGTCGAGCACCGTTCGCGTGTTAGGGAACATGGCGTGGGCCCCTAGACCGTGACAGAGAATCTCCGAGCGGATGTCCTCCTTGGCGAAGGGCAATGTTTGACGGCCGTAGCCGGTGCCAACGCTACCCGCTTTCGTAAGGTTCATGGCGACCACTGCGCTGATCGCTTTGGCCAGCAAAGCGTCCTGTTCGGGGATCCTGCCCAGGGCAGCTTTGATCCGGGAACTGAAGGACTCGTCATGAGCCACGGTGTTTTCCACCTCCAGGATCGCCTTGTCGTACAAGCCGACCAAGCGATCGAAACTCAAAGCGCGCGTCTTGGCCTCGCCTTCCACCAGTTCGAGGTACTCACCACCGGCCAAGTCCCGGAAGAAGTCACTCTTGCGGGACTTTCCCCGGCCATAGAGCGAGCCGGCGTTCTGTTCCATCTTGTCGAGCACGCAGGTCACGGCGTCGGCCTCTTGGGCGGAGTACGTGCCCGCTTCGAGCAACCTGCCCATGACTGAGCCGAGCTCTCGCAAGTCGCCCCGGTACTGTTCCTCTCGGAAGCCTTGCTCGAGTTCTTCCAGTTGGACCTTCCGCCGATCGGCCTCCACACCTTCCGCGGCGAGCGCTTCTTCCAGCAAGCCGAAGCGGGCACTGATCAACGCCTCGCCCACAGAGACATCGCAAGCGATCTCGTAGTTGCTGCGACTGTTGGTGATTCCGCGCCCGAGGACCTCGCCGGACTCGCCCAGGACGACGGCCTTGGTCGTTGTCGAACCGAGATCAATTCCTACACAGTAGTTCATACCTGCACGCCTCCGCGCTTTTGCTCGATCATCTGGAAGTAGGACTCCAAGCGGTTCTTGATGTTGGAGCCGGAGAAGTAGCGCGGATCCACGAGGTCGCTCTCCACGAAGCCGCAGGGCACTCCCGTGCGATCGCCGACTTCGCGCAGCATCATCAACTGACCCGCGCTGAAGGAATTGCAGCTCTTGATCGAGTTGACCAGCAAGCCATCGGCCTGGTACTCGCGCACGTAGCGCTCCAAGGTGTCGACCCTCGAAGGCAGGTTGAGGTTCGTGTAGCAGCCGAGGCAGTACTCCGCCAGGCTCTCCAGGGGCCGATCCGGATCGTGACGGAAGCCGGTGTCGTACACACCGCCGACCTTCGTGTAACTGGAAGCCACACAAACCGCGCCTTCCTCGGAGAACATCTTCCAGAACTCCCGGAAGTTGGTCCAGTTGGGTGGGCCTTCCACCACCAGGCGGAAGCGCTCTTCCTTCATTTCGCCATCGGGGGTCACGGGGCCCTTGCCCAATCGCACCCGCTCCTGAATCTCCTGGTTGAGCAGTCGGTAGTAGTCCACCGCTTGCTCGGTTCCGCGGAATGCCGTGAAGATCGGGCCGATGTAGTAGACCCCGCCGAAATACGCGTCGATCGGCGACGGACGGTTCTTGGCGGACTCGAGCACTGCCACCAGATCGTCTTCCGCCTGAGCGGAACGGCGCAGCTGCTCGCGCAACTTGTCGATGTCGAACTTCTTGCCGGAGGCCTTCTCCAGGGCTGGAATGATCTTCTGCTTGATCTGGTCGACCACGTACTTGCGCATGGAGTCAGTGATCTCGCCCTCCCCTTGGTAGGGAACGTGCAGCATGGTGACCGGGCAGTCGTATTCCTGCTTGAGGATCTCGAACCACTTCATGAAAGTGAAGCAGCCCGTGTAGGAGAGCAGCAAGAGGTCCGGGTCAGGCAGGCGCTCGCCGGTTGGTCCGACGTTGCCCGCGCGCTTCATGCCCACGTCGCATTTCACGTAGGTGCACACATCTTCGGAGTGTCCTTCCCGTTCAGCGGCGGCGATGTACTCCTTGGACTTGCCGCGCATGGCGGACTGCAATGCGTTGATCTCCGGCAAGACGGGCAACAGGTCGAAGTTCCGAATGAGCTCCGTCAGGTTGCCGGGCACGAAGGTGTAGACGCTCTTCTCGCCGGTGTCCGGTGCAGCCGCCAAGCGCGAATAGTGATCCGCGATCATGGTTTTTTGCCGCAGCTGGCTGTCGTCCTTGAATACTTGTTTCTCTTCAGACATGTCTAAACTCCGCTCCAAAGCTTGATCGAATCGGCAAAGGTTCCCGCTTGCTCGCGGATCACCTGAAACTGCCCGTTGTTCTCCGAGTACCGAAACGCGGTCCAAGGGATGCCCGCTTTTTCAATCGAGGCCACAGCCATCGGTTGGTCCAGCAAGGCGGGATCGCAAAAGGACGGCGCGCAGAAGAGAACCCCTTCTGCCCCTGCCGTTTCGACCCGGGTGACGAGCTCTGTCCCCTTGGTCTTGTCGCCGCAGTAACGCGTGGGTGAGGCCATGGCATCGAACAGGAATCCGTTGACCAGGGCCTCCAAAGGATCTCCTTCCACGTCCAAGGATCGAGTGATCCAACGGTGAACTTGGATAAAATCGTCGTCGACGATGTAGCAGCCAGAACGCTCGAGGGTCTTGATCAAACCCAAGGGTGGTTGCTCGCAGAAGGACCCCGCCAAGACCACTCGGGCTTGGTCCATGGGCGTGCGCGTCTCATCCGCAAGGACGAGTTCGTGATACTCACGCAGGATCGTGATGGCCTCTTCAACCGGCCAAATGGTGGCCGCACGCTGCAGGCAATAGAGTTCGGCTGTGGGCACCTTCCAAGGGGATGCGCGGCGTAGCGCGTACAGGTCTCGAACGATGCCGCCCAGCTCGTTGAACAGGCGAATGGAAGCGCGCAGGGCTTCTTTGTCGTAAGGCCGTGCGCCGCGCTTTTCCAGGTCGGCGATCAGCGCCAGCAGCTCGCTCTTGTAGAACTCCCCCCCCATCTCCGGCGTGAAGTCCTGGGGAACATCCAGGTAGCGCGACAGCTTCTCTGGGAACTCGAACTTCCACATGCCTGAAAGGTTGCGGATGACATCGCAGATCGCAGGAAACAGCATGCCGTCCAAGCAATCCAATTGCCCGCCGAGGCCGAGTTCGATCGTGCTGCGTGGGATGTGGCAGATGTAGGACTGGTAGTAAGCGTCGCCCCGAATGATCTCCAAGTCGTCGCCGCCGCCCATGATGCCTACGGGGAGAACGCCCTGTGCGTGCAGCAGTTCGCGCGGAACGTAGATCGGCATGAAGCCGATGGCTAACCCTCCGGTCTTTTCCTTCCAAGCTTTGACGGACGCCAAGCTCATGTCGCGATAGGTTTCCTCGGCGCTCTCAACGAGCTCTAGGATTCGATTGGCGCTCATTCGTTTCTCCATTCTGGCTTTCGTTTTTCCACGAAGGCGCTGATGCCTTCAACCGCATCGTGGGTTGTCATCAACTCTCTGTTGTACAAGCCTTCCAGCTCGCGCACTCGGCGTTCCAGATCCCGTCCGAACTCCAAGCGCATGGCGCGCACGGCGAACCTCAGGCTCGAAGCAGAACGCGCTGCGATGAACTGCTCGAAGTAGTTTTGGCAAGCCCCCCAGGGGTCCTCATCCAAAACGTCCACGAGCCCCATGCGCAAGGCTTCCTGCCCGTCGACCACACGCCCGGAGAGGCACAAGTCCTCGGCGGCGCCCCGTCCGACGCGGCTAGTCAAGGTCACGGTCGCCACGGGGGCGATCACTCCCAAGGCGATTTCCGGTTGCCCATGATGGCTGTCGGGAGTCGCGTAGACACGGTGGCAAAAGGACGCCAACTCCAGTCCACCCCCCAGGCATTGACCGCGCACAACCGCATGACACAGCACGTGGCTCGCATGCAAACGGTAGAACATCGCGTGAAAGCCGGACAGCATGGCCGCGCACTGGTCGGGCAGGTGCTCCTCAACGCTGGCCCCGAAGGAGAAGTGCTTGCCCTCCCCTTCCAAGGTGATCAGCTTGAGGTTCTGCTCGGTTCGCGCGCGGTCAAAGACCTCTTTCAAGGCGCCGACCATTTCTGCGTCGAGCACGTTGCCCTTGGGGCGATTGAGCCAAACACGCCAAAGCTGCCCGTCGGCGAGGCTCTGCACGCGAATCGCTGTGCCCAGCGCTTCCACTGTTTCTGAAATGCTCATGGGCGAACCTCAGCTCTGCTCTTGCAGATCTCTCCCGTGGGCCTTGGCCAAGACCTCGTCCACCAGGGACTCGTCCCAGACGCGGCCCTCAGCCAAAAGGCGACGGAGCAACAGGAAGTCCGCATCGCGACACTCGCGGGTGCCCTCGTGGAAGGCCCGGAAGCCAGTGCGGCCTTCGGTCATCATGTTGAGGGCCAACCAAGCGCGATTGGACTCGCGGTTTTTGTCCCAGTGCTCGAGCTTGTGCTTGCGCACGCTCTCGATGGTCTTCGTCAAGCAGCCGGGGAAGGTCATCACCAACTTGGCCACCAGATCGTCCACCGCTTGATCCAAGAGGGAGAGGTCCACCTCGCCGGAACGCAAGACCTCCTTGGCCTGCGTCCGTTCGGCCCCCACCTTCAGTTCACCGTGAATGATGCGGCCGAAGTCGTCGGTCCAGTTCTTGATGTTGACCATCGGATTGGGGACGAACTCTCCGTTCACTTTGAGCGACGGAACGAGCGCGGTCAGCAATCCGTAGCGGTAGGCCTGGTGTGCGCTCCAGCTCTCGCAGAGGGTGCAACTTTCCATACCACGTTCGACCCCCACGAAGAGCGGAAGGAAGTCCGTGCTGCCGCCATCGGGTGCCGAACCGTGCCTCGGTCCCGCTTGACCGAAGAGCGCCAGGTCGTGGGCGACGGAGTAGTCGCAGGCCATCCCGATCTCTTGTCCGCCGCCGATGCGCATGCCGTTGACGCGGCAGATGACCGGCTTGTCACAAGCCAGGATCGCACTCACCATGTCGTTGAAGAGCCGCATGTACTGGCGATACTCCTCGGGGCGGCCCGCGTAGTACGTGGCGTACTCCGCCGTGTTGCCGCCCGTGCAGAAGGCCTTGTCCCCCGCTCCCGTGAAGACCACGGCCACGCAGGCGCGATCGTTCGACGCCTCGCGCATCCCGAGGATCACGTCCTTCACCATTTGAGTGGTGTAGGAGTTGTATTGCTTCGGGTTGTTGAGGGTGATCCAGACCGTGTGCAAGCCAGGGATGGGCTTTCCATCGGGGCCGGGGATGGGCCGGGTTTCGTAGTCGACCTTGGCGTCTTCCAAGGTGGCTGTGCCGGTGAGCTCGTGGTTCTTAAAGTCCATGGGTAATTACTCCGGAATGAGGACAATGCGGCGTTCGGAGCCTTTGGAGTGCAGCTGTTCGAACGTCTCGTTGATCGTGGCGAGCGGCCTGCGCTCGATGAATGGTTCCAAGGCGAGCTTGCCTTCCAGAGCCATCTTCACGATGGCCGGGTAGTGCTCGGGAAGGCAACCCCAGTTGCCTTGCACGGTGGCGTCAAAGGCCATCAAGTTGGAGAGGCGCAGCTCGAGCTTCTTCGCTGTGAAGCCCACCACCGAGAGGTAGCCGCCCTTCCCCAACAGGCCAAAGGCCGTCGCTTGGCCTGCGCTGGAACCGGAAGTCTCGAAGATCTTCTGCTTCCAGCTCGGCACCTGACGCTCCTTGCAAAACCCCTGGACCTCGCCTTTGAGTTCTTTGAAGCTGAGCTGATCGGCGCGCAGACAGAGGTCGGCGCCGTGTTCACGCAGCACTCCAAAGCGTGAGTCGTCCACGTCGATGGCGATCACGGCTGCCCCAAGCGCCGCGGCAATTTGAATGCCAAAGGAGCCGACACCGCCGGCTCCAATGAAGATCGCCACATCACCGGACGCTAGCCCGCTGCGCAGCACCGCCTGATAGGGCGTCGAGACCGCGTCGGCGATCACGCTGAGCGAAGCCAGGTCGAGTCCAGCCCGGTTGAAGTCAGGGTCCTCCAAATCTGGAACCGGGCACAAGCCACGGGCCGGAACGATCACGTGGGTCCCAAAGCCGCCGTGCATGTCGTTGCCCGGGAAGACTTGCGTTGGACAGATCGAGCCATGTCCCGCTTGGCAAGCGTCGCACTCACCACAGGGAATCACCGCGGGCACCACCACCGCGCGGCCCAGCCAGTCGTCCTGACCCTCCCCCGTCTGCACCACGCGGCCACTGATCTCGTGGCCGAGGGTCAGGGGAAAGGCCTGATTTGTCGGGACTCCCTCGTAGAAGAACCCCAGGTCCGTGTGACAAACGCCACAACCGGCGACCTCCACGAGCACCTCCCCCGGGCCGGGCTGCGCTTCGCGGGCCGACTCGACCATGGGCTCTGCGGCCCGGCATACCATCCAGCTATCAATTTTCATGGGTCCGTTGGTGGGGAAGGAAGCAGACTCAATCTCGACACGAGTTCCAGACCTGGATATCCTAAATAGGATTGGAGAGGATATCCACATCGGAATTCCGGTCTCCCGGATCGTCCCTGAACCCCACGAGTCCCCAGGATCCCCATGAACGCCTTCAAAGCCCTCGACTTCTATGCCCTCGATGACCAGTTCAGTGAGGAGGAGCGCATGGTCCGGGACACGGTGCGCTCCTGGGTCTCCGAGAGGTTCATGCCCCTGATCATGGAGCACTACGAGGCCGGCACCTTTCCTATGGAGTTGGTGCCAGAGCTCGGCGACTTGGGCGTATTCGGCTCCAACCTGCCGGAGAAGTACGGCTGCGCGGGCCTTTCAAATGTGGCCTACGGCTTGATCTGCCAAGAACTAGAGCGCGGGGACTCCGGTTTGCGCTCCTTCGTGTCCGTGCAAGGCTCCCTAGTCATGTGGCCCATCCACGAGTACGGCAGCGAAGAGCAAAAGCTCGAGTGGCTGCCGAAGCTCGCCAGCGGGGAAGCCATCGGCTGCTTTGGTCTGACCGAACCCGACTTCGGTTCGAACCCCGGGGGCATGACCACCGTCGCGATTCCCGATGGAGATGAGTTCGTCATCACGGGCCGCAAGATGTGGATCACAAACGGCGGGCTGAGTCAGATCGCCGTGGTCTGGGCCAAGTGCGAGGGAGTGATTCGCGGGTTCCTGGTGCCTACCTCGTGCCCGGGATTCAGTGCCCCGGAGCAGAAGCACAAGTTCAGCCTGCGATCCTCCGTCACCTCAGAACTCGTCCTCGACGAAGTGCGCGTCCCTAAGAGCGCCATGCTGCCCGGGGCGAAGGGCTTGCGTGGGCCGCTCAATTGCCTGACCCAGGCACGCTACGGAATCTCTTGGGGAGCCATCGGAGCCGCCATGGCCGCCTTTGATGAAGGGCTCGAGTACTCCAAGGAACGCATCGTGTTCGACAAACCGTTGGCGGCCTTTCAACTGCCCCAGCAGAAGCTTGCGAACATGGCCACCGACATCACGCTGGCGCAGTTGCTCAGCTTGCGACTCGGCCGCCTGAAGGACCAGGGAACCATGACCTCGCAGCAGGTATCGATGGCCAAGCGCAACAACGTCATGAAGGCTCTAGAGGCCACCCGAGTCGTTCGAGACATGCTGGGAGCCAACGGCATCAGCCTCGAGTACCAGGTTGGACGGCACTTGTGCAACCTCGAGTCCGTGGTCACCTACGAGGGGACCCATGACATTCACACGCTCGCCCTGGGGCACGAACTCACGGGATTCCCTGCTTATCGCTAGGGCCGCTCGGTAGGGCCTCTGCGCATGAACTAGCCGGCTCTATTCATGAGTCGATTTGGCAATAGTCCCAACTCGCTATCTGGCGGCACTTTGCGAAGCCTGGCCCCACAGGCGACCTTGTTGGTCGCCTGTGGGGCCAGGATTTGCAAAGTGCCGCCAGTTAGCGAGAACGAGGCGAAACCAAGTGGTTTGGGGCTATTGCCGAATGGACTCATGAATAGAGCGGGCTAGCGGGCCTTCTTCAGCTCGTTGTTGAACCAGTTGAAGAGACCTTCGTCACCGAACTCGTCGGCGAGGGCTGTAGCTCGCAGAATCGCTAGGCTCTGCTCCTCCCGTTCGCCCGCGAGCTTGCAGGCCTTGGCCAAGGCCAGCTCGAGGAAGGCCTGGTCCACGCGGGCCTCGCCGTTGGTGGCGATCGTCTTGAGTCCGCGGCGTGCGTACTCGCGGGCTTCCGGTCCGCGTCCAAGGGCGTTGTAGACCGTCGCCAACAGGTAGTCCGCGCGCTCCGAGTTCGTCCAATCGCCGACGCGCAACCAGAATTTCTGGGCGGCATGGGCGGCGCGCTCCATGAGCGCGGATTGGGCCTCGTTCCGCTCGTCCATGCGCACGAGAACGGAAGCGATGTTGTTCGATACGAGGGCGACGGCTTTTTCCGCGGTGTGTCCCTTTGGCAAGGACTCCGCGACTTCGATGCATGGGGCGTAGAGCTCCAAGGCAGCGTCCCACTGCCCAGCATGCGCGAGGCCCTGAGACACCAGCAAACGCACGCGCACTTGACTGGTCGCTGCCTCCCCCAACTGATCTTCCGCTTCGCGTGCGCCCTTTTCATCGCCAGCAAGATGTCGAGCCACAGCGAGCTGCAGAACGGACTCCCGGTTGCCGAGATCGGTTAGGCGCCCATTGGCTGCTTCGCAAACCCGCAGGGCGCGGGCTCGGTCACCAACGTGGTCGCCAATCGTGTGGTTGACCAGGTTCATGAACGACGCGGCGCCGTCGGAATCCTCGGCGCCGATCAGCTCCAGGTTCTGTTCGAGTTCCTCGGCGATCTCAACCGTGGACTTCTCGTGCTCGCTCCATCCCTTCTCAATCAGTTCTGAAAGTTCCATCCCGGAATCATACTGGGACGGGGGCCAGACGTGGAACGGCAGTTTGTTGGAGCTCTCCAAATTGGTGGGGCCTGGACAGCATCCGAGCGTCCTACGGGCAGGATCCGTCGGGAGGGGCCCGTCCCACTCGCCGAGTGCGCGAGCAGGGAACGGGCCCCCGGATGGACCGGAAGCCCAGACGCGTTGGCCTTTGCAGTTCACACGGAAGCCATTCCGGGAATTGGTGTTCTGCAAAGGTCGCCATCTGGGCTCCCGTGATAGAGTTCTGCGCTTATGGGTGAGGATTCAGCAAGTCATCGGAAGAGCGGCGAAGTGCTCCCTAGCGGACTGGGCAAGCCCCCCTCGAAGGAGCGAGTTCGCGGACGCATCGGCGTCTTGCTGGCGCAGCATGAAGAGCTGGACGAACTGTTCCTCCTTCATCAGGAGGCCCTGCTCGACCGTGATTTGAACCGGGCACGGGAACTGCTTCAGCAGTACCGAGTCTTGGTCGCAACGCACATTGAAGAAGAGCGCAGCGAGCTGCTGCCGATCTACGCCAGTTTCGGGGAGGCTCCCCGCGGCGCAGACGTGGAGCTGTTTCACTCGGAGCACGAGAAGATCCTCGCGCGCCTCGTGCAACTCGAGCATTCCATGGAACGCCTGGCCGCGCGCAGCCCCCAATCGACCCGTGACTTGATCGCGATCTTCGACGGGGAGTCTTCCTTCAAGCACCTGATGGAGCACCACGACTTGCGTGAGCGGCGCTTCTTCTTTCCGGCCTTGGAAAGCTGGTGCGCGGACAGCTGATCGAAGAGGAGGCATGACCAGGTTCAGGGCAAAGCCCCGAACCTGGCTGCCAGGAAACCAGCCCAATCCTCGCGCATGCAGACGGGACAATCCCCCCTCAGGGTTCATCCGCGACCGCTTAGATAGCACCAAGGTCAGCTCCCCCACTTGCCCGCGCAGGCCGGAATGGGTTGGAGAGTTGCCGCGGCAATAGAGCGGATTGGGAGGCATTCGGATTCTCTAAGAGCGGCGAGGTATCTGAAGGAAGCCTTGTCGCACGGGAGCAAAATACAGCAGACCCCTCTGTCTTGATATAGCCTCCTGGGAAAAACTTTGAGACTGCGTGGCATGCGTGTGGAAATCAATTGTCGGGCCCCAGGGCCAGCCACGCCTGGAAGGGGGCTAGCCCCCGCCGCCGGACCCCTGCGTCCCCTCGAGAACCGACTCCACCTCGCGCAACAACTCGGCCCCCTCGTCCCCCCAGCCCTTGGAATTCAACGCTTTGCGGAAACCCGCCAGTTCCTCCCGAGCGGCTTCCTCTCGTCCGAGCTTGGCGTTCACCATGGCCCGAAAGGCACGGTCGCCGGGGCTGAAGGAGCGGGCCAGGCCGCCCGGATGGCGGCTCAGATCGCCGATGCTGTCGAGGGTCTCGGCGGCGTATTCAAGCTCGCCTTGGCGGTACAGAATCGCCCCCAAGGCGACCACCATGGCTGGCTTGCCCGGCTCTTCCGAGAGCGCCCGTTCGATCGCCTCGCGCGCACGATCGTAGTGCTCCTCGGACAAACCGGATTGGCGGGCGAGGTCCATCGCCAAGGCGGTCATCGGATCCCGCAGTTGTTCGCGATCGGAGACTGAGCTGTCCGCCGCGAGCATTTCATCATGCGCCCGCAGCAGCTGCTCTAGGGCCTGCACGGACAGACCCCGTTTTGCCAAGCGCGTGGCGAGGTAGCGACGCGTGGTAGCCAGCTCTCCCGCCCCGATGAAGTCGCTGCCCAAGTCGAGGGTCAACCCCAAGGCCTCGTCCGCCTCTGTCATGCCCGCCTCGTCCGTTCGACTGCGGAGAATCTGAAACAGGCTATCGCAAGCAGCAAAGTAGAACGCGCGCGGCGGATTGGGGTCTCGCTTGAAACGCTGGATGGCTTCCCGCAGAAGTGGTTCCGCGTTCTCGTGGTCTCCACTCTGCATCAAGTGCTTCCCGTAGCCCATGGCCGTCACCGCCCGGATACGACTGTCTTCTCCGTACAGCTTGCGCGACTCTTCGTAGATCTGGTGGATCGTCTCTCCAGCATCCACCGCCCCCTGATTGGTTTGAATCAAGTAGCGTTGCTCGAGGGTCGTCAGGATGCGAAAGGTCGGAGGCGATGGGCTCTCGCGTAGCAGACCCAGCACCCCCCCGAGTAGAGCGTCCGCCTCCACGTACTCGCCACGATTTGTGAGCAGCTCCGCTAGCTCGATACGCGATTGGTAACTGACGAGCCCAGGCACACCGCGGGCATCAAAGATGGCAAGTGCGCGGCGCAAGGTGGCCTCCGCGAGCTTCTCCTCACCGAGCGCGCGCTGCGCCGAACCCAGTCGACCGAGAGACATGGCGACGTTGGGATGATCCTTCCCGTGGATCGTCTCCCAGGAACTGATCGCTTCGCGACAGAGGTCCACGGCACGTTCGAAGTCACCGCCGTCGTACAGGCGTTGGGCGATCGTGTCGAGCACCGCCGCGTAGGTTCCATGTTGCTTGCCGAAGAGCTCTCGGATCTGCTCACGGGCCCGTTGCGCCTCCCCCACCACGCCGGGATCGGTCGAGCCAGTCACCGCCAGCACGTCTTGCAAGGATGCGTTGATGCGCGCGGAGCGCTGGGCTTCTGATCGTGCTTTCAAGAAACCGGCCCCCGTTCCAGCCATTCCGAGGCCGAGCAGCGCAGCGAACAAGACCGAGGCCAACACCCCTCGCCGATTGCGATGAGCGAACTTCCGGATTCGGTACCAGCTTCCCGGAGGACCCGCTTGCACGGGATGATCTCCTAGGAAGCGCTCGACGTCCTCTGCGAAGGAAGAGGCCGTGTCGTAGCGCCGCGTGCGGTCCTTTTCGATCGACCTCATCACGATCCAATCGAGATCTCCGCTCAAGCGCCTCGAGAGGGTCTTTCGATCGCATCTACGGCGATTGGCAATCTGCTCGGCCGCCGCCCCTAAGGTGCTGACGCGCGTGGAAGGCACCGGCGGTTCGTCTTCACGAATCATGCGCGACATCTCCCCGTAGCCGGCGGTGCGCAACTCCCCAGCGGACACGGGCGTCGTCCCAGTGAGCAGCTGATACAGCAACACGCCGAGGGAGTAAATGTCACTGCGCGTGTCCACGTCGAGCCCGGCCATGTCCGCCTGCTCCGGCGACATGTACTCGGGCGTTCCGATGATCTGATGGTACTCGGTGAAGAGCGTGTGCTCGGTCAAGCGCTGGTTGGTGGCCTTGGCCACACCGAAGTCGATGATCTTCGGAACGGGCCGACCGTCGTGGGACGTCACCATCACATTGTTGGGCTTGATGTCCCTGTGAATGATCCCCTTTTGATGGGCGTGTTGAACGGCGTGACAAACTTCGACAAACAGGCCGAGGCGCTCCGTCGTGCTCAGCTTGTGGGTGTCGCAGTACTCGTCGATTGGCACGCCGCGCACCAACTCCATGACGAAGTACGGGCGCCCGGTGTCGGTGGCCCCCGCATCAAAGACGCGCGCGATGTTGCCGTGGTCCATCAGGGCCAAGGCTTGGCGTTCTGCTTCGAAGCGTGCGATCACCTGCTTGGTGTCCATGCCCAGCTTGATGACCTTGAGCGCCACCTTGCGCCGCACGGGACTCTCCTGTTCGGCCATGTAAACTACGCCCATGCCCCCCTCGCCGATTTCCTGCAGAAGCTTGTAGGGCCCGATCAAGCTTCCGGGACCTTCCGTTGTGCGCGTCACGGCCGGTGCATCAAGAAAGTCGGCGGCACCATCATGAGCTTCCAGCAAGAGTTCAACTCGTTCGCGCAAGTCCCCGTCGTCCCCGCAGGCCCCATCCAGGTACGCGCACCGTTCAGGCCCCGGAGGACGCTGGCTGGCATCGTGAAAGATGGGTTCGACCCGGGCTTGGGATTCTCTTCGCATGGGGGCAGCCTACGCTTTGGACTAGAAGCCCGGGTTACGGATTGGCCTCCCTGACCCGCGCTGCTTTGCCATGCGCCGAGCAGCCCAGCTCGGCCTCACGAAATCCAAGGGAGTTCAGATTTCTTTGGGAGCACCCGCTTCGCCCCGGCCCTGGATCTCATGGAACAGGAAGGCCCGGGCGTAGGCCCAGTGCCGATCGATGGTGGCCGGTGAGAGCTCCAAGGTTTCGGCGACCTGGTCCAGGGTCAGTCCCGCGAAGAAACGCAGTCGAACGATCTCGGCCTTGGATTCATCCTCGCTGGCCAATTTGGCCAAGGCCTCGTCCAGGGACAGCATGTCGATGGTGTCTAGGGGCTGCTCCTGGGAAAAATCTTCCAACTCCACCCGTTCACGATCGCCGCCGTGCTTCAGGCGATGCTTTCTGCGAGCGCTCTCCACCAGGATGCGACGCATGGCCTCGGCGCAGGCGCCAAAGAAGTAGCGCCGGCTCTTCCAGTCCTTTTGGCCACTCCCCACCAGCCTCATCCAGGCCTCGTGAACCAGGGCTGTCGGCTGCAGGGTGTGCCCAGGGCCCTCCTGGGCCAGTTTGGCCTGGGCGAGCTGCCGGAGCTCCAGGTAGACGAGATCCATGAGGCCCTGGGCCGCCTTTTCGTCACCCCCGGCCAGCTGATCGAGGAACTCAGTGATCTCCCGCATGCCGTGCAGACTAAGTCGCGCGGCTCCCCGAGATCCAAGAATCCCCTCAGAACTGTTCGCTACATAAGAAGCCGCAAACTCGCGGGAGGTCTTCGGGCTCCTCCTCCCGGTTCTCACTCTTGGAGGGGCAAAGAAACAAGCTCCCCGCCCGGAGCGA
>CALCXM010000115.1 GCA_937905825.1 uncultured bacterium
ACTCTCACAGCACCCCGCTCGTGGTGCTTCCCAAGCTCGTCCCGCACGATCAATTGCAGTGTGCGCGTCGGGAACAAGCGCGCCTCGAAGTGGTGCCTGCCAAGGGCGTACTCGCGTTCGATGAATTCCGTTCGAGCGAAGCCGTCCGCCTCGACGATGACCTGGATTGGGCCGGGCGTGAGTCCCGTTAACTCAAACTGTCCATCGGTCGCCGCATTGAACGAATGGGCGGAACCACTCCCATTCAGCATGGGCGTGATGGTGAAGCTGGGAATTGCCTTGCCGGTGAGCGCATCGCGCACGGCCCCCTCCAACACAACCTTGTCCATGGCCACGGGGTCTAGGGCAATCAGCAAGTCCGTTTGTCCGGAACGAACCTTGGTGTCCACGCTTCGGCGTTCCTCTCCTGGGAGGCTAGCTCGCAGCAAGAACTCGCCGTCGTAGAGTTGATCTAACTGAAAATTGCCCTGCTCGTCGCTGGTGCACTCATCGCGGCCCAAGTGGTACTCCCATGTCGAGCGTCGACCTGCGTGGGTCGCGCCCACATTCACCTCCCGCACCCCCTCGATCCGGATGGTGATTCCTTGGGCGGGATCTCCACTCTCGTCCACGACCTGGCCCGCGATGATTCGTTCCGGATCGAGGCGGATCTCGATGGGAGTGTCGCTGCGGTCACTCACTTGGATCGGCTGCAGGACATGCACGGCATGGCCTTCATGCATGACGCCTAGTGCCTTGGGGGTGTCGGTGTGTGTGCTCGCATCGAGCAGGCCAGTGACAAGGAACTCGCCGCTTTCGTTGCAGGTGAAAATTGGGCCGACTGTGTTCACGTTTCCCCAAGAAGGCCAGAATCGCACCTGGGCTCCGCTCGCGGGTTGACCTGTGGAGGTCCACACGCGACCGCGCAGGCTGGCTCCCATGTCGAGCACGAAGTCCTGGGAGACCTCGCCGGTCGGGCGGTACGCCCGTTGGATGAGGTACGGTGCCTGTTTGACTTCGATGCTGCATTCCTCTCGCGCAAGGTGGCCAATCTCGTACGCACCCTTCTCATCTGTCGTCGTCTGCCCTTGGCTGCCGGCGAATGTGGTGACCCCGGGCACCAGTGTCATGTCCCTGTCTGTTCGGCTATTCAAGCCATTGGTTACCACGACTTCCGCGTTCGCGATTAGCTGCTTGTCTTGGCCATAGACGACACCATGCACCCGGCGCGCGGGAGCGAGGACAATCGTCAAGTTCTCCGCGGCAACATGAGCGGACAGCTTCCCGCGCAATCCGCGGAAACAAGCGAGGTCTGGCGTGTTCGCTTCGATGACGAAATCCGGGCCGAGGTGTTCGATGTGGAACCTTCCACTCGAGTCCGAGAGGACCGTTCGCTCTGGCTCGCCAGTCATGCGGGTCTTGGACCATCCGCTCACCATCGCTCCCGGCACCGGGCGGCCCTCTTGGTCGACAACGGTGCCTGAGAGCGGCCATCCAGAGCTAAGGACGAGCTCGAGTTGGATCTCTTGACCTGCTTTAGTCGTTTGCCAAATCCACTTTAGAGCTGTGGGGGTTGTGGCGGTGACAGGGACCTGCAGCGAGCGGATACGGGTCCCTCCGGGGATGTCGAAGACGGCCAACCCTTCGTCGCCGGTCCGCAGGCTTACAGGATCGCCTTGCGCTTCCTTGGCAAAGTCGAGCACGACTTCGAATCCCACGGCAGGGCCTCCAGACTCGAGCAGGATCTTAGCTTTGACTTTGGCGGTCGACGTGGACGCAGGGACAGCCGTCGGGACAACCTCCCGGGTGCTTTCCGGTTGTGGGGTCAAGTCCCTTGCGCTCACTTGCGTGGAAACGGGAAGCGGCTGACGCTCTTCGCGAGCGACTTGCGTGCTCTCGGACTTTGCAAGGCCGTCCAAGGTGAACCAGCCCGCAAGCAGCACCATCGCCAGAGCACCGATGCCACCAGCCAGCTTCTTGGAAAGCACTGCCGTCCCTGCGCCCGCGGCGCCAATCCCTGCCGCGCCGCCCTTGCCCGCGGTCGACTGCGCCGCGCGGCGCAGCACTTCGGACCGCGCGCGGGCCAGCCCGCGGGAGTGCATGAACACCAGCGCAAAGCCCGTCGCCAAACCCGCGGGCAAGCTGCGGCGCAAACGCTCGAGGCCGCGATGCAAGCGCACCCGCAGGGCTCCTTGGGAAATCGCCAACTCTTCTGCCAGCTCACTCGCGTCGCGCTCTTCCAGCACCCGTCCCGCAACCACTTGCCGCATGCTCTCGGGCAACTCATCCACCGCTCGCGCAACCGCGGAGCGAAACTCCGCCGCACCCAAGGTCGCGAGTGGCGCTTCCACCTCCCGTTGACTCAAGCGCTCCGGCTCAATCGGCCGCGCGGCCATGCGTCGCTCCGCACTTGCCCGGTGAACCAAAATCCCAAGCAGCCAAGGCCGCAAGGGTCGCCCCGTTTCAAAGGTCCCGGGCCGTTCCATCGCCGTCAGGAAGGTCGCCTGCACCAAGTCCGCCGCTTGATTCCGATCGGAACTCAGGCGCCGCGCCAGCCGTTCGAGATCAGGCGCGACCCGGTCGAAGACTTCCGCGAGGGCAGCCACGTCTCCTTCAGAAGCGAAGCGGCTGTACAGTTGTTCGAGAGTCTGTTCGAGCGTCGAGTTGGTCATGGCACAGGGAGTGGGGACGAGGGCGCCGGGCGTTACCGGGTTCCCACGGATTTTCTGAAAGACTCTCCGACCCGCGAGGATTCGCCAAGGGCTCCCCCAGGATTTGTGGCCTGGAAGCGCCCCGAAGCCAACATTCCACGGGGCCTGCTACCCTGCTTGCAGGATTCTCGGGGGATCTGCAGAAAACTTCGGAGAATCCCCAACACTCCTGGCGCTGCTGCATGCCCTAGGCAAATGGAAGCTGTACCCAAAGCAATGGAACTGGAAGCGCTGCTCGCGGAGAGCGAGTGGATCGGAGCCCTGGCCGGGAGGCTGGTGAGGGACGTGCATGGCGCGGAGGATTTGGCTCAGGAGACGCGGCTGGCGGCGCTTCGGCATCGGCCTGGGGGGCAGACCTCCACGCGACCGTGGTTGGCCACGGTGGCGCGCAACGGCGCGCGCTTGTTGCGCAGGTCCACGGGGACTCGCGAAGCGCGGGAAGCGGATCGGGCCAGGGAGCAGGCGGCGCAGGTCGGGCTTGCGCCTGAAGAGCTGCTGGCCAACTTGGAAAGCCAGCAGCGGGTTTCACGCTTGGTGCGTGAACTGCCGCCGGAACTCTGCGATGTGATTCTCTTGAGTTTCTACGAGGGCTTGTCGTCTGCGGACATCGGGAAGCTGCGGGAGATTCCCGCGGGGACCGTGAGGTGGCGCAAGAAGCAAGCACTCGAATTGCTGCGGGAACGGCTTGATGACCAACACGACGGGAAGCGCTCCGCTTGGTTGGCTGCCCTTGTTCCGCTTACTCGCCCGAGCTGGCGGAAGGGGACGAAGGTGGCTAGCGGCGGAGCGGGAACCGGAGGAATTCTTGCCACCTGGATTGCCATGTCTACTGCATCAAAAGCTGTCGCTCTCGCTGTTCTACTCGCTCTGTGTTCCTTGCCGCTTTGGGGAGGAGGGGAAACGGCCCCGATCACCGACCAGAAGTCGGTTGTGTTGGCGGATGGGAGCCAGCTTCCGATTGAAGCTGCGAAGGAAAAGCTCTTGGCCGATGCACTGCCGCTGCCCGCGAGTGCGGAGCGGGTTGAAGCACCCGTCGACGAAGCGCCCGGGCCGCAAGGGGTGGGACGGCCGGTGACTCGCGTGCAGTTGCGCGTGGTGGATGCCCAAGGTCGGCCGGTAGCCCGGGCCACGGTGACGCCCAGACTCTCCTACGAGCTGGAGCAAGCAAATGAGAGCGCGCTGCAAGACATCAGCCCCCTGCGCCTCTTGGCCCTCAAGGCAAAGTTGGTGCAGGTGACCGAAAGCGACGGAATGGCGCGCTGGGAAACGGATCTCTTGCAGGAGAGTGGTGTGGTCGACTTCGAAGCCGTCGGGGCGGACTACGCGGTGGGTTCTGTTTCGGAGGTGCTCGAGGTGGGGGCCGCGATGGACCTCGGAGACTTGACACTCGCGCCAGCCGGTTCCGTTGCCGGGCGTGTGCTCATGTCGGATGGCTCGCAAGCAGGACGTCACTTCGTGAAGCTGGCGCGCGGCAAGCCGCCAACGGAAGGCGCTGAGTTGTTGGCGTGGACCATCGATTTCAATCCGACAAGCGTCGACACAAGTGTGACCGCCGCCGATGGTGCCTTCCGCTTCGTCGGGGTCGAGCCAGGCGAGTACTTCGTGTTCACCCAAGCGCCGGACAACTCGGGACGTGTCGCGTCGGAAAGCTTCCAGGTGATCGCAGGAAAGCTTGTGGACGGAGTGCAACTGGTGCGTGCTGCTGATACAGCGAGCCCGCCGCGGGTCGTCGTCTTCGGAGCCGACGGGAAGCCCCTGGTCGGTGCCTACGTGAATCTCATCGGTTCCCAAAGGGGCCATGGCGGTACGGTGAACCGGGAGGGTGAGTGGAACTTCATGAACACCTACTCGCACTTCGCCGGGGGTCGGCTCGAAGTGAGCGACAACACGCTCCAACATCGGGGGCAGGTGATTGATCCGCTTCCCATGGAGCCGCAAACGATCGAGGTGCACCTGGTGGTTGCGGAGCTGACCGAGAGGAAGGTTCAGGTGGTCGGTGCGAATGGGGAACCCGTCGAGGAGTTCTCGATCACGATTGCGACGGCCGAAGGAGCGCGGACTTGGCAGGCGCAAGGCAACGCGGCTTCCTTGCAGTTGCCCGCCTATCCCGGGGCAACGTTCAAGTGCATCGTGAGAGCCCGTGGCTTCGAGGAGAAGACCCTCGACGACATGAGGAGCTTTGCCCTGCCAGAGGAGTGGTCCATTCAAGTGAACCCATTGACGGGGATTCGCGGCCGGGTGGTGCGTGCTGGCGATCCGGTGGCCAAGGCGAAGGTCGTGCTGCAACGCCTAGTGACCGACAACCGCGTCCGAACGGGCGGGGATGAGGTGACGCGCATCGAGGGCCAAGTGGATCAAGGGATCACGGGGAAGGACGGAGAGTTCATGGTCTTCGCGCCCGATGCGGGTGACTACGTGCTCTCGATCAGCGCTTCCCGATCGGTGGATGCCGTGCTGGACTTGGGAGAACTGTCGGGCTTGGATGCGATCGATCCCCTGCTGGTTGAACTCAACAAGGGTGGGGAGCTGCGGGGCAGCGTGCGTGATCCCAACGGAGACTTGGTCCCCGGGGCCTATCTGGTGCTCAGCCATCCTTACCATGACTTGATTCGCAAGCGCTCTGGGAAGGACGGTAGCTATCGCTTTCGCAAGGTTCCCCAGGGCAACTGGTACTTGCGCCAAGTGTCGAGCTTCGAAGAGACCTTCATCATGGGGAATCGCAACGTGCCGGAGGGTTGGGAGTATCCAACGAACTGCCACGTTGTCGCTGGAGAGGTCAGCACCTTCGATCTCGATCTAGCGCCGGAAGCGGGCGCCTACGTTGGCGGGTATTGGAGCGCGCTTGGAGCCGAGGATTCCGTTTGGACTGCCGAACTCAGCTGCGGCGGTTGGGGATCAAACCGACTCGATCCATTCCTAAAGCGCTGGCAGTCCCAAGTGGAGCTGCAGGCGGGAGAGGAGTTCCGCATCGATGCCGCCGCTGGCCGCGAATACTCCCTGGCGATCCAACAAGCGAACAATGGATCGGTCTTGCGCAGAACCGTCGAAGCAGATGAACTGCCGCTCGTCATCAGCCGCGAGTTCGCCTTTGCGCAGCTCGAGTTGCAGGCGCCCGCGAGTCAGTCCACCCGTGCCAGCACGGGCCAACTCTACCTGACCTGGGCGGAGGGCAAATGGACGTTCAACCGCAGCTTGCAACCGGATGAGCAGGGACGCTATGGCCCGCTCTTGGTTCCTGCCGGGAGCATGCACGTCTCCTGGGAAGTCCTCGGGCAAGAGGCGTGGGGAGAGCTGCAGCTAGAGCTCGAGCCGGGCGAAGAACGCCTTCAATCCTTGGAGTAGTCCGCGCTTGCCGCGACTAGAACTCGCTAACGTCGGTCGGCGACGGTTTCGCTTGTCGCGCTTCGCTGGGAAGGGCAGAGGCGATCGAGTCCACGTCCGGGGGAAGGGCTTGCTGTGTTCCGAGTTCGCCATCGCCCGTTTCCAGGTTCCGCATCGACTGCGCGACCTTGGATGGCTTCGCTGTGGCCCGCATCCAACGGATTTCATCGGGGTTCCCGGCGACAATTAGCAGGTCACCGGCGCGCATGTCGAGGGAACCTCGTGGGGGAGTGTGCGGCACTTCCCCCTTGCGTTCGAGGGTGACAAACGAGACGTGGGCGGTTTCCTTTCTGCCGCAATCGGAAAGGGTGCGTCCGCAGAGGGCGGAGCCGGTTTCGATCTTGATCTCAGCGAGCACCACTGGACTTTCCGAGCAGGTTGTCGCGGCTAAGAAGTCGGCCACATTGGGGCGCGTGATCGTCGTTGCGATCTCCATGCCGCCGAGGTGGAAAGGCGCGACCGTGCGTGTCGCTCCCGCCAAACGGAGCTTGCGAATCTCCTCGGGCCGTTCCGCCCGAGCGATGATCGATAGTTCTGGACACAGCTGCCTAGCGCTCAGGGTCGCCACGATGTTTTCGCTTTCACGATTCATCGCGCACACCAAGTGGCCGGCCCGCTGGATGCCTGCTTGAAGCAAGACCTCGTCCTCGGTCGCGCTGCCTTGCACCACCGGGTAGCCCAGTTCCATGGCGACAGTGGCCGCGACAGGATCGCACTCGATCACCACGAACATGGTCTCCGCAGCGGTCAGTTCTTCGCAGATGATGCGGCCCATGCGACCGAAGCCGCTGACGAGCACATGGCCTTCGAGTTTGTCGATGCGTGACTGCATACGTCGCCTCCAGGCGAGCTGATTGGTGACCATGGCCTGAACGACCAAGGCGAACGTGTAAGAAGCTGTGCCGATGCCGCCGACCATCAGCAACATGGTGAAGCGCTGACCGGGTTCCGAAATGCCCTCATCCCCGTAGCCGACGGTGGTGACCGTGACCAAGGTGAAGAAGAAGGCGCGCCAAAAGTCCCAGCCCTCGATCCACATCAGGCCAACGACGCCCAGGCCGAGAATGCCGCCGAGTAGACTGAGTGCCTTCACCAAACGGCGTCGGTTCTCGCCTGGAATATCAGGCGTGTGGGCGAGGTGGTGATCTCGGGTCATTGGGGCGCGGGAACAGGGTTCCATCGACGCCCGGGGCCCCTCGGCTGGAGGCGAGTCCTGGATCGGGGTGGGGAACACGCCTTGTTTTCAGGGTGTTCGAGCCGCCTGGAAGCTGGACCGCGCCCGGAGGGGTTTCGGAGATGTCCGTGCGGATCCCCTGGCCGGGGAGCTGCAGACCCTCCCTAGGGGGAGCGGTGCTTGGTGTTGCAGGGCTGGTAGGGGTGCTGGCGCTCCGAGGGAAGGGCGAGGTCATTGGCGGCCGAACGTCGCCTTGTGTTGAGGCGTCCGCGCCAAGCCCTCCGAGCAGCGTCGCTCGCCCTAAAAGGTCCAGCCCAGGCTCACTCCGCCGTAGTGTTTGCTCCCTTGCTCCGCCAACACGAACCCGATCCGATGGTTCGGAGTCAGGGTGTAGTCGAGCATGTGGTGCAAGTTGTGTCCGTCGTAGCTCGATGTGCTCGCGAGGTCCTTCATCCAGCGAACTCCCATGCCTCCAATGCCGATCCATTCGTCATCGAACTCGCCGTAGGAGAGTCCGACGTAGGGAGCGAGCGAAATCGACGTGCCCGTTCGGAAGGACTTGGCCAGGGTCGTGTAGTAGGCGCGCCCGTTCGGCGTTCCGATGCGATCGGAGCTTGTACCGACCATCAACATGGGCGTGCTCTTCGTTTCGTCGACGATGCGCCAGTTGGCCAACAGCCCAACATCGTCGTCCAGTGGGTTGTACTCCACGCCGAGGAAGGCCCCGGGCAGGATCGCGTAGGTAACGGTCATGCGGAACTCGGCGCGATCCACCGGGATGTCCGGGATGTATCGCAGGCCAATGTTCCACTTCGATTCTTGTCCTCCAGTGCCACGCACTGGAACCCCTTCACCGGGTCACAAAGGTCATGAAGGCACCGCCGATTCCGAGTCGAGCCAGTCGTCAGCTGTGTTTTCCTTTGGAATGACTTCAAAGGAAGTGGACTCCTGGGGCGGGGATGCCGCTTGGAGCAGGGGTAGGGCGGTCAGAATCGTGAAGAGCATGGGGTAGTTTGCGGGCCGAGGATCGATCTGTCCAAGTTGTACGTGGGGTCTTTGGATTCGTGAGGTCAAGAATGCCTGGAGTCCCGCGTTGTTCCCTCCCCTGGATCGAACTCACAGCACGCGGAGGCAACCGACGGTGGACTTCAGGATCAACTTGCGGCCCCGGCGGCTTTTTGGGATCGGGTGGGATCGCGGGTCTGGCTGTCCTCAATCCGGCCCACCGGGAGGGTGGAGATTGACGGGTCTCCATCGCGGCTTCTCCCTCGGCCGAGGCTGAATTCCTTCAAGTCCGGAGATCCTGTGGGGCCCTCCTGACCCAGGCTGACCTGGCCTTTTGGTCCAAGGAAGGCCGATTCGAAGATTGGGCATGAGTTTTCAGCTCCCCCTTGCGATGTAGAGACTAGGTGATATAGTCCACCATATCACTAGCCCGCTGCTACCCACATGCACATCCAAATCCAACCCAGCGACGAGCTCCCGATCTACAAGCAGATCGTGCGGCAAGTTCGGGAGGGGATCGCTTCCGAGCGCATCTCCCCGGGGGAGAAACTTCCCTCCCATCGCGAACTGGCCCAGCGCCTCGTCATCGCTCCCCTGACCGTCAAGAAGGCCTACGACCAGCTCGAGTTGGACGGGGCCATCGAGACGCGCAGAGGTCAAGGCACTTTCGTCACCGCCGCCCCGCCGGTCGCCAGCTTGGAAGATCGTCGCGAACGCTTGCGCACGGCCGTGCGCCGCTTGCTGACGGACGCCTGGGCCAGCGGCATGTCCCTGGAGGAACTCCTCGGCCTGCTGACGGAAGAGCACGCCATCACTCACGCCGAGCGGCAATCGAACAGCACCGAGAAGGAATCCCTATGAGCCTCATTGAAGTCAACCAACTAGAGTTCAGCTACACGACGGACGTGCCCACCTTACGCGGCTTCGATCTGCACATTGAAGCGGGGTCCGTGGTCGGATTGTTGGGACGCAACGGCGCGGGCAAGACGACTCTCCTGCGTGCGCTCATGGGGCTGATGCGACCGGGCAAGGGCACGGTGAAACTGTTCGGCGCTGATCCGGTCAAGGAGCCCATCGCGGTCAAGCAGCGGATCGGCTACGTTTCCGAGGATCAGATTCTTCCGGAGGCTTGGAGCTTGCGCCAGATCGTCGCCATGCACCGCGAGGTCTTCCCCAACTGGGACGTCGAGTTCGCGGAAGAGTTGATGGTTCGCTTTCAGATCCCCGGCAACAAACGGGTGCAAGAGATGAGCAAGGGCCAGGCTCGTCAGGTGGCGTTGCTGTGCGCCGTGGCCCACCGACCTGAGCTCTTGATCTTGGATGAACCGGGAAGCGGCGTGGATCCCGTCATGCGGCGGGAGCTTTTGGAAACCGCGATCGAGTTGCTCGCGGACTCCGGTTCCACCATTCTGTTCTCGTCCCACCACGTGGGGGACGTGGAGCGGCTGGCGAATCGCATCGTGGTGATGGATTACGGCCAGGTGGTGTTGGATGCGGAGCTGGATGATTTGAAGGAGGGCTACTGCGTGGTCACTGCGCCGCAGGATGACGAAGCCGCCCGCCGGTTGCGCGGGACACCGGGATTCCTGAGCTTGCGCGTGAAGAACAACCTGTTGCGCGCGGTCTTCGCCGCCTCCCCGGAAGACCTTGCCGGGAAGCTTGCGGGAATCCCCGGCGCGGGAGCCTCGCGGGTCGCCCTCGAGGACCTCTTCATCGACTTGGTCGGGGGGGCGATCTGATGCCTCAGTACTTCCGAAGGGACCTGTTCCTGGCTCAGAACGCCCTCGGCTTCGTGATCTGCGCCTTTGTCGTCTGGTTCTTGATCTCCCTCGACAACGTGGGAGGCTCCAATCACCTGGGGATGCAACTGTCCTACTTGTCGCTCTGCGCGGCGCTTCCGCTCACCGTGTCCTTGCGGCCGGAGATGTACAAGCAGCGATTTCCCGAGGTGTTGCTGACTCTTCCAATCCGCGCGGAGAGCTTGAGTCGGTCTCGGTTCTTGGCGCTGCTCTTCACCACGGCCGGTCCGCTGCTCCTCGGTTGGATCGCCATGCACCTCTTCTTGGACAAGAGTGAGTCCGTTGGGGATCGGTACTTCCTTGGAGTGCTGGCCTCGATCGTGCTGGCCCTTGCTGTTCATGATCGAAGCTGTGCGGGCAGGAACCACCTAAGCAAGAGCGTCGGGTTGGCGGCGGCTTGCGTCCTCTTCCTGGGGGTTTCGAGCACCCTCGCCCTGGGATCCCCGCTGGTCACGGGCGCCTTGACCTGCCTCGCGCTAATCGCCGCCCTGCGCACTTGGATTGGAGCCCCGGGCTGGCTGAATGGCAGCCGCGTGGTTGGCGAGCAGCGCAAGGAACGGAGCGAGCCACAGGTGGGCACGCAGGCCCGAGAGTACTTTGGCTTCGTTTCACCGATCCTGCGACTGCAGTTGGGAGGAACTCTGTTCAACCCCAGTTGGTTGGGCCCCGTGGCTTTCTTTGGGGTGCTGGGGGTATTCATGGTTAGCCGGTCGGCTCTCATCTACCTGCCCCTGATGGTGTACCTGCTGATGAACCTGAATCGCGCCAGCTTCTCAGGGCTAGCGGCGATCGAACACCTGCCTGTCAAACGCAATCGGATTGCGCCGGTCGTCGTGCTGGCCCCATTGCTCGCTGCGGTCTCCATGAGCCTCGCCCTCGACGCTGCGGCGAACAAGCCTATGGGTTATCAAACTCCACCCAGGTTGGTGAATGCCGAGACTCCTGGGGAGGGCGCGAGTGAGTCCTTCGCAACGCTGCGGGTGCCAGGTCGGTTGTGGAGGCTGCACTTCGGATTCGATTCGCCTTTGGCCGAGATGGCGGCGAGCGATCGGCATCCTGCGGAGAGCTTGGCACTCAGCACCTATCGAGTCCTCCCGTTCCTGCCCATCGCCGTCTACAACCCCTACGAAACTCGGCTCGAGTCCTCTGAAGACTTCCTCGCCATGCAAGTCGATCGCTGTGTACAAGCCGCATACGGAGTCGAGTTGGGAGAGGACGCGATCCGCCAGGCCTACATCGAGGTCGATCGCAAGGGGCGCCCGAGTGTTCGGCTCACGGTGGATGGTCATCCGGCCCCGCGACTGCAAGACCGGATGGAGGGAGTTGACTTCAAGTCACAGCGCGGTGACTTCTGGGCGCCCATCCTCGCCTTTTCCGTCGCCTGGTTCCTGGCCGGGCTCATCTCCTTCAGGCGCCGCCAGTTTCCCTACAGCTCCAAGTGGAGAATGCGCATCGGATTCGGGGTCTCGGGGGTGGTGGTGGTGGGCTGCTACGCGTTCACCCTTGCCGTCGAGCACGGCGCCGTGTTTGCCGCCGCGTCCTCGTCCATGCTGGGCGAACTGCTTCCGCAGGACCCCCTGCTGGCCCTCGGGACGATCCTCGCCGTGATCACCCTTCCCGCCATCTACCTGATGAGGAACTTCTGCGTGATGGACATCCCAACGCCGGCGGGTTCCCGCTTGGTCTGGACCCGCAAGTAGCCGGTTCTTGGATGGAACCGGAGTCCGTGGCTTTGCAGGGGCGCCCGCACAGGGCAAACTGCTGCCCATGGACTCCAAAGCGCTCATCGACGACTTCCTCTCCGGCCAGGCTTACGCCGTGGTCGGTGCTTCCAGCAACCGTGAGAAGTACGGGAACAAGGTGCTGCGCTGCTACGTGCAGAACGGACGGCGCGCCATTCCTGTGCATCCCAAGGAGACCCAGGTCGAGGGCATCGATTGCGCCGCGGACCTCAGCTCCCTGCCGGAAGAGGTTCACGGGATCTCGATCATCACGCCCCCCGCGGTCACGGAGCAGATCGTTGAAGAAGCGGCCAAGCTCGGCATCAAGCGGCTTTGGATGCAACCGGGGGCGGAGAGCGATACCGCTGTTGCGCGCGCCAAAGAACTCGGCCTGTCGGTGATCGCCGGCGGACCGTGCTTGTTGGTGGCTCTCGGATTCAAAGCGTAAGAGGCCCTTTCAACTAGCTGCGATGGAACGTTTCACGATTGTCATTGGCGCCCTGTTGGGTCTTCAACTGGTCCTGCGAACCCTGCGCTTGCAGACCTTCCCGATTCCCCGAGCCGTGGTCTCCCTTGGGCTCTTGGCGCTGGTGCATTGGATGGGAAGCACGGGCGTGTCCACCGCCGTCGGCTTGCTCGCATCCTGGTTGGTGAGCGCTGAGATTCGGGGGCTCGTGGATCCCCTGGGCGGACTACGCAAGCAATTGAAGAGCGGCGATCCAGCTGACTTAGCGCAGGCAGTTCACGCTGCCAAGGAGATGGGGACGGACAAGGCCAACGCCCTGCTGCTGGATCATCTCGCCACCCAGGCACAGGGCGAGGAGCGCAAGGCGCCCTTGGTCGTGGCGCATGCCCTGGTTGAGGGTTGGGGTGTGGAGGTTTTTCTTGCACGTTGGGGAGTGCTTCCCCCGGAGACTCGCATCACATGCCTGGAGGCTTTGATGGGCAAAACCGGCTTCCCCGCCGAGGCCACCCTGAAGATTGCCCGCGATGCGATGGACAAGGAGCCGACCGTGGCCGCCGCCGGCTGGCGCACCTACGCTTCCGTGGTGACCGCCGGATTCGACCAGCAAGCGGGCGGTTTGGATCCGCAAGTCTGGCTGCAGCAGAGTGCCGGAGATTCCAACAAGGACGTGCAAGGCCTGCGAACGCACCTCGCGCAAAAACGCACGGCGGAGGTTCAAACCCAAGGAGTCGATTCCTTGGTTTCACGCTACCGCCGCGAGGTGTTCATCCACTCGCCAGAAACTGCCGTGCGCTTGCAGGTGTCGAAGGCGTACGGGTTGGATGGGGAGCAGGCCGGAGAACTTCAGCTTCCGCCGGGCAAGTACGTGGGATCCCTCTCGGGGAAGTTCGACAACGCACAAAACGCCGTGGCCGAGGGCTGGCGCTTTCACCTGCTGCTGATGGACGTGGGGGGCAAGCCTTGGGAGCTGACGGTCATCTGGCACGCTGCGGAGTTCTTCGGAGAGATCTTGGACGAGCGTCACAGCGCGGAGCGTCGCTGGTTCGATGAAGCGCCCGAAGAAGTCGAGCGAGCGTTTGCCACGCAAGCCTTTGTGGGCCCCGTCGTTTCCTACGGTGACGCCTGGAGTGCGCACAAACCAACCATCGACGGAGTCGCTCTGCAGTTGGGCGAGAAGCAATTGCTCAAGTGCTTGGTCGCCGCCGGGCCGTCAAAGGGCGACGAGCCCACAAATCTCAGCTTCTTGCTCTACGGCGTTGAAGATGCCGAGGATCCGGACGAGGAACTGCGCCCGTTTGTGACCACGATCCCTCTGGAGCGCATGGTCCTCTCCGCCTCGGAGGACGACATGATCGAAATACCTACGGTCAAGGTCTTGTAGGGGACTCGGCCAGCTTCGAACTCGATTGCCATCCACGGACTCACCAGGAAGCGCAACCCCGGGCAGGGCGGCGCTCCGGGCCACCTGTCTTGCTTTGGGACCCGCGGCTATTCCTTCAGCACCATGTCGATGCAGAGCACCGCAGCGAGGATCAGTTGCCGCGACACGTCCTCGGCGCTCACGTGCTTCTCGATGGAAAGCATGTAGTTGTCCGCGCTCGTGAACATCTCCTTTCCGATGCCACTCCAACGCTTGTTGACTCGCGCGAACTGACGCTGACCTCGCAGGAACCGGAAGTCCCAGCCAACCCAGTTGCCCTTCAATTCGCAGAGCACCTTCTCCGCCGCGTCGAGCACGCGAAAGGCGCCGCCGATCGAGAAGAAGCGTTGCTTGAAGACTCCAAGGAGACGGTCGTTCCCGTCAAAGACTTCCACTCGGGAAAGCAGGAACGAGATCCCGCGTTTGATGCGCAGGACCAGTTGACCGGTCTTGTCACGCACCTGGATGTCAAAGGGCGTCATGCGCTTGTAGTCCGTAAAGCGCAGTAGCTTCGTGATGGGGCCGAGTTGCTCCTCGCGGCACTCCATCAAGAGGGCCCCGTCGACGGGGTTCAAGATGTCAAAGTTGTTGGCCGCCTTGAAGAGGCCCACGTGCTCTTTGACGAGATACAGGTTGTGCTGGAGAGTGGGATGCATGGCAAGGAAAAGAATCGGGCCGGGGGATGGCCAGACCTTAAGAAAAGTGTCCGCAGGAATTTGGACTCGGCGAGTGGGCCCATGAGGCGGGCTCAGGGACGGTCTTTTTCGAGCTGGGCACGCGTCCGCGCTCGCGACGGGGAATCGCCAGCGTGGTTGCGCTGTGCCTCCGGCAGCCCCCGAACGCCCCTGGCCTACTCGCCTTCGATCAGCGGATGATTCGTGGGAAGCAGCTTGGCCAGCACGGATCGGGCCTTGCGCTCTTGCGCAAACGCGGCGTCCTCCTGGCCACTCGCGCGCAGCCCGACCGCGTATTGGCGACGCATACGAGCGGTTGCCATGGATTCCGGTCCGTGACGTCGCTCGTCCGATTGCAGGGCGAGCTCAAAAGCCGATAGGGCTTCGGTCGTCGAGCCAGTGGCCAGCAGCACTCGCCCGAGGGATTGCCGTCCGCGAGCGGTTGCTTCGTGCTCCAGACCGAAGAGCTCGACGTACTCACTGAGAGCGGTGCGCGCGCAGGACTCCGCCTGCGCGAGCTGCCCCTCTCCCAGGTAAGCCTCCGCGAGCTTGCGCGCGACCATGGCTTGGGGAATGCGCGAGTCCGCTCGGTCCTGGAAGATCTGCAACCCGGACAACAGTTGTTCGCGGGCTTCGTGAAAGCGTTGCGCGTCGAGCAAGACGTCTGCGCGCGCGTTGCTCGCCACGGCAACTTGCATCGATCGGGGTCCCCAGGCCGACCGCGCCAGCTGAAGCGCTCGCGTCAGATGTTCTTCCGCCCGCTCAAAGTTTCGCAGATCACGCCAGGTCTTGCCGATTGTCGCGTGCACTTCGAAGGCTGCCTTTGGGTTGTCCGAGAGTTCGACATCGATGCGCTCGCCGGCGCGCTCCAACATGGAACTCAGGGGCCAATCGCCCTCCGCTTCGACGCGCGGAACCGCCAAGGCGAGCACCGAGAGCAAGAAGTCCTTGACCTGCTCCGCCTTGGCACGCTCGCGGGACTCGACCCGGGCCGTTTGCAGGCTCAAGCCGAGCGCGCCGCCAAAGACGGTCACCAGGGTCAAACTCGCGGCGAGCACGCCCCATCGGTGGCGACGGACAAAGCACCTGGCGTGGTAGACAAAAGTGGGACGGCGCGCGCGCACGGGCTCACCGCGCAAACTGCTCTCGAGATCCTGCGCGAGGTCTTCAGCGCTGGCGTAGCGACGGTCGGGATCCACTTCGAGGGCATGCAAAAGCACCGCTTCCAGATCTCCGACCACACCGAATTCCCGTGGGCGGGTGGGTGTCGGATTGCGCAAGTAGTCGAGGGCGGCGGTTAGATGCAGCCCGTCGAGATCGTAGGGCAAGGACCCGCAAAGCACTTCGTAGGCGAGCACTCCCAAGGAGTACACGTCACTGCGAGTGTCCATCTCGCTCGCGCGACCGGACGCCTGCTCGGGGCTCATGTACGTCAAGGTGCCCAGGAAGCTGCCCGGCAAGGTGGGCGAGAGCTGCGAGCTCGCTCCCTGCAATTTGGCCACACCGAAGTCGATCACCCGCGGATGTCCCTGGCCATCGACCAGCACATTCGGGGGCTTGATGTCACGGTGGATGACGCCACTGCGATGTCCGTAGGCGATGGCGGAACAAACCCGGCGCAGCAGTTGGATGCGCTCCCCACGATTGAGCTTGGCGGCACGCACGTACTCGGTGATCGGTTTGGCTTCCTGCACCAACTCCATCGCAATCCAGGGCCGACCTTGATCACTCGTTCCCGCTTCAAGCACTTGCGCGATGGCCGGGTGGTGAAGGGTTGCGAGCAACTCGGCTTCCAAGGCGAAGCGCTGCAAGGCTCCCGGGGATGGAGCATTGTCCAGCAAGACCTTGAGCGCCACCATGCGACGGGGGTCCGCCTGTTCCGCGCAGTAGACGATCGACGAGCCACCGACCCCCAAGATTCCTTGGACTTCGTAGCCGCCGATGCGCGTGCCGTCGGTTGGCATGGGGAGCGGCTCGCGCGCCATGCCCGGACTCGGACTGCCTAGAAAACTGCCCGACTCGGAGCTGGCGTCGAGCAGTGCCTCGATGTCGGTGCGAAACTCCGGATGCACCTCGCAGATACGCTTCAGCTGCTCGGAGCGTTGCGGTTCCGGTTCGAGCAGGGCATCCCCGATCAGTTCCTTTAGCCGGCCCCAGCGTTGCCCCGCGTTTTCTTTACTCGACATCCGATCCCTCCTGGGAAGCCTTGATCCATTGAAAGAGCCAGAGCCGCGCTCCAACCCAGTCGCGACGCACGGTACGTGGGGCCACGTTGAGGGAAGCGGCGATCTCCTCTTCCGAGAGACCGCCGAAGTAACGCAGCTCAACGATCTGGGCAGCGCGTGCGTCGACCTTGGCGAATTCGATCAAGGCTTGATCGAGGTCGAGGATCTCGTCGGCGTCGATCGTCTTGCCCAAGAGCTCCACGTCGAGGGCCACCCGCTCGTGACCTCCGCCCCTGCGCAAGGACTTGCGGTTGCGAGCGTGGTCCACCAGGATGCGCCGCATGGCGAGCGAGGCCGCCGCAAACAAGCGCCCGCGGTCTTGCCAAGGGGAACTGCGATCATTGGAAAGCCGCAGGTACACCTCGTGCACCAGCGCGGTCGGTTGAAGTGTGTGCCCTGCTGGTTCCGAAGCCATGCGGTGGGCCGCTAGCCGTCGAAGCTGGGTGTACACCTCCGAGATCAGTTCAGGGGGCGGGTCTTGCATAGGGTCCTGGGAACATAGCTCCCTCAGCGTCGATTTGTGGAGGGCGAAAAAAAAGATCCGAGTTCCGTGGCCGGTTGCGTGGACGCTTCTCGCGGACCGAGTGAACCCAAACCCCGGAGCGTCTATGAAGACCAACTACCGGCTCGCCCTGTGGGCGGCCATCCCCCTGTTCGTGACTCTCGTGTCCCAACCTCTCCTCGCCCAGCAAGCGACTTTCCGTGACCTTGGAGCCATTGCCGCGGCGAATGAGAACTTTGCTGGAGCCACCGCCATCGCGGACAATGGCAAGCTGATTGGAGGCTACACCCGTTCCAACGCCACTCCCGACGGGCGCGGCGCGGCCCTCTGGCGGGGCGGGCTTTACGCTCACGAACTCCCCGGATTCGCTACGCAGAATCTGTGGGGACACGTGCGCGCTGTCGGTCCCGATGGGGACCTCGCGGTGGGCTCCACGACCAAGGACAATCAGCCTCGACCCTTTTTTTGGACGCCTGCCTTGGGAGTGCGCGAGCTCAGTCTCGCGCCCAGTTTCCTGGGAGGCGAAGCCATGTCGTCGAATGACCGTGGCTCGAAAATCGTCGGCTACGGCAACTTCATGGGACTGCTCTGGAACCGTCCCGTTCCGCTGACGGAAGCCATGGTGTGGGACGCTGGACAGCCTACGTCACTCGGTTTCCTCGGGAACGGAGTTTGGAGTCGGGCCAATGATGTGTCCGCGGATGGCCGCGTGATCGTCGGGGAGTCGGACCTCAACACGAGCCTCGGTGAGTACGTCGCGGTCATGTGGATCAATGGCTTGGGCCCTTTGAAAGTGGGGGACTTGCCGGGGGGCTACAAGCGCAGTCGTGCCGTCGCCGTCTCCGCTGACGGCAGCACGATCGCGGGCTGGGGCAGCAAGCAGTTCCATCCCTTCTTGCATCGCATGTTCCGCTGGACGCGCACCGGGGGAATGGTCGACATCGGCATTGCCCCGGGTCACCAACTTGCCGAAGCCACGGCCATGACTCCCGATGGTTCGGTGATCGTCGGTTGGGGGCAAGTGGCTGGTTCCGCGAATCGCATGCCCGTCATCTGGGACGCGACCAATGGAGTTCGCGACCTGACGGTGATGCTGGAAGCGAGTGGAGTGGATCTAACTCCATGGCGCAATCAATTTGGCCAGCTCTTCATGCAAGCCACCGGTGTGACCGCCGATGGCAAGACGATCTGTGGCTTTGGCAATCTCGGAAACAACAGGCGCGGCTGGGTCGCGACGCTTCCCTAACTATTGGAGTCGAACGATGCAGAACAACAACAAACGAACGATGTACACACTCTTCCTTCTCGGCTTGGCGGGACCCGTCTATGGGGACGTCGCCACCTTTGTCGGGGTGGGTTTTCACTCGGCGCAGAACCAGTGGAGTGAATGCACTGGAATCTCGGACAGCACCGGCATGGTGAGTGGCACGACCAAGGGTTCGGGGAGCCCGGGAGAAACCCAAGGCTTCTACTGGACGAAGGCCGGTGGCATGGTTGCCATAGGCAATCCACCCCTGAGCGTTGGGTCCCCGTTCGGTGGGGCCCATGACATCTCGGGTGATGGCTTCGTGTTGGCTGGCACGACGAAGTTCGACGGACTCAGCTCGGCTGGGTTCAACTACAACATCTTCACTGGGTTCACGCCTCTGGCTCCAACGGTTCAAAGCTCATTGGCCGAGGCGTTCGCCATCAATGGGGATGGAACCATCTCTGTGGGAGAAACGCGGCATGGTGGCTATGTCGGTGCGTTGTCCCACACGGAAGCGACTCTCTGGTTGGATGACGGAACGACCCAGGGCCATGGCCTCGGCCTGTTCCCGGGCGGTACCTTGAGCACGGCCCTCGGTGTTTCGCGCAATGGCAAGGTCGTTGTTGGCGAAGCGAGTCGAGCCGTGGAAGAAGGCATGACCGCTTTCCGCTGGGACGACATCAACGGATTCGTTTCCCTGGGAGACTTGCCCGGCGGCTACCACTTCAGCCGCGCCAACGCCGCCTCCGAAGACGGCGCAAAGATCGTCGGCTATGGAACGGTGAGCTTCAACTCCGCGGGCTTCAGCGTGGATCACCGAGCTTGCTACTGGGATTCCGCTGGTGTCCATGAACTGCCGAATCTGCCGGGCAGCACGGGAATCACGGAGGCAACGGACATCACACCGGACGGCCAGACCATGGTCGGTTGGGCGCGCTATCTGGCAACGAACGTTCCGGTGATCTGGGACGACGTGCACGGTGTGCGCAACCTCTACGAGGTGATGATCCAAGCAGGTGTCGACATGTCCAGTTGGGGCCTGGGGTTCGCCACGGCCGTCTCGGCCGATGGCAAGACGATCGTGGGCTATGGGTACCGCGGAAACCCGTCCGTTCGCGAAGGCTGGGTGTGCACTCTGCCGTAGAGACCAGCGAGAGCACGGCCTAGGGATCTAGGCTGAGCAAGAGGGTGAGAAGCGTGGACCGGTGGTGAGTCGCCGGTCCGCGCACTTTTTTTTGAAAACCTTTCGCCTGGCTTGAGTGGTTTGCAGTGCGGTCCAGCTTTGAAGCGGAGTTGCGGGTGCGGCCTGTGGGCATGGAGTTTCCCTGAAACGGCCACTTGCCTCGCAGGCAAACGTATTGCGGTGTGTAGCAGCCGGCCGGGCCGGGGCATTGATTTCGATGGAGGACATGGACTCGTTTCCCGGAAACTGATGCTCACGATTGCTCGCGAATACTGATCGTGTTCGCACGCCCCGAGTCTTCCCTAGACGTGAGTGTTGTGCCTTGGGTTTGGAATGAAAACGCGGATCGCGAACCGTTACCCTGGGACGTTCCCTCCCTAAGTGCCTGCGACCTTAGGTCCCATCGTGGGAGTCGCGTTCCCTGTTCTAATTCCTTTTTTCGCTGATCCAACTCGCATCCAATGACAACTCGCTCGATTCCATTCACTCGATCGCTCGTCACGCTCGGAGCCATCGCTTGCTTTGCAGCGCAACCCGTTCTCTCAAACCCTAGCGGACCCCAAGGGACCGCGGCGGAAGTCCTGCTCACTGAGCGCTTCCTGACCCAACAACTTGAAGATGAAGGCGCGAGTGGCGCTGCCTGGGGCGCGGGCCGCCTCACGCCGGGACAGGGAGGCGGCTCCGGTCGTCTCGGCTCCCTGCACATCCGGGCCAACGAGACGCTGGTGCTTGACACGAACTCCCAGATGTTCCCGGTGCCCGGACAGCTCAATTCGATTATGAGCAACTTGGAACCGGGGGCGGACTACGATCCCTTGAATCAGAACACTTGGCCAGGGGTGAACATCACGCAAGCTCGCCAAGGCTTCGAGTTCAGCGAATTGCGCATCGACGACGGCGGGACGCTTGTGCTCAAAGGGACGCGGCCAGGTCGTGTCTTCGTGCGCGGCGTTCTCGTTCACGAAGGCATTCTCGATTTAACAGGAGGAACCCCGGAGCCTCACCTGTCGAACTCAGGCACCGGCTTCACTACCTTCAACAATCAGAATGCGCTGGACACCGCCGCCGGAGGAGCGGGTGCGATCGCCGGGCCCGCAGGAGGTGCCGGCGGCAAGGGCGCGGATCGTCTGGATGCAAACGGAAACGTGACCTGGCAATTCGTGGGAGGCATGGACAACCCAGGCGCCCAAAAGAACGGAACCGCTGGTCAGGGCGTCGGTAGCCAGCTCAACGGAACCGAAGGGCGGGGAGGCGAGCACTACCCTCCCCGTTTTCCGCAGGCCTTCAGTTCCAGTCACTCCAGCTTCACCCACTTGGAGCTTAGTTCTGTTGGTGCCGGCGCGTTGTGCCGGGTGGCCATGGTGGCTGGTGCGGGTAGTGGCGGAGCTTACGCCTTGAGTGGGGGGATGGGTCTTGGCCTGTCCCCTTTCTCGTCGACTCTGCCGGGACTGCTTCCCAACGATCCGCCCCCGACCCCAGGGGGGCAGTCGGCCGGTCTCGCCTTGGAGCTCCCCGGATCTCCCGCTTCGCCCACGAACAAACGGAACCTCGAGTTCTGGGCAGGCCACCTGAGAGGTGGTGCAGGTGGCGGTGGAGGCGGTGCGTCCCTCTACGCGACGAGCAGCAACTCGGTCCAGGGTCCGGGTTGTGGTCATGTGCCCAACTGGGGCCTGTTTCCTCTCTGGGATCACAGCGCTGCCGGCGGTGGCGGTGGTGGTGGGGCGCTAATGATCGCAGCCGGACGCAGCATGTCCGTCACCGGGGTCGTTGACTGCCGTGGTGGTGATGGCGGAAGCGCCGTGACCCCCGGCGCGCCGATCACGGGCTGCACGCAGTCTGGAACCAATCCATCCGGAGCCGACCCCGACTGTGGTGACCACGCTGCCCCCGGCGGCGCGGGCGCCGGAGGTGCAATTCGACTTCAATCGCAAGTCATCCAGTTGGCCTCCGCTGCTGGCCGGCTCGACGTCAGCGGCGGCGCAGGCGGCCTCGGCGCAGGTCTTTCCGTGGGAGGCGAGGGCAGCCCCGGCCTCGTGCGCTTGGAGACCACCGGCTTCCAAAACCAGGCCTCAGACGCAGCCCTGTTCGGTCCCGCCGTCGCTCCCTACTTGCCCGGCACGCCGTCGTTCAACGTGCCCTTCACCTCCGCGCCGATCCTTTCCATCGGCCTGTGGGAGGATCAAACCTACCGGCCGGAGAGCTACTCCGGTTCGCAGTCTTGCTGGATGCGTCCCGAAACGGCGGCGAGCTTCAATCGCTTGGACTTCGTCGCGGACGTGCCCGGCGCGCCCACGGACCTTTCCCAGTTCGGCTGGAACATGGACGTGATCTTCGACGTTGCCGGAGTGGGGGAGCGCCGCTTCCCGTACCGCGGCATTCCGCCCGTCGATCCGAACGATGGCTACGACGAGGCCAACTACCCCAGCGCCTTGCTCGGGGGCCTGGACTTCGCGACGTACTTCGGCATGACCTTGAACCACAATGAGCCGAGCTTGGCGACCGGTTCCTATGTGGCGCTGCGCTTCCAAGGAGTCAAGAGCGCGCAATCGATCAGTGACTACTGCGATGTGGACCTGACGAGTTCCGCAGTGGCGGTGGATTCCCTGACTCCGTTCGTTGGACACCCCGCTCAACTCAACGGCTTCAGCCCCCAGCCGGACATGGTGCGCTTCGCCGTGGTCTTTGATCAACAGCTCGCCAACCACGACCCGGCCGTCGCTGGCCGGGTGCGCGGCATCACGAACCTGCGCATTCGCGCGGTCCCGAACTAACCGCTGGAAAGTTCGCACGAGCAGGGCCCGCCATGCGCTTGCATGGCGGGCCCTGCTCATTCGTCGGCGAACCCTTGCAGGTCCGGCAACTCCGCGAACTAGTACAGATTCAGCAGCCCGTTGCCCAAGCTGTCCGCCAAGGTGTCTGTGCACGCCCGGTAGTTGAGGTTGAGCGAGTACTTGGTCTGCCAAGAAGTCGAGTCTTTGTCGCCGAGCACGCCGAGGGCAATCACGAGGGTGGTGGGGGAGTGCAAGCCGTTCTCTTGGTCAACGAGAGCGTCGAGCACTTCAGCCAGCGTCGCTTGATCCATGGCGAGTCCCTGGATGGGTTCTGCGGGAATCTCGTCGTAGGCAATCGCGCAAGCGATCTTGCAGGTTGTGGGGAGGCCGTTGTCCCGGGGATGCCCAGCAGGCGCATTGAGCAGTGGAACCAGGAACTCGCTGTCGCGTTCCCCGGACTGCTTCAGCAGGGCGCGTTCCATGACGCCAACGCTCAAGGCGGCCCAGGGCTTCATCTGCGTCTTCCCGCGCTCGAGGTGTTGACCTAGGAACGCTCGAAGGGTTCGTCTGCCTTCCATCGCGCCGAACCCGGATCCTGAGCGCGTGCCGACTTGGCCAAGAGCGATCAGGCTGAAGACCTTGACTTGAAAATCCGCGTTACCGGTCGCTTGAGTGAGGCATTCGCGAATTCGAACGTCGGCCGGATCCTCATCGCAGTCGCCGATCATGCCGAAGAGCAGCGCCGCGCTCTGGCGTCTCTCGCGTTCCCCTAGAATTCCGCGCTTGGTGACGTAGGGGGCAACGGCGGCGACAACGTGCTCTTTGAGTTGTGCACCGTCGGCTGTTTTCATTAGCTCCGCAATGGAGCGCGGGGCATGGGAGATGGCCAGGTACGGGAGCATGGGGGGCATCTCCGACGTGAAAGCATGCAGCAGCCAACAGACTTGCTCTTCCAGGCTGCGCGGAACGGAGGACGGCACATAGTCCTTCCACAAGTCCAGCGGATTCGACTCCAACGGCACGAGCCCCATGGCGAGGAACGCAGCGCTGCGCACGTCCCGCGTCTCTTGCAGCGGGATGTTGGTGGCGCGCCAGAGTGCGTCTGCGATGCGCTGTCTGTGTTCCGGCAGAACGATCCGGTTGCCGAGCAGTCCGAGTGCGTAGGCCGAGAAGGCCCGAGTCCGCACGGACGAGTTCCGTTCAGAGTTGTCGAGCTGCTGGATCAAGGTCTCCATGGCGCGCGCGTCCCCAAGAATTCCGAGGGCCAGAGTCGCGCTCTCCGCGATGGTCTGCTTTGGCGACCCGACGAACAGAGCGATGCGCCGGTAGGTTGAGTGGTCCAGCCCGCGCGGATCCTCGCCGATCTTAGCCAGCGCGATCAAGCAGGCGGCGACGAGGTTTTCCTCATGACTGGAATCCAAAGTGGCCAGGATCGCAGGGACCACCCGTTGATGCAGGATGGATTCCCGCTGGACTATGGAGGCTCGGGGTTGGCTTGCAAACTGATCTCGATTGACATCCCACCAGTACTGCCAGAGGGTTCGGTCGATGGGGCTGGCGTCCGGGAGTGGGCCGGGGACGGGAACCACTCCACTCGGGCTGTAGCAACCCCCGGGCGTCCTTCGCGGTGTGTGCGGTCCAGGCATGGAGCAAACTCCCGACCCGGCGGAGGACGCGGATGGCTCTGGCTTGGAGAGAGGAAACTCTCCATGAAACCGACCCCCGTGACCAAAGCTGGAGGAGGGCAGGAAGCTGAAGGTGAGCAAGGCGCAAGCGATGGGGAGGTGCTTCATCGAGCAGCACTAAGCAAGCCACGTGCCATCTCGCAGGCGCTTCTTTGAGAGGCCAAGGATGACCCGCCAGGCCCATTGTCACGAGTCAAGCGCCCACAGGCTCCACTCGCCGTTCCGAGCCGGGAACGCATTCGCCGTCAGCGTTCAATCGGAAGCCTTCCGCTAAGAGCTCCGCGAGCAGCGAGAACTCCCGCCGGGCGCCCACCAGCGAAGAAACCCGGGAAGCCGAAGCTCCCGGGCCCTGTTCGAATTTCGCCGACTGCGCCTAGAGGAAGGTCACCTGAATCGCGTTCGACGTGTCAAAGCTAGCTCCGCCCGCAGGCGGGTCGCGGAACCAAGCTTGGAAGTTCCAGGTGGACCCGGGCAGGATCTGTCCGTTGTTCGGCAGGGTGTTGAAGTCGACCGCTGTTGTCAGCAGGTTTCCGCTAGGAAAGGTCGGAGTCATGCGCACGAGAGGCGTGCCCGCCCCGCCGATGCAGCGCAGACCGTTTCCAAAGGGCGCACCCATTCCGCCGTTCAGTTGCCCTTGGGAGTAGAAGAAGAGGCCCACCGTGTTGGGCACCGTCGTGGCGCTCAAGACGAAGGAATTGGCCGAAACCACGCAGCTTCCGCTTTGGGAGATGATCGCCGCGCCGCCAGAAGAGTTGGGCGTGGAAGAGCAGAAGCTCGTCACCGAGCACGTGGTCGGCGGGGTGAAGTCGATGGTCAACTTGGGACGGCTGCTCGCGACGGGGTTCTCCCGTGAGCCGTAACGCTTGGCCGTGGGGTTGGGGACTTCGTTCGAGTGCTTGAGCAACCAACCAAAGTTTCCGCCCGGGTTGTCGAGCATGTCTTGCACGTCCGTGGCGAGTTGCGCAGCGCTCCAGGTGTAAGCGCCATTGCCGCCCACGGTCTGCGTGGCGCTCACGGTTGCGGAGAAGTCGCCCCCTTGGTTGTTCCAGAATGTGCCGGTGTACATGCGGTGAATCCAAGTGGCGTCTCCAGGGGAGGAAGCGTCGCCACCACCCTCTTCGCCCGGCGCGTCGGAGATCCCTTCGCCCCAACTCGCCGAAGTGCGGTGCATGCGAACTGACTGGTTGCCGGCGATGGTCATGGACATGGTGAGCTTCAAGCTCACCGAGTTGATCGTGGAACCGGCCGGGATGTTTCCGTCCACGTCGAACTGCAGGAGAGCCCGACGGATGCGCCCGTTGTTGGTCGTCCCCGTGAAGACGTACTCGCCGATTGCATTGGAGGTGGCCCCGGCAGTCTGTTCGTAGAGCGTGTTGTCCTGGCTCGGATCGAGCACCAAAACGTCAGCGAAGGCGCTACTCCCGAGCGCAAGAAGGAGGGGGGCGGCCAGGAGGCCTGCAGGACGGAACATAGGATACTGGGGGCTGTTGGGGGGGATAACGGGCCTGTGTCAGTGGGTGTCCGTAAGCGCATAGCTATCGTACGGATCCCTGAATTCTCCACCGGAAAGACCGGCTGGGCGGGATATTTTGGCACGAACTGCCGCGTCCGGGTGCCCGAAAAGTTATCGCAGGGGAGCTCGACGATTTTGGCTCCCTTGGACGCACACTAGGCAAGCCGTGTTTTCCATCCCCGGATCCGTCGCGGGCGTCGCGGGGCTCCCGACCTCGCAGACGCAATCGGGCCTGAGTTTCCTGCTTCCCTTCATCCTCGTCTCGCCGCTCCTGCTTGGTCCGGCGTGACATCAGCGCTCCAACTGTCATGTCCTTGGTTTCATCGACTCTGTTCTTGTTGCTCAGCTTGGTCCCCGCCAGTGGCAAGTCCGCGCCTCTCGGAGACTGCACCGACTGCTCCTACACACCGAGCACAACGGCGCTCTGCGCGCAGCATGAGGAGCGCGAGCGAGAGGTCCTTTCGGAGGCCAAGCGCGAGTTCAAGCAGGTGGATCCTCGCGACCGCAGGCGAGCCTTGAAGAAGGCGGCCATGCTCACCAAGTCCCATGCTGCCGCGCCCTCCCGAGATGTGGCCAAATTCCTGGCGGAAGGGCTTGAAGACGACGACCTTACGGTTCGCGAAGAGAGCCTGGAGTTGTTGTTGGAGGGCCAGCATCCCGACGAGACGGTCAAGGCTTTGATGAGCGCGTGGAAGCAGGCGAAGAAAGGCCTCGACAAATACAAGTCCGACTTGAAGCTGACCGAGAAGTACAAGGGCCAGTTCTCGAAGAAGAGCACCGCCGTGTTCGACAAGATCCGCTCGTTCCCTGCTGATCTTTCCTACGCCGTCAAGTTGCTCGGCAGCATCGGGGCGCTGCCCGACAAGCGCTGCGAAGCGCAGCTGATTTCTTTGTTGGAGGAGTCTTTGCCCAAGGCCAATGCCTTGCTGGATCTGGCCGCCGCGGGTGGGCTGCTGAACTTGGGATCTTATGAGGGCTTGGAGGCTGTGATCGAGTTCCAGGAGGACTTGGCGTCGCTCTTGACCCGCAAGAAGATCCCCGCGCGCTACGGCCAGTCGGGCTCTCCATCGGTGCTTGATCTATGGCTCAGCATGGACCGCGAGCTAAGAGAGACGGACTTCGATCGCATCGCCTTGGCCTTGGGAGAAGCCGTCCAGGCAAAGGGAGTCGCCAAGTTCCCCGGCCCCGGGCTCGACGACGCCGAGGAGTGGAAGAACTGGTTCAAGGAGCACGGCGCAACCCATTGGAAGCCCCTGCCCGAGGACGTCCCCGTTCTAGAACGAGTCCCCGCTGTGCCCCTTGTTGAGGTGGACATCTCAGCGCTTCCTAAGTGATCGGACGCTTCTGCGCTCAAGAGACACATTCTCGTCTGAATGGACCCGTCCCCTCTGTGTGAAACGGTCCGTCTCGTCGCCATCCCCCCGTTTCCAATTCCCGCCCCCTCTATCGTGCTCGACGGCCTCTTCAAGTTCCTCCTCCACGACCTGCTCGAGGCACTGACCGCGTTTCTTGTCGAACGCGTCATCTTGTTGCCCGGTCACCTCTTCCTCAAGCTCACGGGCCGCACCCCCGCCAGCGACCACCGCACCACCGCCTGGCTCATCGGCGGAACCTTCTGGATCACCATCCTCGGCACGGCCTACGCCTACTATCGCTAGCGGGCCCGCCAACTCATCAAGCGTGCGCCGGTCCGCGCTAGTTGTTCAAGCCCGAGCCGTGGACGTCCTGCGCTCGCAAGCGCCGGGCTCGCACTGCCACATAGCAGGTCGCACTGGCTAGGCCGCCGGCTCCGATGAGGGCTGCGCCGATGATGCCCATTGCGTTGAATCCGCCCTGCCAAGTTCCCGTGTCTTTCGTGTGATGGAACACGACGTCGCTGAGCCAGACGTAGTCGATGGCTGTGAAGGCGGCGAAGAACAACCAGGCGAGCACGAACCACGATCCCGAACTTGCGCGGCGTAGGTAGGCCCAGGTTTGGATCGCCAAAAGCAGCAGGAACACGAGCGGCACGCCGCGGGTCAAGAGCTGCTGGAGCCCGACGAAATGGCTCGTCATGACTTCCGGTGGCTGATCGGTTTGCAAGGATCCGAGGCAGAGTTTGACGAGGAGAAGTCCGAGGGCTGTCGCGCTGCTGACCGTGAGGAGGAAGGGCAGGTTCTTCATGATGACGATCGGCTTGGAGTTGGATCGGGGGCTTGTGGGGATTGGAGTTGTGCGCTGTTGGAGTGCCTGGGGCATCCAGCTGTCGATAGCAGCGCGGGAATCGCCTCGAACTACGGGCAATTAGGGGCAACGTCAGCAGGTTTATCCAGGCCGTGCTAAATTCTGGCCTGCCAGAAGGCGATTGATGGTGCTTCGGAAGGGCTCTATTGAGCAATTTCGTCCTTTCGAGCCCGGCAGCCTGTCACGCGCTACACCTGCGTATCGCTCTCGGTTTTGGGCCGCGAACTACGCTTCCAAAGCGATTCCAACGACGTCTGAGTCCTTAGACCTCGGTGGTGCGTTCGATACGTCATCGCTCTCGGCAGCTTCTATCAACGAATACCCCCCCCATGCTAAGTCTACTCCTCACTATCGCCGCGCTGGCACCGACGGTCCCGGACTGTTCCCACGCGCGCGTCCTATTCGTTCGAGGCGGTTCAGGCACCGGTGGTTTTCTCGAGGGGGGCTGGGATGAACACCTTGGCGACATTCAGAACTTCAGCGAGTCAAACGGCAACCATGGCTGGGGCACGCTCGCCCAAACCCTGGCGCAAAATGGCTTTGTCTGCGATCAGGTGATCGAGGGCCCCGCGACCAACAACACGCCGATCGACTTCGCGACCTTCGACCTGACTCCCTACGACATCGTCGTGTTGGGATCGAACAACGCCGACTACACGACGGCCCAAGTGGATGGGATCGAGAACTTCGTTCTGCAGGGCGGAGGGCTGCTCGTTATCAGCGACGCGAACTGGGGAAGCTACTGGGGCGACGCACCCACCTCGGATCAGCCGTTCTTGACTCGCTTCGGCATGATCATGAACCAAGACCTCGGAACCTACACGCTCAAGCGCGCAGCCGGGGACTACGTCGTGAATGGGACCGACATGGGAAACCACCCGATCCTGATCGGCCCGGACGGTTTGCCGGGAACGGCCGATGACGTGAACGAGTTCGATGGAGAGGGCGTCTCCCCAATCACCGTTCGTCCAGCAACCTCTGGCCTGAATCCAGTGGTCCTCGCAAAAGCGAAGAACACCAAACGCCTGAACAACAATCCCTCGGGCGGAACCGTCGTGCCAGTTTCGGTGGACGACGGAGCACTGGTCGTCGTGAGCGCGGGCATGGGCCGCGTGGCCGGCCACTTCGATCGCAACACTTTCTTCAACCAGAACGGCGCGGGCACCTCCATTCACCGTTTCGACAACCGTCAATACGCCATCAACCTGTTCAGTTGGCTTGCCGGTGGAGCCAACGGAGCCACGACGGGAACGGCCTTCTGCTTCGGCGACGCAAGCAACGGCACCTGCCCCTGCTCCAACGGCGGAGCCCCTGGACATGGTTGCGGCAACAGCGCGAACTCCAACGGCAGCAAACTGTCCGGCTCGGGCACCCTTAGCGTGGGAACCGACGACTTCGTGCTCTCCGCCATCGAAGGCGTGCCCAACCGAGTTGGCGTCTTCATCCAAGGGGACGCAGTCATGGGCAGCGGGCAAGGCGCGCCCTTCGGCGACGGCGTGCGTTGCACGGGCGGGTCCATCGTGCGCTTGGAGGTCGTGTTCTCCAATGACGAGGGCTGCTCGACAACCACCCTGCCCCTGGCCGCCACGGGTTTCGTGAGCGCCGGCGATGCTCGCCTGTACCAGCACTGGTACCGCGACCCCAGCGACGAACCAACCCCCTGCGCCGCAGGCCAAGGTTCAGGATTCAACCTGAGCAATGGCCTGCAACTGATCTGGTTGCCGTAGGGCGCGCTCACTCGCTCGCCAGCTGAGTTAGGAGCCCGTCGTTTCTGAGCGAGCAGTCGGGCTACCCAGGCAAGACCACAAGGCGTCCGCGCCGTCCGTCTATGACGCCGAGTCGTCCCTGGATTCCAAAAAGGTTCCCGTCGCTTCCCAGAGCGCTTCCGTGCGGTCGATGCGCTCTTGGGCTTCGTCGTGCAGTTGGTGCGCGACGTGGGCGACGAGCAACTCGGCGACGGCCACGGCGGGCACGGAGCTGTCAAAGGGGCCGATGCCGGGGACGAGCAAGGCGCACCAGTTCTCCGTGAGGGAGGCGAGGGGTGAGAAGGGGCCGTCGGTGATCGCGACGATCTTGACGCCCTGGTCCGCGAGGGTTTGGGCGGCGCTGATCGAGTGGCGGCGGTAGCGGGCGAAGTCGAGCACGACAGCGGCGTCGCCTGCGGTCGCGCTCGAGAGGTCTCGGCCACTGGAGTGCTCCTCGATCAAGCGCACGTTCGAACGCACCATGGACAAACCACTCTGCAGGGCGTGGGCCCCGGCGCGGGAGGTTTCGCCGGTCAGGATCCAGACGTTGCGCGCTTCCACGATGGGGCGCGCGAGACGTTCGAGCTTTCCGTCGCCGAGGGCCTCGAAAACGCTGGCGAGGGCGCGCTCCATGGCCAGGCGCGCGGGCCCCATGGAGCTCTCCGAGTGCCGAATTCGATCCCCCGGGCGCGAGAGCTTGAGGGAGACGTCCTCTCGAACATGCTCCTGGAGGTCCGTGTAGCCCTGAAAACCGAGCTTGGTGGCGAAGCGCACGATCGAGGGCCGGCTCGTGCCCACCCGGTCCGCCAGGTCCGAAACGGTCCCAAAGGCCAGCAGGGTCGGCTCCAGCAGCACAGCCTCCGCAATCCGGCGCTCGGTGGGGGTTAGGCGCTCGCCAGCGTTGGCGATGAGATTCGGGATGGTCATGGGTGGCGTGCAGTTGAACCAGATGGTACTTTTCTCGCCAGGTTCTGTCCATCTTGTTACAGATCCGTCAGCTAGATCCCTCCAACGGCGCGCCCGGCCAACGTGTGTGCTGTTGCCCTTCTCCATTCTCGCCCTAGCGAGGACCCACACCCTGCGAGTTGCAGCCCGATGAGCGATACCCCTAGATACGTCCCGACCGCGAAGGAGCAAGCCTTCCTCGACACCGTTGTGGACTCGAAGTACGAACGTCACAGCATCAACGGCCTGGCGCCCTTCTTGAACGAGCGCGTGCCCGAGGGCGTCAAGGTGATGTACACGAAGGCAGAGTTGGAGAAGCTCGCAGCCCTGAAAGGCACCGAGCGCGACGTGGAGCACCGCATGCCGGTCAAGACCACCCAGCACTACTTCGATCTCAGTCTGCACAGCCAGCCGATCCGCAACCTGGTGAAGGCCACGCCGGAAGAGACGGAGAACCTGGAAGGTGCCGCGGACCCCGGCTACCAGATGGACTACAGCCCGGTGGAAGGTCTGCTGCACAAGTACGAGATGGGCTTGATGTATGTGATCTCCACTTGTTCCGCACACTGCCGCTTCTGCTACCGCGAGGAGCTGATCAGTCGCAAGGAGATTGAGCGTCAAGACGGAACGGTCGCTAAGAAAGGCCTGGCGCAGATCCCGGAGATCGTGAACTACATTCACTCCCACAACAAAGCTGTTGAGGAGAATGGGGGAGTGCATCCCAAGTCCGGCCGCGAGAAGCTGCGCGAGATCCTGCTTTCCGGTGGGGATCCGATGGTGCTCTCCAATTCGAAGATCGCCGCCTGGCTCGGCGCTCTTGCGGAAGCGGGCATCGAGTCCATTCGCATTGGAACGAAGGAGCTTGCGTTCTTCCCCAAGCGCTTCGACCAGAACTTCCTGACCATGTTGGACAACTGGCACGCCGCTTACCCGGACGTCGGTTTGCGCTTGATGATCCACTTCAACCATCCGGATGAATTCCTGATGAAGGATGACGCGGGCAACTACATCGAGCAAGGCAGCGGCATCCTTAAATGGCACCCGGATACCCAGCGCGCCATGGAGGGCTTGACCGCTCGCGGTTGGATGTCGATTGAGAACCAGTCCCCGATCATCAAGAACGTGAACAACGACCCGGACGCCTTGCGCGTCATGCAGCGCGCGCTCAAGCGCGTCGGCGTCAACAACCACTACTTCTTCTGCGGTCGCGACATCATCGCCCACCGTGCCTTCAACGTCCCGATCGAGGAAGCTTGGCGCATTCTGAACGAATCGCAAAAGGGCCTCTCGGGCGTCGAAACCCACGCGCGCCTCTCGATCACCCACTACAAGGGCAAGACTGAAGTGTGCGCCGTCACCTCCCAGCCGATCCCCGGTGTGCCTGGAACGGAGAACGGCGTCGTGATCTTCAAGATCCTGCGCAACGCGGCCTCCGCCCCGGACCGCGGCAAGGTTTGCATCGTGGCGCGCAACCCCGAGGCCATCTGGTTTGACGGGTACAAGGACCGCGTGATCTACGACGAGGCCGGACTCTTCGCCTACGCCCGCGTCGACAAAGCCAAGGACGCAGCTGCGGCTGCACAAGCACCAGCGAAATGATCGACAAACGCGTGGCCTCCTGTGCGCAAGCATTGGAAGGCGTGTTCGACGGCGCGACGGTGATGATCGGGGGCTTCGGGGAAGCCGGAAGCCCCATCGAGCTGATCCACGCGCTGATCGACCAAGGCTCCACCGACCTGACGGTCGTCAACAACAACACGGGCAGTGGGGAAGTCGGCTTGGCCGCTTTGATCCAGGCTGGGCGCGTGGCGAAGATGATCTGTTCGTACCCGCGCACGACCAACTCGACGGTGTTTCCCAAGCTCTATCACTCCGGCAAGACCAAGCTGGAACTGGTGCCCCAGGGGACTCTCGCCGAACGCATTCGTGCGGGCGGCGCTGGCATCCCCGCGTTCTACACACCGACTTCCGTGGGCACGCCGCTCGCCGAAGGCAAGGAGCATCGCACCATTGACGGGCGCGAGTACGTCTTGGAATACGGTCTGCGTGCGGACTTCGCCCTGATCAAGGGCTTGCAAGCGGACCGCTATGGCAACGTCATCTACAACAAGACGGCGCGCAACTTCGCTCCGATCATGGCCATGGCTGGCAAGGTGACTGTTGTGCAAGCTGCCCAGGTCGTCGATGCCGGTGAGATGGATCCGGAGACGGTCGTGACCCCCGGTATTTTCGTGAACCGCGTGGTGCACGTGGCGAACCCTGCCCACGAATCGGAACTGGTCGCGAAGGGCCTTTCTTATCCGCCCACGGAGCCCTCATGAGCGCTGAACAACAGAACGCCGAACCGCAAATCGGTTGGACGCGAGAGCAGATGGCCCAACGGGTCGCCGTCGACATCGCAGATGGTTCCTACGTGAACCTAGGCATTGGCATCCCGGAGCTGATCGCGCGCTACGTGCCGGAAGGGCGGGAGTTCATCTATCACACGGAGAACGGCCTGCTCGGCATGGGGCCGTCCCCGGCGGAAGGGGAAGGCGAGCCCGAACTGATCAACGCGGGCAAGCGGCGGGTCACGGCCCTGCCGGGAGCCTCTTACTTTCATCACGCGGACAGCTTCTCCATGATTCGCGGCGGCCACTTGGACCTCTGCGTCTTGGGTGCCTTGCAAGTGGCGAACAACGGAGACCTGGCCAACTGGTCCACCGGCGGCCCGGAGGCCATCCCGGCTGTGGGGGGAGCGATGGATCTCGTGGCCGGCGTCAAGGCCATCTACGTCGTCACGCAACACTGCACGAAGACCGGGGAACCCAAGCTAGTGGAGCACTGCACGTTCCCCTTGACCGGGCTCGGTATCGTGAATCGAATCTACACCGACCTGGCCGTGATCGAAGTGACCTCCGAAGGCTTCCAACTCGTCGAGTTGGCCCCCGGCGTGGACTTCGAGTACGTCAAAGAACGGACCGGGGCGCCGCTCCTGTCCATGTCTGAATCCCCCACCAACGCAACCCGCGCGTAGCACGCCGGAACAATCGGATGACAAGCCCCACCAAGACCTCGGAGATGTCCAAGAGCGCCGCTCTTTATGAACGGGCCCTGCGTACCCTGCCCGGCGGAGTCAGTCGCAACACGGTGTTGCGTTCTCCGCACCCGGCTTACGCTGCCTATGGCAAGGGTTGCCTGATCACGGACATTGAAGGGGTCACGCGCATCGACTTCTCCAACAACATGGCGGCGCTGCTGCACGGTCACGCGGACCCGGAAGTGGTTGCTGCGGTGACCGAGCAGCTAGGACGCGGCTCGGCCTTCACCTTGGCCACCGAGGTCGAGGTGGACTACGCGGAGTATCTCTGCAGCCGAAGCCCAGCGTTCGCCAAGTTGCGCTTTGTGAACTCGGGCACCGAGGCGGTCATGGGCATGCTGAAGGCCGCCCGCGCATTCACCGGTCGCCCGAAGATCGCCAAGGTCGAAGGGGCCTACCACGGACTCTACGACTACGCGGAAGTCAGTCAGGCTTCCAGTCCAGCGACCTGGGGGGATGCCACGCGGCCCGCGCGAGTGGCCGTCTCCCACGGGACGCCGCAAGCCGCTCTCGACGACGTGGTGGTGATTCCGTTCAACGACCCGGTGCGCGCTCAAGAGCTACTCGACGAGCACAAGCACGAACTGGCCTGCGTGCTGATCGACCCCATGCCGCACCGTGTGGGCTTGAAGCCGGCGGACGCTGAGTTCGTCAAGGCCTTGCGCGAATGGACCACCGCTAATGATGTCTTGCTCGTGTTTGACGAGGTCATCACCTTCCGCTCGGAGTTTGGCGGCGCCCAGTCGTGGTACGGCATCCAACCGGACCTGACTTCCATGGGCAAGGCGATCGGCGGTGGCTTTCCCGTGGGAGCCCTCGCGGGCCGCGCTGACGTGATGGACGTCATGAACCCGCTCAACGCCAAGGTTTTGTTTCCGCACTCGGGCACCTTCTCGGCCAACCCGATCACGCTGACCGCTGGCTTGGTTTCCATGCGACGTTTCGACGAGCCGGCGGTGGCGCGCTTGAACGCCTTGCAGCAGCGAGCGGTTACGGGCATCGAAGCCGCCATCGCACGCACCGGCATCAAGGCTTGCGTGACCGGCGGTGGTTCGATGTTCCGCGTGCACTTCAAGGCGGCGCCCCCCCGCAACTACCGGGAGGCGTACGCGAGCGCGGAGGAGAACCAGCAGCTCAAAGTGTTGCTGGACCACCTCTTCGACAATGGCATCCTGATGATCAACACCTGCTCCGCCGCGCTCTCGACGGCCATGGGCGAGGCAGAGATCGATCAGTTGATCGAGACCATGGAAGCCGGCTTCCGCAAGCTTGTGAAGTAAGCGGCGAGGTCTGTTGCGAGGTTAGGTAGCCGAGGCCGGCGTCCCCAGGGGCGCGGGCCTCGGCTTCATTTCCCACTGGGGTCTCCGTCCAAGGCCGCCGCCCAGAGGCACATGAGAACCAGGATTCCCCCGGTGAATTGCAGGGCCATGCGCAAGCCGACGGCGATGCGATGCAGCTCTTCCTGGGGCTCAAGGGCCCAGTCGAGGAGCAGGAATCGATCCCCGAAGACTCGCGCGTAAAGGAGCCCCACCAGGATTCCGAAGGAGATCGCCAGTCCGATGAAGCGCGTCCAGAAGCGCGCCCGCTCTTCCCCGCGACAGCTCTCGATCAGCCAAGGACGAGCGGCGGGCAGGAGCGTAAGCAGCACGCTGGCGCCGAGTAGCGCTCCGATGGCAAGGGTGGCGAGCATCTGGGGAGTGGGAGGGCAGGCTAGTGCTTGGAACGATCGAAATCGTCAAAGGCCTTGGCCATTTGCCGTTGCTCTGCGGAGCCCCGCGCGCGGTCGACTCGGCCCATGAAGATCATGACGGTCATGGAGACAACCATGAGTGCACCGAACAATCCAAGGAGGCTGGAGCGCAACTGAGTAACGAGGGCGAAGAACCCACGTTCCGAAGTGAACTCCCCGGCTCGCGAGTAGCCCCCGTTGGTGGTCCCGCCGAAGGTGCCGAGCAGCAAGATGATCACGCAGCCCACCGCTGCCCAAAATCCAGCGCGTGAGCGGCTTGCCCAGAGCTCCTCCAACAAGTCGACCAGGCTCTTGCGGAGAACGTGAACGAGTATCCAAGAGAGCAACATGCTGAGGCCGGCGCCCGCGAGAAATAGGGTGATGGGGTTCATGTGATTTGGCTGGAAAGGGTAGATGGCCCGGCAAGTCGGACTCGGTGATCGTCCTTAGACCCGCTGAGCTTCGTAACGCTGCACGAGTCTCAGCAGGAACCCACCGACGCATCCGAGCCCGCTGAGCAGGGCGCCACAGGCGACGAGTAGTTGTACGGAACTGTTTTGAATGAGCTGGTCGGTGCCCTGGGCTTCGAGGTCCAATGTATTGAACATTCAGAAACTTCTGAAAGTTTAGGATTCGCGAAAGAGCAGGCTAGACGGGGCCAACGAAAAAGGACCCCAGCGCAATGCGCTGGGGTCCGCACAGAAAGTGATTGATAGAAGCAATGCTCAGCCGAATCGTCGCTTCCACGGGGGGGAGTCGTCGTACTTGTGATCACGTCGGCGCGCCTCACGGCGCCGTTGCCCTCGTTCGCGCTCCTTCAAGAAGGTGGAAGGTTCGTCGGCGACGTCCTCCTCTTCATCAAGGGGTTCCCACTCTCCGTAGAAGTCCTCGGACTCCTCCCAGAAGGGCTCCAGGCGATCCTCATTACGACTGACTCGTTTCCTCTTGCTCATGGCGATTACCAATGGGTGATATGAGTGTGTGCGAGGCCCCTGCCTCACACGTCGGAAATTCGACTCTCGACGTCAAGTTGCTTTACGTCAAGATATTTTTTGGCGAGAAATTGGCCCAGGCCCCAGGAGCACAGCTATTCTGCGGGGCATGCAGATCAAGCGCGACCCGGTGGATGAGATCATGGACCAGTGGGGGCTGTTGAAGCCCGAGCTGGACCGTTCCGGCATGGCCGTCGTCTTGCGCGTGCTATCCCTCTCAGGCACGCTCTCAGAGCGCCTGAAGGGCATCCTGGAGCCCGCCGGCCTGCTGCCTTTCGAATTCGAAGTGCTCTCCACCCTGCGTCGCTCCGCAGCGAACGGTCTGACCCCGACCGAGCTGTGCCGTTCGGCCCAGTTGACGTCCGGGGCCATGACTCATCGGCTCGATCGTCTGCAGGAAAGGGGGCTGGTTCGCCGTCGGGCGGCCAGCACGGACCGCCGCAGCTTGCTCGTCTCCCTGACCGCTAAGGGCAAGCGCATTGTGGATGGGATTCTTGGGGCCCGCATGTCCGACGCGAGTTCTTGCCTGGAAGGCCTGACACGCAGCGAGCGCGCTGAGTTGGCCCGCTTGCTGCGCAAGGTGAACGTCGGCGTGCAGGACGTGATCTAAAAGCCTGCGGAGCCCATTGGAGCGCTGGTTTCGGGCCCCTTGGCCAGGGAATGCCGTCGCGGCACCGAGAAGCCGCTTGCGCTGAACCCCCCGGATCGGGATGCGCGCCAGACAGGCAGTTGCCCCGTGGCCTGAAGGAGCCACGGGGCAACTATTGTTTGCGGAACGAGCCGGTCGAAGGATCGACCCGTCGCGATTCCCTACGGGACAAAGACCACCTGGTAGCCGTCCGTTAAGTTCACTTGGGTACCGACGCTATCGCGGTCGCGGAACCAGTACTGGGAGTAGAGGGTGGTTCCCGAGAGGGCTTGCAGGCCGCCCGGTAGGTTCTGGTTGTCCACCGGTTGGCTGACCACAGAGCCGGCGCTCGGTCCGATCACTGAGAAGCGCCCAATGATTCCACCCACGCACAACGTTCCATCGAAGATCGGTGTGGAGGCCGTGCTCGTTCCGAGGTAGAAGACTCCGTAGGCAGGGTCCGGCAGGTTGGACGCCACCAACACCAAGTCGTTGTTGGCGATGGAGGTGCTGCCCGTTGCACTGATGCGGGCCGTGTTGCCCGTGGAGTTGGGCGTGGAGCTACAGTAGTTGGACCCAGGGCCGACTTCCTGAGAGTGCGCAACGACCTCTTCCATGAGGTGTCCAAAGTGCGGAGCTTGGATGTCCTCGAGCGGGTTGCCATGGCCATCGGTGGTCCACTGCTTGGCGTCCACCAAGAAGCGGAACGCGCGGCGATAGATCAAGCGCGCACGCACTTCGACCTCGCCCGTTCCGGGAGGAGCCGCGAAACGGTAGCTCGTGAAGTCGGAGGTCTCCGCCTTGATGCGGGTGTCCCAACGAATGGCAGCCGCGTCCGTGTAGAAAGTTGGGCCTTGCCCGAGGGCATCCTCGTTGTGCTTGACAAAGATCTTTCCAGGCAAGCCCGCGTAGTAGCCCTGGGCCGGATTTCCAACGCCACCGAGTGCGTGCACCGTCTGGGTGCCGAGGTGGGTGAGGACCTGGCCGTCAGAACTGCGCACGACATCGACCACCAGAACCACGTTCCGGACAGTGACACCCGTCGGAACAGAGTGCCCGGTCAAGGAGTTGCGGACTTCCACTTGGACGTCGAGGCCGCTTGCGTCGCGCTGCGTGTCCACAAACATCTCCACCGCGTTCTCAAGGAAATACGGGGTTGTGCCGCGGATGTCGTGACTACGGATTGTCTCGGGATCGCGATTGGGAGCGGGGTACCCGGGAGTTTCACAAGCCGCCGTGGCGCCATAGGACGGCATGTGACAGTCGACACAGGACGCGTAGTTCGGGCTTTGCTGGTTGGAGTACGAGCTCGCGGTCCATTCCAGGTAGGTCGGTTCGCTGATGATTCCGTTGGCTTCCTCAAAGAGGCCGTCCCCGTCGGGATCGTTCTTGTCTTGGTGGCAAGCGGCGCAAGTCTCGGCCACGAGTTCTGGGTTGTACGAAGGCCGCATCTGTTGCGGGCTCTCGTAGCTCACATCTTTCAGGACGCCGTAGGTCACCTGGTGATCGACGAGCGGGCTCGCGGGCTGATCGAACTTGACGATACCTGGCCAGATCCCCGGGTAGTTGGGCTTGGTCTCGTCGACGTCGCCGATCTTGTGGCAGACCTCGCAGGAGATGCCGTGAACACTTCCGTTGGAGATGTTCGTGATCGGGTCGAGTGCTTTGAAGGGTTGTTGGATCCAAGGTTCCGGCTGATGGCAGGAAGCACATTCAGAGTTGGGTTGGCTCGCAGCGTGAATCGAGTCACGGGTGTAGACGAAGCCCCCCATGCCCCCGGCGCTGCCCGTTCCATCGTAGATGTCGTAAACCCAAGTGTTGAAGCCCGCTCTGGCCATGGGCGAGTTGTTCCACTGATTGAATTGATCCGGGTGACAGATCGAGCACTGAATGGGCTCCTGGAATGAGTAGTTCGGATCGTTCACGTGGCCGAGTGGCTCGAGCGAAATCGTCACTCCTGTGGCTGGGCTGGAGACCACGATCGAACCGTGGTAGTACTCACGCAATGCGCCGACGATCACCAAGTTGCTTCCGATCGCTCCGGGCAAATGAAAGCTTCCATCGCTTGCACTGAGCGTGGTCTCTGTGGTGGCTTGCCAAGTCACGATTGCGTTCGGGATTGGCTGCAGGGTGTTGGCGTTGACGACTTGCCCCGACACTCCCGTTTGGGCGGCAAGCATTGGTGTCAGAAGAGCGGCGCCGAGCAGGGCGCGGGAGAGCTGGACGGATAGGGTCCTCATGGGAATCCTCCGGGGTGGGGGGCGTTGGCTACAGAGAGGGGATTGGAAGGGGGAATCTGAGATCCGAGCATAAAGCAGACTTGCGGGTCTTGATATGGCTCAATTGTCACTCCTAAGGGTGAAATGCTTGCTGATGGCCGCCTTCGAGTCGGCCGAAACCCTCTTTCTGGGCCGCAGGGAGGGTTTTCCGCTCCTTTGGGGGGGCACGTAAAAGGCCGCTATTTCCGCCTTCTTAGGCCCAGGCCGGCTGGCGGCCGCCTTCGTCTTCTCGCCTCCCCCAGTGAATGATCGGAATCAGGGGGTCGGTGAGGGTTTGGAAGGCTCGGAACTCCCCGAAAAGTCCCGTTCCCAGGGCCGAATTTGGAGGAACACCGCGATCGCCGATCTTCGGGTATTGTGGATTCCAGTCCCTGGAGTCCCCACTTTGAAGAAGATCCGAACACCTCACTTGTCCCTCGCTT
>CALCXM010000116.1 GCA_937905825.1 uncultured bacterium
CCAAGCGCGCGCGCCAACGGACAACGCACGCTCGGCTCATCTCCGCGCCGGTACGCGTCCAGCAATTCGCGGGAACGTTCCGCAAGCTCGCGGCGCACTTCGCGGCGGCGGCCTTTGACTCTTGCGATCTTGAGGGAGTCGTAGGCGGTCGTTTGGTGACGTAGCCAGGCGATGACGGCGGCTTCGGCACGTTGGGCGACGGGGATGCGTTTGGTGCGGGCGACGGTTCCGCTGCCGACGGGGGTGGCGTGTTCGGTGACCGCTTGCGCGAGGCGTTGTTCGAACTCGTCGAACTTCAAGTGGAAGGCGAGGAACTGGCGCACTTCTTTGGCGAACTCGATGCGGTAGCTCGCTTGTTCCTTGTCGCGGCGGGCCTTGCCGGCGGCCAGCTTCTTGTTGTACGCGGGGTCTTCGCGTTCTGTCGCGAGTTGGGCTCGGATGGTGCGCACGCGGGTGCCGTCGGTCCAAACGCCCTGGGAGAACAGGCGCCGACCGCGCTTCTCTTGCATCACCCAACTCGGGCCGCCCGCTTTGATGCGCCGGGTCAGGGCCGCATCACCGGGGGGCACGAGGATCCAATTCGCGGGCACGGGCAAGGTTTCGCCCCTTTCATCCACCACGTGCCTGTCGCGCTTTGCGGGGCTGACTGTCTTCGCTTCGAAACTCATGGGAACCGATGATGGCAAGCGGTCCTCGCAAGTCAAGCGGCTCGATTCGTTGATGGAAACGATTGAGTCGGCGTCGCTGAAGTGGAAGCGCGTTCCACAGGGGTATGCGGCGCCGGGGAAGCAAAGTCGCCGAGGGCGCTTGTTGGCTGGCCGGCCTCGGAGTCCCGCCTTAGCCCTTCGCCAAAGTTCCCGCCACTAGATCGTAAAAGCGCTGAAACAGGTGCGACGAATCCAAGGGGCCCGGGGCGGCTTCGGGGTGGTACTGCACGCTGAAGATTGGATGGATCTTGTGTCGCATGCCTTCCACCGTGTCGTCGTTCAAGTTGATGTGCGTCAACTCCAAATCGTCCGGCAGGCTGCCCGGGACGACAGCAAAGGAGTGGTTCTGCGACGTGATCTCGACCTTGCCCGTGGTGATGTCGCGCACCGGATGGTTCGCCCCGTGGTGACCGAAGGGCATCTTCTCCGTCTCTGCGCCGAGCACGATCGAGAGGATCTGGTGACCCAAGCAGATGCCGAAGATCGGCAGCTTGCCCACTAGGTCCGTCACCGTTTGAATCGTCGACTTCACCGCTGCCGGATCCCCGGGACCGTTCGAAAGGAACACCGCTTGCGGATCGAGAGCTAGGATGTCCGCGGCCGAAGTGTGGCAAGGAACCACCGTCGTGTCGAAACCGCAATGGTGCAGGCTGCGCAGGATATTGTGCTTGGCTCCCAAGTCGATGGCCACGCAACGGAAGCGCTCCTTCTCGTTGATTGGGATCTGCGTGGGGTACGTCGCGTCGTAGCCCTTGGTCCAAGTGTAGGGCTTCTCGCAAGTCACCAGGGAAGCCAGGTCGCGACCATCGGTGGAGGCCGCCGCCTTCGCTTTCGCAACAAGCGAAGCGGGGTCGCTGTCCGTGGTCGAGATCACACAGCGCAAGGAGCCTTCTTCGCGCGTCATGCGCGTCAGACGCCGGGTGTCGACCCCGTCGATGGCCACGATGCCTTGGGCCTTCAACCAATCGCCGAGGGAGCTCGTCGCCCGATGGTTGCTGTGCAAGGACGCCATCTCCTTCATGATGAAGCCTTCCGCCCAGCCTTTCGAACTTTCATCGTCCTCTTCAACCACGCCATAGTTGCCCATCATGGGGTAGGTCATGATCACCACCTGGCCCGTGTAGGAAGGGTCCGTGAGGATCTCCTGGTAGCCGGTCATGGCCGTGTTGAAGACGATGTCGCCCGTGGTTTCACCGGGGGCACCGACGGAGCGTCCTTCGATGACGGTTCCGTTTTCGATTCCAATCCAAGCTTTCTGATCTGACATGACGAGTGAACTTGAGCCGTTAAGGGGCGCGCGCAGGGTTACACAGTTGAGGGGATTCGATTGATGAGTGCGGCTTGATAGCCCGCACCAAAACCGTTGTCGATGTTCACAACGGAGATTCCTGAAGCACAGGAATTGAGCATGCCGAGCAGGGCCGCGACGCCGCCAAAAGACGCGCCATAGCCGACGGAAGTGGGCACCGCGATCACGGGCCGTTCGACGAGGCCGCCGATTACGCTGGGCAGCGCGCCTTCCATGCCGGCCACCACCACCAGGGCGCGGGCCTTGCGCAACTTGTCGGTGGTTTCCAACAAGCGGTGCAATCCGGCGACGCCCACGTCGTTGATGCTTTCCACGCGGGCACCCATCAAGCGTGCGGTGATCGCCGCTTCTTCGGCCACGTGCAAGTCCGAGGTGCCCGCGCAAACCACGAGGACGAAGCCTTCACCGGCGCCTTCCGCGGGCAACCCGACGGTGACGCAGCCGCTGCCCTTGTGGTGGGTCGCTTGGGGCAAGGCCGCGCAAACGGCGGCGGCCCCTTCGGCAGTGGTGCGCGTGATGAGCAAGCTGCCGTGGTCCTCGATCAACGCTTGCGCGATGTCCACCAGTTGCTCGGGGGTCTTGCTCGCGCCGTACACGACTTCCGGGTGACCGCAACGCAGCTCGCGGTTCGTATCGAGCCGCGTGTGGCCGAGATCGCGCACCGGCCCGGCGGAGAGCCGCTCCAGCCCTTCGCTAACGGAAACCTCACCAGCACGGATCGCGGTGAGCAGGGCTTCGAGGTTGGCGGTGTTCACGGGAGGAAGGGGGGCTAGGAGGCGCAAGAGTTTAACGCGCCAGCGCTCCTCAATGGCTCGATTCCCGGCGATTCAGCGCGAAGCGGCGTCCAGATCGAAGCCGGCCGTGCGTCCGGCCCGCAGGAGCTCTGTGCCGAGTCCTGCGATCATGACCGCGTTGTCGGTGCAGTAGGCCGGACTGGGGAAGGTGACGGTCACGCCACGCTGCGCTCCACGCTCCGTGAGGGACTCCCGCAGGCGCCGGTTGCAAGCCACCCCGCCGCCCACCAAGAGACGCGGCAAGCGCTCCTGACGGCAGGCCTGCAAGCTCTGAGTGGCCAGGGCATCGACCACAGCCTCCTCAAACCCCGCGGCCACGTCGGCACGCCTTTCGATCTTGTCCGGCTCGGGAGTCGGCGCCAGGGCGTCCCCGCCGCGCAGGTGGTAAAGCACCGAGGTCTTGAGCCCGCTGAAGGAGAACCCCAGGCTGCCGTCCTTGGGCTTGTAGCGCGGGAAGCGAATCTGCGTGCGGTCGCCCTCGGTCGCGAGCTTGGAAACCTCGGGCCCGCCGGGATAGCCCGTGCCCAGCAACCAGGACACCTTGTCGAAGGCTTCCCCGGCGGCGTCGTCCAAGGTGGTCGCGAGCAAGCTCATTTCGAGGGGCGACTCGGCCCGGTAAAGCGCGGTGTGTCCGCCGGAAACCACCAACGCGATGCACGGGTAGGGAGGCTCCGCGCATTCCATGCTGGCCGCGTACACGTGGGCCTCGATGTGGTGCACAGGAATCAGGGGCAGGTTGTGCGTGAAGGCCAAACTCTTCGCCACGGAGACGCCCACCAGCAAGCTGCCGATCAACCCGGGGCATTGGGTGACGGCGATGCCGGACAGATCCTCCAAACGCAAACCCGCTTGGTCGAGGGCGCCGTCGATCACCGGCAGGATCTTGCGCAAGTGCGAACGCCCAGCGATTTCCGGCACGACGCCGCCGTACACGGCGTGTTCGTCGATTTGAGAGTGGACTACCGAAGACAACACTTCCCGCGCGCCGCGCACCACGGCGGCGGCGGTTTCGTCGCAGGAGGATTCGATGCCGAGGATGAGTTCAGTCATTGCGCGTTCTCATTCCGTTGACGGGTCGCCGGGCAGTTCACCGGCAAACAAACGCAAGGCCGTTTCGAGCTGGGAATCCGCGGGGGGATCCAAGTTGAGTTCCAAGCTGGAGTCCACCGCTTGCCAAGCGCGCAAGTCCGCCATGGCAGCGGCCGGGGGTTCGTAGCTGTGCACGTAGCGCAGGACCTCGTCGCTTTCCTCCAAAGAGACATCCACTTCGATGTCCGGTGAAAGCCCGAAGGCGTGGGAGTCATCCCGGCTGCGCTGCAAGTTGCGGTGGGCCGGGGTGTAGTAGTAGGAAGTCGTGAGCTTCGCGATGGCGCGCCTTTGCATGTAGCGGCTGATGGTTTGCACGACGCCCTTGCCATAGCTGGGCATGCCCACCAAGACGCCAACGCGATAGTCCTGAACCGCTCCGGCGAAGACCTCGCTGGCACTGGCGGAGTTTTGATCGATCAAGAGCGTTAAGGGCATGCCGAGGTAGTGGGCCTCGCCTTTCCTCGCGTACTCAATCTCCGGGATGCCGCGACCCTCCGTGGAGGTCAACACGCCATCGGGAATGAAGCGTCCAGCCATTTCGACTGCAGCGGAGAGCACGCCGCCAGGATTGCCCCGCAGGTCGATGATCAGCCCCTGCATGCCCTCGGCTTTGAGCGCCTCGATGGCTTCGTCGAACTCGCGCAGGCTTTCGTTGCTAAACGAAACCAAGGCGAAGTAACCGATGCCGCGTTCTTCGTCGAGCATTCGCCGGCGCCGCACCGATGGCACGAGCAATTGATGGCGATCCACCGCGAGGTCCCGTTGCACGCCGTCGCGACCTTCCACGGTCATGGCCAAGCGGCTGCCTTCGGGGCCGCGAATGAGCGTGCTCAATTCCTCTTGGCTCAAGCCCTCGATCAGCTCTTCGTCCAAACTCAGGATCTTGTCACCGACGCGCAGCCCGGCCTTTTCGGCGGGGGAGCCGGCCACGGGGAAGAGCACCGTGGGGTCGGGGTTGTAGCGCATGATGACGCCGATGCCGATGGTCTGTCCGGTCGTGTCTTGGTTGACCGCGTCGACCTCGTCCTCCACGTAGTAGCGCGAGTAGTCATCGAGCTCCTCGAGCATGCCGCGCAGTGCGCTCTCCAAGAGCTCCTGCTCGTTCGTCTCACCCACGTAGGTTTGGAGCACCAAGTCACGCACGCTGCGGTAGTGCTCGATGTCCTCGTCATCGCCCGATCCCCAGACCTGCATGAAGAACACCATCAAGCCCATGCCAAAGAAGGTGCCCGTCATAAAAATGAGACCCGCAACGCGGGACTCTTCGACGGTGGGCTGCGGCAGCCGCTGGGGGCGGGATGGTTCGATCAAGGGGTTGGTGGCTGGCCGCCCATCCTACCAACCCCTTGAATGCGCTGGCTAGGCACCCAATTCCGCGAGAGCGGTTTGGGCCTCTTGATCGTTGGGGGCGACGCCGTGCCAGCCCGCTTGATTCTCCATGAAGGAGACGCCCTTGCCGATCAGCGTCTTGCAGATCAGGGCGCTGGGGCGATCCGTGATGGACTTGGCCTCGCACAGGGCCTGGTCGATGGCGACCACGTCGTGGCCGTCCACGTCGACCGCATGCCAGCCGAAGGCTTCGTACTTCTTGCGTAGATCGCGCACGTTCATGACCTTACGCATCACGCCGTCGATCTGGATGTTGTTGAAGTCGACCATGACCGTCAGGTTGCCGAGCTCGTAGTGGGCTGCGCTGGTGGCCGCTTCCCAGATCTGTCCTTCCTGGCTTTCCCCGTCGGAGGAGGTGGCATAAACGCGGGTCTCGTCCCAACCGCGGATGCGCGCGGCGAGGGCCATGCCTTGGGCGGTGGAGAGCCCGGTGCCCAGGCTACCGGTGCTCATGTCGATGCCCATCACCGCGCTGCGGTGCGGGTGCCCTTGCAGGCGCGAACCGAACTTGCGGAAGGTGATCAGCTCTTCCCGGGGCAGGATGCCCTTCTGGGCCAACACCGAGTAGTAGCCCGCGCAGGTATGCCCGTTGCCGAGCACGAAACGATCGCGCTTCGGATCGTTCAAGTTCGCCGGGGAGATGTTGATGTGCTCCGTCCAAAGAGTCGCCATGAAGTCCGCCATGCCGATCGGGCCACCGGGGTGACCGCAAGCGGCGGCGTGCACCATGTTGACCACGTCGATGCGAATCTGGTTGGCGGAAGCCTCGATGGCCTCTTTGCGTTCTCTTGTGAGTGCCATGGGTTTAGGCCTTCCTCTTCAGAAGTTCGAGGGCGCGGGCGGCGAGGGAAGCGCCGTCCAGCTTGTAGTGGGAGAGCAGTTCGTCCGAGGTACCGCTTTGGCCGAACTCGTCCTGCATGCCGGTCAAGACCATGGGAACTGGAGTGGTCTGCGCCAGGTGCTCGGCGACCGCGCTGCCCAAGCCACCGGCGACTTGGTGCTCTTCGCTCGTGAGAATGGCGCCGCACTCCTTGGCGGCTTGCTCGAGCAGGGCCCCGTCGAGGGGCTTAATCGTGGCCATGTTGATGACCCGCGCTTGCACCCCTTGCCCTTCGAGGATCTTGGCGGCTTCAAGAACAGCGGGCACTTGAACACCACAAGCGACCAGGGCAATGTCGTTGCCCTCGCGCAGAATGTTGCCCTTGCCGATCACGAACTTGTAGTCGTCATCGAACACGATGGGGGTCTTGGCGCGGGACAAGCGCACGTACATCGGGCCCTTGTGGGTGCTCGCGGCTTCGATGACCTTCTTGGCTTCGGTCCCGTCCGCAGGAACGATGACTGTCATGTTCGGAAGGACGCGCATCAGCGTCAGGTCCTCCAACATCTGGTGCGACTTGCCATCCTCACCGACAGTCAGACCCGCGTGGGTCGCGCAGATCTTGACGTTGAGGTTCGGCACGCAAATCGTCTGGCGCACCTGCTCCCAAGCCTTGCCCGCGGCGAACATGGCGAAGGAGCTCATGAACACGGTCATGCCGCTGGCCGCCAGGCCCGCAGCTGTGCCGGCCATGTTGGCTTCGGCCACGCCCATGTTGAAGAAGCGCTCGGGATAGGCTTTCGAGAAGGCCTTGGTGCGAGTGGAACCGGAGAGGTCGGCATCGAGCACGATGACCGAGTCGTTTTTGCCGCCGAGCTCGAGCAAGGCTTCGCCGTAGGCGTCTCGGGTGGCTGCTTTTTGGATGGTTGGAGATTCCAAGGTGGCGCTCACTTAGGGGTACGTGCTCGTGGCACTGGATGAGGGTGGCAGGGCAGCGAAAAAGCCGGAGGTCCGGGCTTTCTGTGGACTCGGGAGGCTGGGCTCCGAAGGCGGCTTGCGTTGTAACAGGTCCCCCGTTCCGGCTCCAATCCGCGGCGCCTTGAATTGACAACTTGGGACACAAAAAGGGCCCCCCACCAAGCTCGGCTCGGTGGGGGGCCCCAGAGAGGGGGTGGCCTTGATTTGGACCCTACTCGGTGGCGAGTTCGCTGATCTGGGCCTGGCCGACGCGCCAGGTGTAGCCATGCTCGTGGGTGCCGTTGGCCCCCGGGATGTGGACGGTTCGTGGGTCGGAGGTGTCAAAGGCGCAGCCGAGCCGTTCTAGCTCTGCGGCGGCCAAACGGATTTCCTTGCGATGGGTCGCGGCTTCCGCCTGCAAATTGGTGACTTCTGCGCGGCGCAGAGACTCGGGACGCGCAAAGTCGAAGTCGATTCCCTGGATTCTTTTGGATAGGTTGCGGATGGCGCTCTTGCGTTCTCCAATCTCCCGCTGAATGACGCGGAGGAGAGGAATCAAGCTTTCGGCTCCGTGGAGGTCGTAGGTCTTATTCATTTCGTTTCTCCTGACAATGGGGGTTTGGCGGGGTTGCCACGGATCGAAAGCGCATTCGTGATTTGGTCCCGCTGACCTTTCATGGAATTCTATGAACGAAGTTCAAGGGCAAGTTGAGACCCAAAACAGGAGAACCTTCTGGGAGCCCCTGCTAGCCTCTCCAGAGGCCACCGAACGCGCTTTTTTTGGATATTCGCCATGACGTCCCCAGAGCTAGAACTCACCCACTGCATCGAATTCTCCTCGGCCCATCGCTTGCACGATCCGGCCCTGACGGACGCTGAAAACGCCAAGCTCTACGGGCCCTGCAACAACCTGAATGGTCACGGCCACACCTATCGCCTGGAGGTCACCGTACGCGGATGCGTTCCGCGTTCGGGGATGATCATCGACCTGAACGTGTTGCGTGTGATCATGCACGAAGAGGTCTTCGACCACGTGGACCACAAGCACTTGGACAAGGATGTGGCCTTCCTGGCGGGGCGCATCTCTACTGCGGAGAACCTCGCCTTGGCCTTTTGGGAAAGGCTCGCCCCGCCTATTGAAAAACGTGGGGGCGGACAGCTTGTTCGCGTTCGGGTGTACGAGGGATCCGATAGCTTCGTCGACTGCTTCGGAGTCTAGCGCGGGCCCGTGACGAGTTGCGGGCGCTGCATTTGCGCTTGACGAACCTGCGCGCGACGAGTTGCGCGCACCGACCAACGCGTGCAATCCACAAAAAAGAATTGCGCCGGACCGAGCGAATCGATCCGGCGCAACAATGTGTCTCTCGTTACTAGGGAGCCGTTGTTTTTGGTAGCTCACCTTTCTCGTAGAGCCGGGGAGCAGGGCAACTTAGCCATTGTAGCTGCGCAAGCCCTCGCCCCCGGTCATGGGCTCAGCAGTTCCCTCCAAGGTGGAGTAACCCGATCCTGACCAGGGGCCTGTTGGGTTTATGACTGATGTCGATTTTGATCACCTCCTTAGAGTTGCGTGAGTCTCCCCGTATATGGCTAGCTCGCTGGCGGGAGACCCAGATGCCGGGCGAGCTGGTGTTCTTACTCTAGGACTATCGGCTGAGGGAAGCCAGAGCTGAAATACCTGGTTCTAAATGGATCCGGCTGTCCGTAAACGGGGATCCACGCCCCTTGGGAGTGTGTCTCGGCCTGCAAAGAGTGTGTCGCTGTCCGCAACGTACGGGTCCTAGAAGGAGGTCGTCACGCCCAGGCCGTAGACAACATCGTGGGGGCCGTCGTGTACGGCGGAGGTCGGGTCGCCGCCCTTGTGGGCGTAGGCGACGTTGAGTTGCCACTTGATGTCGTGACCCTCGATGTAGCGGTTGATTCCGAACGTGATGTTCCTGCGCTGGTAGTTGTACGGGGCACGCCGGTCGTCAAAGTCGTCGTAGCGTAGGGCGACCTCGTACTTGCGCGGCACGAGCATGTAGCTTGTGGTGAGGCTCCAGGGACTGGTGCTTCCCCGTTGCTCGAGCAGGTCCGACGGTTGCAACTCCGGGTGCGAGTAGGCCGCACCATAGTGAAGGTATTCAGCTTGCACGCTCATGCGTTTGTGCACCAGGTTGGCTTCGACCGCGACGGCGGCGCCTTCGCTCTTTGTGTGATCCTGGGAGTAGGCCGTTCCCACTGCGAGGCGCGTCTTCCCGTCGGAGGCGTACGCGCCCTCCCAGGACAAGGCCGTGCCGCCCAACACGTCGATGCTGGTTTGGATCGTGGTCATCGTGCGGTTGTCCGTGTTTTCGTCGGCGTAGCCGTTTTGCATGGCGAGGGCCCACTGGAAGCGACCATGTTGTCCGCTCAACATGGCGCCACGATCGCGACGGGAGTAGAAGACGCCGTTGCGCGTGCGAACGAGGAACAGCAGGTCGCGAGCTTCCACAAGCCCGGAGCGCAAGAACGGGGTCTTGAACTGCCCCATGGTGAAGGAGACCTCTTTGCCGAGTCGCGAGCTCAGCCAGGCGTCTTGAATTTGTGCGGAACCTGAGGCGAGGTCGGCGGTGATGCGATAGTTGGCGAACTTCAATTCTCCCGTGAGGTTCACGCGCGCGTAGTCGACGGAAACGCCCTGGGTATCGCCCAGTTTTTCGTAGTAAGCGGTGGCCCGGCCATAGCCCCAGACCTGCGCCCTCGGTGTGTAGCCCACGTCGAGGATGCGCAGCCCGCGCAACTCCTCGTCGAGGGCCTCCCAGTCATCGAGGGCGGGCGCTTCGTCGTTCCCCTGCGCGGCCCCTTCGGCACTTTCCTTGGGGTCTTGCGCAGCAGTGGCGTCACCTTGGGGAGTGGCAAGCGCCGGGCCACTGAGGACTCCGCAGAGTAGAGCGGGCAGCGCAAGGAGCGGAGCTCTGGGCAAAAGGCTTTTCAACGTCATCGAACGGGGTCCTTCGTTGTGTGTGTCTCGGTGAGGAGTGGCGCAGACATCGCTGGCGAGCCGCGGCGCCAGTGGGCGGCCGCGCGCGAGTTGAGTCTGGCAATTCGAGGAGGGCGGTTAAAGCTCTTTTGTTCTCCGACTGGCCCGCATCTTCATTCCGGGCACCGGCTCGGACCGCGCTGGGGACAAAAAAACAGAGCCCCGTGGCGCGCACGGGGCTCTGTTTGAGTGGTTGGGAATCCCAATCAGCGACGCGCGCTGGTGAGCCTCCCTGATCTGACTAGAAGCCGGCTGCGAAGCCGAGAAGAACAGCGGAGCTGTCGTTCTCAGTCGTCGGGCTGGTGCCGCCGGGGATCGGGTCGCTGCTACCGCCGATGAAGTTGAGTTGCCACTTCAGGTCGTGACCGGAGATGTAGCGGTTGACGCCGACCACGTAACGGGCCGTGTTGTACGCATCGTCGTAGTCGTCGTAACGGAAGCCGATCTCGTACATCTCGCTCCAAGCGTAGCTGATGCCAGCGCTGTAAGGAGAGGACGTCTCGCCCCCGAAGGCGCTGTGATCGTTGTCGAAGCTGACCATTTCCGCGAATGCGCCCCAGGCGCCGGAGGTCAGGTTGAGGTCGAACATGGTCGTCGTGTCGTCGCGATCCTGGCCGTCCACAACAGAGTTGTTGAGGGTGGCGTCGTCCGCGAAGTCATCCCGGTTGTCCGTCTTCGAGTTGTCGGTCATGAAGGTGACGCCAAGGTTGACGGCCAAACCCTCGGCAGCGCCGAGTGCTCCTTCGACCCCAGATTGCTTGCCGTAAAGGTCGATGTCGAGGTGCGCGCTGTAAGCGAGCTCCTCTGCCGAGCCGTCACGGCCGTTGATGACCGCGATTTCCCAGTTGACGCGATTGAAGCTGCCGTCGAAGGCGAAGCCTGCATCACGACCAGCGAACATCGATCCGAGGTAGCTGCGGTCAATAAAGAGCGTGTGGTTGCGGGCGATACCAGCACTCTTGAGAGTGTTGGTGCCGAAGATGCCCATCTTGACGCCGACGCCTTCGCCGATTCCAAACTTGATGTAGGCATCCGTCAGACCAGCGTTTCCAGAAGAAAAGCTGCTGGAAGTCGGGTCCACGGTGCTCGCGCCATCGGCGGCGCTCACGGTCGTGGTGTTGTAGAGAGCGGTGGAGTCGAAGAATTCGAAACCGAGCGCGAACTCATAGCCGTGACCAAGGGTGCCGCCAATGTTGACAGCGGCGGCGCGGACGTCGGTGCCGGTGGTGTCAACGCCACCGGTGTTTCCCGCGTCTGTGGAGCTCAAGGCTCCAACGATGTAACCGGACACATTCGGGCCGGTGGAATCCTGGAAGATCGGGGCGTTGTTCCACGCCGCGACCTCCCGGTCCAACTCAAGCCACTCGGAATCGGTGGCAAAGGAAGTCGTGCCCACCACCGTAGTGGCGAGCGCGGTAATCAAAATCTTGTTCATTTGGTATGCACTCCAAAGAGAGAAACCACTGAGTGAAATGGGATGGGGAATTAGAGACAGGCGCAGATTGCAACCGCCCTAGGTGGCTGGAAACAGTCCCAGCACGGGATTTTCACTAGAAGACATGGGTTCCATCGGCCCGGATTGGCCGTCTAGGTCCCCCAAAGCCCGATTCTTGGGCTTGAAGCCCATAAGGGGCGTGTCTGCAACGGCTTAGCCTGGTTTTACGTCCAATGTAAACCCCCCTGAGGGCCCGTGAGAGGGGGGGTGATGGGGGTTTTCAAAAGAGCGTCGGACTGTTCTAAGACGTCTTGCCGAAGGGGCTTACGTCCGAGATGGGCCCTTCAGGCCCCAGGTGCTCTGGGGAGGCCGATCTCGGGTGGATTGCCTGGCGCTGCGGCTAGTTTCCTTGAGAGCTTCGCCGCCTTTCGCGGGCAGATTCCCAGGAGCGGGCCCCCCTCTGGTGGATTCCCGAAGGAATCCCCACCTGCTAAGCGTCGGCGTCGTTGTCTTGCCTTGCTTCCAAATAGGGTGCGAGGCGTTCGTCCGCAGCACTCACTTGGTCCAGCAGCTTCTCGTCCACCGTCGCACTCATGGCTTCCATCGCCCGCAGCCGGGCCTCGAGTCGTTCCCGCGCTGCGACTGTGTAGGTGAAGTCGTAGGTGGGGTGGTCCAGGTAGCGCGGGTCCACGCTGCCCACGTGTTCCGCCACGGCCAAGGAGATCTCCGAGTCCAAGGCATCCGTCCAGCGCTCTTCATGGGGCGTGGCCGCCGCCTGCAATTCCTTGGCGAGGGGCTTCGCGCTGGCCATGCCTTCCTCCAGAGCCACTTGCCCAAGGGCTAGGAGGGCGAAACGCACGAGTTGCCGGTCCGGGATCTCCTTGGCCTTCAGGCGCCTCTGGAGTTCTCCGCAGGCGTAGGTGATGTCATGTCGTGGATCGGTCATTCGTGGTTTCTCCTGCGATCTTGCTTGAGCTTGCCCCTGCGTGTCTTGGCGTCCATCCGCTTGCGTTGGGAGGACCTTGTGGGGCGCGTGGCTTTGCGTTTCTTTTGAACGGTGAAGGCGTCGCGCAGGATGCTAGCGAGCCGTTCCCGGGCATCTTCGATGTTGCGCGCCTGCTCCCTGTGGTTGGAAGCTTGGATGAGCAATTCTCCATCGCCGACCAAGCGTCCGCCCAGTCTTTGCAAGAGCAGATGACGTTGGTTCTCGTTCAAGCAGGTGCTCTCACGGATCGAGAAGCGCAGCAGCGCCTTGCTCGCCACCTTGTTCACGTTCTGGCCACCTGGGCCTCCTGAGCGCGCAAAGGTGAGTTCCAGCTCGTCGGCCGGAATCGTCAGTCGGCTGGTGACCCGGAGGGCCTCCACCTAACTCTTCGCGTCCCCCAGCCTCCGCAGAAACTGGAAGGTGAAGATGCCGGTCGAGTGGCCATCTGAGAAGAGCATGTCGAGGGCGTAGTTGCCAACGAGCTTGAGATTGCTCTGTTCCAGAGTGACGGAAACCGTGGCCGGATCGTGGGTGCGCTGGCCGGTGGTCTCGCTGACGCAAGCAGCGCAGGGGCAGACCTTGCGCAATTCAGCGGCCAGGAAGACGTGCTTGACGTCGTCACCCCATTGGATGGTGACCTGTCCGGGCACGCTGCGCTCAATAACTTTGGGTTGCGTGTTCAGCATCAGGTCTTGGAGCCGCCTTGGGGCTCGCCCAGCGTCTCTTGGCTCGTCCCTGCAAGAGGGAAACGCCTGCGCCTGGGGTGCGGAGGGGGGTGGTGGCCGGGACCAGACTTGAACTGGTGACCCCTTGATTTTCAGTCAAGTGCTCTACCAACTGAGCTACCCGGCCGTGCAATCGCGCTCTGGCATGGAGCCGGAGCGTTCTGCGGAGGCGGAATTATGCCCTCGCATCGGCAGAGGTCAATTCCAAGGCCGAATATCCGGGTCAGCCCTGGGGACTTTCTTGAGAAAGTCGCTCGCGGCCATGGGCCACATCCCGTGCGATTTGGGCTTTCAGGGCCTCCAGGCCAGCGAAGCGCTGCTCTCCGCGCAGGCACTCCACAAACTCCAATTCGATGCGCTCGCCGTACAGGTCCCCCTCGAAATCGAGCAGGTAGGCCTCGACCACGGGCAAATCCGCGGGCTTGCCGTCAATCGTCGGGCGAAAGCCAATGTTGCAGACGGCTCCATAGGTGCCAACGGGGCGCTCGATACGATCTCCGGCGAGCACGTGGGCGCGGCAGGCATAGACGCCGACGGGAGGGTGAAGCTCGTGGTGCAGATCCAAGTTAGCGGTGGGGAACCCGAGTTGGCGGCCGAGCTGATTGCCGGTTACGACAGTCCCGAGCACGGAGACACGGCGCCCCAGCATACGGCGCGCAGCGGGCAGGTCGCCCAGCTCCACCGCTTCGCGGATGGCCGTGCTGGAAACGCCCCGATGGGCCACCATCACCATGGGAACGACGGAGATCTCGTAGCCCATCTCCGCCAGCAATTCGGCGTTGCCCCGGCGACCTTGGCCGAAATGACTGTCGAAGCCGAGCACGAAGTGTCGGGTGCCGAGGGCCTTCACGAGGATCTCGCGGGTGAAGTCCTCCGCGCTGGTCTGGCTGAGCTTTTGATCGAAGGGCAGCACGATGGTGTGCTTGATCCCGGCTCGCTCAAAGAGCTCCAAGCGGTGATCCAAGGTCGTGAGGGTGCGCGGGGCCCGACCCAAGAGCACGCCCTTTGGATGGCTCCCGAAGGTCAGGACCGTGGGCTCTGCTTCCAGCTCCTCCGCCGTGCAGCGGTTGGCCGCCAGGATCGCCTGGTGTCCGAGGTGCACCCCGTCAAAAACGCCCAGGGACAGCACGGCGCCGCCCGCGGGGGCGGGGCCCATGGCTTGCATGTCCCGGGTGATGCGCATTGCGGCTAGCGCTCAGCCTTGGCCTGGGCGTCTTTGTAGTCGTGAACCATGTTCTCAAAGGCAACCTTGTTCTTGAGCTTGTCCGCCGGGGACATGCGATCCACCAGCAGCACGCCCTCCAGGTGGTCCATTTCGTGCTGGATGACCCGCGAAAGGAACCCCTCATAGACCTTTTCGAAGGCCTCGCCCTCCGGAGTCTGGGCCGTGAGCTTGACCTTCTCAGGACGGCTGACCTCCCCAAAAATACCCGGGAAGGACAGGCAGCCCTCCTCCATGACGTCCCGCGGGCCCCAAAGCTTCTGAATCTCGGGATTGACCAAAACGAGGTCGTCGCTGTCCTCGCCGGTGTGGTTGACTACCAGGATGCGCTGCTTGAGGCCCACCTGCGGGGCCGCGAGGCCCACACCATTGCTCTCGCGCATGCGCGCGAACATGGCCTCAATCGTTTCCTTGAGGTCCGTACCGAAGGTTTCTACCGGGGCCGCAGGCTTGCGCAGGACGGGATCGGGGTAAAGAGTGACTTCGAATTCTAGAGACTTGGACATGTGGGGCTGGAGAGCCTGGAGAGGGCTGGACTAGGAAGCTGAGGGCGGACCTTGTGAGAATCCTTACGGGGAGCATATCGGGCGCATTGACGCACCTGGGCATCGCCCCTAAGATTTTCCGCCCGCTCTAAGGAAGCCAGGCTCGCAGGACGCGTGCTTGGTGGAAGCGTAGTGGGTCGAGACGACCCTCTCATCCATGGACTACTCCAAGCACATTCAGAAAGCCGAGGAAGCTGCCCGGCGCCGCAATTACGACTTCGCCGTCGAATTGTACCAGCAGCTGCTCGAGCTCGACCCCGACCAGGGGGAAGCCCGCGCAGGACTGCGCCGGGTTTTGAGGACGCGTGCGGAGACCAAGAAGGGTGGCCGCTTTCTGCGCGCCCTCTCAGGTGCTGGACCCTTGGCCATGGCGAAGACCATGCGCAAGGCGGGCAAGATCGAGGCCTGCCTGAAGTCAGCCGAGCAGTACCTCGCGAACAATCCGATGGACGTGGACGCCAACCTCTTCTTGGGGGACGCTCTCGAAGCGGGTGAGTACTACAAGTCCGCGGCCGCCGTCTACGAGTTCATCGCGGAGATCGCTCCCAAGAATCCCGAGGGACTGAAACGCGCTGGCGCGATGATGTACCAGCTCGGTGAACACGCCCACGCTCTCGAATACTACGAGCGCGCGCTCGAGGCCGATCCCCGGGATCAAGAAGCGCTCAAGCAACGCAAGAACTTGGCAGCGGAGACGGCCTTGACCACGCGCAACAGCGCGCACGTCGGCCACAGTCGCGAGCAGATCAAGAACAAGGATCAGGCGCGCTCCTTGGAGCAAGCGGGGCGCATGCACCGCACGGACGACGAGTGGCGCGAAGAGCTCGCTCGTTTGGAAGAGCGCTTTGCCGACGCGCCGAACGAGCCCGACCTGATGATCGCCATGGCGGACGCGCACGAAAAGCTGCGTGACGCGGAAGCGGCCTTCGACTTGATCGATCGCGCGTGCCAATACCGACGGGATTCAGTGGAACTGCAAGGGCGCCGCGCCAAGCTCCAGGAGAAGATGCTCAAGAAGCAGATTTCCCGAGCCGACCGCGCTGGCGACACTCAGAAGGCAAATCAGCTCGAAGCTGAATTGCTCGACATGCAGGTCACGACCCTCAAAGAACAAGTGAGCATGCGTCCCGGTGACGCGGGCTTGCGCATCAAACTCGGCCAGTACTTCTTTAAGATCGAAGAGTACGACGCGGCCGTCGGCGAGTTCCAAAAAGCGGTGGAAGACCCCCGACTCGGTCGGGAAGCGAGCTTTCACCTGGGCGGTGCCTTTCAAAAGAAAGGCTTCGCGGACCTCGCCAAAAAGAACTACGAGCGCGCAATGGAGGGTAGCTCCGGCTCCGATGAGCGCTCGAAAGAGATCCTATACAACTTAGGGTCGATCGCGGAGGGACAGGGCCAGGTCGACGAGGCCCGGGCGCTCTTCGCACGGATTTTTGAAATTGACATCAGCTACCGAGACGTAGCCACCAAAATGGAGCAGTACAAGTAGACATGCCTAACAACAAGCAAGCAGCCAAACGCCTCAAGACCGACGAAGAGAAGCGCCAGCGCAACAAGACTCGCAAGAGTGCCATGCGTTCTTCAATGCGTAAGGTCCTCGAAGCGGACAGCAAGGAAGTGGCTGAGGCCGCAACTCCTCTCGCTGTGAAGAACATCGACAAGGCCGCCAAGCAAAACATCATCCACGGCAACGCCGCTGCTCGCATGAAGAGCCGCTTGGCGAAAGCTGTCGCAGCCAAGTAGCGCCGCTCCCCGCTAGGGGGGAGGAGTCCGGCCCGGATTAGATTGTGTCGGGAAGAAATGTTCTGGGGAGCAATCCCTATTACCATGTTCCCATGGCCACCGGACTCACCGAACCCCTGCGGCGTCTGCACCGCAAGCTGACCCTGGCCATTTGGCTGGGTCGGCTCGCACGTCAAGGCGCTGTCGTTCTTGCCCTAGCGGGAGGTGCGATTCTGGTGGCCCGGGCGGCCTTCGAGGTCAGCCCCGAACGCGCGCTTTGGTTCCTTCTGCCTCTGGCGCTGGTGCCTTTCAGTGCCTGGAGCGGAGTTCGAGACAAAGTTCCTTCGGAACAGGGCACGGTGGCCTGGCTGGATTTGCGCTCCGGCGCGGCCGGTCACCTGCTGACGAATTTCGAACTGCGGGACGAGCGTTGGTCGCAGCCCCTGGCTCGCCAACTCGACAGATTGCCCGAACTGCCGCCGATTCGGCTCGGAAGACTGGCGCAGCCGATCCTGCCAGCACTGGCTTTTGCCATGCTGGCTATTTTCGTGCCTTTGACGCGGGCGGAGCCGGCCACGTCCACGAGCTTCTTCGATTCCGCCATCGAGAGCCTCTCGGATCAGCTGAAGACCCTCAACGCGGTTTCGCAGCTAGAAGAGCCCATCGCCAAGGAGCTCCAGCGCCGGGTGGAGGACCTCGCCAAGAACGTGGACCCCGACAAGCCCGAGGCCATGTTGGAGGCCATCGATTCCTTGCGCATGGATTTGGGCAAGGAAGGCCAGAGCGCCGCGGAGAAAGCCAAAGAGCTGATCGAGCGCTTCGGCCATGCGGAGAGCCTGGCGGGCAAGCACTCGGGCATCGCTCAAGAGCTGCTGCAGTCCGGACTGCGCCAGATGCTGAAGTCCAAGCTGCCCGAAGGCCTGTTCGAGGAGCTCGAAGCGCTGGCCCCAGACCTGGCCAAGCAATTCCTAGAGGGCGGCATGAAGCTCCCCGAAGGTTTCGAGCTGCCGAAGGACCTGGACCCCGAGACCATGGCGGCGCTCAGCAAGTTGTTGCGGGATCAGCTGCGCGAAAACATGGGGGACCTCAGCCTGGCTGGCCTCGCCGACCTCGCGAAGCTCAAGGAACTCGGGAACCTCACCGATCTGCAGGACTTGATCGACAAGTTCCACAAGCACACCGAAGACTGTCAAAAGCCCGGCGGCACCTGAAGCGGCGGGGGAATGGAAGCCATCGTGAATGGCTTGCTCGCAGCAGGAACCGGCACCCGTGGGGGTGGCGCAACCCGCCGAATCTGGGGAGACGAGAGCCAAGTGGACGGCAAGTTCAAGTCGCGCCTGCTTGCGCCCGCTCGCCTGCCGGACATGGAGAACTCCGCCGTGCTCGGACTCGAGGACGACGTGCCGGAGATCGCCCCCATCGGCGAATCCGGCGGCTTGGTGGATGTCGAGGGGGCCACGGGCGAAACCGCCTGGCGCCGTCGACTTTCCCCGCGGCACCGGGAGGCCGTCCAAGAATTCTTCTCCCACAAGCAAGGTGATTGAACACCCAGCGTTACGGCGCGAGGCAAATTCCGAATGAGCGACACGAAGGAAACGGGACTGCTATCGCCGGAAGAGGCTAAGCACGGGAAACGGTTGGCGGATGAGATTCTGGGTGGCTTGGATCGAGCGATCCTCGGGCAAAAGACGCTGACTCGTTTGATGGTCACCGCCTTGCTGGCGCGTGGGCACGTGTTGCTCGAAGGCCTGCCGGGTTTGGGCAAGACGGAGCTGGTCAAAGCCTTGTCCAAGCTCTTGGGGCTGAAGTTCACGCGCCTGCAGTTCACGCCCGACCTCTTGCCTGGTGACGTGACCGGCGGTCACATCCTCGAGGAGAACGAGAAGGGCCGGCAGCTCGTGTTTCACGAAGGGCCGGTCTTCACGAACCTCTTGCTCGCCGACGAGATCAACCGCGCTTCCCCCAAGACGCAGTCCGCGCTCTTGGAAGCGATGCAAGAAAAACACGTCACTGTGATCGGCGAGACGCGCCACTTGGACGTTCCCTTCTGCGTGTTGGCGACCCAAAACCCGATCGAGTTGGAAGGCACCTATCCCTTGCCGGAAGCTCAATTGGACCGCTTCCTGTTCAAGCTGAATGTGCAGCGCCTGGATCGCAAGACCTTGGAGAGAATCCTCACGGAACGGCGTGGTGGGACACCGCCGGAGTTGGAGGAAGTGACCGACCGCGCGGGTCTGCGCGAGCTCTTCGATTTGGTGGACCGCGTGTTTCTGCCCTCGGCGGTCACCGCGTACATCGCGCGCTTGGTGGATGGCACGCACCCCGATTCCGATCTCGCTCCGGAAGCGGTCCGCCAGTACGTGCGCTTCGGCGCCTCGCCCCGGGCGGCGATCGCGATCGCGGAATCGGCGCGCGCCCACGCGTTGCTGGCGGGCAAGCCTGGCGTTGGTTTCGAAGACGTGCACGCGGTGGCCAGCGCCGCCATGGCTCACCGCTTGACCTTGGATTTCTCCGCACGCTTGGACGGCATGGACGGCCCGGCGGTCGTCAGTGAAGTCATGAAGCACGTGGGTGAACTCGCGGAACAGCTCCCAAACGAAGTCGACGACGTTGTTGCTTAGGCTATCTATGCTCGCGAAATTCACGCGCACCGCACTCGCCACTTGGTTCGCTCTTGCAGTGCTCGGGGCCGGTGCTGTTCAGGCACAAAGCAATGGGCTCGATCAAGTGGTGGCCCGGGCACGGACGATCTCGGTGCCTGCTGCGAGGGCATCACAGGTGGAGCGGGACGTCTCAGGTGTCCTCTGTCGGACGACCTACAATTGGCCGAGCGCGCTGCATCGCGGGTACTTCCCTGTTCGTGTTCGCCTCACCAACCAGAACGACGACTCCATTGTTGTCGACCTCGAAGCGGAGACCTCTTGGGGAAATGAGGACACGTACACGCGCCGCGTGATGCTGAGTCCCGGGCAGGAAGCCGAGTTCGAGATGTTGCTGCGCGCCCGTGAAATCGGGATGAACGCCTACCGACTCAAGGTGGAAGCCGACGGCGAGGACATCACCATGGGCGGTTGCGGCCCGAGCCAGATGGGAAGCCGTTGGGGCGGCGGGCAGAACGTGATGATCGTCACAGCCCAGGAGCTCAGCACGGTAAAGGAGGAGACGCTCACCAAGGAGTGGGTCCAGCTCGACAAAGACACCGAGTGGTCCAGCCTGGGGGATCGCCTGATGGTCTCGACACGGACCTTTGACCAGCTGTCCACCTCATGGCAGGCCTACACGAGTTTGGACACGGTGATCCTCGACCTGGGAGTTGATGCGCTTCCGAGTGTTTCCGTGCTGAAAGCCCTCGCCGCCTGGTGTCGAGCGGGCGGGACTCTGGTCGTGCTGGGTGTGCCCGCGGAGTCCATTGCCGGATTCCCCGGACTCGGGGCTGCAGTGCGAGAACGCTTCGAACAGTTTCCGAAAGCGCAGGGGGCCAGCACGAGCGGCAAATTCCTACCTGCCCATGAAGAGTTTCGGAACAAGGAGCTGGTGGCCTACCGGGTGGGGTTTGGGACCCTGATCGGATCGCGCCAGACTTTTCAAGCCACCAGCGCCCTGGAAACAGACGGGCAGGGGTTGTCCCTGGCTTACGTTGCTGCCCGGGCCAACGTGCCGGAAGCTTGGTCGAGGCAGTCGCGCACAGGACGCTCGACGCAAGAGTCGATCGAACGGACTCTCGAGCAGTTCGCGGACCTGCCTTTGCGCACGTTGATGGTTTTCATGGTGCTCTTCGCCTTGCTCTTGGGGCCGGTCAATTTCATGTGGGTCAAACGCAAGAAGAACCCGATGCTGCTGCTCGCTAGCGTGCCCGTCATCGCCCTGGTGTCTTCTGTTGTGCTCTTGGTCTACGGGGTGCTCGCTGAAGGCCTCGACATCCGTTCGGTCACGCGCAGTTGGGCTGTCTTGGATCAAGGCGCGCAAACGGCCACTTGCACCGAAGTCCGGCGCGTGTTCGCTGGCAGCTCCCCGGGCGAGGGTCTACGCCCACAGGTCGGAACGCTCGTCATGCCTGAGGCCCGAAAGTGGCGTGGAACCCATCAGTCGACCAGCCTGTTCCTGTCCGATGCCACGGAAGGTCTCGTCTTGAGTGGAGATTACTTTCCCGTTCGGAGTCCGTTTGCGCAGATGATCGTCAGCGATCGGACCTCGCGCTTGCGTTTGGATGCGAAGCGGGTTGGCGAAGAAGTGGAGGTCACGAACGCCCTGGGCAGCGAGATCAGTGGGCTGTTGCTGCGTGGGTCGAACGGCGAGTACCACGCCTTGAAAGGCAGTCTAGGACCAGGGGAGAGTGCGTTGCTCGTCCCCACGGGTGGGCAGGATCAGGTGCAGGCTTGGTCGAGCGACCTCACGCACTACGGGGAGCAGGACGGTCGAGGCTTGATGCTTGGGACCTACATCGTATTGCTTGAAGAGGCCACACTGGCAGACGATTGCGGCGTCGAGATGGACGAAGTGGACGGACGACACGTGCTGATGGGAATCCTAGACACTGCCGAAGGGGCCTTCTGATGACGACTGCTTTGAGTGTGCTCGGGGTGACGAAACGCTTTGGAAAGCTCCTGGCGGTGGACAACGCCTCCTTTGAAATCAAGCGCGGGGAGATCCTCGGCTTCATCGGTCCCAACGGAGCGGGCAAGACCACGACCATGCGCATCTGCGCCACCTTGGACATGCCCGACTCGGGGGACGTGCTGATCGACGGTCGTTCGGTGTTGTCGAATCCACGGGAGGTCCGCGAGCGCTTGGGCTTCATGCCCGATGCTTACGGCGCCTACGTTCACACGACGATTTCCGAGTACCTGGATTTCTATGCGCGCGCCTATGGCCTGCGCGGACGCAGTCGCACGCGCATGCTCGACTACGTGAAGGAGTTCACCGCTCTGCGGCCCTTGCAGGACAAGCTGATCACCGCGCTCTCCAAAGGCATGAAGCAGCGCCTGTGCTTGGCCAAGACGTTGTTGCACGATCCAGCCATCATGATCTTGGACGAGCCCGCGGCGGGCCTGGACCCCCACGCGCGCATCGAGTTGCGCGAACTGGTCCTGGCCCTGGCGGGCCTCGGCAAGGCCGTCATGATCTCCTCTCACATCCTGACGGAGCTCTCGCAAGTTTGCTCGACGGTGGCCGTCATCGAAGCGGGCAAAATCTGCGCGACGGGCACCGTGGATGAAGTCATTCAAATGGCCCAGGCCAAGCACAGCCAAGTGTTTGTGCGCTCTCTTGCCGATCGGGAGAAGGTCCACCGGGCGCTGCTCGAAGAAGCTGGAGTGACCTCCGTGCGACCGCACAAGAACGGGTTGATGGTCGACTTCGAGGGCGGCGAGGAACGCTTGGCGCGCCTGCTGCAATCTCTGGTCGAACGCGGCCTGATCCCGATCGAGTTCTCCCCGAATCAAGTGGACCTGGAAGACGTGTTCATGTCCCTGACCAAAGGGCAGATCCAATGAGCGAGATCGAAGCAGACGGCGTGCAGGGCAACGAGGTCGAGCAAGCTCCTCTGATGGAACGCTTGTCCGATCGGCTGAGCCCCATTCTGGTGAAGGAAGTGCGGCAGGCCATGCGCGGCAAGTACTTCAAGATCACCTTCTGGATCACCCTGATCATGGCGACTCTCGTGGGCCTTGGTGTTTGTTTGGAGGGAGTGTCCGGTAGTCATGTAGACGAAAATCTCGGCCGCGGATTCTTCATCGCGCAGTTCGCTTGCCTGATCGTGGCCACCCATGTGCTTGTGCCCTTCTCCACTTTCCTTTCCATGGGGGGCGAGTGGGATGAGAACACCTGGGACCTCTTGGTGCTGTCCAATTTGAAGCCGCGCCAGATCGTCCTTGGCAAGGTCTTGTCCGGTGGCGTGCAAGCACTGCTCTACTACTGCGCGTTCGGACCCTTTCTGGTGTTCGCGTTCCTCTTGCACGGAATCGACCTGGGGGTACTGTTCACCTCGCTGGTGGTCTCCTTCATCGTGTCCTTGCTGCTGTCTTGCTTGGCCGTTGCCATGAGTTGCTTTGGCCAGGGGAAGTTCACCCGCGTGCTCTTGATGGTGTTGCTCACGGCCGCCCTCGTTTGGACAGCCTTCGGCACGGGGGTCTGGGGCGCGGGGATGATGTTCCGCCCGGGGATGCTCCACGACACCGAGATGCTGGAGGCGATCGGTGCTGGACTGACCATTGGCACCGCGATCGCCGCCTACTTCTTCGCGGCGGCCTGTTCGCGCTTGGCGCACCCGGAGGAGAACCGTTCCACGGGGTTGCGCGCGATGTCCTTGTTGGTCGTGCTCTCGGGCCTGGCTTGGATGAGTTGGGTCCTGGGTTCACGCGGTAGGAACGAGGAGCTCTTGTTCGGCGCGTGCATGTCGATCACCTTCCTGTTTGTGACCTCCATCTTCTACTCGACCGAGCAAGGACGCCTGGGCTTGCGGGTGGCGGTCACCCTGCCCAAGAACCGGCTGCTGGGCTGGCTCGCCTTGCCCATGTTGCCCGGTGGCATGCGCGGCCTGATCTTCTACACCCTGTCGAGCCTGATGGTTTTCTGTTGGATGATCCTGCATCCCTTGCTCGCCACAGGAAGTCTGCCATTCCGCAACGGACAGGTTTGGATTCCGTTGATGATGATGGGAACGGGCTTCATCTACCTGGGCTTTCCAGGAGGACTGCTCAGCCGCTACTTGAGTGAGAATTGGGGACGCATGACCGCGCGCATCGGGGTCGTCGCCTTGTTCATCGCATCGATCTTCCTGCCCGCAGTCCTCGGCTACCTGATCGATCTGCGTAGCTGGGCGGTTTGGGAGCACCCCCTCAACCTCTTCATGAACTTCGAGTACCTCTGGGACAATGACCTGGAGTTCGGCGCTGGGGTGATCCTCATGTTGGTGCTGCTGGCAATCACCGTGCTGATCAACGGGCCGCGCACGTTGGCCATGGTCAAGGAGCACAAGAAGGCCTTGGCCCACAGGCGTTGGGTCCTTCAGCAACAAGCGGCCCGTGACGCGGCCCGTCAACAACCTGAAGCCCAGTGACCGTCCCGAGTCCCGCTGCCGCACGTGCTTCCCAAGCTTGGAAACTGGCCTGGACTCCCGTTCAGCCCCAGGGCAAGGCGGGAGAGCAATTGAGCAGCGGCACGGGCTCTTCCCTAGAGTTTCAAGACCGGCGCAGCTACCACGCGGGGGACGACGTGCGTCACTTGGACTGGCGCGCCTTTGCGCGCACCGGTGACCTGACCGTCAAGCTCTATCGCGAAGAGCTGCTCCCGCGCTTGGACCTCTTGCTCGACACCTCCGCCTCCATGGGCGTCAGTGAAGAGAAGGCGCAACTGGCTGTGGACCTGGCGGTTTTCCTGGCACTCATCGCTCGCCGCCAAGGCTTCTCCGTACGCGTGATCGGAGTCGGAGATGAAGCCACGCGGCTCGACCTCGATCGCATGATGGTGAATGGTGTCGAGTTCGACGGCCGGCGTCCCCTGCCCGAAAGCTTGCAGTTCGCCCGCGCCCATCTGCGCCCGGGAACCCTGCGCCTGATGGTCAGCGATTTCCTCTGCCCCTACGACGCCCGCGAGTTGGTGCGCGGCCTGGCCCAACGGGCAGGCGGCCTCGGAATGTTCCAAGTGCTCGCGCAACAAGACGTGGCCCCGGTGGTCGGCAGTGCCCTGCGCATGGAAGACGCGGAGACCGGCGGCGTGCGCGACATGGTGCTCGACGCGGAAACTGTCGACGCCTACCTCGGCCGACTGCGCCGCTTGAAGTCTGGCCTCGACAGCGAATGCCGCCGCGCCGGTGCCCGCTTCGCCAGCCTCGAAGCCAACACGGACCTCGACGCCATCTGCCGCAAGAACCTAGCCCGTACCCAGTGGATTGAACCGGGATAGGAGCTGGAGTAGGCAGGCCAGACTCGTGAGAGTTCGAGTTCCGCGCTACTTGCCCGTTTCCCGGCGGGCGCGACCTCGGGCCCGTTGCATGGCGTCGGCGAGTTTGGCGTGGCCTGCGCTCGAGATGCCGGCGGGCGAGTCGTCCGGCACAGGCAGGAATCCCTCGGGGTCGATCTCTGAGTTCGCCTTCTGACCCTCAGGGCGTTTGAGTTCGGGCAGGCTGAGGTTGTGCCAGAGCTCCAAGCGCCGGAACAGAATCTCGATCAGGATCACGATCAGTGCCGCGAGCAACAGCTCCCGCGTCAGCCCACGCCAGGACTTGCCCGTACGCTCCCCGCGGAACAGAAGGGTGGCGGCGGGGGAGACCAGGCCGCCGGTCTCGGAGGCGAACAGGCGCAGGCGCTTTTCACCGGCGTCGACACTAAGGGGCGCTTCAAACTCGGGCGAGTATGGCAGGGAGAGCGGGGACAAGCGCACGCTCTGGCGCTCATCGATCTTGAGCGTGGGCAACACGATTCCGTCGTTGTCCAAGGGGAAGCGCGCTTCGAAGAGGCCGGCGGACACTCGCCGCAGGGGCCGTCGAGCGGCGTCGGAATCTCGCAGTCCGAGCAGGGCTTCCATCTGACTTAGATCGGAAGCGAACTCCGCCGCAGTGTCGACCTCCACTTGCATGACCGCTTCACGGCCCTCGCGGAAGACGGTGCCGTAGACCGCGTCGGGGCTCTCCTGTCCAATCAACCAACGGCTGATGGTCACGAACCACTGACTGAACTCTGGCGAGCTGGCGACCTGCGCGCCAAAGGTGCCACCGATCTGTCCGGTGAAGGCCGCTGTACGTCCGAGTCCTTCGTACTGGAAGGCGAAGACTGGAGCGTTGCTGTCATCGGTGGTGACGAGTCCCAACGTTGCGCTCTCACGAATGTAGGTGCGGTTGTAGCCGCCGAGGTCCGGGAAGGTTTCGCTGGGAATCTCTCCAAGGGCGTACAGATCCGGAATCACGCGCACGGAGGTGGGAGCATCGACAAAGGTGGAACGCGACGCATTCAAAGTGTCCAAAGCAAAGAGCCGTGGTAGCTCCTCCGCATCCGTGGTGAAGTAGATCTCGCCAGCACCGGCCTGGGCCAATTGGCGCAAGAAGAGCGCGTCGGAGTCGCCAACGGTGCCAAGGGCGATGACGGAGATGCTGCCGCCCGCTTGGACGAATTGCAGCGCCAGATCCAAGCAGCCTTCCTGTTGCTCGGAGTCAGCCGCGTCCGAGAAGAGCGTGATGTGCTTGGTGAGTTGAGGGGCCGCTTGGAGCTCGATGATGGCGGCTTCCAAAGCGTTGCGCACATAGATGCCCCCGCCGCCCGGGCGAATCTGCAGGACGCGGTTCGCGAGGGCTTGGGTGTCTTCCACGGCGGCCATGCTGTGTACCACTTGCGCAGCGGTGTCCACAGTGATGACGGCGACGGAGTCGATCGAGCTGAGCAACTCGATGGCGGAGGCGGCGCCCGTGTTGGCCAGGTCCATCTTGGTGCCGCCCGCGGCGGACGCGCCCATGGAACCAGAAATGTCCATGGCGATGGCCAGGGCCATGCCTTGCTTGCGTTGCTCCTTGCGTAGCTCCATGGAGACCGGCAAGAGCTCGTCCAAGGGGGACAAGTAGTAGCCGCCAATGCCGAAGCTGGCCTGGCCACCGGTCATCAACAATCCACCGGCGCGCTCGCGAACGTAGCGCCGGATGTCGCGCATGTGCTTGGAGATGCGGTTGGCTTCCACGTTCTCGAGGATCACCGCGGCGTAGCTCTCCAAACCAATCCGGTCGAGTGGCGCGCCCTCTGGAGCGACGCAGTCCACGGCCATGTTGGAGAGACGCAAGGCGCGTACCAAGGTGTCTTCCACACCGTCGAAGTTCACGACGAGAATTCGCGGGGCGCCTTCCACGCGAACCGCGGCCAAGCCCGTGTTGTTCTCCGGGATGCGATCTTGGACGCCGAGCACGTGCAGGCGATAGCGCGAAACTCCGACCTTCGTTTGCATGTCACGAAACAGCAACCGACTGACGCCATTGCGGAAGGTTTGCTCTCCACGGGAGATCACGCGGCCGTCGCGCTCCAGCTCGTAACGTCCGGTGAAGGTCGCATCGCTGCGCACCCAGGCGCTGAATTGGAAGGGCTCTCCAACGGACAAGCGCTCGGGCAAGTCGATGCGCTCCACGGAGAGGTCCCCGGACGACTCGCGCAGGAAGGGCCGCACGTCGATCGCCACGTCCCGAGCGTAGGCCCGGCGCACGGCGGGCATGGCGTCGCGGCCGCGTAACTCACCGTCCGAGAGCAAGAGGATCGAGCCCGCGCGTTCATCGGGAATCAACTCGAGCGCGGCTTCCAAGGCAGCGGAGATGTCCGTTCCATCCACGCGTACGTCGCGCAGGTAGCCTTCGAATTGCGCCTTGTCCGAGGGCGAGCGCTCGATCGCGGCCTTGGCTCCAAAGGTCACGATGCCCACGCGATCCCCGGGCTCCCGTTCCGCTTCGGCCAGGCGCAACAATTCCAAGATCGAGGCCTCGGACCCTTCCGGCATGGATCGCGAACGATCGATCACGATCACCAAGTCGCGGCCCGGGGAACTGCGCGAGGTGTAGGGGCCTGCGGTGGCCGCCACCAACAGCACAAGCGCGGCGGCGCGCACCACGCGCGTACCGATCACCGCGTCACGCACGTACCACCAAAGCCAAGCGGCAGGCAGCAGGAGCAGCAGCAGTTCAGGGCGTTCGAAGTGAATCATCGCGCCGTGTTCCCCGCCAGCTTGGCGCTTGGGAGATCGGATTGATTGGCGCTTGGCCGCAGGAACCACCAATCGGCAAGCAGGGCGATCAGCGCGAGGATTCCGAGCAAGAGCACCATCAACGACGAACTGCTCTCTTGCTCGCCCAAGTCGACGGAGGAGGGGCGCGTGTCGCTCTGGGCCGCGCCTAAATCGCTCTCCGCGTCGTCGGCGAAGTGCACGGCGAAGCTAGTGAGCAACTGGCCTGCACTGCGCAACTCATACTGACCGACCTCGTTCAGGTCATCGATCTCTAGAGCTGCCCGGGCGGGAATGGTGCGCGAACCCGTGGGGCCAGTGAGCTCGTACTGCGCCGGAGAACTGGCGTGGTAGTGAAACGTCTCCCCAACGGCGATGTTCGTGGCACGCGGCCCGTCCAATTCCCGACGCCTCAGGCTGGCGAGGTTGGTCAGCAAAATCGGCCAGTCCGGGGAACGCTGCAAGGAGCTTTGGTTCCACAGGATGTTGAGGTGGTAGATGCGCCGGGCTCCCTGCAGTTCCTCGGACAAGAGCGGCAGGTCGCCGGCGGAGATCAATGGCGTGCCCGGCATGGGCGCGTCCGCATCCGCCGTCCAAACCACGCCGTCGAGCAGCATGCCGCGCACGGCCGCGTGTCGTTTCTCGATCAAGAATGGACCCACCAGGCTCAAGGGTTCGGCCTCTTGCTGCGTCGGGCGTAGACACCAGGTGCGCAGGTTTTCGGGGGGCGCCGCGCTGATCGCGAGGTCCGCTTCGGCAAGTTCCGCGGCTGCGCGGCTGTTGCCCGTCAACGAAAGCCAGCGGTTGATGGGGGAGCCCGGTCCCCGTTGCAATCCAAGTCGGCGCCGTTCGTCGTCTTCGAGATCCGTGAAGAGCGTGATCTCTTTGCGCAGGGCAGGCGCCAGCAGGGCAACGTTGTCAACCGCTAGGGCGTCCGGGTTCAAGCGGGCTTCGAGGGTCGGGGCACCTGCTGGCAAGTCGAACTGAAAGTGCGCACGGCCCTTCGGTTCCAGCTCCTGTTGCGAGCTGGCGATTTCCCTGTCCCCCTGCCAGATGCCGATGCGCGCCACTTTCTTGTGAGCGCTGTAGTTGGCCACGGTGAGGAAGACTTCCTGGTCGTCGCTGCCATCCTCGCGACCGGCCGTGCGCGCGGCGCGCGTGATGGCCAAGTTGTCGTGGGCCGCGCCGAGGGCCACGATGCCGATCTCGGCGGGGAAGCTTCCGGGCTGAAAGTGATCGGTGTAGAGAGTGACGGCTCCATCCCCCGCGATCTCCTTGGCGAGCACCGTGGCGGGACCCAAGTCGTGGCGGCCTGAGTTCGGTTGATAGTTCGCCAAACGGGAGGCAGCCTCTTCGGGAAAGGCACCGGGGCCGATCAACACTTGAGGAAGGGCGCCACTTTGGACCACTGTCACCCGGGAGCCGCTGGGGAGGTCAGCGATCGCACGTTTCAAGAGCTCGCGAGTTTGCTGCGCCGGGCTCGGACTCGCTTCGGTTCCCGCAGACATGGAGGCCGACCCATCGACCACGGCCACCAGGTGCTTGGCTTCCATTTGGCCGCAAGCGCGGGGTCCAGCGAAGGCAAAACCAAGCAGCAGGGCCATGACGATCTCGGCCCAGAAAGACTTGGAGTTCAAGAGCTGATCTCGGCGGCGTCCAGAGAGCGAGGTGGTCGTGCGCGATTCCCAAAGGAACAACGCACTCACCCGCTCGCGCCGGAAGCGGCGCCGAAACAAATGCAAGGCGACCACAGCAGGGACGCCCAGCAGCGCGAGTAAACCGAGAGGGTTGAGGAACATGGATCGTTAGTGTCCCCGTTGGGATTCCAGGGCCGGGGGTGTGCACTGCGTGCTTCCCACCGGTTGCTTAGCCGAAAACTTCGGAAAGCTGATCCTCGGCGGGAGCGAACCAATAGGCGCCGGTCTGGGCCTCCGAGAATTCGATCAAGCGGTCGTGGATTCCGTCCTCGGAGAGTCCGAACATTCTCCGCAGGAGGACGTCGAAGCGGCTGAGTTCGCAACTGAAGGCCAGGAAGTACAGTCCGTGCTCGGCAACGGTTCCAATCGGGGTGCTTTGTCGAAGGAGCTTCTGCCCAACGCCGTCGACCTTAACGTCTGTGCGACCGACGTGAGAATTCTCAGGCATCGCGTCTCCTTCGAACTCAATGCTGTCCGGCTTGGTTCGGCCGAAGACTTGCTCTTGGGCGGCGATGTCCAGGGCACCGAATTTGTCGAGGTCGTGGGTCCACTTTTGCGTCAGGACGAAGCTGCCTCTGGCGCCGACAGAACCAGCTGGGATCAAAGCGGCAGCCCGGGCATCCTCGCCGGTTGGGTTCGCGGAACCATCGATGAAGCCGGTCAGGTCCCGGGATTCGCTGCGCACGAAACCATGGGCTTCGTGGCTGAGTTCAAAGTGCTCGCGAAGAATCCGTTGGACCGTCAGGGCCAGATCGAAGAGGGGGTCGAACAGGGGCCCGTGCAGCCAGATGAACAGGTCCCCTTGGGTGCTTGGCGCCGAGAATCCAGCGGGGCTTTCCAAGGGATCGAAGGAGCGGAAATCTCGTGGGATTGAATTCGGCGCTAGCTCCGACCACAGGTCAAAACCAAATCCGAGCACCAGGCTCGGAAACTCAGTGCGCATGGCCACCAGAGCGTGAATGGCGTGCCTGCAGGAACTCAAGTCCGAGCCAGTCCGGCGCTTGTATTCCAAGTGATAGGTGTGGGGATGGTCGAGTTCAAAAATGGCGGCCTGAGTCATGGACGTATCCTAACCATTTGCCCGCATCCCTCGCGAGCCGAACCCTTTTCCGAGGGGTGCGGGAGGAAAGCTGCGCGCCACTCCCGCGGCTGGTTAGACTGTTGGGCCGCGCCACGCCCTGCCGTCACCAAATCGTGCCCGAATACCCCGACATTTGCGTTTATCAGGAGTGCTTGGAGCTCAAAGCGAAGGGCCAACGGCTGCTCGGCTTGCGCATCAAGAATCCGTTTCTCCTGCGCAGTGTGGAGCCCGCTCCTGCTGATTTGGAGGGCCGCGAACTGCTCGAAGTGCGGCGCCTTGGAAAGCGTTTGGTATTCGTCTTTGAGGGTGAGCTGTTCGCCGTCTTGCACTTGATGATCGCCGGCCGTTTGTCTTGGAAGGGAATGGACCCAAAGCTCGGGAGCAAAAGCACTCTTGCCAGTTTTGATTTCGAAGAGGGCTGCCTGGTGTTGACGGAGGCTGGCTCGAAGCGCCGCGCTTCGTTGAAGGTGGTGCGAGGGGAGGCGGGCTTACTGGAACTCGACCCGGGCGGCATCGACCTGTTCCAGGCGACGACCGACGAGTTTCGAGAGGTGCTGACGCGCACGAACCATACCTTGAAGCGCGCCTTGACCGACCCGCGCTTGCTGGACGGAATCGGCAACGCGTACTCCGATGAGATTCTGCACACGGCGCGCTTGTCACCCGTGCAACTGACCAAGAATCTAGATCTCGACGAATGGGAGCGCTTGCACCAAGCTTGCCAACGGGTCCTCACGATTTGGACCGCGCGCCTGCGCGCAGAAGCTCAGTCTGGCTGGCCCAAGAAGGTCACCGCCTTTCACCCGGAGATGGCCGTGCACGGACGCTTTGGAGAGAAGTGCCCGGTTTGCGGGCATGGGGTTCAACGCATCGTGTACGCCTCCCGCGAAACAAACTACTGCGCCGCCTGTCAAACGGGTGGCAAGCTCTTGGCGGACCGCGCCCTCTCGCGCCTCTTGAAATCCGACTGGCCCAAGACCCTGGAAGAGCTGGAAGGCCGCTAGCCAAAGCACGCATGCCCGAGTTACCTGAAGTGGAAACCGTGACGCGCCTGATCCGCCCGGGGGTGGAAGCGCAACCGATCCGGGGCGTGGAGGTCTATTGGGATCGAACCGTCGGGGAGCTCGGCAGTTCAGCGTTCGAGCGCGAGGTACTCGGCAAGCGCATCGTGCGCGCCTGGCGCCGAGCCAAGTACATCGTGCTCGACCTGGAGCAAAGCAAGCGACCGGCGGGCAGCCTGCTGGTGCATCTGCGCATGACCGGGCGGCTGCACATGGTCGATGCGCGCTCGGAACCCGGACCCTACGAACGCTTGCGCCTGCTCCTGCCTCGCAAGCGGGCCTTGTCCTTCGTGGACGTGCGCAAGTTCGGCCGCTTCACCTACGAGGCGGACCCGGCCAGAGTCCTCGACCGCCTTGGCCCCGAACCGTTGGAGGAGGAGTTCACGCCCGCCTGGTTCCGCAAGGCCTTAAAAGGGCGCCAGCGTGCCCTCAAACCGCTCTTGCTGGACCAGAGCTTTCTGGCCGGCCTGGGCAACATCTACGTGGACGAGTCCCTTTTTCGAGCGGGGCTGCACCCCTTGCGGCTGGCCCACAAACTGACCGGCAAGCACGCGGACCGGCTGCATGAAGAAATTCGTCGAGTTCTGGCCGATGCGATCGAGCGGGAGGGCTCTTCCTTCGATACCTTTTACCGCACGCCCGAGGGGCAGCCCGGCAGCTATCAACACCAATTTCAGGTGTATGGCCGCGACGGGAAACCCTGCCGGGCCTGTGGCGCAACTTTGCGCAAATTCATTGTTGGACAGCGGGGAACCCATGTGTGTCTCCGGTGTCAACGCCCACCCCGAAGCGGGGCGGGGCTCCCCTGATTGCATCCAATGCTCGAAACCAACCAACTCAAGAAAGGCGTGTGCTTCGTGTTCAAGAACGCGCCTATGATCGTCCAGCACACGACCACGTCGACGCCCACCGCACGGGGTGGCAACACCATCACGAAGGCCAAGATGCGCAACCTACTGACTGGACAGATTCTCAACGAGTCGTTCCGCAGTGGAGAGAAGTTTGAAGAAGCGGATCTTGAGCACCACGACTGTGGCTTCATGTACTCCGACGGTTCGGACTACCACTTCATCGACAACGTGAGCTTCGAGCAATTCTCCTTCACTGGCGAGGCCCTTGGCGATGATGCTCTGTACCTCAAAGACGGCATCGAGGGTCTCCAGGCTATGTTCATCGACGGGGTCGTGGTGAGTATCCAACTGCCCTTGAGCGTGGACTTGCGAGTGACCGAGTGTGATCCCGTGATCAAAGGCGCGACCGCCAAAGCTCAGCTCAAGTCGGCCATCTGTGAAACGGGCCTGGAAGTCCAGGTGCCTCCCTATTTGGCGCCGGGTGAAATGATCCGGGTCGACACGCGCGATGGGCATTTCATCGAGCGTGCAAAAGAGTAACTCTGCCGCTTCGGGGGACTACTGATGTAGTCCCCCAGTTCCTTCTTACCCCTAGCCCCATGATTTCTCAGCTCCTGCTTGCTCTTGCGTGCGTGCCATCTCCCTGCGGCCACTCTCAGCCGAGCCTTTCTGGGTTGATGCAGCCTTCTTGGTCGGTGAAGCCCGCTTGGTTGGTGCAGGAAGAACAGGAGGTCCCGGACCGGGTGCCGGAAATCAAGGAGCTGCTGGATCTGCTAGGGAAGTACATCGGCAAGCGCGGGGAGGAGGATGTCGCCGCCGTGCGCTTGATGGAGGAGCTGACCCTCCAATTTCCAAAGTGCGGCCCCAAGGACCGAGCCTCGATCGCCCGGGGGATCGGGAAGTGTTTTTCCAAGAAGCGCAAGGATCTAGCGGAGGACCAGCCGGACAACTCGTTGTACCAGCCAGCTGCGATGTGCCTCGGCAAGATGGGAAGCGACGCTACGCAGATCCTCGTCAAGTGGATCGAGCACAAGACTCACCGCGACAACCTGATCTTGAAGCGCGAACTGGTGCTCTCCCTAGGGTTGACCAAGGACCTGGCCGCCCTCAAGTGCCTCTCGGATCTCTTGCAGTACAACGACGCCAACGTCATCGCCTGGTCAGCTGAGGCTCTTGGCCAGTTCATCGAAAAGCCCGAGAAGGTTCGCAAGGAGATCTTCTCGGACATCTTGAAAGTGCTCGTCACCACCAGCGAGCAACAACAGGACGGAAGCAACACCGTTGCGAAGGAACGCTGGGAAACGATCAAAACCCCAATGTACCGCACGCTCGGCGACCTTTGCGGAGAGCACATGCGCACAGCGGAAGAGTGGCAGCACTGGTGGAACAAGAACAAGCGCCGGGACTGGGACGAGAAGGATTCGAACTAGGCGATTCGCTTCGTCCGGTAGGTCCGCCCGACAACAAGAATCTAGCCTGCTCTCCTCATGCGCGCGATCCTGCTGAATCATCATCGTCTCAACTGGGACAATGCTTTGGACCTCTCCGCGCTTGAGCGGGAGATCGATCTCTCCATTCGGGAGGAAACGTCCCCTGACGAGATCGTCGATGCCGCGCGGGGCTTCGACGTGCTGATCACGAAGGAGGTGCAGGTGCCCGCCGCGACCCTGCGCGAGCTTGGGAAGTCCTCCGTCCGGCTGATCTGCGAAGCGGGAACGGGCTACAACAACATCGACCTTTCCGCTGCGGCAGATGCTGGCATACGCGTCTGCAACGTGCCGCAATACAGCACGGCCGCTGTGGCCCAACTGACCATGTCCTTCTTGTTGGGGGTCGCCTCGCGCACCAAGAGTTATTCCGAACGCCAAGCACGGGGGGATCGGTCGGACTTCGCCGGTGCACCAGAATCTCCCGTGGAACTCGAGGGCAAGACACTCGGTGTGGTCGGTGCCGGGGACATCGGCAGCCGGGTGGTTGCTCACGCCCGCGCCTTTGGCATGCGAGTGTTGACCTTCAATCGCAAGCCCCGCACATGGAGCTTGGAAGAGGTCCATTCGGTTCCCCTGCACGAACTGCTCGAGCGCAGCGACTTCATCACCTTGCACTGTCCACTGGTGGAGTTGGGCCCGGACGCAACCCGCCACCTGATCGCGTCCGAGACGCTCTCGCTCATGAAGCCAACCGCTTGGCTCATCAACACCGCGCGTGGTGGGTTCGTCAATGAGATCGACTTGATCGCCGCCCTGCGCGAAGGCCGCATCGCAGGAGCCTGCCTCGATGTGCAGGATCCCGAGCCCCCCGGCGCGCAAAGCCCACTCTGGGATCTAGCTCAGATCACTCCTCACGCCGGCTGGAAAGCTCTCGAGGCCCGCCAGCGACTGATGGATCGCATCGCGTCCAACATCAAAGGATTCCGTGATGGGAACCTGCTGAACGAGGTTAGCTCCTAACGCCAGTAGATGTCCTCGAAGCGCGATTCTTGGAGTCCGACGGCGAGGCCGAACTTGCGGCTCTTGACCGGCAGGCGCAGGGGGCGGGCTCCCGCGGCGCGCAGGATGACTTCGTGGCCGTCGCGCTCCAAACTCATCTTGCAGCGGCCCTGGGGGTCGCGGTCGATGGCCAGTTCACGAAGGATGGCGGTCTTGCTCTTGTTGCGCTGCTCGAGGATCAAGTGGTCATCACGCAGGAAGGCGATGGTGAAGTGACTGCCGTCTAGCCAGTCGATGAGGAGGCCGTGTTCGTTGACATGGTTCACGCCGAATGTGGCTTCTAGGAAGTTCGCCTCTTCAGCCGGAGAAGCGAGTCCCGGGCGCCGAGCGCCCGCGGCGGTGCCCGTGAGCCCCAGGCCATCTTCCATCCAGTTGCCGTCCTTTGTCACCTCGAGCACGCGCGCTTGGTCCTTGATCCAGGCCAGGATCTCTGCGGTGATCTGCTGAGGTTCCCCGACGGTTGGCAAGAAGTCGTGGCCAAAGAGCATGCTGCCGCGGCTGCCCAGGGCCAGGCGCTCGAACTTCTTCAAGTACGCACCATCCTTGCCATAGATCATGAACGAGGTCATGGCCCAGCGCACTTCCCAGTTGCAGAGGTCCGCTTTCGATATCTCTCCGTCTTCGATGTGCAGCAGCACGCCCCGTTCGGTTGCAGCCAGGGCGCGATTGTTGTGGTTCAACACGCGCCGCGTTCCGAGTTCTAGGGCGCCGTTCCTCCAGCTGTGAGTCGAGAAGGTGTCGGCCATTCCGCTGACGTACCACTCATTCGCAAGGTCTCGGTTCTTCGACTTGAGGTGGCGGTGAAAGTCCAGGAAGGTGCCGTGCAAGAGCCACTTGTCCGTCAAGTAGGTCGTGCCGTCTTCGTAGAGATACACAGTCCTTCGATCCGGGGAGTAGTGCAGATGAAGCGCGTGCCCGGGCGGGATTTCTTGCTCTAAGTCCAAGCTCGCGCGCCAGGCTTCGCGGTTCGGAAAGATGCGCAGGATCGTTTTCTGACCAGCGCGCTGCTTGGGGGCACCCTTCAGGAACGCCTTGTAGCCCGACCAAGCGGCCTCCACGAGTGCTCCCCGACGTTCCGCCTCCATAGCTGTTCCCTCCATGTAGAGCAGGTAGTGCGGGGTTTCGAGAGTGGCGTCTACGGGGGCAACGATCCAATGAACTTCGTCGAGCTTCGGAGTTGCGAAGTATTGGGGAATGCAAGGCGAGAGAGCGAGGAGGAGGAGTAGGGCGAGCATGGGGTCTCCTGTGTGCTGGGTGGCGTTAGGAGGTCTATCCGAGAGGGACTTCCTAGTAACAGACTTTGGGTGACCCAGCGCTAAACCACAGGATGTGGACCTCCGCTTTTCGGAAAGAGAATCGGGACTGCAGGGCGCCGGCGCAGGGCATCGGGCGTTTCGGAAGGAGCGACCCAGTCCCTCAAATCGCGACGCCCTCGACAGCCTGATTCACTATCCTGTAGGGCCCAGGTGTTGGGGCCAAGCGCCTGGGATTTGGCTCATCAACAACCCCGGAAGGTGAACGGCTCTTCACAGCCTCCTTTCCAACGAACAAGCATTCCAAAAATGAAAGTAGAACTCGGTCTCCTCACCTTCGCATTCTTCGGCGGCATGGCCGCGCAAGACGCAATGACTCCTGATGAAGTGGTTTGGGTGGACTACGGAGAGAACCCCATGGAAAACCCGGAGTTCATGACGGCTATGATGGCCGCTTCGTCGCCCGGCGCTCCGCACGCAGAGATTGCCAAGGCCGCCGGCGAATGGAACGTGGCGAGCAAGATGTGGATGGATCCCCAGGCTCCCCCGATCGACGCGGCCGGTACGGCGAAGTCGCGCATGGTCCTCGGCGGTCGCTACCTGATGGAGGAGTTCAAGAGCAACTTCATGGGCATGCCTTACGAGGGCTTGATGCTGCAGGGCTACGACAACCTCAAGCAGGAGTACTTCACCATTTGGATGGACAACTTCAGCACTTGGCCTTCGATCTCCACGGGGCAAATCGACAAGGACGGCAAGTTCCTGTCGACAGGCATCATGAAGGACATCAGTACGCCCGCTGGCCGTCCCTCCAAGTTTTTGGTTCAGGGCAAGGACAAAGACACGAGCCTCTTCGAGATGTTCGACCACACGCCCACTGGCGATGAGTACAAGTCGTTTGAGATGCTCTACAAGCGCAAAGCTGGCACCAAGTAAACTGTGACAAGCGCGCGCAGTGGGCCTTCCGCTGCGCGCGCTTTTTCGTTTGATTCGCCAGCCCTGGGGCGTTTCGTGCCGTTCGCGGACGCGTGCGCGTTGCCGGGCGCAAGCGCACACGTGTTGCGCAAGGGTGCCCGCACCCCTCCGAGCGCGCCTGCACGGCCTGGAGCGCACGATTCGGTCTCCAGCGAGGAACCCAACCCAGGAGTCTGCGTTACACTGACGGCTCGCACCGGTTCCTACTGCCCCGCCCAAGAATGAACTCGTCTTCTCGCTCGCTCGCGTTGCTCCTCGCTTTGCTCCTCAGCTCCTTCGTCCAACTGAAAGCATCCCCGCCACAATCGGATGGCGCGGATCGAACGACTGCCTACGAAACCGCCTTGCTCAACCACGTGAACCGCAGCGAGTACCTGCGGCGCTTGGAGTTCGAATGGGTTTGGGATTACGAGGGCTATGTGGTCATCGTTCAGAAGCCGACGAACATGGCGGAAGGCTACGTGGCGAAGACCGCGAAGCTGCGTGTCGCGGAGTCCCTGGCGATGCACGCCCGGTTCCAGGAGGGAATCGCGACTCGCCACAACCTGTCCACGCGCGCGAAATCACCGCGCATGCTGATTCTCGTCCTGGAGAACTACGAGACCTTGTCCGGGTACCTTTCCGTCCTTCTGCGGCAGAAGATGAGTGACCGGACCTCTTACTACGACAGCGCGGATCGCATTCTCTTCCTGTGTGAAACACCCGTCACCAACATCTCCACCGGGAGAGGTGAGTACCGACTGCGGGAGCGCAAGTGGCGGGCCATGCAAATCATGCAGGCCTACTCCTCGCGCAGCGATTGGATCCCGGGTCCTTACTGGTTTCGTCAGGGCTTCTCCAAAGAGTTGGCCGGGCTCAACGACCGAGAGCTGACCCGGGACGTCTTTGGCAAGAGCACGGACTGGGTCTTCAATGACGTTTGCATCTCCATGCAAGATCCGAAAGTTGGGCCGATCGCTTTGCCGACCCTACTAGAGCTTCTCTCGATCAACGACTTCCGGGAGCTGTGGGACAAGACCTCTGAGCGCGCCCTTGCCGCACAGCTGAAGGTTCCCGACACAGATCGGATCTTCGAGGACTTCCGCTCTCTCTCGGGAGCCCTCGTCCAGTACTTGACCTACCACGCCAGCGACGACTTGATTGCTAGCATGCGCTCCTTCACCGAAGCCGCCTTCAAGGACCAGTTGAGCAAGAAGCCTTTCGACGCGCACTTCAAGGACGTGGATTGGGCCGCTGTCGAAGTGAAGTTTTGGACCTATGTTTGGGAGCGCTGGGAGTCCGAGAACGGTGTCACCGACGCGGATCGTGCGGTCCTGGAGGCGATCATCGCCCGGGGCAAGGCAGCTGCTCCCGCGGGGGCTTCTGGGGCTGTTCCGGCTTCGATCAAGCCGGCAAGCCTGCTCGACGTTCCCGGCGAAAGTGATGCGCAACTTGTGATCGCCATGGCGTCGGTCTTGGCCGGCGACCCGGAGGCCGCCGCGCAGCGTCTCGAGAGTGCGATCGAGATCCAACCGGAGGCGACGCAGCGTGCACGACTGAAGACGGAATTGGTGCGGGTGAAGGCTTGGATTGCCGAGAGGGACGCGTACCTTCAACACTTGGTCGATTCCGGGGACAAGCTAAGCCTCAAGCTGGGTGGCAAGAAGCTGCTCGCGAGCGTCGCTAAGATCGAAGACGGGCAGATCCTCCTCGGTGAGAACAATCGCGACTTGAACGCTCTGCCCGTCAAGGGTCTGAATCCCGTTGAGCTAGCGGGCCACATGAACGGCAGCAAGTCGAAGTACTCCGGCGGTTGGGCGATCGCCTACCCCGGGGCCATGGATCCGGACAACCGCAGGAAGCGCTGGCTTTCGGGCGACGAGCCGGAGCTTATCCAACTGGCTGCGGATGCAAAGGGCGACTACAAAGATCGCAAGGACTCGATCCTCGCTGCCAAACATCTCGTCGCTTTGAGCGTGGATCGCTCGCTGCAGATCTACGACGACAGTGAGCTCAGTTCCATGGAGCACCTAGGGGAGCTCTGGGCAAGCCGCGAAGACGTCGAGTGGATCGAGTCCCTAGAGCAAGCGCTTCCAGGTCGAGCTGCAAGCCTGCTTGGGAAGCAGTTCGATGACAAGCCGATCAGCGATCATCTGAGCGTGCCCTTTCACCCGGATTCCCGGGGAATGATTGAGTTGGTTTACGACTTCAGCGATCCGCAGCAACTCAAGGACTGGCGTCTGGACCCGCCGAGCATGCACGACTGGGCGCGCTACGAGGTCAACCCTATCGAGATCGCCGAGCCCTTCTTGCACGTGGAGGGCGGTCGACTCAAAGGAGTCGGCGCCATCGCTCGCACCCACGTTCTGTCCCTTGGGGGCGAGCAGTCCCTGCAATGGAAACAGTCGATCCTCTCCGGGGGCAATGCTTCCTCCGCGCGCAACGCGACTGTACGCATTGGAATCTGCTGCGATGACGAAGGAGGCTATGCGGCGGCCTTCCACAGCATGGACTTGGAAGTGATGGAGGGACTCAGCCATGAGTTCGAGTACAAATCCGCCCAGGGATTCGGCAATCGCTTCGACGAGGAATACCAGCGAGAGTTGCGCCACGACGGCAAGCAGACCTTCAGCGCCTTCTCCAGCGGAAATGAGATCGTGTCGTGCTCCGCTCCCAATCGCAAAGAGGGGCGCGCCCAGATTTTCCTGTTCACGGACT
>CALCXM010000117.1 GCA_937905825.1 uncultured bacterium
GTGCCTGGAGGGTGGTGCCGGGGTTGGCGGAGGCCCTTTGGATCTCTTACACTCTAGTCCCTCAGGTTCGGCGCGCCGCCGAGGGTCTGCGCGGTTTCGGTCACAGAACAAGCGAGAGCAGAATCTCGCTAAGTTTGCGCGGATCGATGCGATCGCCGCCGTCGTTGGCCAAGTCCACGTCCAGCACTTGGACCCCCGCATGGGCCAAGGCATCGAGATCCATGGGAGACTCGTAGTGCAAGCCTGTCGTGTCCACGAGCACGAAATCGAGGGCTTGACCTAGTCCCAGGTCCCTGTCCGCGTCCCGACCCAGGAGCTCGCCGATTTTTGCAGCGCAGTGGTTCACGCTGGTGCCGTGCATCTCGGGATCGCGGCCGCAGTTCGGGATGTAGATGCGCGGCGCGTCGTTTTCCAACACGGCACGTCCGATGCCCCGGGGCAACAAATTGGCGAGCACGCTGCCGAAGAACGAGCCCATGGAGAACACGACCAGTTGGGCGGAGCGGATCAAGTCGAGGCTCACGGGGTCCGCATCAAGCTCCAGGGGGTGGCCTCCATGCAGGGCACTGGTTAGCTCCAAGGCCTCGATCGGTCCACGGGCCAAGCACTCCTCGGAACCGATGTTGTGCTGTCCCACCGTGCGTTTGCCGCTCTTGTGAATGGCCACCAAGTGGGCAGACTCCGTGACCACCGGACGAACAGTTCCCAAGGCACCGACCAGATCCGTGAACTGCTCGAGGACGGCGCCGATGTCTTCCTGTTGCACGAGATAACCACCCGCCAGAATCAAGTTCCCGATGCTGGCCAGGCGCAGGTCAAAGCCCTCAGGCTTCTCTTCCGAAAACCGTCGCAGGTTGCTGGCGACGACCTCGCGCAGTCGTTGGGGCAGCGATTGCACGAGGGGATGCTGCCCTTGGACGATTCGCTCAAATTCCTGGGTCAACGCTTGTTCATTTCCGTCTGCGGGAAAGCGATGACTGAAGAGCGCCGCCACTTGCGCTTGTCCGCTGGCTGTCTCATCCGTCAAGGCCACGAGCCGGTTGCGCAGGTCTCCCAAGCCCAACATGTCGAAGGCCTGCCGCAGCACCGCCGAACTGCCCCCGGAGTCGAAGGGCGTGATCAGATGGATCGAATTGTGCGTGTAGTTCTTGAGGACCGCACTGGTCTCGCGCAGGGCGCTACCGCCACTGAAAAAGAGCAGGCGTGGGCCAGCCCCTGGATTTGGCCAGGCGCGCCTGATGCGTTGGCCATCTGGCAGCGAAGCGCCCGGTGGGGCCGGGAAACGGGGGGTGGGTTGGGTCATAGCGCGCCCAACTAGGGTGAACTTTACAGTCGGGACGGGCAAGGCCCGCCCAGGAATTGCAGGTTCCAATCGGTCGGCTGCGGGGGTTGGCTTGAACCGTTCGGGAGTCCTTGGGTGAGATGCTGAGCAGGCTTTCGTCCCGATCCCCGGATGGCGCCCGACAAAATAGCAGCGCAATCGGAAGCTTTGACTACCCTAGAAGCCCGGCACGCCGGATGCCTTCGATCCGGCGGAAGCCCTTGCACGCGCTACGATAACCCAGGAAGACCACATGAATCGACTCCTCGTATTCGTTCTCCTCGCCGCCGCATCGCCGGCGTCCTTCGCCCAATCAGCACCGCTCGCAACGGCGCAAGGAAAGCTTCGCGGGGACTTGGCCGTGAGCCTAGCCGCAGCGGACCCAGGGGAGCTGCTACCGGTGGCCATCGTGCTTCAGGAGCAGGCGCCAGAGTGGCTGATGTCCACGGCCCGGGACATTCCCGACAAGGCCGCGCGCCGGGCCTTCGTGATCGAAGTGCTGCAAGAGATCGCCGGTCGCACCCAAGGGGGAGTGCTCGCTCAACTAGCAGCAGGCCAAACCGAACAGAGTGTGGGGGCCGAAGTGACTCCGCTTTGGATCGCCAACGTGATCTCCGCCCGCGTGAACGAGAGCATGGCCATGGAACTAGCCGCCCGCGACGACGTGGCTTGGCTGCACCACGACCAACCCCGCGGGGATGAGATCCTGGTCAGTTCGTCTGCGACTCCCGCCCTGGGCGGACCGATCGAGTGTGGTACCGACCTGATGGGATCCGACGAAGTTTGGAACACCTATGGCATCACAGGCGCTGACGTGGTGGTCGCTGTGATCGACACAGGCGTCTGCACCACGCACCCGGGCATCGCCAATCGTCTTTGGACCAACACGGGCGAGATCCTGGGCAATGGTATCGACGACGATGGCAATGGCTTCATCGATGATCGCCACGGTTGGAACTTCGAATCCAACAACTCGAACGTGACGGACACCAACGGGCACGGCTCCCACACCGCCGGAACCGTGGCTGGCGAAGGGGCTGGTGGGCAACAGGTCGGCGTCGCTCCCGGTGCGCGCGTCATGGTCTGCAAGTTCTTCAATAGCTTCTCGGGGGAAGCCAGTGTTTGGCAGGGTCAACAGTACGCTGTTGCCAATGGTGCCGACATCAGCTCCGCCAGCCTGGGCTGGCCCCACAGCGTCAACCCTGACCGCGTGACCTGGCGCATGGTTTGCGAGAACAGCATCGCCGCGGGTCTTGTGGTGGTCTACGCCTCCGGCAACGAAGGTTGTGGTGCTGGCACGGACAATGTTCGGACTCCCGGAGATGTTCCGAGTGTGATCACGGTGGGCGCGACGGACTGCAACGACAACTTGGCCGGCTTCTCTAGCTGTGGCCCGGTGACTTGGACAGGCGTGATGCCTTACAACGATCATCCCTTCCCGCCCGGCCTCGTGAAGCCGACAGTTTCGGCACCCGGTGTGGATACCTCCTCTCACAGTCTCTGCAACGGCTACACCAACTTGTCGGGAACATCCATGTCGACGCCCCATGTGGCGGGCGCCGTCGCCTTGATCCTGCAAGCGGACCCAACCCTCGACCAATTTGGCGTCGAGACCATTCTACGGGCGACTGCCGTGGACCTCGGCGCTCCTGGCATTGACAACAACCACGGGTCCGGACGGGTGGATGTGTTTCAAGCGGTGACGGCGGCCTTGAACGTGGGCACCTTCTGCGCTCCGAAGGTCAACACCTGCGGCACGGTTCCGGCCATCTCGACGAGCGGCAACGCGAGCATCACGAGCACGAGCGGATTCACGGTGCTTGGCACGAAGGCCCGCGCCGGTCAGTTCGGTCTCTTGGCTTACACCAGCAACGGGCCTTCAACACCTCCGATCCCCTTCTTCGGTGGTAGCCTTTGCTTGCAAAGCCCCTTGAACAGGGGCCCGGTTGTCGCGGCGACTGGCCCCGTCAATGGTTGCAACGGAACCTTGTCCTTGGACATGAACTCCTTCGCGAGCGGCCAACTCGGAGGCAACCCCGCGGCCTACCTGTCGGTTCCCGGAACCTTGGTCACCTGCCAGTGGTGGGCACGGGACAATGGCCAGGTCTACTTGACGGGAGCGCTAGACTACACCGTCACTCCCTGATCGAGTCTATGCAAATGAACGAGGGGCGCCCGGGCTGAGCCTGGGCGCCCCTTTTGCGTTGGCGAGGTCCAGGGTCTTCACAGGTCCCGCTCAAAGCGCAGATTCAAGTCCGCCATTCCCGGAAGCACTTCCAGTTGCTCGTCTTCCCAACGGTCCTCTGGATCGCGGATGCGCAGTTGAATGGCATGGGGCCCGCGAGTGGGCAGGACAAAGTTTCCACTCTCATCCGTCAGGACGGTGGCGGGGGCGAAGCGCCATCGAATGGAGTCAGGCAGTGCCTTTGTGCGCAACAGGTTCATGTTCCTGCCGACACTCGTTCCGCGCACTTCAATCCCTTGGAGCGGCTCTCCACTCGGCGCGTTCACTCGGCCACGAACCGCCCGGGAATCGTCCAGGGGATCCAGACGGAGTTCAATGGGCTCCGCGCTCCCCGGGCCATCCAACGTGCCGTACAGCGTGCCGGGTGACCCGGCCCACAGCTGGAAGGTGCACTTCGGAACCCAAATCTCAAAGGATCCGTCTTCCGCGGTGTTCGCTACGTTCTCCATGTAGGCGACCCACAGGGGTGGACCGCTTTCCAGCAACTCGCGTCGGGAGTGATCCTGCCCCGGTTCTCCCAGGAACAGGCTGGCCCCACCGATTCCCCTGCCCGTGGCGTCCACGACCCGTCCACTGGCGCGGGTGGTTCCGTGCATGATCACGTCTCCGAGCTCTGTAACGACTCCTGTCCGCACGTAGGTGGGGAGGATTTGGCCGGCGACCTCCCGGGAAGAACTGGGGCGTTCGGACCCCGCGTAAAGATGGACCCGCACGGCGTCGGCCGAGGGGCGAAAGCGAAGAGCCGCCCGGCCATCGACAGCGGTCCGCGCGAACTGACCTCGATCGCCGGGCAACTCGAATCGAACTCCTTGCAGGGGAGAGCCTTCGGGATTCACCAGGCGAATGCGTACCTCTGCTTGACCGGCGTCTAGGAAGATCGGTTGGGCCCTGGACGCTTGCCTGTCGGGGATTGCCTCGCGCTCTTCACCCGGTTCTCGCCCGAGAGCTTTCGGTGGGGTTGCTTGTTGACCTTCTAGGGTACCCAGGTCAAGCGCTGGACCCGTTTGAGCGAGCCGACTGTCCGGCAAGATGGCCTGCGCGCCAGATCGTTTCACTGGGGACGAGTGACTCCACAAAGACAGGGCCGGTCCCAACAGGACCGCCGCGAGGATTGCGGCGAGGAGCAGGGGAGCGAAGGGCACGGACGCACTCGTTCCAACCCGTGGCAGCAAGAGCGCAGAAAAACCGCTCATCCAATCCCGACGACTTCCATAGCGGAGGTCGAGGCGTTCTGCCAAGAGCTCTCGACCACGCTTCAACCGCCAACGCACGGTGCCCTCCGGGATGCCTTCCTGTCGAGCGATTGCGACGGAGCTGAGGTTCTTCATGGCGGACAGCAAGAGCGTGCTGCGGAACGGTTCGGCCAGGGCCTGAAGCTCTTCGATCAAGACCTGGCTGGCTTCGCTGGAAGCGAGTAGTTCGTCCGGTTGGGAGCCTGCCGGCGGTTGCTCGTGCGCTTGAGCCTCGTGGTCCGCGCGGCGGCGATCTCCCCGCCAAAGGTGCTTGGCCTTGTTGCGCAGCACTCCTTTCAACCACGACCGAAAGTCCACGTTCGCAGCGGGCGGAGACTGCAGGGCCACGAGCCAAGCTTCCTGAGCGAGATCCCCGGCGACGTTCGGGTCCCGCACCAATCCCCGTGCTACGCGCTTGATCCACGCGTAGTGCTCGCGAACCTCATCCGTTCCAGTCGCCTCCACTTGCGCGTCCATGGAATTCGAT
>CALCXM010000118.1 GCA_937905825.1 uncultured bacterium
GGCATCGAAGCACCAGGTGCACTAGCACCACCAGAGGGACCCGCACCGGATCCCGCACGAGGGCCAGCTCATCAGCCAGGGGCGGCGCCGGCGGGCGCGCCCATCATCATGATGAGTGCTGCGCTTAGGCCTGTGGCCCAGAGTTGCTTGGAGAGCATGCGATACTCCTGTTTTGTTCTTTACTAAAGAGAGTTGTCGTTATCGGACTGGTGCCAACCTGCGGCTCCTGCCAGGACCCCCCCAAGGTACTTGGGGGACGCGTTTTCCGCGCCAACTGATTCCGGGGGGGCTGTTATTTACGGAGTCCAGCTGGACTCTAGCCCGGGATATCGGCTTGTAAGTCTAGGAACTTGCCTCGGTTATGGGGATTTGGCGACGAATGCCAGGGCGCGCCCCAATTCTGGGGGAGGGGCTTGGAGTCCCTCACCGGTCAAGCGGCTCGGGGTGCGCTGCCCGAGGGCCCCGGGCGGCTGCCGCTACTTCGGGCGCGGGCGGTCAAAGGCTAGGCAGATCTGCCAGCCATAGACCGGGTACGTGATTCTGGCCCGGTAGCCACGGAACTCCTCGGGGCGCCAGCCGAAACGGCTAGCGAGCTTCCGAATCATGGCGGCATAGGTCGGGACGTTTTCAGCGCGCATCTCGTTCATGCCGTTGCCCAAGAGCTCGATGTTCTCGAGGATCGACACTCGGTCGATGTCCCGCGAGGAATCGTTGGCGTCGGCCAATCCATCGTAGCCCGTGTCGTAAACGATCAGCTCCGGCTGGGATCCGGGGAAAACGTCTCGATGCAGAAGCACGTCGAAGACGAGGTTGGCCACGGGCATGGCGGGCTCAACGAACAGGGAAGTTTGTCGGATCTCTTCGCCCATGGAACAGCGCTCGAGGGCCGCGGGGTGATGGTCCACCACGAACATGTCCACCAAGTCCTGGGGGCCCAGAAGGTCGTCTGGAAGGGTGTACTGGACAGTATCGCCCACTCGCTCGGCGCGCAGCTTGGCAGCCGGGTTGATGCAGAACTCGTCCAACGGGAACATGCCCAAAGTCGGAGTCGGTTCCTCGGGGGACTTGGTGGGGCTGCTGCGTTGGCGGTAGCTGAAGCGTGCGGTGACCCCCGGGCGTAGGCGTTGCATGGCGACTGCGCCGTTGAGCCAGGTCAAGTCGTGACGTTCTGCTTGATCCGCGGAAGGAGCGATCACCGCCGTGCCCAACCAGGTGTCCGCTTGCACGCCCTTGAGTTGGGAAAGGCCTTTGAAGACGGCGTACTTGCTCGCGAGTTCGAAGCGTTCCCGGGCGCCGGGTAGGCGTGAGCTAATCAGCGCGTCCAAGGCGGGCCGAGTTCCCGCTTCGGAACGGATCAGGTGATCGAAGCCATCGACCGCTTCGAGGGCCCGGCCCATCAATGCTTCGGGCGCGCCGTGGGCGGCGGAGGCCCGCACCAGCTTGCGCAGGGGCTCGGGGCCTGGAATGTGGTGCAGGCAATCCAGGGGGTCCTTCTTGGAGGTGGCGCCGAGCACCCGGCTGGCCACGGCCCGGTTGACTCCCAGGTCCTTCGCCAACTGAGTGGGCCGGTGGGGGGCCCCGGGCAGGCAGGCGATCAGGGCCGCCAGGCTCTCGGAGAGTTCCGCGCCGACGGCTCGGATGCGGTCTTCTGCCCCGATGACTGGGCCTGAGGCGACCGCTTCCTGATCCTGGTTGTTCATGGACGTGGAATCTTAGGCTGTCTGTGACAGTCCGGCAAATGATTTGTTAACGCGATAAATTGGTTATTTATCGCGTTAGTCGGCTGCCGGGAGGACCCTTGATGAATGGCTCACGCGCGCCGTTAGGTTCGGGCGGCGCGGGTCCACGGCCGCCCTTGCAAGCCTCTCGGGGTTTTGGGTGGGCGCTCCTCCCGATTGCCCAACTTTCGGGAAGGCCTCCCTGGTCGGCCCCTCCGCAGTTCAGCTAACGACCCAAGCTGCGCTCGGCGTACTGCTGCACGAGCTGCTCGAGTTCCTTGGTGAAGCGCCGAAAGAAGTGGTCCGCGCCCTGGATCTCCGCGAACTCGAACTGGTCCGGAAGTTCGGGATACTGCTCGTCCAGATCCGTTCGAGTGCCGAACTCGTCCTCGCTGCCCCAAATGAACAGAGCGGGAATCTGCAAGCCATCCACCCCCAACAGCGAGTACTTGCGAACCGGAAAGCCGACCAACACCAAGCGTTCGATGCTGGCATCGCGCTTGGCCAGGCCGAAGACCGTGCGCGAGCCAAAAGAGAAGCCCGCCGCCCAAAGGGGCACACCTGGATAGCGTTCCGCCAACCAGTCGAGCGCGGCGCGCGCGTCCTCTTCCTCGCCGCCCTCACCGTCGTAGCTGCCCTCGCTTTCTCCGACTCCGCGGAAGTTGATGCGCAGGCAAGCGATGCCTGAGTTTTGCAATCCGCGAGCGGTCTTGAAGGTCACGGTGGAGTCCATGTTGCCACCGTGCGCCGGGTGGGGATGGCAGACCACGGCGACGGCGTGGGGCAGTTGTCCCGCCTGGAGACCGCGGGGTTCGTGGAAGAGCGCTTGCAGGCGCCCCGCTGGACCGGGGATGGATTGGATCATAGGGGTCGTTCGGAACTGACTAGCGAGCGTGTGGAAGTGGGGTTCCGACGTCGAGCTGGGCCTGGATCCACATCCTCTGCATGCAGTCCAGGTAGGCCCGACGGGGCGGCATCCTACCCAAGGGCAGTCTCGCCGTGGAGGCCCCCTGCGGACGTTACTGGCCGAACCCGAGGGAAACCGCGTGGCTCGTGTTGAAGCCACCTGCGCAAGAGCTCGTTCCCGGGTCGCGATACCATACTTGCAGAGTCCGCGCGTTTCCGGGGCTGACCCATGAGCTACTGGACAAGAGGCCTGGCCCCCAGCTGCCTTCTCCGCTCGCACTGGCTTGGATCGCTCCCAATCGCCAAATCCTTCCGCTGACACACAGCAAACCCGCGCCGAAGGGTTGCCCCGCACCACCGTTCAAGAGACCCGGACCAGCGAACAGCAGGGCGCTTTGGTTGGCCGGGAGCTGAGCCCCGATCAAGACGAGGTTGTCGGTCGCCACACTCGTAGAACCCAGGGCCAAGAGGGTGGCACCTGCGCCCGAAGAGTTCGTGCAGCCCGCGGCCGCTTCATCGTTGTTGCAGGGACAGCCGACGCCGAAGCAAAGCGAGCTGCCCAAGGGCGAGTTGCCCAAGCTGCCGTTGCCATTGATGTTCTGAATCAGGAGGTCGCCGGCGTCGAAGCGTTGGTCGCTCCATGCGATGAGCGCGTGCCCCGAGTTTCCGAGCGCGGCGCTGGGCCGCGACTTCACGCTAGGTAGGCTTGCGACGTCGAACGGTCCCACGTCCGTGACCCCCGCGCCATCCACGTGTCGGCCGCGCAACACGTCGGAGCCAAAGCCCGTGCTCTCCGTCCAGAACACGAAGGCGCCGCTGCTGTTGGCGACGGTTCGTACGTTGCGCACTTCCGCCGTTCCGAGGGGGATCAAGGTCTCGCCGGTCGGGGCCCACTGCGCTTGACCGTTCGAGTCAAACTTCTGCCCAGACAGTCCAAACAGCGATTGGCTGGCGTTCTGTTCTTCCCAGAAGACGTAGGTGTTCCCTCCAAAGGCATCGTGGTCGAGGGCCGGCGAGATGCGCAATTGGCTCGCGTTCGTAGAAACCGGAGAGCCGTTGTGGGGGTAGCTCTCCGTTCCGTCGCTCAGGATGTGTTGGGCAAAACACTGCAGCGGGTTCACGCTATACCAAGCGAACACAGCGCCCCCCGCGCCGTCCGAAGTGAAGCTTGGATAGCTTCCGGTTTGTAGGGATCCGCCGTCGAACACAACGACAGGGTTTGGCCAAAGGCTCGCGCCCGTCGCGTCCAACTGGATCGACCACAGGTGACGAGGGGAGAGGAATCCAGCGCTCTGATGGACGAGCGACAGCATGATGGTGTTGCCGGCGCTGTGCAGGTCCGCGAGGCCGTGGCGCGCGCCGGGCGCGGGAGTTTCGCGGTGAGTCCAAGCCAGGTTGCCGCTGCCGTTCAAGCCGCGGACGAGCACCTCGACGTCCTCGGTCCAAGCCACCACGATTCCCCGATCTCCCGCCGCCGCGATCTTCGGAGCCGCCAGGGCAGCCGAGGTGTTGCCAGAGATCAGCACTCCATTGGCGCCCCAAGTAAGAGCGCCGTTCGGCGCAACCCGTGCTGCGACGATTTCGTCCAGGGCGAGTCCGTGATCCGCGCGGTAGGCGAGCAGAGCGTGTCCTTGCAAGTCGACGGCGAGGCCATAATCCTGGGTCGAATTGAGGCTTCGATCCGCCACCAGAATCCCGTTGTGGCCCCAGAGTTGGTTGCCGGCCACATCGAGCCTCTGCAACCTCACGTCGTAGCCCGTGCTTGCCCCGTCGAACCAGCTCACGTAGCAGCCTCCATCGGCAGTCGGGGCCAGCTTGGCCTGGACCTGGTCTCCGGGCCCGTCGGCCAGGGCTAGATTGCTTGCGGGGTCCGAGGACCACTGCCCGCTGGCCTGGGGGCCGAGGCAGAGAAGCAGGAGAACGGGGAGGAGTCGCGGCATGTTTTGGCGCTGGGTGGTGCAGGGCCTCACAAGGGTATCCCGCTTCTCAGCTTCCTGCCGCGAGCGAATTTCCGTCCTCGATTTGGCATCGAAAGGAGGCGCTTCGGGCTTCCAGCGCTCCTGGGTCGCTCAAACGGCTGGGGTGCCTGGTGACCCACTTATTTTTATGGGCCCTAGCCTTGCCCTGGGAGCTTTCGGCGATGGAATGACGCGTAAATGATCAGCGTTCGGTGTGGATTCAGTGGCGGTGCTGCTTGGGTCAGCTCGGTTCGCGCCATTCCAATCGCGACTCCTCGCGTGCTCGGTTCCCCCCGCCCAACCAGCTCCCCGGCGCTCCCTCCTGTTTGAATGGAAGACCTGCAGCCTGCCCCCAGATTCCGTCCGGAAGTGTTCTTCCGAGTCATCCTCGTCTTCTTGCTCTTGGCCGCTTTCCTCGTGGCTATTCAGTGCATGGGCGGATCCATCAAGTTGATGGGCAAGGAGACTTCGGAAGCGCTTTTCCAAGGAGTCAAGAACCCCTTTGCAGCCCTCGCGGTCGGGATTCTCTCGACGGTCCTGGTGCAGAGTTCGAGCACCACGACCTCGATGATCGTGGCCCTCGTGGGCTCCGGTGAGATCCCTGTCGAGGATGCGGTTCCCATGATCATGGGCGCGAACATCGGAACCACGATTACCAACACGCTGGTTTCGATTGGCCACGTTCGCCAAAGCGCGCACTTCCGCCGTGCCTTCGCCGCCGCGACGGTGCACGACTTCTTCAACCTGATGTGCGTGGCCCTGTTGTTGCCGCTCGAGTTGATGACTGGGTTCCTATCCAAGACGGCCATCTTCATGACCGATTACCTGTTTGGCATCGGCGGCGGCAACTTCGACAGCCCGGTGAAGGTGGGGGTGAAGGCGGCCTACAAGTCGATCCTGCATGGTCTGGAGAGCGTGGGGTTGGAAGGCACGCCGCTGGCCTTGACGGTGCTGGCGATTGGAATCAGCACGACGTTCGTTTGCCTCGTGTTCATCACGAAGAACATGCGGGCCTTGATTGTCGGCCCCTTGGAGCAGGCGCTGAACCGCTCCCTCGGACGCTCCGGATTGATCGGAATCGTGGTGGGAGTCGCCGTGACGGTCGCCGTGCAGTCTTCGAGCATCACGACCTCGCTCTTGGTGCCCCTGTGCGCTGCGGGCATCCTGTCCCTGGAGAACGCCTTCCCGATCATGCTTGGTGCGAACATCGGGACCACCGTGACGGCGCTCCTGGCGAGCGCGGCTGCGGACACCTCTGCGGGACTGACGATCGCTCTAGTGCACGCCCTGTTCAACTTGCTTGGCACGCTGATCTTCTATCCCATTCAGCGGGTTCGTCATATTCCCATCCGGATGGCCCGCGGCCTTGCGATTGCGGCTTCGCGAAATCCGATCTACGTATTAATCTATGTTGTCGGAGTCTTCATCCTCATGCCACTTGCCGGTATGTGGGTTTTCAACCTCGTTGAGGGCTGAGCCCGTTCACTCACTTCCTTCCTCCTGCAACCTCCGACCACTTAATCCTCACCTTCCCGCTTCGGCGGCCCAATTGACATGATGCGCTGGCTACAAAGCATGGGACCGGAATCCCGGAGCCTCAATGAGATCCACACCGAGTTTCTGCAAATGCTGCAGGACGGTAGGCACGTGTTTGATGCAGCGGCAAACGCACTGTTGGGGGGGACCAGTCCGGATGTGGTCCGTAAGGATCTCTTCGCGACGGATCGTCGCATCAACCAGACGGAGCAATCCATCCGGCGCAAGATCGTTGTGCACGGCGCTCTGTTCGGCACAAGTACCTTCTCCGCCTTGCTGGTGGTGATGAGCTTGGTGAAGGACGCGGAGCGCATCGGGGACTATGGCAAGAACCTGTACGACTTGGCCGCAGCCAAGGCGTCGCTGGGCACGCCGGAGCGCCGGGCAGCCATGATCACGATGAAGGATCAGATCTCCAAGCTGCTCGTGCGCGCCCATGAGCTCTACCGGGATCAGGACGAAAAGAATGCGACGAGCTTCATGGAGGAGATCCGCCTCCTCGAAGATCAGTGCGACGATGTCGTGAAGGAAGGACTCGCCAGCAGCACCACAAACGCAGCCGCTTGTGTCCTTGCGCACCGCTACTTCAAGCGCGTCGTCAGTCACGCGGGCAACATCATCTCCTCCCTGCTCGTGCCCTTGGATAAGCTGGACTACTTCGATGAGCCCCGCTCCGGTGGGGACAGGGACTTGGATGCTTGAGCGCGCCTGAGGGAGCAAGTTCATGAAGGGGTCCGTGATCATGGTGCAGGGCACGGCCTCCAGCGTTGGCAAGAGTCTGCTCGTGACGGGACTCTGCCGCTTGCTGCAAAGACGTGGCCTGTCCGTCGCACCCTTCAAGGCCCAGAACGTTTCCCTCAACTCCTTCGTCACGCGCGAGGGACACGAGATTGGCAGGGCGCAGGCCACCCAAGCCCAGGCCGCGCGCATCGAGCCCAGCGTTGATATGAATCCGGTGTTGCTCAAGCCTGAGGGAGGCGCAGGCATGCAAGCCATCGTGATGGGCAAGCCGTATGCGAGCCCGCTGGCTCAGGACCCGACCGCGCGAAAACGGATGCTGTCCGACATCGTGAAGGGTTGCCTGGATCGCTTGCGCGCCGAGTACGACGTGGTGGTGATCGAGGGCGCCGGCAGCCCAGCGGAGATCAACCTCCGGGAACGCGATATCGTGAACATGCACGTAGCGCTAATGGTCAGCGCACCCGTTCTGCTCGTTGGGGATATCGATCGGGGCGGCGTGTTTGCGCACTTTGTCGGGACCTTGGAGTTGCTGCAAGCGGAAGAGCGCGCCCTGGTCGCAGGCCTCGTGATCAACAAATTTCGCGGGGACAAACGCCTGCTCTATTCCGGCGTCGAGCTGATCGAGGAGCGCACGGGGGTCAAGATGGTGGGGATCGTGCCGCACTTGGAGAACCTGCGAATCGCCGACGAAGACGCGGTCTCCCTGGACCATCGCCCGTCTTCCCGGGGAGCCCCGGGTGCTGTGGACATCGCGGTGGTTCGTTTTCCACGGATCTCGAACTTCGACGACTTCTTGGCCCTGGAGCATGAGCCGGGAGTCAACGTGCGCTACGTGGAGTCCGCGGCGGAGTTGTTGGGCGCAGACCTCGTGATCTTGCCAGGCACAAAGGATACACGCAGCGACCTGCGCTGGATGCGCAAGGTTGGCATCGATACGGTCATCCTGGAGCGAGCCCGTTCCCAGGCTCCCGTGCTTGGAATCTGCGGCGGTTATCAAATGCTCGGGCAGAGCATCGACGATCCTCTGGCCCTGGAGGGCAGTGCGGGGGCGGAGGACGGACTGGGATTGCTACCGATTAGAACGGTCTACAAAGCAGCCAAGACGACGACTCGTGTTCACGCCAAGGCGAATGCGAACGAAGGAAGCTTCCTCTTGAAAGGCGTACCCGTTGGCGAGACCTTGGAGGGATACGAGATCCACATGGGGGATGTCGCGGCCCTCGACGGAGGGCCTTGGCTGTTCGAGCACGAAGGTCAACGGGGTGAAGGAAAGGCCGAGGGCTCCGTGGCCGGAACGTTGCTGCACGGCCTGTTCGACAACGACGCGCTGCGTGGTCACCTACTCGCGGGCCTCGGCCGGGACCCCCAGGCTGCCGGATCAAACGCGCATGCCTCGACGGTCGACGAAGAATACGACCGGCTTGCGGACGTGCTCGAGCAGCATCTCGACATGGAATACATCGATCAACTCCTGGCGGCCAGCGGCCTTGAAGGCCCTGCTTCGCCGAAGGATGCAAGCGAGTGAACTCAGAGGAATTCCTCCTCTGCTCTTCGCAGATGTCCTCAGCGCGACCGCTGAACTTGCTTTGCTCCTTGAGTTCGAAGGTTCATCCGATACGGCCACAAAGTGATGGGCTTGCCCTGCGAATCCAAGAGCCACTGCCCGGGGCCATCATCTGCACCGAGCCCCGCCCCCCTAGACTCTGCCTGACCATGACGAACACCCAGCTGCGCAATCGAGCGACTCTGAATTGGCTCTCGAACGCGTCCCACGCTCTTGACCGCGCCGCTGAAGAAGCAGCCATCGCACGCCAAGCGACCTTGACGAAACCTCCGGGCTCCCTCGGCCGGCTGGAGGAGTTGGCGATTTGGCTGTCTGCGCGACAAGGCAAGGCGATCCCTATGGTGGCTGCTCCATCCGTGGCCGTTTTTGCCGGAGACCATGGAGTCGCGAAGCGCGGAGTCTCCGCGTTCCCGCCCGAGGTGACCGGCCAGATGGTGGCCAACTTCGCGGCCGGAGGCGCAGCGATCTGCGTGCTGTCCCGGGAAGCAGGGGCTCACTTCGAAGTGGTGGACGTCGGGACGCGCTTGACCTCCCACCCAAAGGGTGTGATTGTCGACCGCATCGCGCACGGCTCGTCGGATATGGTCGAGGGCCCAGCTCTCAGCGCAGACGAGTTGGCTCACGCACTCAACGCGGGCCGGCGAGCTGTGCAGAGGGCGCAGCAGCGCGGCGCGGATCTGTTGGTGCTCGGGGAGATGGGCATCGGCAACACCACCGCCGCGAGCGCGGTCAGTGCGAGCCTCTTGGGCCTTTGCGGGGAAGCGCTTGCAGGTCCGGGAACCGGACTCGACCCGGCGGGCGTGGCGAGCAAGGCATTGATCGTTGACCAGGCGATTCGGGCCAACGGGCTGACGCTAGGGAGCGATCCTCTCGATGTGCTCGCAGCCGTCGGTGGGCATGAACTCGCGGCTCTCACCGGGGCCTACCTGAGCGCTGCGGAATTGGGGCTGCCCGTCGTCGTCGACGGATTCATCTGCAGCGCGAGTGCCCTCGTGGCGGCGCGCGTACGGCCAGACTGCGCGCATTGGATGCTCGGCTCGCACACCTCGGCGGAGCCCGGTCACCAGCTCATTCTCGCAGAGCTCGACATGCATCCCGTCTTGGACCTAGGCCTACGCCTCGGGGAAGGCAGCGGAGCGGGTGCTCTGCTGCCTATCTTGAAGATCGCCTGTGCTTTGCATGGCTCCATGGCGACCTTTGCGGAAGCGGGCGTTGCCGAGGCTTGAGCTTCGGGCGCCCGCCTCTCGTTCTCAACCCGCTTGTTTGTGTTGCAGCGCCTTGTTGACCAGATCGATCACGAGTTGTGCGTCGTAGGGCTTCTCGATAAATGCAATGGCGCCAGCGGCAAGCGCTTGCTCACGAATCGCCGGGTCCTTGCTCGCGGTCAAGAAGATGATCGGTAGACCAGCGGTCCCCGTGTTCTCCTGCATGCGTTCCGCCAGGATGATCCCGTTGCCGCCAGGCATGGAGATGTCCAAGATAGCGAGGTCAGGGGATTCACGCACGGCCACCGCCGTCCCTTGGATCACATCGAAGGCCGCGACCACTTCGTACCCTTGAGCCTTGAAACGGATGGTGAGGGCGCGGACGATGTCTTGGTCGTCTTCTACGAGTAGGATTTTCTTCATACTAGGTGTCTCGATCTAGGCGCTGAGGCTGCGCGGTACTTCTGTATTCGGTAGTGAGAAGGAAAAACAGCTGCCTTCCTCCAAGATACTGGTGGCCCAAAGCTCTCCGCCGTGGGCTCGGACGATTTCCTGGGCGATGTTGAGTCCGAGACCCAAGCCGCCTTGAATGGAGAAGTCTTCATCGCGCACTTGGTACAGGCGATCGAAGACTTTGCTGATGCGGTCGGGCGGGATTCCGCAGCCCGTGTCCTGGACAGAGACGATGTACTTTTCGCGGCTGGCATCAAACCCGGCGTGAACCGTGATGCGTCCGCCCTCGGGCGTGAACTTGAGCGCGTTGGAGAGCAGGTTCGTGAGGACTTGGGAGATACGGCCCTCATCGCCTTCAAGGTTCTCTGGCATTGCGTCGTTTTCGATGACGAGTTGAATGCGACGACTGGCCGCCTCGGACTGCTGGACGCGGACCGCATGCTTGATGACCAGTTGGGGATCATAGCGATCCATGACCATCGCCAGCTTGCCCGTCTCGAGGCGCGTGACATCTAGAATGTCGTTCAAGAGCACACGCATCTTGTCGCAGTTCCGCATTGCGATGTAGAGGTACTCCTTTTGATCATCTGAAATCGGTCCGCCGAGTCCATCGATGACGATGGAGACGAACTCGCGTATGGCGGTCAGGGGCGTCTTGAGCTCGTGGGACAACACATGGTAGGCCCCTTGGATCTCCTCGTTCTTCGTCTGCAGCATGCGGACTGTCTGCTCGAGGTCATCTTGGTACTGAGCCACCTGGAAGCGCAGCCGCTCTTTTTCTACGGCGTTGGTCAGAGTGCGCTTTAGCGAAGCCGGCAAGACACGACCCTTCGGTAGGTAGTCGGATGCGCCAGCTTTGAGGGCTGCCACGGCGACCTCTTCGGATCCATGCCCGGACAAGAAGATGATCGCGGCCTGCGGCTGCCGTTTCCGCACCCTGCTAAGCATGTCCAGGCCCGTGATCTTGCCCATCTCGTAGTCGAGCATGACCACGTCGAACTCCTTCAGCTCGAGCATCGCAAGTCCTTCTTCCGGGTCGAGGCAGGTGTCGAGGGAGTAGTCAAAACCTTCAATGCGCTTCATGAACCGACGCAGAATCTCCGTGTCGGTCGGGTCGTCGTCGATCGAAAGGATCGAGATGTGGGAGGGCGCAGTTGAATCCATAAAGGTGATGTCGCGAGAGGGGGGGGCGCCCGCTGTCAGCGCTGCTGACGTACTCTGGGGCATCCACCCCTAATCGGATTTCTAGCGCAGCTGGAGTAGGTCCGCAGCGATTTGTTTGGCCCGGGCGCCCAAATAGGGGACCAGCCTCTTTTCAGTGCATAGGGCAACCGGGGAGTCCCCTTTGGACCTGAGGCCAATTCTCGAGAATTGCGCAGAGCTGGCTCGATTCGGCTTCAGATCGGCCACTCATCTAGGCGAGAGACCCTATGCGGATGGAGCGAGCGCTCGCCCTCGTCTGGACCTACTCGGTCCCCTATCCGACTGCCATTGCGCCCCCTTTCAAGGAGAGAATATGTCTGAAACTAATATGGAACCCCAACGCCTAGAAGCGATGGACCGCATCTGTCACGAGCTGCGGCGTCCCCTTGCAGTCATTCATGCTTTCGCTGAGCTGCTCGACGATGAGATCTCCGGGGCATTGAACGACGGGCAGAAAGATCAGGTGATGACGATCCTCGGTGCCTCCAATGAGTTGTCGTTGTTGGTTCACAGCCTCTACGGGTTGGCTGAGATCGACGCGGGTCGACTCAACCTGGTGAACACCCACGAGGACCTGAACAAGATTTGCCGCCGCATCTACGAACAGTATCTGCCTCACTATCAGGCCGCGAATGTGGGCTTCACCCTCGATCTGGAAGATGAGGAACGCGTTGCAGTCCTCGTGGACGAACGCCGCCTCGCGTTGAGCATCGCGCACCTCGTTGAGAACGGGCTGAAGTACACCCCGCCCGGGCGCGAGGTCACCATGCACGTAGGTTCGGATGGGGAATGGGCAAGAGTCCGAGTGCAAGACTCTGGACTTGGCATTCCGCCCTCGGACTTGGAGAGCGTTTTTGGGCGCTATCACCGTGTGGCGGACGACCGTCGCGAGTACTCCGCCAAGGGGGCGGGGATTGGACTGACGATCTGTCGAGCGAATGTGGAGGCACTGGGTGGGACCGTGACCGCCTCCAACGAATCGGGGGGTGCATGCTTCACCCTAACGATTCCGTTCAATGCGACCTACTCGAACACAGCTTCTGTTTAGATCGCAGAGTTCATGAAGACGCGTTCATGAACACTGCGGGTGAGGAGCTGAATGAACCGCGGTCCTGTGGGAGGGCCGGGCTATCTTTGGGAGACCTGGGAAACTATCGCGAATATGAAGAATTCACCTTACATCCGCTCTGGGCGCACTGGTTTGATTGCGCCTTGCACGCCGTCGATCACCGAGATCATGGAGACGTTGACTGAGGGGGATATCCCCAACTATCAACGTCTGGAAACGATTCTCCTGGTGGAGGACAGCGAGGATCTGAGCCGCTCATTGAGCATGCGCTTGAGTAGCGAGGCCTACAATGTCGTGCCTGCCTTTGACGGCATAGACGGCTTAGAGAAAGCAGAGCAGTTCGATCCCGATCTTGTGATCGTCGACCTGGGCTTGCCGAGAATGGATGGGCTCAAGCTCCTGCATTCCATGCGCTCCTTGCCCGGCATGGGAGATGTTCCGACGATGGTAGTGACAGGTAGCCGGGACAGTTGCTTGGAAGACAGGGCTTGGAAGTACGGCGTTGTTCGCTATTTCCAAAAGCCAGTTCGACAGAAGCACATCGTAGAAGCGGTCGGGGAAGTTCTTCGCGGGCACTAGGCGAGGCCGCAAGGTTCAACAGAGTCAGGCTCCCTTCTCCACTTCATGGAGAGCGGAGCCTGACTCTTTTGTTGGGCCCGGAAGCACGACAAGGCGCGCATGGCTGGAGGTTGCATGAGGCGAGCTCAACTCACGCGGGCCGGCCATGAGACTGGGTGCGTAGAGTTCCGAGCTAGCCGAGGACTTTCGTCACCGTATCCGCAAACGTCCGCTGGGGGAGTTCCGCGATTGCCCCCCGATACCCAGTGCCATCCTTCACCACTTCCAGCAGCCCGCCGCCGCTGAACTTGTTCGGATCAGAAATCACATCCTGTTCGGAGACGAGGAAGTCCGCCCGTTTGCCCGCGGCCAAGACTCCGGAATCGCCCTGCCCAATCTCGTTGGCGGCCAACCCCGTCGCCCCATACCAAGCCCGCAAGGGATCGAGTCCGTCTCGAATCAGGTAGCAAATCTCCATCCAGTTCTTGCCATGCATGGGGGCCAGCACGGCGTCCGTGCCAGCCAGAATTCGGAGGCCTCCTTGCCGCGCGAAATCCACCGCATTCGCATGCACTTCAGCCACACGCTTGGCCTTGTCGCGTACGAAGTCACTGAGGCCGGCATCCTCATGCAGCGTCGAGATAACCCACGAAGTCGGCGTGACCGTGCAGTCCCTCGCGTACGCCATCTCCACCAGGCGTTCGTCCATGAAGGACATGTGTTGAATGTCGTTGACGCCGTTCTCGATCGCCAACTGGATTCCCGCAGCGGAGTGTGCATGGGCCGCCACCTTCAAGCCGCGGGCGTCGGCCTCCAAACAAATCGCTCGGATCTCCTCCGCTGAAAAGTCCTGATGCTCTAGCTTGTCCGACGGTGAAGCCACCCCCGGACTCGTGCAAAGCTTGATCAGGTCTGCCCCGCACGCGGCGATTTCACGCACACGCTTACGACACTCCCAAGGCCCGTCCACCACGCTCGAAGGTCGCCCAGGCCCCTCTGGCCAGAGCTTCGTGATCGACGCATGGCAACGATCCGGTCCGCGAAAGTCCGCATGCCCGCCGGTGGTCGAGAGCATGCAAATCGCAATCTTCAAACGCGGTCCGATGAACACTCCATCGTTCACCAAGCGTTTGATCGCATCCGTCGCCCCGCCGATGTCCCGTGCCGTGGTCACCCCGCCATCCACCAACGTCCGGTACAAAACCTTCTCTACCATCGCCAACCCGGTGGGTGCGTTGACCTCATCCAAGGCCTTCACGCCCAAGTTGGTAATGGTCACGTGCGAGTGACAGTCGATCAGTCCCGGCGTCACCGTCCACTTCGAAGCGTCCACCACCGTCACGTCCGTCCCCGACTTTGCTTGCGGGTCATGGGGCCCAAGCGACTTGATCCTCTCCCCCTGAATGCAAAGGTCCACGTTCTCGTGCACCGAGCTCTTCTCGGAACTTGCCCCGTCATAAAGACGCCGAATATTAGAAAGGATAAGCATGCTCCCGATCCTGCCGCCCCACCTCCCCCCAGGCCAATCAAAAACCCCCCGGTCCCTCGCCGCTCCCTGCTCCTTCCCCCCCCCGTTCCGCCCCTCTCTGTGCCTTTGTGACCGTGCCCCGAACCCCCTCGGCCATAAGTCCGGCCCCTGGACCCTCGTTCCCCCGCTCACCCCAACCTCGCCTCCCTCCCCAGCAACCATCCCCCAAAACACTTCCGCCCCCTCCCTTCCCCTTGTCCCTCCCTACCCCCGTCGTGTACTCTCCCCTCACTGAGAGCGGCTGTAGCTCAGTTGGTAGAGCGTCAGCTTCCCAAGCTGAATGTCGACGGTTCGAGCCCGTTCAGCCGCTCCATTTAACTCGC
>CALCXM010000119.1 GCA_937905825.1 uncultured bacterium
CCTTCTGGAGCATCATAGCTCCTAACTGGGTGTCCACGAAAGTGGGGCAAGATCACCAGTCCTGGCTGCTGACTTCAGCGTTCCAGTTGGTCAGGCCACGACTGGCGTGGTTGGGCCCGAGGCAGGAGGGAACAACTAGGGCAAGGGCCAGCGCGGACGCTGCAATCGTTTTTTTGGACATGTGTGTGAGTCTCTATAGTGATCGATGGGAGGGGCGAGCGGACACCAACTTGGAAGCAAGGCCCGCCCCGGGGGATGCGGAGACCCTACAGGGTCGGCGAGTGCGAGTGCAATAGATTCCCGGGACAGCATTGTCCGGCGAGTGCTCTGCGCTTCCGAGCATCTCTCCCTGACCAGGGGTACGCGGTTTGAGGACAGCCGCGAATCCCCATGGGGCCGTAGCGCCCCGATCCCCCCCCGCGCAAGGAACACGCTCCTGGGACTTACGACACAGGCTTGCCACAAGCTCCCGCCCCTTATCTATCCTTCACATCTTCTGTCTTGCGAGTCTGAATGCGCCACTCAGCGGCGAAGAGCCGGCGGCGATCATCGTCCCGCGCTGCCCAGTGCAGCAATGTCTCTCCGGAAGCCACAGCTAGCTCGTCGCGCACAGTCGTTCCGTTCACCACAACTTGAATGGGATGCGCGAAGTCAAACTCCACGGGGGAGAGCAGCAGTGTGAAGCCGAGCACATGGCTCGAAGTCACGAGCACCCGGTTGCCATCACGCTTGACTTCCACGGTGCCAAAGGGAACCCGAGGCGTTGTGGGGCCCCGCAGTTGAATCGGCGTGCCCCAGCGCGGAAGCAACTTGGACTTGTCCACGTCAGTGCGTTTCAGCTTCCCTTCGAGTTCATCGATTCGAATCCAACTGCGCCGGGCATAGCGGCTCGCGTCTTCCGTGGACCAAGAGAGTTCCTCCGGCAACGGATCCCGACGTGACTCACGGATGAAGGCAAGGAAGCGACCCTCCAGCTCATCGGACAGATTCAGGTTGTGCCCGCGATCCTCCAACACATACCAATCAAGGTCCGCCCCCACCTGCTCAAAGAGCTCCATGTACCTCCTCAAGTACTTGATGGGAACCAAGCGGTCTTGCTCTCCGAACCCTAAATGAAATCGCTGAGCGCGAAGATTCTCGATGTGCATTTGACCGTCAGGTCCAAAGTCGGCTCGCACGAGTCGATCCGGTGGGGCCACATGGCCCGCGTAGCTTGCATAGCGATCTGGTGTACGCATACCGAGGAAGTACAGGGCAGCTCCCCCATCAGAATTCCCAACCGCAACGACCCGGTCTTCGTCCACATTCCAGGTGGCGCGCAACTCCCGTTGTATGGCTTCGAAGTTCTCCACCTGGGAAGCATGCCACCACATGGAATCAACCCACCCCGCGGGAAACACCATCAACGAACCGGAGGCTCGATTCCAGCCGTCTGCCCAGTCCGCCTTCTGCGGATCCCAGGTGGGAGCGCCCATGCCACCATGCAGCTGAAAGCGCACCGGCCACTTGCGTTCGGGTGTGTAATCCGCCGGGATCAGAATCAAGTACGGATGAAGCACACCTGCTGAATCCACTCGCTTGCGCAGCAGATAGCCCCTGGGTGCCTCGGCCGAATACACGCGTCCCCTTTCCAAAGCAGCGAAAACCAGCTCGAACTCCGGTTGCGTCTCTTGCCACTCTTGCGCAACTTCGTCCCGTTCCTCCACGCGGCTCTCGGCCCAAAATTTCCCAGCCCATTCGAGGTTCGTGGCAGATGCCTGGAGTTGCAGGACCAAGGCGCTTAGGCAGAGAACTGAATTCATGATCTTGGGTGGGCTAGAGTGGGTCCTGCTCGCTATAAATCCTTCACCAAACCGCGCCCCAGACATTGGAGCTCGTTCCCTGGCGGCGCTTTGGCGGAGTTGATCCCACAGGCGACCGCTTGCGAACTCTGGAGTGCGCCTGCAGGAAAAGTGCACGCCAGCCGTGGGCCCTTCGAACCTAACCGAAAGCAGGGAAGACGACTCGCAGAGGAGGCGGTTGAACCAAACTTTCACGGCTTGCTCCCATGCATGCCCGCGACGACTTTCTGGCGCGAAATTCTTTCTAGCAATTCCTTGAGACCTGGGCCGCGAGCACTGCATCTCCATGCTGCGTGGAATTCTGTACCGGCCCATCGAGCGTTGGCCGCTTTCGGTCCGGGCTCGCGGCGAGAAGCCTGCTCAACTGGGCCGTTGGATTCAGCCGGGAGAAAAGCATTCATCGTCCCGTGCATCCGCGGGCGGCCCCCTACCGCTTGACACGGATCTGTGGAAGGCAAGCAACACCATCGCCGGATCTTCGGGGTGGCCCAGACAACGAGAGGAGGTCCTTTCTTGGCGCCTGAACCTGGAAGCGCGCCAGCGCAGGTCCGTGGGGCTTCCGGCTTTCAGCCCAACTGGCTCAACAGGGATAGCATCCGGCGCAGGCCACCAAGAAGCCGGCTTCCCACTTAGGAAGGCGGGCCCCATTCATGCAGCGTGTTCTTCACGTACCTCAGCATTGGGGCCCGCGAAGTGCAACTGAAAGGCGTGCCTGCGCCGTCCAACTCGCTGTGCACAGCCAAAGAGTTCTCCGGCTTTGATTCGAGATGTCGCTTGTGATTGTCAAGGGCCCGCGCCAACCAGTCTGAAAGGGGAGAATCATCCGTTGGATGTCAGCCCCCCCCCACACGACACTCAATGGGCCCCAAACCTCCGCTGCACAAAATCGATCGGGGGCCGCTCAAAACTTGGTGTGAGACTGGCCTACGGACTGGTCGGATCGAGAGGGCGGCGGAAGAAAGCGGATCCGTCTCCCGAAGGGATTCCTATAAGTTCTGAAGTAGAGCCACCATGCCGGCTCGGACCTCTAGCTCGCCAGACCATGCGTCTCCACCGATCACGTCGGGATTGGTCGATCCCCCCATAAGACCCGCACGATTTATGTAGAGCTCGTCTCCGGTCAAGAGGTACCCAAACAGCAAGAAGTTCCATGTCTGCCAGTTGTCGGAGTACAGGTGCCCCCCATCCGGCACATAGTTGCAGAAGGGCGGGAGGTCTTGATCGTAGGGGCCAACGGCCGTATAGAAGTGGAAGGTCGACCCCCCCGGGTCCCAGACTTTCGGGCCGTTCATGCCTTGGACAGAACCCAAGATGAGTTCGTTGAGGCGATCGGCGTAGACCTCATCCCTGCTGTCGAACATCGAGGTGCGCATTCCCCACAAGCCGTTGGTGATGATTGCCTCGGAAATAGACTGCACGAGACGGTACTCACCTCCGATGTGATCAATGCTCGGATACGTCATGATGAAACCACTGCAGTCGTCTTGGCCAAGCAGGAAGAAGTCAATAATCTCCTCAGCCCAGGCCTCGGCGAGCCCTCGCCAATCGTCGTCCGCTAGGGCGTAGTACGCAGCCACCGTATCGAATCCCCAGCCTTCCGTGCGGTCCACATAAACGCCTTCTCCAGGGTTCTCTTCCACGTTGAAGGTGTCGTGGGTAAACCCGGTAACGATCGACTCCCCGTTGTCTTTTTGCGGGTAGGGCGCATAGCTTGTGCGGCAAAGCTCGGCTTGCAGGCGCAAGTCGTCTTTGGACAACGCGTCGTTGCCAGCCCAGGCGAGCACCTTAGGTGAGCGGGTATAGCGAATCAGGTGAGCCTCGTCGATCCACTTGTAGGTCAACAGCGTGGCCTCATACCCGGGCTGCCGAGACTGGGCAGCCACTGCGTCCACTTGGAAGCTGTCCGCCGTCGTGAACCCGTGGAGATCCGCCAGGGAGAACCACGGAATGAAGTAGATGTACGTCGGCAAGTAGGTTTGCGTAGGTCCTTCCACCAACCAGTCCTCGTACTTGTACGCATCTCCCGACGTGTCGTACAACGCGGTCGCGTGTCTTTCCGTGTACATGCGATGGCTTATCTGGAAGTTGCGGTAGCCCTCGGTAGACGCCGTCCAAAGGGCTTCCAGGCCGTCCCACCAGAGGATCTCGTCCCCACCGTGCATGTAGCCGATGTCCAGTCCCCAGGGGTGAGACCAGCCCAGGTTTCCAGAATTGAGAGGGAACGGCCCCGTCGTTCCGTTGAGCAGCACCTGCTCGTAGGTGTCAAACTTGACTTCCACCTCGCCGCGTATGTTGTCCTTGGTTCCGAGCTGATCGAGGGTCGGCAGTGGCAGGTTTTGCGACCAGTAACGGGCAGATCCTGGGTTCCACCAAGAGAGCAGTCGCTCTTCGTTGCTGTTCTCGCCGTCCCGGCAGAACGCCAGCCATTCTTCGCGCAGGACGGCTCGGGCTCGGTCTTCCGCACCGGAGCGGCAGACCACGAGGCGCCGATGGAATTGGGCCTGTATCGGCATCACGTGCATCTTCGGGCCGGCGATCGGATCCACGAGCGGCAAGACGCGGTTCGCCCCTTCTGTGTATGTAGTCCCCAAGCTAGGCGATTCGAAAGCCTGGAACACCGTCCAGCCTGAGGGCACGCGCAACTCCAGTTCGTTGAAGTAGAGCTTGCCGACTGGATTGTCCTGGTCCGTGCCCGGGTCGAGGCCTTGGTGACCGTTGTGGAAGCGCAGGTCGAGGGAGATGAACTCCTCCTCAGTCCACGTGGTGATGTACGCGTGGGCGCCCATCATGTGGGGCAAGGTTCCCGTCGCACCTCCCGCTGGGGTGACCGGGGTCAAGTTTTCATAGGTGCGCACCTGGCGGGCAATGTGACCATCCCGGTACGTGTGCAGTTCGGGTGTGGCGTTGATCAGGTCGTACAGAAGATCCGCTTCGTACAAGTGTCCGAACACATCCGTGGCCCGGACGACGAGGGCGTCTTGCGTCGCGAGCAAGGATTGAACATTGCAATCGACTGTGATGCTTCCCGATGTGTTCGGCGACCAAACCACGTTGTAGGCCACTCGATCTCCCGGGTTCGTCCCCGCCGGGACTTCGACCTTCGCCAAGATTTCCACCACGTCGGCCCCCTCTTCGGCGGCTGGGTAGCGGCTAACCACTTCGACTTGAGTGTTGACGAACCCCACGCCGGGAACCCGCAACTTGAACGGGGATGAACTCGAGCTAGGGAGGTACATGCCCGCCGCGATCGGAATCGTGCCGCGGATCAGAAACGGGCTCTCGGAAGGTGCGGCGAGCTCCAGCTCTGCCACCTTGTCCCCAATCGAAAAGTTCACGGTGGCTTCCGGCGGTGGAGTCCCGCCGCCGTTCTCCGGTCCGGAGGTGGGATCATCTTCCCCACCACCAGCGCACCCGCAGAGGGTGGCCAAGCCCATGCAGGCCATCGCCCTGAGAATCCAGAATCCGCGCCTGCCCAACTTGCCCGTTGCCTGATTCAATTCCGTCACCTGTCTGCCTCTGGCGCTCTGAACGCCTACCCGGGGCTCCCTAAGGCCCCCGTCCCATTTGTTCCCTCTGCCCACCCCCCTGATCGGTGACGGACCATTCCGATCCGTAGGTGAAGATCCGACTTCCTACGAAATCCTGCGCTTTCAGGGTTCGGTTCATGGATTCGCTCCTTTAGAGGGCCTCCAGGGAGCTTTCCTAGGACGGGCTGGGAGAGGGCGGCTCCCAATCTCCCTTCACCCCTGGGATGCGCGGAAGCGGGCATCGCGTTCCTCGCCGCATGGACGGTTGGCTGGACCCCTGGTCACGGCTCGTGAGCCGAACCGAGCGGTGGAGACCTTTGGGGCAAGGTGACCCAGGGCACGCTTCTATCTCTGAGCAAGCAGCCCACACGCTCCGGGCGAGTCGCAATGCTGGTGACCGTACGAACCGATTTGGGAGAGCCAGCTGTTTTTTGCCACCCTCCCCGACGGCTTGCTAGTCAGCTGCCGAGAAGAGCCCAATCGTCTGGCCGTTCAACGTTTCCTGCAGGCCCCCGCGAGCGGCCCCACTCTTGGAACTTCGATCCTCCGGACCTCGACCGAGAGGAAGCCCGATGCGGCTAGCTGTCGCCAACGCTTCGGCGGGTCCCCTACAGCCGAACCTGGTTGGACCTCTTGCTCTCATAGATAGTGCACACCGCATAAGCGGCGGGAATCACGAGCAGGGTACTGATCGAATTACGGAACCGGATTGAGCCATAGAAGATGAAGACGGTGGCCAGGAGTCCTGCCATCGGCAGCGCCAACAGGAAGAACGCTGCCGGGTCTTTGCGGCGCAGCCACCACATCCCGAGGAGCATCAAGGGGCCCGTGATAATCCACGCGATGGCAAAGATCCAACTCGCCAATTGATTCTCCGTACGCGTGAAGGGAGCCGCCAAGCGCATGAATTTGCTCGCCACAAGGGGCAGGATTTGCCCCGGGTTCTCCTCTAGGAATTGGAATCCGTAGCGCCAAGTTGCCGCCTCGCGTTCGACTTCGGTGCCCTCTAGGGGCCGGTCTTCATTGACCAATTCATCGACCGGCTTCCAAACACCGCGCCATTCGGGGTCCGCAGCCACGACTTCGTTGTGGGCCCCCCAGAAGGTCCAGCCACCGATCGTCGAGATCGTGAACTTGCCCACGGCTCCGTCGTTTCTTACGGCCCATGGAATCACAACGGCCACCGCCAAGATGGACGTCACGAACGCCGGGCGCAGGACCTCACGGCAGCGAAGCTTGGAGAGCCCGAGGATGAAGAGCCATGCGATCGGGAAGGCCATCACCGCTTGCGGCCGCGTCAAGACGCACAGGCCCAGGATCAAACCGGCAAGCACTTCCTGGCCCACATGCCCGCCGCGGCGATACGCCTTGAAACTGAGCCCCGTCGCGAGGCAAATCAAGAGCGAGAAGGGGACCTCGCTAAAGAAGCAGTGTGAAAAGTAGAAGTGCCCCGGGTACACGGCGATCCAAGCGGCCGCCAGTAGAGCGACGCAAGACCCGCACATGGCCCGGGCCACCCAAGCCACCGCGAGGATGGAGAGCGCGGACAACAAACAGAAGTACAGGTGGGCCAGAAAAACCGAACGGCCGAACAGAATGTAGAGCGGCGCCAAGATCGCCGAGGTCCCGGGGGGGCGAATGGCAGTGGCCACTCCCCCGGGGTAGGTGTATCCGTGGCCCGCAGCCACTTGAGCCGCGAACAGCTCGTACTCCGTCTCGTCGTAGTTCCTGGCGGGGTCTGGCGCGCTATCCAGACCCACCAACACATGGGTAAAGCCCACACGCAGGGCGAGCCCCAGAACGAAGACAAGGGTCAAGTAGAGGCCAAAGTGGCGGTTCGTCATTTGGCCAATGGGCGGTGTCGCTGAGGACACGGAGGATGGGCAGCGGGGCGTCAGGCTGGCCGCAGGATAGGCATTATTCGACGCCATCGCCAGCTGGTGCGGCACATTCACCGGCTGTGTTCCAGGTTGCTCTGGTCACCCTTTGAAGCGATCGGGTCATGGACCCTCGCCATGGTCTGCTCCCACGAGAGGGTGCTCTCCCTCGCGGCAATTTGAGCCTGAGCAACGCCAGCTCCGCAGAGAGAGCCACGCCGGACTCCGCTCACACCAATTGGCCTATCACATCCTCGACCGGCGCTGCGACTGGCTCCCGTCCAAGGGCCCCCGCTTCCACGTATCTCCCAAGGCCACCTCGCGGGTCACGAAGTCCCGGGCCATTGACCGCGAAGACAAAAGAGGGGAGCAGCGCACCCCATCGGCGCTGCTCCCCTGAATCCGGCCCCCCGATCAAAAAGGGTCGGACGCCACAATCTTGATCAGAGACCGAAGACCGTCTGCAAGAAGGAGATCATCCCTGCGCGGGTTTCGAGCTCGCCGTGATGTTCATCCATCCCCATAGAGAGCGGCGTAAGAACGCCCCCCGAGGCGTCGGTTGCGCGGCTGAGGAAGCGTGGATCGCCGGTCAGCTGATAACCGAACACCATCATGTTCCAGATCTGATAGCCATCAAAGGACTCGTAGCCATCGGACGGCACGTAGTTGCAGAAGAGCGGCGTCGTCGGGTCGAACAGCCCCATGGCCGTGTAGAAGTGTGGGGCGCCCGTGCCAGGTTCCCAGACCAGGTTGTGAATCATGGAGTAGGTCGATTTGGTCAGGATGTCACTGACTTGGCTGGCACGAATCGGCGCAGCCCTGTCATAGACCGTGGTCTTGACGCCCCACATAGCGTTTTGAAGGATGCACTCAGAGATCGACTGAAGGGTGCGATACTGACCGTTCAGGTGGTTGTAGCTTGGATAGCTCGAGATGTTGCCTAGGCAGTCGCTCTGGCCGAGGAGCATTAGGTCCACCACATCATCGAACCAGGGCCGAACCTGGCCACGCCAGCTGGGTCGAGCCATGGCATAGGCACAGGCCACCGTGTTGATCATCCAGCCTTGTTCGCGGTCGACCTTGAGGCCCTGGCCCGGATACTGCTCCGCGTATTGCTGATCCACGAAAAGGCCGGGGGTGATCCCCGAGTTGTCCGGGGATTGAGGAAGGCCGCTGTAGGAAGCCCGCGCTAGTTCCGCCTGCATCATCAGGTCGTCCTTGGCGATGGCATCATTGCCCAGCCAAGCGAGGACCTTGGCAGAGCGCGTGGCGCGAATCAGATGCGCGCCATCAATGTGCCTGAACTCCTTCAATTCGCGGAAGTAGGCCGCTGACCGATCCTGAGCCTGCACCGCATTCACATGCACGTCGGGCGCGGTCAGGAATCCGTGCGGGTCCCCGAGGATCAACCACGGAATCGTCCAAATGTAGACGGGAAGGTAGGGCCCATTCGGTCCCTGCTCGATCCAATTCTCCAAGTGGAACGCATCACCGTTCAACTGGTAGAGCGCAGTGGGATGGCGCTCGGTGTACATGCGGTGGGTGAGCTGGTAGTAGCGATAGCCATCCTTGGATCCACTCCAAGCCGTCTTGACCCCTTCGAAGAAGAAGATACCTGAGCCACCGACAGCCCCGCCGTGGGCATAGCCGTAAGGATGAGCCCAACCGAGGCTAGGGGAGACGACCGGCCATGGGCCCGGCTGCCCGCTCTCGAGGGATTCGCGCAGGCCGTACATGAGCCCGTTCATTTCATTCCGCGACTGCGCTTCGCTCTCCAGATAGGAGAGGTCCGGCAGGGGCAGGTTGGTGCTGAAGTAGCGGGAGGTCTCCGGGTTCCACCAGGAGTTGTAGCGGTTGCCGTGCTTGTCGTAGCCGTCCTTGCAAAACGCCAGGCCAGACTCGCTGACGATGGATTGCGCAAGCTCTTCCGAGCCCTCCATGCACAGGATCAAGCGCCGGTGGAATTGACTTTGCTGATGCATGCCGTGCAGCTTGTTGCCAGCCAACGGCTCGACCAACGGAAGCAGCATTCGGCCCTGGCTCTCGTGCGGCGAAGCGAGCGCCGGATCGTCATAGGCCGCGAGGACCTTCCAGCCCGCAGGCACATCCAGCGTAAGCCCATCGAAGTACACCGTGCCCATCGCATCGTCCTGGTCGTTGCCTTCGACGCGTCCCTCGTGGCCGTTGTGCATTCGCAAATCAAGGGACACGATGTTCAATCGATCCCAAACCGTGATGTAGCTGTGCACGCCCATCAGGTGCGGTAGCGTGGCCTGGGGACCAGACTGTGGCTGAATGGGCCGGAGGTTCTCGTGGGTTCGGAACTGGCTGGCGAGCGGGCCCGCCTTGAGGGTGCGTAGATCACTGCTCGTGCTGCGCAGGTCGCGCATGAGCTCCGCACTGTACTCATGACCGAAGACGTCCCGGGTGCGCAGGGTGACTCCACCCGGTTGGCGAATGAGTCGGGAGACGGCTCCGGTGGGCCGCACCTTGCCAGCACTCGTCCCTTGCAGCCGGAGCACGTCAAAGCTCAGCTGGGCACCCGCCGGAACGTTGTCCGGTCGGTTGACCATGGCCATGAGTTCGATGACATCCGCCCCGTCCGCAGGGGTGGGATAGCGGGAGACCACGTTGACCTGAGCCGGGTAGGTATTCCCATCCGCGTCGCGCAGGGCGAAGCGAATGTCGCTCTGCCCCGGCATGTACTGCCGTGCTTTGAGGGGCAAGGTGCCGTGCAGCACGAAGGAATCAAGCGCAGGAGCCTGCTGACGGAGGACCCCGATTTCATCCAATTGGGCGGGAAGAGCCCGAGCAGAAGAACCGAGGAGAAGCAAGGTGAGGACTGTCGTGAGGCGTCGGCGGAGCGGTCTGCCGACGGGGCTGCACGAGGGGCGAGCTGCCCCCTGGAAATGAGAAAACATGGTGCGGATCGAGGTGTGAGGTTGCGCGCGCCGATGGGGCGGAAGCGGGCGTAGTGGATCGACTCACGTCCGGGCGGTACTTTTCCGGCCAGTGAGCTCATGCTCTGAACGCCAGGCGAACCCGTTGGGACTCATGGAACACACCGAACGTCCCAGACTTACAACCCTCCGCCTCTCTGATGGAAGACCAGCCCCAAGTCAGGTGGACGGACCCCGCCAGGAACCCACCTGCCAAGGCCCTCTTCAGGCGCAGACCGGCCCGGGTGTCGGTCCAGGTCTGGGGCATCCTCAACGGGTAGAGTGGCGCTTGCAGCTCGCCCTCCAGGGCGACTGGTGACGCGTGCCCGAGCCGCACGGCTCCTCCGGAGAATAGGGCCCCGCCGTATCCCCTTGTGGACGGGATCGTTAGGGGCGTCTGGCCGAGGGCCACTGCCACGCAGTCGCCAACGCTGGGAGTGCCAGAGAGCCAAAGGGCCTCCGCCAACCCCGGCACCTCCCTCCCGGCGCTCCGCACCCCCAGATCCCCCTGCCTCCCCCACCCGCATGCCGAGTCGCACACCTTGTTGTTGCTCATCGCCAGGGAAGAACCACACGCGCGCGCAGATCCGGTGGTGTTCGGAGCTTGGAAATCCTAAACCGCTCATCCGCCGGTTCAGCGTGGATGTCATGTGCGATACCGGCTTGTTGCAGAACAACAACAATGTGTGCGACTCGGTATTGATCTACCCCGGTTTCGTGGACACAGGGTTTAGGTACTGCTCGAGTAGACCGCGACGCTCTCGATCAGTCAAGGGGGATGGGGTCTGGGGAAGGGTCCTCCCTTCCCCAGCGGGGGAGCCGCGCAAAGCCTGCCCCAAGCAGGCTGAGGCGTAGCGCGGCGCTCCGGGGGCAGAGCCACCGGGAGGTGGGGTTCAAGGGGAGGAGACTCGCAACTTGTGGAAAAGTTTTGTGGGTCCCCACATCAACACGAACCGATGGCCGACGTGCCCTCAGGCGGCGGGAAGCTCTCCGTCGTGCTCCAGCTCGAACTGCAACGGCGACTTGTAGCCAAGCGTCGAGTGTAGGCGAACGCGATTGTAGAAGCCCTCGATGTACTCGAAGATGCTGGCTCTGGCCTCCTCGCGCGTCCTGTAGTGCTCGTGATGCACCAGCTCAGTCTTCAGTGAGTGGTAGAAGCTCTCCTGAACCGCATTGTCGTAGCAGTTCCCCTTCCGGCTCATGCTGCACACGATGCCGTTCGTACTGAGCTGCTCCTGGAAGGGCTTCGCTGCGTACTGAACGCCACGGTCGGAGTGGTGGATCAAACCCTCCATTGGTTTCCGTGCTTTCAACGCCATGTCCAGCGCACTCACCACGAGGTTCGACTTCATCCGTGAGTCCATGGACCAGCCCACGACACCGCGCGAGAATAGATCCATCGTCGTTGCGAGGTACAGCCACCCTTCATCCGTCCAGATGTACGTGATGTCGCTGACCCAGATCGCATTTGGGTACTGAGTCTTGAAGTCTTGGCCCAGCAAGTTCGGAGCAACCGGATGGTTGTGCTTCGAGTTCGTGGTCGCCTTGAACTTCCTCTTCGTCTTGGAGCGCAGGCCATCTTCCCGCATCAGCCGAGCAGTGCGATTTCGGCCACAATTGACCCCTCCTGCCTTGAGGGCCTCGTGCACGCGCGGTGCACCGTATACCTCACGATTGGCCTTGTGAACCTCGCGGATTAGGTCGAGCATCCGGCCATCGGAGTTGCTCCGTTCGCTCGGCTCACGATTCAGCCAGGCATAGAAACCACTGCGGGAGATCTCGAGGATCGCGCACATCAGCACAATCGGAAAGACCCCCCTGTGATCGCGGACGAACCTGAATCTCAGCTCGACTCTTTCGCGAAGTAGGCCGTCGCTTTTTTTAAAATGTCGCGCTCTTGCTGGGCCGTCTTCAGTGCCTTGCGCAGTTCACGATTCTCGGCCTCGAGCGCGCTGATATTTCCGTTGCCAGGAAATGCCGACTCCCCTTCGGCCGCGAATTGGGACTTCCACCGGTACAGCATCCCGCGTCCGATACCCAGGCTCTCTTCAACGTCCTTGGCGTAACGGCCTTGCTCCGTCATCATCTTGACAGCTTCGAGCTTGAACTCACGCGTATAGGTCTTTCTCGTCTTCTTCATGGAATCCTTCTGGAGCATCATAGCTCCTAACTGGGTGTCCACGAAAGTGGGGCAAGATCAGAACTGGTGCGAGCCCCAACCACCGTACCGGACTGCGCTCACTTTGCTACCCAGTCAACTCAAACAGACAACGGAATTGGGTGGCCAGTTCAATGTCGGACAGGCCAGTGGGGAGGAGGTCGTCAGAGCAATCTCAAAGTCGACAGCGAAAATGACGGGGGTGCGCTCTCGTGCCGCCCAATGGCCTTCGCCCGTGGAACAAAGAGCACGCTCATCGTAACTTGCTGCGCGCCCAACTCGCCAAAGCCCCGGGGGTGTTTCGGGTTCCGCGCGTCGCGCACTCGCGCACGAAATGACCCTCGCAGACTGTTGACCGAGTGCTTTCAATCCAGAGTCGCTGCCTCCGTCCTGCGTCGTCGTTCGGTAGCGCAGCTGATTCCCTAGCTTTGGCGAGGACTTCGGTCGACGATGCAGGCCGCAGAATGGGGATCTGGGCCGGGATGACCCTTTGGACGGTCCGCCAGGAAAGGGCCAAGCTTCGCGGCCTCCCCCCCCGTCCGGTCTCGAGGCCGTTCCGTTTTGAAGCGATGGCCTCGCGAGCGCTCTCCTGCCCGCAATTCAGCCGGTCGGATGGCCGCAGAGGAGTTTCAGCCAAAAACATCGAGAAAGCATCGGGCAGGTTCCGTGGCGGAGGTCCCTCTTTGCGTGGCTTGGGATATCGCCCTCGCACGACCATCCTTCTTCGCTGACGACCCATTCCGATGAACCGCTTCCATCCCTTCCTCTTCTCCCTCGCCCTGGCCTCTTTCGCCTCAGCTCAAGACGCAGACACTGCGCTCGAACGGCGAGTGCTGTCGCTTGGCGATCCGCCTTTCGAAACCGTGCAGTATGACGCCCCAGGTGACGGTCGCCTGTGGGCCCGCGGCCAAACCTACAAAGCCAGCTTTGGCGCTGAGGGAGCGACGTACATTCCTTTCCTGGGTTCCGAAGCCCCTCGCAACATGCCCGTTCGCATGCGTCTCGCAGAGGCATCCGTGGGTGGCCTCCCGATTCGGCTAGAGCCCGAGGCCGCCTGGTCTCGTAACGCAGACACGGTCATCCTCGACCGCGGAGACGTGGACGTTCACTACCTGCTCGAAACGGATTCCGTTGAACAAACCTTCGTCTTCCATGGCCTGCCGCGTTCCGGCGATCTGGAAGTTCGAGTGGCCATCGATAGCGAGCTCGAGGCCGCCGTGGAGGGACAGGGGTTCCGCTTTGCCGGAGAGCGCGGCGGTGTTCGTTACGGCGCCGCCACCGTCTACGACGGCGCGGGTCGGCACTTGCAGCTAGAGTCCAGTCTGCAAGGCAGCGAGATCGCCATTCGCGTGCCCGATGAGTTCCTGCGGGAAGCAACCCTGCCGATCGTGGTGGACCCGGTGATCACGACCTATGTGATCTCCAACTCGGCCACCGTCACCACTGCCGGCGACGCCTGCTACGACGCGAGCAGCGGCTACTACCTGCACGCCTACGGCTATCAATTCTCCGACACCGACCATGATGTCTACATCCGTGCAGTCGATGGGAACGGGGTCTATGTCCCGGGGCAAAGCGCCTTCATCGACATGACCGACAACATCTGGGACTTCTCGATGATCGCGAACAACAACTCGGCGAACAACTGCATGGTAGTGGCGCGCGCCAAGATCAACGGCGAGTTTCAAATCTGGGGCCGTATTCGGAACATCCCAGGAACGACTATGGGTCCCCAGGTCCAAATCAGCCCCAACAGCAACTACCCCTGCGGTTATCCCTCCATCGGCGGTGAAGCCATGGATGATGGGTCCGACTTGTACTGCGTCGCTTGGGTCAAGTACCTCACCTACAACGATCGTCAAGTCCGCTATCGCATGATGAACACGGCGGGACAGCAGGTCGGAGCTTCCTTGACTCTGGACGATTTCCCTGACACCAAGAAGCACATCCCGCACGTGTCCAGGTCTTGCGGAACGGGCGTGGCTTCGGAACGCTGCTGGAACATCGTGTGGACCTCCAGCAACGACGATCCCGGCCATGATGTGTGGGGTGCTCAAATCGGCAGCCAAGGTGAGATCAAGACACCTCGCTTCATCGTGGACTCCACGGGGGACGCAGACTACAAGGCTCAGGTTTCAGCACCACTCGACTCCCCCACGGGCGGCAAGCGCGACTACCTCGTGGTTTACGGTGACAGGTCGACGGCAAAGCTCTCGGTTCGCGCCAGGCTTTTCAAGGAGGATACCTATCAGGCAACTTTCAACATCACCGAGATGGAGGCAGACCTGGTTGGAAGCGAAATACTCGACCTTATTCACCTGGGCCCATCGGTCGGAACCGACGGATCGCAATTCATCGTCAACTACTCGGAACGCCAGGAGGACTCGAGCGAACACATGTACATCTGTTCCTTGCGCCACCAAGGGAATACGTTGGTCCCCACGGAGCCTCACGTCTTGCTTGCAGCCAGCACCGGAGACTTGTGGTCCTCCCACATAACCACTCAGCACGACGGAGGCGCCCTCGGATCCCGCGAACTCGCCGTCAGCTTTGCCGAATACTTGGGACCCGGTCTCTCGAACACAATGGGTGCTCTGTACTCCACCCCGGAAAACTGGGGGATCCTGGGGCAGACCTTCTGCAGCGGCGAAGCGAACTCCACAGGGTACCCGGCAAACTTCCGGGTCTACGGCTCGGCGGATCCGGCGGACAACCGCTTGGTGCTCGACGTGGACAACCTGCCCGCCTGGAGTTGGGGCCAGTTCATGATGAGCACCACCACCCAGAGCATGCCCCTGGGCAACGGAACCCTTTGCCTTGGTCAACCGCTAATGCGCTTGAACAACACCGTTGGGAACTCCTGGATCAAGGGTTCGCTTGGCTTTGAGCTGGACCTGACGAACCTGCCCGGCAACACCGTTCTTCAAGGCGGCCAGACCTGGTACTTCCAGCTCTGGTATCGCGACGCGGGCAGCACGAACCTCTCCAATGCAGAGGCGGTGACCTTCCAATAACCGAAGGGCTTGGTGGATTCTGAAGGGGGCGCACCGTCTGGGGGGACGGGGCGCCCCCGCTTCGTTGGCGCAAGTACGCGTTGGAAGAGCAGGCTAGATCTCGCCCGAGCGCAGAAGACGTGACGCCTGCGCCAGAGCCTCGAGCTTCTTGCGCGCCACCTCTGCCGTGTTCATGGGCCTTTCCGCGAAGGTTCCAAAGCCGCAGTCGGGGTTCAGCTGCACGCGCTCGTGGCCAAGGTCCTCGCACAAGGCCCGCACCCGGCGAGCGATGGCAACGGGGTCTTCGATCTCATCCGTACGTGGATTGACCACTCCGAAGCCCACGTGGGCGCTGGACGGCAAGCCTTTTAGCAGGGCTGGGTCCCCCGCGCGCTCGGTTGCGTATTCGAGCACGAACATGTCCAAGTTCATCCGAGCGAAGTACGGGATGAGCTCATCGTAAGAGCCCGAGAGCAAGACACCTTCGTCGCGGCTCCAGTTCCCGCGGCAGACGTGCATGCTCTTCAGGGTCCCGGTCACGCCCTCGACGAGGCGATTCATCAACTCAACGGCGTAGTTCAACTCCCCTTCCGGGTCTGCGTTGGCCGCCAGCGCAGCGCACATGAAGGTGTGCGTGTTCGACTTGCCAGCAAAGGAAAGCTCGGTTAGAGCGGGTTCGTCGAACTGCACCACCTCGCAGCCAGCCTCGGCCAGCTGGATCAACTCCGCCCGCAAGAGCTTGACCACGTCGTCCCCCAGCTCTTCGCGGGTTGGATAGGTCGCAGAAGACAGGGACTGCACCCAGGCGGAGCGGGTCAACAAGTAGGGCCCGGGAAGGGTGACTTTGATCGGCTTGTCCGTGTGTTTGCGTAGGAACAAGAAGTCGTCGAAGACGAGCGGCTTGATCGCGCGCAGCTTCCCGACGGCAACGTTGTTGCGAATCGAGTAAGCCGGGACATCGAGGGTTTGGAGCAAAGCCTCAAAGCCAGCTTTGTCTTCCACGTGATCCAGCAGGTCCGCCATGGACATGCAGTCAAAGCCTTCCACGCGCTCGGACAGGAAAGAGAAGAAGTTGTCCCGGCGCTGTTCGCCGTCGGTCACAATGTCGACGCCGGCCGCTTCCTGCACACGCAAGGAGGCCAAACAAGCCTCGTCACGCATAGCTTCAAGCTCGGGGGCCTTGCGCTTGGTGGCGCGAATCAACTCTGGGGTGCGTGGCCAGCTACCGACGGTCGTCACGGGGAAAGGAGGGAGACTAGGCATCAGTGTTTTCGGTGTTCGATGGTGATCGGGATCTCGCGCGCCAATGTTTGGGCCACTGGGGAACGCAGCAGGGTTTCTTGCCAGAGGCGTTCGAGGGTCGCCTCGTCGGCGTCCGCGTCGATAAAGAGTCGACCTTCGACACCCGCCATTCCAGGATGGCCTTGGTCTTCTAGCCCCAAGAAGACGAGCACGTTGTCGAGGGTCGTAGTGAGGCTCACTTCGAGTTCGTAGACTTCGATGTTTTCGCGACTGGCGCGCCAACGCATCCCCACCGAGAGGTCTCCAGCGAGAGCGGCCAGCAGGTATTCAATCGCACTGGGCGCTGCGTCCTCCGTATCGAAGCTGGCGGGCTGGCCCACGTCGAAGGAATGGTTGCGCACGTAGGCACGCGCCCGCATGGGCTCCTTGGAGCGCGCGCGAACGGTCCAGCGGTAGTCCTTGGCCGCTTGAATGTCCTGCGCGTAGGCGTCGTCGGGCTCGCCCCCTTTCTTGCGGATGAAGTAGCTGGTGGAGCCGCCTTCTCCCGGCTGATCGCCCAGCATGTTGTGCCCCACCAGTCGGCACCAAGCGGGAAGGTCGATCCGCACGCTGCTTTCACGGCTGCGCACTTCCAGCACAGCGCCTCCAGCGATGGGTTGCATCGCCTCGCGGATGATCAACAGCAAGCCGCTTCCGCAGTCCAGGTCACCGCCGTCGCACATGCCCTCGGGAGTCGGGAGATTTTCAGCGCTCATGGTTGGTTGTGGGCGAGTGGCCATGCCACCCGCCCACTCGAATGGCTTAGTAGCTGACGCAGGCGGCGCCCTGCGACAACAATTCCACGAGGCTCGCACCACCCACGATGTTGGCACCAGCGATCAAGTCAGCTTCGTTCAATCCCCGTTTCTTGAAGCACGGCGAGCAAACCCAAACGATGCCGCCGGCCTTGATGAAGCTCTCGATCAAGCCGCCAAGGGCAGCGAAACCTTCCTCATGAATGTCGTCCGCATAGCCTTTGGTGGCCAGGCGCACGCCCTCGATGCTGAGGAAGACCGTGGTTTCCTGTTCGGATGCCACCGAGGCGTTCGCGATCACGAAGGCCACAGTGGCCTTGTCGGTGTTGTCTTTGGAGTACGTCAAGCTGACGCAGAGTTTGTTGGACATGTTGATGCTTAGGGTCAGTGGTCTTGCCGAACGCGAAACCAGTAAAGGGGTGATTCTTGATGAATGAGTTGATTGCGAGTGACCCGGCCCCAGGCCGGCAAGTCTTCGGGAGCACCGGGATCTATGGCGCGAACCTGCAGAACCTCGCCCGCCTGCAGCTTCTTCATTTGGTTGCGGAGTTCGAGGACCAAGTCCCCACAACTCATGTCGTCCGCGTCGAAGAACGCTGCGTGCTGCGGCGCCCCGGCGCTGGACTCGAGCTCGTCCAAGTCGTCGTCTTCCTCCGTGTCTCCCATCGGGTACTCGGATGCCCAACAGGCGCTGGGATCCCGTTCCATCTGGGCGAGTCGGCGGTCGGCATACAACCAGCCGGCTCGGTAGCATTCGAGGCGGCGGATGTTCGTGCGCGCATGCCGGATGAAGGCCTCAAGCGGCTGATTCACTCCATCCGCTAGGCACGCAGCACATCGGGGAAGGTCCCGCTGACCCATCAGAAGACTGATGACGGCATCGTGGCCGGTCAGCGCTCGCTCGCAGCCCGTGCAGGGCATCGACCAACGCAGTTCGACCTCAGCGATGACATCCTCGGCCTTGACGGCACCCCGGGACTCTTCCCCCATGCTCACTGAATCTCCTTGAAGGTCAGTTCACGGGTCCAACCTTTTTTCTCGCTGGCGCTCGCGCCGTCGAACTCCACATGCGCTTTGGGAAGTGCATTGATGGCGCCCGCTTTCGGTTCAGGTTGAATCAAGAGATCACGACCCCGGTTCCAGGTCACGCGGCGCGCGTCGAGGTTTCCGAAGTAGTAGTCAACCCGGGCGGCATCAGGCCCTGCATAGCCATCCGCCAAGGTCAAGGCGACCTTGTCCGAGTTGGCTTCTGTCACGGCAAAGTCGTCGATGTAGAGGTCCGCCACCGCGACGTCCAAGGGAGTCCAACCCAGGTTGGGAACCCAGAACTCGATCCAGCAGTGATAGCTCTGATCCTTCGCCTGTCCGTCGAGGGGCAACTTGAAGAAAGAACCGTAGACCATGCGCGTCGGCAGGCCCACGGAGCGCGCAGCCGCCGTGTAGAGGCTGTGGAAGTCCGTGCAGTTCCCCGTGCATTTCTCGAAGGCGTAGGTGCTGCTGCCCACTCCCGAAGACTTCATCACGTCGGGGAACTTCACCCAGTACTGCATGTGACCCAAGGTCCAGTCATAAAGCTTACGGGCCTGCACCATCGGGTTCGTTTCGTCCCCGACCACCTCAGCCGCACCGGCGCGGATCTCGGGGGTGATCACGACCTGCTGACTTTGCCCCAGGTAGGCGGCCATCTCCGCGCTTTCCGCAGCGGTGAGAGCCCGCGTTCCCTTGGGGTCCACCGAGTGCGTGGCCTCCTGACGCTTGACCTCGAAGGTCGTGTTGACCTCGAGCGATTCACCACCCCCGGCTAGCTCCAGGTAGAGGAACCGATTGTTGTTGGCATCCCGCACTTGGCGCGTGGGCACTTCGGCTCCCTTGGAGTTCTTGGCGCTGATTTTCAGTCCCTGGATCTCCTGGAGGCCCTCTCCGTCATCCGGCAACGCGAACCAGGCGCGAGTCGTTTTGGTGCCCTCGGGCACATCCACGGTAAAGCGGTTTTGGACTTCGAAGGTACGCGTGGTGGACGCGGTGGACGAACAGGAGGCCAAAGCCAAGAGTCCGAACAGGCACGCGAGTTGTGTTGAATTCTTCATGGTTCAGTTCCTCGCGATTAGAAGTAGTAGGAGATCCAAAGCACCACGCGATCCGCATCGCCATCGGCCATCCCAATGTATTCTGTGCTCCACTTGAGGTACTCGAGCCCGATCTTCAGGTCCTCAAAGTTCCAGCGGGCCGCCACGTAGGGCACGGTGTTTTTGGCGTAGCCTCCAGCGCTCAGGTCGTCATCGTCCGGGTCCTCGAACGTATAGCCGGCATACAGCGAGGTGCGGTTCGACAGCTTGTAGGCCACCTCTCCCCAGCCGCCCATGGAACTCACTTCCATACCGCTCGTCGCGTTCACGCCGGTGATGATTCCGCCACGCACGTCCTTCATGTTCTCGCCCGTGTGGTACTCGCCAGAAAACGAGAGCGAGTCGGAGAACAGAGGAAACTTCATGTCGACGCCCAGGCTGTTCGAGTCGAAGTCCATCTCGCCGCCGCCGGTTGCGTCATAGCGCTCCTCGGCCTGGTGGCCCCAGACGCCGAACTGGTAGGGGCCGTTTTTCGCTTTGCCGTGGTAGCCAACGCGAGCGTTCAGCATGGGACGGCCGGAAGCCTCCCCCGACACCAGGCCCGGGTCGGTAGACGTTCCGCCCACGGCGCCCGTCAAGGCCAGACCGAACTCCGTGATCACTTGGTTGCCAGCTCCCACCTCCGTGACGTTTTTTGCGGTTAGTTGGGGACGTCGATCCCCGAGGTTGCCGTTGTACCACATCACCGTGTCGTGGTTGACCGCGGGCATCAGGGGGGAAATGACGTCCCAGTCCTGGCCGGCCAGCACGCTCCAACTTCCCCAGTTCAACCCCAGGTAGCCGAGGCGCATGCGCAAAGCGTTGCGCGAATCCGAGTCACCTACTCCACTGTTGTAGAAGTCGACCTCCACCTTGCCGCTGAGCTTGGGATTGCCGAGGCCCTTGATCTGCTTGCCGTCGACCGTCAGGCCCAGGCGCGACAGGCGCGAATGCATCGCGTACTCACTGTTCTTGTTGTCCGGCGAGGCGTCTGGCGAACGAACGTAGTAGGGCGTCTTCGGATTGTTGAAGCGATCGGTGTCGTAGACCTGATCGAGGCGCAAGAACCCGTAGAGCTGGACGCGCGAGCCCTTGCCGAGCAGATCGGCCCAGGTGATTCCGTCCTTGGGGGACACGGAACCTTGCGCGTTGCCGACGGAAGCCAAGGAGGCGCAGGCCAGGGCCAAGGCGCAGGTGCGAAAAGTAGTTTGCATGAGATGAAGTGGGATGGGGATGGGGAAAACACGCTTAAAAACGCGGCCCGCTCCTTTCTCACCTCAGCACTACACGCCCGCCGAATCTAAAGCAGCCTTGCGGCGCTCACAGATTCATGGAAACCGACCGGTCCCCGGCAGCGAGCAACGACAAGGCGTTGCGGAGCCGCGAGGGGGCGTCATGTGTTGGGACGCTTGAGCATGTGGATCCGGTAGGTCACGCCAACGGTATACACGCCGAGGTCCCATTTCGCAAACCTCAATTTTGAGGAGCACGCGCGGCAGTGCCAGCCGGGCCTAGCATAGAACCGTCGTCGAAAAGAGGCGTTATGGGAAGGTTCTTGCGCCACAGGAGGCAGCACGACCCGATTGCGAGGAAGGCTTCCGGGACAGCGCAATCGGCCCGTGGCAGGGGATCCCATCCTAGCCCGGCGAGACTTAAGGACAGACGCTGAATTCCAAGGCGTCCGTCAATCCCGTGCCCGACGCCGCGCCCGGATCGCGGTACCAGAACTGGGCGTAGACGCTCGTTCCCGCGCCGATGCCCTGACTTGCGTTGAAGGCCTGAGACCAGAAGAAGTCGAACTCCCCGTCACAAGGGAATTGCGAGCTCCCGCCGGAGTTGGCGATGGACGTGCGGACCTGGGGACCCTGCACGCAAAGGGTCCCGCCTAAGAGTGGGATGTTCGCGGGGCCGAAGCCGTAGAACAGCAGGCCACTCTTGTTCGCGACGATCAGCGCCGCTTTGATGTGAAAGTCGTCCGCACCCGACAGACTCGGGGAACCGCTAAAGTCGATCTCCGGCGCACAGCCGTCCGAGTTGTATTGGGAGCTGCAGTACGCAACGGGCGGCGGGCAATACACCGGCAGACAGCCGGAGGTCTCCACGTGGTTGCGCATGTCGAGAGCACTCTGCGGGTGGAACCAGGTGCTGATGTTGCTGAAGCCTCCGCAAACGTGACAGTAGCTCATCAGGGTCCCGGGATAGGTGCAGGCTTGCTGGGTCTGGCACTGGCCGAAGTAGCCTGCCGTCGCGCACTCATCGATCGGAGGGCAGTAGTCGTGGGTGTGCGGCGCGCTGAAGTTATGCCCGAGCTCGTGGCCCACTGCATAGAAGTCCAGGTTCGCATCGCTCGGCATGACCGGGAAAGTCACCATTCCGTTGCCGTTGCCACTGACGGAGAACTGCCGGGCGGGGTCGCACAGTCCTCCGATGAAGCCGGCCCCGCAGCCCAAGTTTGCACCGGAAAGCATGTGTCCGATGTCGGCGCCCATGGGCACATTCCCGATCCAGGCGGCCTGGAACTCGTAGATCATGTCGAGGCAGTTGCCGCCGGTGTCTGGCGCGATCCAGGGGTCCGCGGCGGTCGTGTAGAAGTTGACGTAGGGTAGGGTCAAGACCGTCCCAACTTGCGTCTCGAAACGGTTGCTGGCCCAGGCGAAGAGCGACACCACATAGCTCAGGGCCGCGTTGGTATCCCCAAACACTTGGAAGTACTGGTAGTCCGTCTCTACGGCGATCGCGGCCACGTAGGTTTCGCTTCCCAAGAGCATCGACTGGGACGTGCTCGAGGCTTCCGGATCCCGCAGGACGGGCGCCCGTTGCGTGCCCGTCTGTTCTTCCAGCGCGTCCATGGCGCAAAGCACGCCGACCTCGCCCCTGCGCTCACGCAGCAGAGCATCCGTCGTCCAGCGCGTGCGCGCATTTGCCCAGCCCTCGGTCGGATGGGCTTCCGAGAACATGTGCACGAGTCGATCTCCATCTCGAACCCAACCGTGGCAACCAAAACGCGAGAAGGACAGGCTGACCTCCGAGTCTTCAGAACCCAGCACCGTGCCTTGCCAAACGCTAAGCCCCAGGGGCTCGACAAGTTCCGCTTGCGGTTGACCATTGAGGTGCACACCGATCTGCATGCGCTCCAAGTCCACAGCCTCAAGTTCGATGTCTAGAGCGGAACCTCCCGGCAGAATCACGTCCCGAAAAACGAGGCGGTCCAACTCTGCCAAGCCATCCACACGACCGTCGACCAAACGCAACTCGAGTTCCTGAAGCTCCCCTCCACCAGCGCGCACTTCCAAGGGGAAGGCCACGGGTTCGGCGATTTCCTGGGCTCCGAGAACTCCAGCCAGGCTGGCGTGAATCAGAACGCAAAGCATCGAACGGAAGCCTGTGGAGATCATCATGTTTCGAAAGTCGCAGGGCCTGGGGATCGAGCGAAGTCTCGAACCTACATCAACTCCGGGTTCCCCGCTACAAGCGAGCAAGAACCGAGCAGCCCGGCAGAATCCCAATCAAGCGACTCTGCGCCCAGGAGAGCTCGATCGCCCCGGTTGGGCTCGATCGGATCGACGATTTGGTTGGTAGTGCAAGCGCCCCCGCCCCCTACTTACTTGCAGGCCCCAACGACACCCCTGGCCACCGAGATCATGCGAAGCCTTGTCCTACTGCTCTTGTGCACTGCCCTCGGGATCGGTGTGTTCCTGCTGCTCGGAGAGTCCGAGTCGACGGTGGACGCTTTGGAGAGTGGCGGCCAAGAGTCTCGCAGTCTTGAGTTCCCTCGAGCAGAGTTGCCCGCGCTCCGCGAGTCGACCAGCTCCAGGAAGAAAGAGTCGATTGTCCCTCTGACACCGTTGGTGCAGGAGCGGCCCACCCCTGAAGGTCGCGCGGGCGCAGCAAAGGCCATGGACGATCCGGCCCTCGCGAAGCGGGCCCCCACAGTTTCCTTCATCGGTCAGTTGATGCTTCCCACGGGAAAGCCCGTTCAAGTTTCCGAAGTGCACGCGGAACTGCGCGACGCGAGCGGGCGGGTCCGCGTGTTTGACGCTCGCGACACGAACGAGATCCGCTTCTCGAATCTGCGTGCCGAGCCCTATGAACTCCAACTCGTGGTGCCGGATTGCACGCACCGCTTGCGGGTTTTGGATTTACGGCCGGACGCGCAGGCGAAGGACAACGGCGAGCGCAGCCTGACAGAACGCATCTGGCTTTGGCCGGAGAACTGGATCCCCGTTGTTCTGTCCACGCCCGACGGTCGGCCCATCGACTCGCTTGCGGAGGACCTGGGTTGGGCCCAGAAGAACCTATTCTTCGGTGCCTTTGACGTGCAGGTCAGCGCGGATCTCGCCGGGGCTGGAGAGCCCTGGCCGGCGCTGAATCCCGAGTTGGCCACGTTTCATCCCCCGCCCGGGATGTACAGCACCCAGCTGCTCAGCGGCGTCGTCGGCTCCCTCGAATTGCACGGAAGCTTGCCCCTATGGGCTGGGATGTTGCTGCACGAGCGCGCCAATCAATCCACGGTGCTCCAAGTAGGTGCCACGGAGTTGCACTTTCGGTTGGGGCTCCCCAGCATGGACGCGAGCATGGCCAGCGTCACCTTGCGGGTGCTCGACGCGCAGACCAAAGCTCCTGTGCTGGAGGTGGATGCGACTTTGAAGGCGGACACTTCCTCCCACCGGCGCAACCAACTCAGCCACCAAGCTCCGGATGCGGACGGGCGACTGACCTTTGGACGGGTGATCCCCGGCCAGCATGAGCTGACCCTCTTGCGCGAAGGACAAATTGTTCAACGGCGACTGACTTTGGAAGCCGGAGAGCACCTGGACCTCGGGGACATACTCGTTGCTTCGGGTCCAGGACTGCCAATCCTTGTTGAATCGAGTCCGGGCAAGGGAGTCAGGGCGACGATTGAGATCGCGCCCTACGAATTTGGGCATTGGGTCAAAGAGCTTTACCCACCCAACCTGCATCGCAACTCGAATGAGGCTGGAGAGTATGTCGCTCCACTGTCCGAGTCCCCTTGGATCTTGCGAGTGCGCGTGAGGCCGGTGGATCTCGGCGTCGCCGATGCCAAGCCAAGTCCCGGGCAGTTCGCCTACACGATGGAACGCTATCCTCAAATTGCGAGCCGCAACTACCTGATCGATCCCAAGGCCGTGCCCCAGGAGATCCGAATTCTCGCGGCTCTCGAAGTGCGCTTGGTCGTCGAAGTCCCAAGCGCAGCAACGGTCGATCAGTGGGTCAGTTTTGAGGACGAGCACGGGCTCCTCGTCGCCATCGCCCCCGTCCGAGAGTCGTCGAAAATGCGCGTGAGCTTGGTCCCTGGCGCGTACACGGCGCGGCGCTGGAGTGGCGATTGCCAAGCGGGCACCAGCGGCCTGACCGAGCTCGGCTCCCTGCCAGTGAACGTCACGGCGGAGATGGACTCGATTCGCTGCCCCTAGAGCCCCGGCGGATTGCGCGGGAGTTCGATCGCGAGCCAGGACTCCGCCCCCGTCCAGCCTCCAAGCCATGCCCGATCAGTTTGTGCAGGGACTTGCCCAGGCAGCCTATCCCGCGCGGCATGCCATTATTTGCCCCGTCGCTTGATACGCTCTCCCCATGAATTTCATCCCGCTGTTGCTGAGCCTAGTCGCCGCCCTCCTGTTCATGCAGGCGCCGCTGCCCCAAGAACTCCTGGGTCTGAAAGCCCCGGCACCTATCTTCCTCGGCGAAGGCCCCACGGACCCCGCGCTTCACCCGCCGTCCACCGGCACCTTGAAAGCCGTGATGCTCTTCGCGCGCTTCCCCGACGGCGAGGAAGACCTAGCCATGCAGGAGCTGCACCAATTGCTCGTGCCCCAGGCCGCCGAGTTTTTCGAGTCGGCGTCCTACGGCAAGTTGAAGCTCGAGGTCACCCCACGCTTCCAGTGGTACGCGATGAAGGGCTCGTCGACCGACCCATCCTACGACTGCTCCAAACACGACACCCACATGGGCTACGTGCAAGAAGTCGTCGCAGCGGCGGATGAGGCCGTCGATTTCAGTGACTACGAGCTGATCTACGTCGTCGCCAACAAAGCTCCCGGCACCTTCAACTCGCCGACCTTCAACGCACACGGCGGGGATGGCTTGCGTGCCGACGGACACGAGATCCGCCACGCGGTGACCTTTGGCAACGACGTGCGCGGCAAGGATTGGGGCTGGCAAACCCTCGTGCACGAAACCGGGCATGTGCTCGGGCTTCCGGATCTCTACAGCTACGATCCGTCCCAGGGTGTCTACAAGAACATCCACCGCCACACGGGTTCCTGGGACCCGATGGGTTTTCAATGTCACTCCCGTCACTACCTCGCTTGGCACAAGCGCAAGCTAGGTTGGCTCGATGACGAGCACTTCGAGGTCGTGACAAATGGAAGCCGCAGCGTCGACCTCTCGCACATCGAATCGGGCAGCGGCACCACGGCTCTCGTCCTGCCGATCTCGCAGACCGAAGCCTACGTTGCCGAAGTCAGGCATCTCAGCGAGAAGCACCAGGAACCGGGAGTGTTGATCTACAAGGTCTCCGTCGCGGCGCACTCCGGTCGTGGTCCGATTCAGGTGCTGCCTGCCAAAGCCGACGACGATGAGGCCAACCCGGAAATGGCGAAACGCTACATCGCGCATTACGACGCACTCTACAGGGCGGGTTCGACCTTCGAGGACGAACAGGCGGGAGTGCAAATCCAAGTCAGAACGGGCGAGAGCGGTGGCTTCCGCCTCGAGGTCACGCGCGCCAAGGATCGCTAGCCAGCACGGGCTGGGTCCCTGCCGGGTTTTGAAGGGCGAGTTTGCTTCAAGACCTAGAGCAGCCCGGTCGCGCGAGCTCCAGCTCACCCACCGCTCCAAAAGGGTGGAGTGTCCGAACCGAAGTGGGGATCTGGCGCGCCCCTTGTCACGGCGCTATCCAATCCGCTCGCCCGTCCAGGACCTTCTCAACACGCCAGCACCCCAAGCCCACCGAGTTGTTTCGTAGGGAGCAGCCTTCTTGATCGAGGGGACGGTGCTATTGTGGTCCTGCTCATGAACTCCTCCCTGACGATCATTCGACGCTTGGCGATCTACACGATTCTGCTCGCCGTCCTTGCGTGTCTCGCCTCCCAGTTTCCGACGGTGTGGAATGGCGACGAGCCGACCGCCGCAACCCTGCTTGAGGGAAGCATCATCGCGATGCTTGGCGGTCTGTTTGTCTTCCTGCTCGCCAGCTTCTTGCAGTCGGCGCTGCCGCCGACACGCGTCCCATCGGAAGCGGACCAAGCGCTTGAGCCCTCCCAACTTGACCTTTCCATCCCCGGTCAGTTCCTCACCGTTCGGGGGGAAGTCTTTCGCCACGGTTTCGATCCCGAGTCGAGCAGCACGGGCTTCCGCGAATCTCGATGGATCGCCTTTGACGGCGTGCGCTTGCGGGTGACCTTGTACAGCGCTGAATCCGGTGAACGGGACCGCATCACGTTTTGTGGCAAGGATGCGCCCAATTGCCCGGAAGCCAGGGATTGGGCCTGCCGCTTGCTTAAGGCCAATGGCGTCATGCTCCCTCGGCAAGCAAACTTTGAGAGTTTCTGCCGCAAGCTCGGCTGGGGTCCCGACGCGATCGAGGTCATGCTGCTGATCTACCCGCACTGATCGATCGGAAGAGGATTCAATGAGCCCTGCCTTCAGCGCATGGGCTCTGGCGTAGAAAGACCTCGCCCCCTACGCTCTCCTGATCGCCCGCAATCGCCCAGCGCCCTCGTCGCTTTCGAATCCCCTCGCCAACCATGACCGCACCCACACCCTGCCCTCTTTGTGACAAGCCCCTCAACGTCCCCGCGGACTCGGATGGCCGTCGCTTTCGCTGCCCCGGCTGCTCTGAGTCCTTGCGCATTCGCATGCCGGAAGATCCCGAGGGCGCTCCGCTGCTCGTGGGACTTTGCGAGGGTTGCGGTGCGGAGCGCGAAGCGCAGGACGCCTTCTGCCCGGGCTGCGGCGCGGCCCTGGGTGTCCAGGAAGTCTCGGACATCGAAGTACCGAAGAAATCGGCTCGACGCAAGAGCAACTACACCGAGCGCCGGCACGAGAAGAGTGTGCGCAAGGCGTCCAACTGGGTTCTCGCCGTCGCCGTCATTTTGGCCCTCGCGGGAACGGTGATCGGCATGATCGGACGAAGCGAGGGACAAGCCGCTCTCGCTGAGTTCGCCATGGAACCCGCCGAGACCCTCATGCTGCTAGATGACGGCACCGAGCTCACGGTTGGCGAACTGCGCAGCGCCATCGAGTCAGAAGTCTTGTTCATCTTCGTCGTCAACTACGGCATCGCTCTGATCATGCTCGCCTGTTGGTTTTGGTCCAAGCGATCCGCGCTTCCTGCGCTGACAACTGCGCTCGGAGTCTACGTGACAATGATCGCCATCGAGGGAGTCGTGGACCCCGCATCGATCTTCAGGGGGATCCTGATCAAGGCTCTGGTGATCAGCGCCTTGCTCAGCGGCGTTCGAGCTGCGCTTGCCCAACGCTCCGCGAGCGAGAAGGCATGAGCGAGGTTCTCTGCCCGAGCTGTGGAGCGCTTCAGCGAGCCGACAGCGCCTTCTGCACGGGTTGTGGAGCCACCAGCGTCGCTTCCAAAGCGGAGGCTCGCGAACGACATGTACAGGAAAGGCAGAAACGCAAAAGGCTAAAGGCGGGACTTGTGGCTTGGGGAGCGCTGCTTTTGCTGAACGGCGCTTTTGCGTTCGGACTCGGGGCCTTTGATCCCGTCGAAGGGGAAGCCCTGGCCACCGGGATCATGCTCGTGCCCATCCTGCTCGTCGCCCTGCCGGATCGCGGGGCCCGGCGCCAATTGAGCGCCCTCGGCCCCCTGCGGGATTGGCTGCTTGTTCCGCTCGCTGTCCTCGGCATCTGGCTCTTCATGAGCCTCTACTTCTTCGTGCTCGGGGGCTTGGGAGCCGAGACGTTCAATTGCGCCGAGGACTACCAAGCAGCCGGCTTGAGTCTTTGGGGCTTGCCCATGCTGCTCACCGCGATCATGCCGCCCCTGATGGAAGAGACGTTCTTTCGGGGCGTCTTGCAGGGACGGCTCGAAGCGTTCATGAGTGCGAAGGAGGCTTTGATCGTGCAGGCCGCCCTGTTCTCCGTACTCCATATGGCGTACTTGAACTTCGTGAGCCATTTCGTCTTGGGACTCATCTTCGGCCTGCTGCGTACGCGCACGGGATCGCTTTGGCCGGGAATCCTGGTGCACGCCATTTGGAATGGCATGGTGCTGTTCGGGGACTGGACGGTGCCCGCGTAGCGGCCACGAACTAGCCCGGCTCGGTTGCGTCCGGACTCAGCGTTGGGCGTTTGCCCTCGCGCCCGTCACTCAAACCACTTGAACTCGCCACCGGTGGCCTCGGCGATCTTCTCTAGTTGATTGCGGTCTAGCATCCGCTCTGAGTAGGCGATCGCGTGAAAGACCACCTTGTGATAGCGGTTGAGCTCCTTCAGTTGGTAGGTCAAGCGTTCCCAGTGCACGTACGTACCAATGTCGGGTTCTCCCGAAGAGAGCACGTACCCCGTGTCCAGTTCGGGATCCTCCATGACCGCGAGTAGAGCTGCCCAGATGTCCTTGCGTCCCGAGATCGGCGCCTTGCGATGGAACTCCATAGCGTTGGCCGCAGCGCGCTTGTCGAGCTTGACGCAGCCCTTCTCGCTGAAGTACCGGATGCGATCCGCGTAGCAAAAGAGGTTGAAGACGAGCCGTCCCTGCATGGCATCCAACACGCCTTTCAACTCCTCGCGGGCAGCGGAATCCTTGCTCATCTTGCGCGAGACCAGCTCCTGCTGCATGTGTTGTGACTTGTCCATCAGGAAGGCCACGTGGTCGCTCTCCAAGCGAATGCCGTTGAAGAGCGAGACCGCGACGGTGCCCTCCTCTTTGTCCATGGAGTGTGGGGCCCCTTCGGGAAAGTCAAACGTCTCCCGGTTGTCTGCCCAAAAACGCGTCCACTGATCGGCCTGGGAGAAGGGCTTGTGCGTCAGCTGTTGCAGAAAGCCAATCGTGCGATGGACGAGGGACGGCCGGGGGTCTTCGAGTCCCATGAGCAAAGCGTCGACGGAGCTTTTCGTGCGCATGCCTGAGAGATTCTCAAGACCCTGCAACCGCGGCCGCCAGTCCTCATCGTCCAGCGCGGCCAAGGACATGGCCTCGGCTTCCTCCGGGTAGGCCAGCGGTGCAATGCCATAGAGCACGCAGCGCACGCCCGCGTCTTTGTCCTTGAGGCCCTTGTCGTAGGCCTTTCGATTGGCAACCGGGTCGATCAAGGCCAGCGCTTCGATCGAGTTCCCGCGCAACAGCATGTGCTTGGACTTGGTTTGCTTGTTCAAGTCCTTTTGGGCTCCCGAATACACGATGCGACCGAGGGCCCGGGCCGCCGCAGCCCGCACGTCGTCGTCCTTGTCCTTGAGAGCGGTCACGAGCGCTGGGCCGAAATGGGTCGTAGCGAAGAGCCCCAAGAGCTCCGCACTCCACTGCCGAACGAGTGCGCTCGATTTCTTGTTGGCCAATTCCTCAGCGAAGATCGCCTGGGCGTAGCGGTCCGTCAGGTCTCGCATGGAGGCCCAGCAAACATCGCGATAGTGCGGTGCGGGCAGGCCGCGATCTGCGGTGAGCCTCAACACCTCCAACAACAGCCTCGCGGACTCGACGGAATTCAACTCGACGCAGATCTTCGCGCCGGCGATCGCGTCTGCTTCCGAGCTGGAGGCGAGCAACTTCTTCGCCTTCTCGAGCCGCAGCTCTATTTCGGTCGGCTCTTGCGGGACCACGGGGACCGGCAGCGCGGGGGAACTGAAAGACGCAACAACAAGAATCAAGAGGGGGAGTAGACTCATGAAGGCAGAATAGGCGTTTCACTGGGCTTTCGCCAGCCACCCTGTCCTTCCCAGGCTCAGAACCTCGGCGGGCGTGGACGATTGCACCACAGGCAAGCTCCCATCGATTGCTGGCTATTCCCGTCCGGTCGATGCAAGACAAACTCCCCCAGCTCCCACACACGAACTCCCAAATGTCTCAGATCACCAAATCGGCCCTGCTCGCAATAGGCCTGCTACTGCCTGTTTCCCAATCAGCATTTGCCCAAGGCCCAGGAACATCCTTTGAAGGCCAGACTCTCTTTAGCCCGATCAGCGGCACGAATACCTACTTGGTCAGCAATGACGGCGACGTCATGCACACGTGGCCAGGAAATGGGCGCTCAGTCTACCTGCTCGAGGACGGCACGTTGATTCGCACCCTTGGTGACAACCTGGGCACCGATGTTGAGTTCGTCGCCTGGGACGGAACGGTCACTTGGGCCTACAACGCGTCGGATGCGACCCATGTGTTTCACCATGACGTGGAACTCCTGCCGAACGGAAACGTCTTGATGATCGTTCGGGAGGTCTTCACCACCGCCGAAGCTCACGCCGCCGGGCGCAACCCTGCCCATCAGCTTGGTGGTTCCTTTCGACCGGACACCATTATCGAAGTTCAGCCCACTGGGCCGAACAGTGGCACGGTCGTTTGGGAATGGAGGATGTGGGATCACCTCATCCAAGACTTTGACCCCGCCATGGCAAATTATGGTGTCGTTGCGGACCACCCCGGGCGGCTTGATATCAACTTCCCTGACGTGAACCTCGACCTGGGAAACTGGAACCACTGCAACGCCATCGCGTACAACCCGGCCTTGGACCAGATCATCCTCAACTCCCGCCATCAAAGTGAGTTCTGGGTGATCGATCACAGCACGACCACGGCAGAGGCCGCTGGACATACGGGTGGCGCCCATGGCCGTGGTGGAGACTTCATCTATCGCTGGGGAAACCCCCAGGCCTATCGCGCAGGAACGGCCGCGGATCAAACACTCTTCGGCCAACACAACACTCAGTGGATCGAGCCCGGCTTGCCAGGCGCGGGCAACATTTTGGTCTTCAACAACGGGTTGAATCGTCCCCAGGGCGTCTACAGCTCGCTGGATGAAATCGTTCCGCCGCTCAATGCCTTAGGCGGCTACAGCCACACGACGGGAACAGCCTATGGCCCCCTCGCAGCGCTGTGGTCGTATGTGGCTCCCGTGCCAACGGACTTCTACGCGGCCTTTATCTCTGGCATCCAGCGCTTGCCCAACGGCAACACGCTAGCGTGCAACGGTCCCGCCGGTAAGTTCTTTGAAGTCACCAACTCGATGCAGGTCGTTTGGGAGTACACCAACCCCTTCCCGGATCCAGGCAACAAGTTCGTCTTCCGTGCCCGCCGCTATCGCCATTGCTTTGAGCCGCAGAACTTTTGCAGCCTCTCCCCCAACTCGACGGGCCCCGGAGCTTCGATGGACTGGAGCGGGTCGGTCAGCGCGAGCGCGAACAACCTTGTGATCAAGGTCAGCGGTGCCGCGGCTTCGATCCCCGGACTCTTCTTCTTCGGAGATGATCAGGTCCAACTGCCCTTTGGCGATGGCTCCCTGTGCGTCGGGGGCAACTCTCGCCGGCTCCCGGTGGTCTTTTCGGATCCAGCCGGAAGCGCCTCCTACGCGCTGGATCTAAGCAACCCCGCCTTGCCTTCCAGCCTCATCGGCGCCGCGGACACCTGGAACTTCCAGTTCTGGTTCCGTGACAACGCCTTCGCTGGAACCGGTTTCAACTTCTCGGATGGCCTGCAAGTTACGTTCTGTAACTGAGGGCTAGGAGCGTCGAGGAAACTTCGCTTCGTTTTTACGGGCCCGCGGCGGATTCGCATGCGGCCAGCGCGCGCTGTGGCTTAGCGCGGCCAGGCAGCAGGAGTGCATTCGCCAGCCAGGATCGTCACGGAGCTGCGGGAGCCGTTCGATTCGAGTTGGTACTCGCCTTCCGGCAGAGAAATGCGCTCCGCCTTTCCCGGAGGCAGGTGCCAACTGTAAAGACGACGAACACCCCCTTGATCGAAGATGCGGATCAAGCTTGCCTCCTGCGCCGTGCCTGAGTCCTGGTTGGCCCTCGCTACTTGGCCCGGGGCTTCCAAGATCAACTCGCCCATGTTTTGCAGTGGAATATCGATTGACCTTGTCTCGCCGGCTACCAACTTGACCTGCAAGGGCGCCATCACAAACTCGGGGCTGACCAATTGCAGCTCGTACTCCCCTTCTGGAAACTCAGCAAACGAGTTCTCAGAGAGCAAGTCCGCCCAATACTTGGAAGCGTGTCCAGCAGTGGGCCGCGTGAGTATGAGCTCCCAACCTTTCTTAGAGGATAAAGTAAACTCTTAATTGATGAACA
>CALCXM010000120.1 GCA_937905825.1 uncultured bacterium
CGCGAGTGCGAGACCTGCCACGGGGAACAGGACTGGCAACCCCAAGGACAAATCGGCGAACACCAGCGCACGGCCTTCCCCTTGCAAGGTGCCCACTTGATGGTCCCCTGCTGGCGTTGCCACGAAGCAGCGGAGCGGGGATTCTTCCAAGGACTCGATCGGCGTTGCGAAGCCTGCCATCGGGACGTGCTGCTCGCGGTGGCGGAACCGGATCATCAGTTGCTCGGCTGGACCAATTCCTGCGATCGTTGCCATCTGGCCACCAGCTGGACTCAGGCGGGCTTCCTGCATCCGGCCGTGGGCAGCGGTTGCATCACCTGTCATCAAGCGGACTACTTCGAGGCCGTCAATCCCGCTCACACGCCGGACAGTTTCCCGAACGCCTGTCAGTTCTGCCACGACAACGAGAGTTGGTCACCCGCGCCCTTGGATCATCCCTATCCACGGGTCTTGATTCACGCCAAGTTCACCTGCGACCAATGCCACATCGTCACCGGGCAGTTCCAGCAGTTCAGCTGCACCCACTGTCACTGGCACGAGGAGAAGACCGAGGACTACAACCACCAGAAGGTTCGCGGATACGTTTGGGAAAACCTGCAGTGCATCGCCTGCCATCCGGACGGCCATTGATTCGCCGCTCGCACTGGGCCATGCTTTCAGCAATTCGCGGGACGAGCGCAGCCGCTCGCGCGTAAGCTCCCTCTATGTCTGAACAGCACGTTCCCGAGTCCCAAGCCAGCGCTTCCACGGGACCCTTCGCCATCGAGGCGCGCAAGTTGCGCCGACAATTTGGATCCATGGTCGCCGTGGATGAGCTCGACCTGCAAGTGCCCGCGGGTTGCTTTCTCGGCTTCCTGGGGGCCAATGGCGCAGGCAAGTCCACCACCATCAAGATGCTCACGGGGCTCTTGCCCCCCACTTCGGGTGCTTCGCAAATTCTCGGGCACAGCATGGGCCCCGATGCTTTGCAGGCCAAGCGCGCCATTGGCGTCGTGCCCGAGGACTTGGCGATTCACGATCGATTGACGGGCCAGGAGTACCTGACCTTCGTGGGCCGCATGTACGGCTTGCAGGGCTCGGTCATCAAAGAGCGCAGCGCGGAACTCTTGGCGTGGATGTCCCTCGACACGGAACCGCGCAAGCTGATCATCGACTACAGCCACGGCATGCAAAAGAAGCTAGCCCTGGCGGCGGCCTTGATCCATGACCCCCAGGTGCTCTTCCTCGACGAACCCTTCGAAGGCATCGACGTGATCGCTTCCGGTGAGATTCGCGCCTTGCTGGGCAAGTTGGTCGCGCGCGGGGTGACGATTTTCTTGACGACCCACGTGCTCGAGATCGTCGAGAAACTCTGCAGTCACGTGGCCATCATTCACAAGGGCAAACTCGTGGCTCACGGTCCCCTCGAAGAGCTCAAGCGCGGAGTCGAAACGGACACGGGATCCACCCAGACCTTGGAAGAGATCTTCTTCGAGTTGGTGGAAGTCGATCGCTCCGTGGCGCCTGCTCTCTCCTGGCTATCCTAGAGGAGCGCATGTCGCACATCTTCGCCATCGCCTGGGTCCGCGTGCGACTCTTGCTCAACCGCATGCGCAGCCGCTCTTCCAAGCTGGAGGTGCTGCTCTCCCTTGTTGCGATTCTATTGGGGGTGCTTGCCTCCCTCGGAATCGCGACCTTGGTGGGCGCTCTGCTGCAGTCCACCGCCACCAGCGACAACCCCGACACCCTGCTCAAAGGGATGGCCGCCACCTTCGCCGTGGTGTGCAGCATGGGCATCATGATCCCAATCATGCTCTCCAGCGGCGCAAGTGGCTTGGACACCACCCAGCTCACGATCTTTCCGGTCAAACGCCAACGACTGTTTTTGATCAGTTGGGCTTCGGCCTTTCTGTCGGCGGATCATTTGGTGCACTACCCGATTCTGATCGCGGCCTACTTCGTGCTTCACAGTCACGGTCTTCATGGTGGCTGGGGTGGAGCGCTCCTCTTCTTGTGCATTCCACTGATCGTCGTGTCCTGGTCCTTTGCCATCTTGTCCTTTGTGCAAGGTGTCTTGAAGCATCGGCGCTCCAAGGAGATAGCGGGCATGCTCGGGTTCGCCCTATTCCTCGCAATCTGCCTGTTGCCCACGGCTCTCAATGAGGGAACGCGCTCTGCAGAGTTCTTGAATCCATCGGAATTCACAGGGACCGCAGGAGAGGCCGCACCCAACGAGCGCGAGGCTCCAGCAATGCAGTTCGCCATGGACGCTGTGCAATGGACACCCCCTTGGATCGCCGCCCAAGCCATGGTCGATTTCCAAGAAGGGAACAAGCAGCCAGGACTTGCGGGACTCTTGTTGCTCGGCCTCTGGTTTTTGGCGGGTCTCCTGGCCGCGAACCTCGTGTTCCTTTGGCGCCTGCGCAACAACCTGGGTGCGACGAGATCTGGCAGCGCGAGCGCCGGGAGAACCTGGCTGCAATTCGATGCCACCCGCCTCTTTCCATTCCTTCCGGTGGAAGTCGTCGGGGTGACCTCGAGAGAGCTGCGTTACGTCTTTCGCAGTTCCGTGGGCAAACTCAATGTGCTCCTGGTCCCGATGGTGTGCAGCATCCTGCTGATCGCCCTGAGCCGCGGCTTGCCCGCCTTGGCAGAGGGAGCTCCGGCCCGAGGCGTGGGTTCTGAACTCTCGGTGCTGATGGGCTTGAGTGTGTACGGACTGCTCTTCACCAACAACTTCGTCAACAACTCGGTTGGTTGGGAAGGGGTTGGCTTCAAGTCCTACTTGCTATCGCCCGTGCCCCTGCAGCGAGTGCTGCTCGGCAAAAACCTGGGGCATTGGATTTACGCGCTTCTGCTCTACTGCTTGATCGTTGCCACTTGGAGCGTCCTGCGCGGAATCCCAAGCCCCGAGGCCATCTTTCAAACCCTGGCGTTCTTCTGCGGCTCGATCGTGGTGTTCACCGCCTCAGGGAACTTCGCCTCGATTCTGTTTCCGATTCCGCGAGACATCTCCGCCATGAAAAGCCAACCCTCCCATCCGGCGGTCTTGTGCTCCCTGGGGACCGTCCTGTGCGTGTCTGGGGTCCTGCTGTTCTTGCTCGCTTTGAGTGTTCACCTCCCGTGGCTCAGCATGAGCATCTCGCTCTGCCTGTACGTCCTGGGAGCCCTGGGGTTCTACTGGGCGTCCTTGCCCTTCGCCGCGCGCCTGTTCTACGCCAAAAGTGACCGGGTTCTGGCCAAGCTAGAGGCCGGGATTTAGTCCGGGGCTCGACTTGCCCGGCCCGGAGCCCTATCCTCCCCGCCATGCCGAGCACATCCCTAACTACCGATCGCCTGCGGGATATCGGCGTCGTCGGCGCCGGCGGGGCGGGCTTCCCCACCTACCAAAAGCTTTCGTCCCAAGCAGAGGTACTCATCCTGAATGCGGCGGAGTGCGAACCCCTGCTGCACAAGGACAAGGAACTCTTGGTGCACTTCGCCACGGAGATCCTCGAGGGCATGTTGCAGGTGGCCGAGATGGTCGCTGCCACACGCAGCGTGGTCGCCATCAAGGAGAAGTACACGAGCCTGATCGAAACCCTGCGGCCCCTGGCCAATGGACGCGGCATCGAGATTCACCTGCTGCCCGACTCCTACCCCGCTGGCGATGAGTTCATCACCGTCTACGAAGTCACCGGCCGCGTCATTCCCCCCGGCGGTTTGCCCGGGGACGTTGGGTGCCTCGTGCAGAACGTGGAGACGATCCTCAACATCCAACGCAACGTGCCCGTCACCCAGAAGTACCTGTGCGTGGTCGGCGATGTTCCGAACCCGGTGACCCTCTGCGTTCCGATCGGCACCAGCTACCGGGATGTCTTCGCCAGCTGTGGCATGGACCCGGCCAAGGTCGAGCACGTGCAAGTGGGCGGGGTCATGATGGGCAAGGTCATGCAGAGCTTGGACGAAGTCGTCACGCGCACCACCGGTGGACTGCTCTGCTTCCCCCATGATCACGTGGTGGCTCGCAAGCACACGGCCACCAAACAGCAGCGAGACTTGATCGGCAAGAGCGCCTGCGACCAGTGCTCCTTCTGCACGGAACTCTGCCCGCGCTACCTGCTCGGCCATCCGGTGGAACCCCACGTGGCCATGCGCAGCTTGGAATTCAACCGCATGGGCAACGAGCCCTTGCTCGGCAGTCAGTTCTGTTGCGAGTGCAATCTGTGCACCATGTACGCCTGCCCCGAAGACCTGTTCCCGAGCTTTGCCACCATCGACAACAAGCGCCAGATGCGAGCGGAAGGCAAGACACACCAGGTCACCGGTAGAACGGACCTGCCCGTGCACAGCATGATGGAGTACCGCAAGGTGCCGGTCTCCAGCCTGATCAAGAAGCTCGGCCTCGCGAAGTACAAGAACGTCGGCCCACTGACCGACTTTGGCCCTCTTCCCAAGGAAGTTCGCATTCCCCTACAACAGCACATCGGCGCCCCCGCCGTCGCCTGCGTGAAGGTCGGCGATTCCGTGCAAGTGGGCGACCCCATCGGCCGCGCTCCCGAGGGACTCGGCGTCGCTGTGCACGCATCCATTCAAGGCACGGTCGTCCAAGTGGGCGACTCCATTCACATCCGCGCCTAAGACGATCCAATGAATCAGGACATGACAGCCCTCGGCATGCTCGAGCTCTCCTCTATCGGAGTGGCTCTCGCCGTGGAAGACGCGATGTTGAAGGCCGCCGACGTGCGCCTCTTGATCGCCCGCACGATTTGCTCCGGCAAGTACATGATCATGGTCGGTGGCGACACCACCGAAGTGCAAGCCAGCGTCAAGGCCGGCGAAGAGAACTCCATGGAAGCGCTGATCGACTCCTTGGTGATTCCTCAAGTGGACAAGCGCCTGTTCCCCGCCATCTCCGGGGTGGCTGAGTTGAAGGACGAGGACCGCGACGCCCTGGGCGTGCTCGAGGCCTTCTCCGTGACCGCCATCATCGAAGGCGCCGACGCCGCCGTCAAAGCCGCTGACGTCAAGCTCTTCAAGATCCACGTGGCCATGGCCATCGGCGGCAAGGGCTTCTTGCTTTTGTGCGGCGCCCTGAGCGACGTGGAAGCCGCCATCGAAGCCGGCGCCCGCGAAATTGGCAAGCGCGGCCTGCTTGTCAGCCGCGTCGTCATCCCGCGCCCGGAACCGGAACTGTTCCAGGACTTGATCTAGCGCGAGGATTGTTGAGCGGCCAACCTGGCCGCTTCAATCGAGTCAACGACCTGGCTGCGCCGCCGGGGTTCACCGCAAGTTCGGCGATCTTGGTTCGTTCAGGCTTTGGCTCGTTCAGGGTTCTTGTTCGCTCTGCGCCAGCAGCGCCGGAAGTGGCGGACGGATCCTGCTCTCAGGTCTTGGGCGCAGTCTTCCAGTTCGGCGCCAAGTTGGCTGCTGCTGCCTTGCTGTTCATGAACTTGACTTCGTACTCCACCAGGAAATCCCGGTGATGGATGTTCTTGTCATCGGGCTTCTCACCAATCGGTGCCAACTGGACACGACAGAGAATCCGACCTGGTTGCAAAATGCTTGAACTCGTTAGACGATCAATCTCCGCCCCAGAAGCGCTGGGCACGAAAGCCGCTGATTGATTCGAGTAGTTGTGGACGATGGCGTTCGTAAGGGGACTGCGCATCCGATAGCGAATCTTCTCTTCCCCTATTTCCGCCGCCCATCGATACCAGAGGATGTAGCGAGGTGGCACGGGCATGGTGTACACCTGAAAGGGAATCGGTAGAGCTGCCACCGGCATATTCCACTTGAGGTCGTTCCTCGCGCAGACGATTTTCGCGTTCCGCTTCACGTACTCGAAAGTCGTGTCGTACTCGTCGTAGACGCCACCTGAGTTCTTGTATGCGCCGGAGAAGCGCACCCGTTGACCGCCCTTGTTCGCTTGACCGCGAAAGAGATCTGCGTCATGGCTCGTGAAGTCTTCCGATACGGGCTGGCCGAGGTGCTCGTCCCATAGCTTCTTGCGAAACCCCTTGGCGAACTTCTCGTCAAGAATGACCGCGCTCAGTTCGGAGTCGGGGCGGTCAGCCCCCGGACGAATGCCTTCCAAGGAAATTCCGCCGGCATTGGCCGAACCGATCAACGACCAGGCGTCGTCGACGATCATGATCTTCGAATGGACGTAGATTTGCTTCTCAGACTTCTTCGTGCCGTCGTCAAAGTCTTCCACCAGGCAGTACATGCCGAAGGTATCTGGCCGGCCAGCGTTCTTGACGGCCTGGATCTCCTTGCTAATGGAAATCTCCTGGTTGGCTCCCGCTCCCGCGGCGGTCAAGAACTTCTGGGGCAGCATCACCACGATGCGAAAGTGCTTGTTCCAGTAGTTGCGCGCGGCGGCCTTTCTAAGCTCCTCCCAGATGTGCTCGTCCGCGATCCACTGGTTTTCAAGGTAGATGTATTTCTCAGCAGCGCGGATACCCACTAGGTATGCGTCCTTGCATGCACGCTCCCAGTCTTGCTCGCTCTTGTTCCAGTGAGGCTTCTGCTTGCCCTTCAGGTAACTCCGCTTTGGCATCGAGCGAACAATCTGGACGCGAGGCAAGAACGGCGACTCACGGTGAGTCGGATAGTTGAGGTCTTTGAGCTGGATCCGCCCGAACTTCTTCACCTGATCATCCCGTTCGGCAACGATGCCCTCGAATTCGGGGTTGTACAGGGCATCCGGATCCATCTGAACGGCGAAGGCACCCCACTTGAGCCGATAGAGAGTGTCGTGATTCCAGCGGGCATGGAAGTTGTCCCGAACGAAATCTACGGCTGGACCTTTGATGCGTATCTGGACGTCGTGCCAGAACTTCTCGGCGCGATCGACGTGCCGGTGCTGCGCCTGATGCTCGTGCGAGTCCCAGCGATCCCCATCGATGTAGGTCAGATCAATGCCTCCAAGGAATGCGATCTTGTCATCGATCACCACCGTCTTCTGGTGGTTGGTGCCCATGATCGGTTCGCTGTTGGCATGCACAGCTGTGCGGCACCACACATTTGGGTAGTTCTTCAGCTCTTCAAACAGTTTGAAGGACTCAGAGAGGTAGGAACCGAGACCCCCCTCGTTGATGATGATGGCCTTGCTGATCCTCTCCAGCGCGATCACCGCTTCGCGTACCCAGAACTGGTTGACGATCAGGTGGATCTTGACTCCTTTTTTGGCGACCTGGGCAAGCACCGCGGCAAGGTGATAGTCCGAGTCGTTGCTTCCGTTCCGAATCAGGCCGAAGTCTGCCATGAAGTGCAAACCCGTCAAGAAGACTCGCTCCTGCGCGCCCATCAGCGCGGTGTACAAGTCGGCGCAGTACTCCTTGCCGTCGACGTAGAGTTCGCACTCGTTGTCCGCGGTGATCGGGAGGTAGTCGACGAACCACTTGCGGCCCTTTGGACCAAGGGTTGACTGAGTCGATCGGGGTATTGCTTTTGGTTCTCCCATTGGCGCAGACCTCAGGCTTCGTTGAGTTCCATCAGCTTCGAGCACGTTTCGTCATCAGCCTCACCCGTCATGCTCAGCCCATGACGATCCTGGAAGCGTCGCAAGACCTCCCCCAACTCCTCACCCAAGACGCCGTCCTCCGCACCGCACTCCCAGCCAAGGTTGTTCAGTCGCTGCTGCACGCCTCGCAGCGTGTCCACGGGATCCAAGCGGCCCAGCGCGAGCGGAAACAACTCTGCCAGGGGCCCTTGACCAACGGTGAGCAGACCCTCCTTCGCGTTCGGTAGAATGCCTGCGCTCAGTCGCCCGTCGGAGTCCGTCTCTCCGTGCGTGGTTTTGCCATCGATCGTCAGCGTGTAGGAGACTTGTTTGCGTGGCTCCCCCTCGTCGTCCACCAAGCGCAGACGAAGAACCTCTGGGACGCCCTTGCGGCGGAAGCGGTGCAGCTTCTCCACTTCAGCCGACTCGGATCGCACGCGCTTGTCCGGAATGACGACGATGTCACCGGCCAAGAGGACATTCGGTCCTTCGCGTAGCTGCTTGAGTTTCGCGTTGGCCGGAGCATCCCAGAGGGTGTCTGGATGGAATCCGTGCCTGTAGGCGATGCTCGCTATGCATTCTCCCGCTAGCACACGATGGTTCTTGGGCACTGCGTTGGAATGGCTAGATCGTTGAATGATCTCTAGGGAGCCCAGCGCTTCGTCGGTTCGACCCGCGCCGTGTCCCGCACGAGCCCCCCACAGATTCGGCCGAGCGCGGTTGACGCATCCGGCTCCTCCGTGCTTCCTTCATGGGCTGTTGGTTTAGGCGGCGCATCTGGGGCTCTCCGCTTCCATTGATACTCACCTCCAGCGGAGACCGCAAGTACAAAGCAAACGGGGGAAACCCGGGCGAGCAGGAGGTCCTGATGGGCCAGCTTGCATGCTGCCTGCCCCTGAGCTTGGGCACGAGAGCACAAGCTTCGGCTGTCTTCCCATTTGGCTGCTCAGCTAGTGGGCGAAGTCCGAACGAAGCCGCTCGATTCGTCACAGAAGCCTACAAAAGCAGCGGCTCCTGCGGTCACCAGAGCTTCTACCCCTCAACCGGTCTTGGTTCGCTGCTCAGCTTGCCGTAATCGGCGTGCGCTCTCAGGCGTTCTTGCCGTGGCACTTCTTGTACTTCTTGCCGCTGCCGCAGGAGCACGGGTCGTTGCGGCCGAGCTTGGGCGCGTTGTGCACGAGGGGCTTTTGGGGCGGGGTGTGGTGATGGTGGGCGTTGTGGCCGGTGCGCACGGTCTCGAGGAACTCCCCCATGGTGGAGGCCAGGGCTTGCTTGATCTCGAAGTTGTGGGTGACCACGGCGGCTTCTTCCAAGTGAGCGAAGTAAGCATCGAGCACTTCGGGCACGGACTCAGCGAGGGGATCCTTCTTCTTCAGACGTCCGGGCAAGAGGTGACCCAGGGCGTGGTGCACGTCGTGCCCGTCCAGGAGGTTGGGCTTCTTGCCGAGCTCCTCGTAGCAGATCGAAACGAAGGCCTTGACGATCTGCTTCGCGGCCTCCGGGGACGCCTTGAGGCCCTTCGCTTGGGACGAATCGAGGAAGGAAGAGAGGTCGAGGGTGATTTGCTTTTCGCTCATGGTCGCGCAGAGAAAGGTGTGGACGGCCCGAGAGGGTGGCGAGGACTCCCGTCTGGCGCAAGGGGCCAGGGGCCGGAAACAGAGCACTCGCCCTCGGAGCAACCCGGCGTTGCCGAGAGGGGTCCGTGAGTCGCCGCTCCCCTTGCGCTGCCCCCAGCGCCTTTCAGACCCTCGCGCTCCGCTATGCAGACCCAGCTTCGCGCTTCAGACATTGGCTGAAAGCCCTTCCACCCCTCCGCCTTCCCCATGCACAATGCGCCCATGGGCACTCTGGAGATCTTCGCGACCTACCTGGTCATCACCATCGGGATCGGACTTTGGGCGGCGAAACGTGGCAGTGACTCTCAGGAAGATTACTTCCTCGGCGGGCGCAAGAGTTCCGCCTTCGCCATGGCCCTCTCGGCGGTCAGTTCGGGCCGTTCCGCTTGGCTCGTGCTCGGTGCGAGCGGTGCAGCGTGGTTCACGGGCCTCGGCGCCTTCTGGCTCTTCCCTGGTTACATCTTGGCGGAAGCAGTGATCTTCACGACCTTGGGACCGCGCTTGCGACAACGCTCCGTGGACACGGGGGCCTTGACTGTCCCGGAGGTGTTCGAACGTTGCGCCCAAGGACCCGCGGGGCCTGGAACGTCCAAGTTGCCCGTGCGGCAACTGGCTGGCATCGTGATCATTCTCTTCCTGTGGACCTACGTCAGCGCGCAGCTCGTGGCCGGCGCGAAGACCCTTGGGGCGATCTTCCCAGAGGTCGATGGGCGCACCTGGGGACTCGTGATCACCGCGGGCATCGTGCTGGTCTACACCTGGCTCGGTGGTTACCGGGCAGTGGTCATCACCGATGTGGTGCAAGCGCTGTTGATGTTGGCGGGCATCGTGCTGCTTCCAATCTTGGGCTTGGTGCACGTGGGCGGTTTCGATGCGCTTATGGAAACTCTGCGCGCGATTGATCCGAATCTCGTGAGCCTTGGTTCCGAACCGCTCGTGATCCTCGGTGGCTTTGCGATTGGCTTGGGCTCCTTCGGCAACCCGCACATTCTGGTGCGACACATGACCCTCGAGGACCCGACGCAAGCGAAGACCGCCAGCCGTGTGGGAACAAGTTGGAACATCGTGATGGCCGGGGGCGCCTTGGCCATGGGACTCGTGGGCCGCGCCATGTATCCAGAGCTCGAGCTCTTCGCCGGTGGCGAGCGTGAGCTGCTCTATCCAACCATGGCCCAGGACTTGGCCAACGAGTACCTCTTCAGCGGCTTTGTGGGCTTCCTCTTGGCCACCCTGTTCGCGGCCATCATGTCCACCTGCGACAGCCAGTTGCTCGTGATCGCCGCGAGCCTCTTGCGCGACTTGGGACCCAAAAGGGGGAGCACTTCCGGAGGAGGTCTGATGGCCGGTCGCCTGGCGGTGCTGGTCACCCTCGCCGGCGCAGTGTGGATGACCTTCGGTTCCAATCCCATGGTGCACAACCTGGTACTCTTGGCCTGGTTCGCCCTCGGAGTCGGATTGGGTCCAGCGACCTTGATGCTGCTCTACGATTCACGCACCAGCGCCCGGGGTGTCTTCGCGGGAATCCTGACCGGCGTGCTCGGGATCGTCGGGGTCTGGGCTATCTTCCTGCAAGAGAGTGGCGTCCACGTTTCTTGGGAAGCGGGCCCCGTGTTCCTGGCTTCGATGGCGGTCATTTTTTTCCTTCGAGCCCCAGGTCACGAGGGTTCTATCAATTAGATGGGTCAGCCGCCCAGCCGTGCCGTACCCAGGCACACCATGAATCAAGCCACCCCAAGCAATCCCGCCGTTACCGAGAGCGAGGCCACCCACGTGGTGCCTGGCGCCCTGAGTTGGCGCTCGTTCTGTCTAGCACTCGCCGTGCTCTTGGCCATCTTCGTGTTCACCAACCCAATCTGGGAGGAGCACGACATGAACGCCTGGAACAGGAACATCTGGTGGAGCTACCTGCCGATTCCGTTGATCATCGGAGCGCTCTTGGCGTTCGAGCGCAAGTTCAGTTGGCCGGCACTCGCCTTGGAAGTGATGAAGATGACCTTCGTCAAGTTCGTCATCACCTACTCCATGGCGAGCGTCATTTGGGAGTTCCGCGGAGCGCCGGGCACGGGCTTGCC
>CALCXM010000121.1 GCA_937905825.1 uncultured bacterium
ATGTAGAGGGGCTCGTCGGTCATGCGCGCCAACATGATGGCGCGCGCCGTCGCTTCCCCTTCCAAAGGACTCGGCCGCGATTGAGCGTGGTACTTGGGACCAGTCTTGCCCTCGCTCATCAACTTGTTCTGCAACTCGACCACCATGTCCCCGTGTTCCGCGTGCACGGTGACCAGCGCGTTCAGTTTGCGGGCTGTCTTCATGACTTCGATCAGCTCCACATCGTCCACGCCGATGGCGCCACGATAGGCCATGAAGGTCTTGAAGGACGGGATGCCTTCCTGCTCCACGCAAGTGCGCATCCATTCCGCCGTCTTGTCACCCCACCAAGTGACCGCCATGTGAAAGGCGTAATCCGCTACCGCCTTGCCCGCCTTGTCGTGCCAGGCGGCGAGGGCTTCCAGCATGTCCTGGTTGCGACCGGGGATGACGAAGTCGATGATCGACGTCGTGCCCCCGGCGACGCCCGCCGCCGTTCCTGTTTCAAAGTCGTCCGCGGAAACCGTGCCCATGAAGGGCAGCTCCATGTGAACGTGCGGGTCGATGCCTCCCGGGAAGACGTACTGCCCGGAAGCGTCGATGACTTCTTCACCCCCCGTACTTTCGAGTTGTGCACCGATCTCTCGGATGGTGCCGCCCTCGATCCGAATGTCGCCGACGGTGGTGTCGAGCGCAGTGACGATCGTTCCGTTCTTGATCAGGATGCCCATGGTTCAGCTTGGTGGTTTGGGATGCGGGTGCGCGGGTGCAAGTAGGGTGGGGAAGCCGGTTCGCGATCAGGGCAAGAGCTCGCTCATGTCGCCGTAAGTTTCCGGGCGACGGTCGCGGTAGAACTGCCACACGCGACGAACCTCTTCGATCAGCTCGAAGTCCATGTCGGCGGTGATCAACTCGGACTTGTCCTCGGAAGCTTCTGCCAGGAACTCACCGCGCGGGTTCACGAAGTAGCTCGATCCGTAGAACTTGCCGATGTTCCAAGGCTCTTCCGTGCCGACGCGGTTGATGCATCCCATGAAGTAGCCGTTGGCGACAGCGTGAGCGGGCTGCTCCAACTTCCACAGGTACTGGGAAAGCCCCGCGACCGTGGCGCTCGGGTTGAAGACCACCTCGGCTCCGTTCAAGCCCAAGAGGCGCGCGCCTTCGGGGAAGTGACGGTCGTAGCAAATGTAGACGCCGACCTTGCCATAGCGCGTTTGAAACACGGGGTAGCCCAGGTTGCCGGGCTTGAAGAAGTACTTCTCCCAAAAGCCGCTGGTGTGCGGGATGTGTTGCTTGCGGTACTTGCCGAGGTAGGTTCCGTCCGCGTCGATGACCGCCGCGGTATTGTAGTACACACCGGCTTGCTCGCGCTCATAGACGGGCACGATGATGACCATCTCGTACTTCTTGGCGTAGGGCTTGAGCGCCTCCACCGTCGGCCCGGGAACCGGCTCGGTCGCGTCGTACCAACGGGCATCCTGGCTCGGGCAGAAATAGGGACCGTTGAAGATCTCTTGCAAGCAAAGCATCTGCACGCCTTGCTTGCCGGCTTCTTCGATGAAGGGAATGTGCGCTTCGAAGGCGGCGGCTTGGATTTCGGCCACCGGGCGACTCTCGTCGTTGATGGGGTTGGCGCACTGGATTAGGCCGCCTTTGACGATTCGACTCACGGGGTCTCCTTTGAGGTGGGTGGTGTCGGGTCTGGTTGGGAAGCGCTTACCAGCGCGAGATGATCACTTTGCGATCGGTGTAGAAATCGTAGGCCTCGCGTCCGTGGGCCTTCAGGTCCCCAAAGAAGGATTGCTTGGATCCTCCGAAGGAGAAGAAGGACATGGGCGCGGCCACGCCGATGTTGATGCCGCACATGGCGGCGGGAACTTCGTAGCTGAACTTGCGGGCCGAGCGGCCGGAGGTGGTGAAGATCGAGTTCGCGTTGGCCAAGGGCTGGCGGCGCGCGATGTCGAGGGCTTCGTCGAGATCCTTGACGGCCATCAAGCAAACCACCGGGCCGAAGATCTCTTCCTGAGCGATGCTCATGCCTTCCTTGACGCCATCGAATAGCGTCGGGCCCACGAAGAAGCCTTCCGCGGGAGCGTCGGGCTGGCGTCCGTCGAGCACCAGCTCCGCCCCTTCAGCGATGCCGGCTTCGATCTTGGCCAAGACCTTGGCCTTGTGGGCGGCGCTGATGACCGGGCCCATTTGTACACCGGGCTTCGAGCCGTCGCCCACCACGATCTTCTTCATGCGCGTTTCCAAACCGGCGCGCACCTCGTCCTTGCAGCCGTCCACGCACAGGATGACCGAGGCCGCCAAGCAGCGCTCCCCGGCGCAGCCCATGGACGACTCCGTGATCGAATCCAAAGCGAAGTCCATCTCGGCGTCGGGCATCACGACGATGTAGTTCTTGGCGCCGCCCAAGGCTTGCACGCGTTTGCCTTTGGCGCAGGCTTTGGTGTAGACGTATTCCGCCACAGGGGTCGAGCCCACAAAGGAGAGCCCTTCGATGTCGGGGTGATCGATCATGGCGTTGACCACGTCGTGGGCGCCGTTGACCATGTTCAAAACGCCGGGGGGGAAACCCGCTTCGTGCACGAGCTCGAACATGCGCTTTTGGCTAAACGGCACCTGCTCCGAAGGCTTGACCACGAAGGTGTTGCCGCAAGCGACCGCGAAGGGGAAGAACCACAGGGGAACCATCGCCGGGAAGTTGAAGGGCGCGATGCAAGCGAAGACACCCATGGGCTGGCGGATCGACTTGCAATCGATGTTGCGCGAGATGTCCTCGAGGGCTTGGCCCATCATCAAAGACGGCGAACTGCAAGCGGCCTCCACCATTTGGATGCCGCGCCGCACACTGCCGAGGGCTTCGCCGAGGGTCTTGCCGTGTTCCCGGGTCAGAATCGCCGCGAGTTCTTCCGCGTGTAGATCGAGCAGAGCCTTCAAGCGGAAGAGCGGCTGGATGCGATCTTCCACGGGAGTCTTGCGCCAGGTCTTGAACGCTTCCTTGGCGACCTGCACCGCGTGGTCCACCTCTTGCGCGCTCGAGAAGGGGCACTCACCGATCAGTTCACCGGTGGCCGGGTTGTGCACCTGGCCGGTGGTCTTCGCGGTCGAGTCGATCCACTCGCCGCCTACGTAGTTCTTCAAGCGTTCCGGTGCCATGTGATGTCAACTCCCGACAGGATGCGTTGGCAAGGGCGCACGGGCGACCTTGTTCTTAGGGTGGGCTCAACGAGGAGCGGCCCCGCACAGTATCAATATGGGGCCGTGACAACAAATCTGTGAGCCTCCTGTTTCCAAAGGGCGATCGAGCGCGGTGTCCGAGGCGTTCCGAGAGTGTCCTGGGCGACGCAGGCCCGTGCGACACCGCCCGCACAACACCACCCGCGCTACAGGTCAGAACCCGGTGCCGGCAAGTTCTCATCCAAGAAGCGCCTGAGCGGTGCGAGGTAAGCCTCGCCACTTGTGAAGTACCCGCGCCCGTGGGTGCCACTGATTTCGATGAAGGTCCCTCGTTCTCCTGCGGCCGCAGCGAGGGCTTGGCCGTGGGCAAAAGGAAGCATCTCATCATCCCGGCTGTGCACGACGAGCACCGGCACTTGCACGTGGCGCAGGCGCTCCGCGGTGGGGAACTTGAGACGCGACATCCAGCGCGCTGGCAACCACGGGTAGAGCATTTGGGCCACGTCGGGCATGGAGGTGAACGTCGCTTCGAGAACCAGGAGTGCCAACCCTTGCCTGCCGATCAAGGCGCTGGCGACCCCGCCGCCCATGGAACGGCCCCAGGCGATGAGCGGCAAGTTCGGTTGCTCCTGGCGCAGGACGTCAAAGCAATGGCGCGCCGCGCGATAGCAACTCTCTTCGCTGGGAGAGCCCGTGCTCTGGCCGTAGCCCGGGTAGTCGATGGCTAAAACGTCCAAACCCATGGAGTTCAAGACCTGCAGGCTCTCCAGGCGATCGGCGATGTTGCCTTCGTTGCCATGCAGGAATAGAGCCCGCCCACGGGGGCTATCACAGAAAACACGCCAACCATGAATTCGCTCATCGGGCCCCAACTCGAACCATTGGTCCTCGAACGCGAGACCCAAATCAGCGGGCGTGGACTCCAGGGGACGCGTCGGACGGAACAACAGGCGCCCTTGAACGAGGAACACAACGACGCACAGCAGCGCGTACGCCGTTGCGCAGATCAGAAGCAGAGTGGTGGCGGTGGTCATCCTTGAGGATCTGTGGCCGGGACCTTTCGAGTGGGTTCCGTTGTGGATGCGACAGCTTGAGCGGGGGAAAGCAGAACTCCGCGCGAAAATGGGAATCAAATTTTTGTGGAGCCGAGGTCCGCGAGCCACATGGATGTTGTGATTTATAGCAACTGTTTGAGGGGGGCGATCTTGTCTGATCCCCATGGGGGGGCGAATTTGGCGGAGACGGCCACCGCTTGAATTGTGTTCCCCTGAAAAGAAAGAGGTTCGATCGGGCCGGTTTGGTTCGTCCCGGTTGCTTGAGAGATTGATTTTACCTTCCTAGAGTCGCCGATCCGCCTAACGGCTTCTCAACTCGAATCTCTTCTGCACAGGAATCAAGTGATGATGCTTCTGCCAGCAAGGGCCGCGGTCAAGACCGCTGCCTCCATCTCACTCTGCGCTTCGTTGGCTTTTGCCACGCAAGTGCCAACGACGCGTTTTACGGCCGTCCAAGAGGGTCCCGGGGCGACCGCCCAGGAATTGACGACCTACATGCCGGGCCGTCTGATGATCCAGATCAACAACGACGCCTTCGATCGATCGAGCCTACGCCGCGAATACACGGCCGAGGTTCCCAGCGCCTACGAGACAACGGGCATCGCCCCACTCGACATGGAAATGGGATTCGCCGGAGCGACCGGCATTCGCCGCGCTTTGATCGAGCCAGCGGACCAAGTGCTAGGGCGCGAGCTGGGGCTCAACCGCTGGTACATGGCCTACGTGAACCCGAACACGGACATCGAAGCCCTGGCGCGTCGCTTGCGCCAGTTGCCGGAGATCCAGGAGGCGAGCCCGGACTACCGCGCCTTCCCGATGGATGTGCCGAACGATCCCTTGCACGCGTCGCACTGGGGCCACAACAACACCTCGCAAATGCTGGACTACTGCTGGGGTTGCGGAGGGCACCCGAGCGGCTCTCCGGTCGGCACGGTCGGCTTCGACACCAACGCCCAAGCGGCCTGGGACGCGGCCAGCGGTTACGGATCTGCTGCCGTGGTGATCGCGATCATCGACTCCGGCGTGGACGCTGGCCATCCGGACTTGCGTCAGGTGGCTGGCTGGGACTATGGGGATGGGGATTCGAACCCCACCGACAACAGCAGCGCGGCCGGTCACGGCACCGCTTGCGCGGGCGTCGCTGCTGCCATGCAGAACAACGGTTTGGGCTCCGCTGGCATCGCCGGCGGTTGCTCGATCATGCCGCTCAAGGTCGCGGATAGCGCGGGAAGCATGTTCTTCTCGGCCATCTCGAACTCGATCATCCACGCGGCCGACAACGGAGCGGACATCGCTTCCATGAGTCTCGGCGCGGCGATCTCGAACGACACGACCACCTCGAACGCGATCTCGTACGCCAACACGAACGGGGTCACGATCTTGGCCGCGACCGGCAACGAGAACGCGAGCACGATCTCCTACCCGGCGAACAACGCCCTGGTGATCGGTGTGGGAGCTGCCTCCCCTTGTGGAGAGCGCAAGCGTTCCTCTTCGCTTTCCAGTGAGGTGAATCCGGGCAACAACACCGACCCGAACGGCTCTACTTGCGACAACGAGCGCTGGTGGGGTTCGAACTACGGCACCAACTCGCAGGACGCAGCGGGCGCCGTGGACGTGATCGCGCCCACGATTCTGCCCACCACGGACATTCAAGGATCCGGTGGCTACGACAGCGGAAACTACTCCGGCTACTTCAACGGCACCTCCTGCTCGACCCCTTACGTGGCGGGCGTGTGTGGCTTGATCCTGACGGCCAACCCGGGCTTCACGCCCGCTCAGGTCCGCGCGCAATTGGTCTCCACATGCCAAGACGTGACGAGCGTCGAATCCGGCGCGGGCTGGGACCGTTTCACCGGCTACGGCATGGTCGACGCAGCGGCAGCCGTGGGCGGCGGCACTCCTCCGGTCGATCCCGACTACGCAACACTGCCCTACACGACGGGGTTCGAGTCCGGCAGCTTGGACAACTCCTGGCGTACCATCGAAGGCGCGGAAGGTCGCATTCAAGTGACGTCTGCCAACGGTCCGGCCGCTGGCGGCCAGCACTTGACCATGGACGACCACACGGACGCAGGCGCCCTTTCCCAAAACGAAGCTTGGTTGCACCTGGACTTGAGCGGTGAGTCGGACGTGGACCTCAGCTTCCAATGGAAGGAGTTCGGCGACGAGACGCACACCCAAGACGGCGTGTACTTCTCCAGCAACGGCGGCGCGAACTTCAGCAAGGTCCACAGCTTCGACGGCGGAGCGACCACCGACAACACTTGGGCTCAAGTGGACTTGGACTTGAACACCCTGGCGGCCGGCGCGGGGCTTTCCCTGACCAGCACTTTCGTGATCAAGTTCCAGCAGTACGACAACTACGGAATCGCCACAGACGGCTTCGCCTTCGACGAGATCTCCGTGGAAGCTGCTGGCCCGACCGGCGGCGGCAACTACGCCAGCTTGCCTTACTCCACGGGCTTCGAGTCCGGCAGTTTGGATCAGTACTGGGCCACGACCTTGGGTGCGGAAGGCCGCATCCTCGTGACCTCGGCCAACGGCCCCTTCGCTGGTTCCCAGCACTTGACCATGGACGACACGCTCAATGGCGGCGCCTACTCGCAAAACGAGGCTTGGTTGCGCTTGGACCTCTCGGGCGAGTCGGCGGTGACCCTCAACTTCCAATGGAAGGAGTTTGGCGACGAGACCCACACTCAAGACGGCGTGTTCTTCTCCGACAACGGCGGCGCGAACTTCACGAAGGTGCACAACCTGAACGGCGGTTCGACCACCAACAACAGCTGGGCGGCGCAGTCCTTGAACTTGGCGTCCCTCGCTTCCGGCGCGGGCCTCTCCTTGAGCTCGACCTTCGTGGTCAAGTTCCAGCAGTACGACAACTACGCGATCGCCACGGACGGCTTCGCCTTCGACGACATCTCGGTGACGGCGGGCGGTGGTCCGGCGACCCGCGCGACGAAGGGCTACTCCACTGGCTTCGAGTCGGGCGCCCTGGATTCCTTCTGGGCGACGACCGAGGGCGTGGAAGGCCGCATCGAGGTCAGCTCCGCCAACGGTCCCTTTGCGGGTAGCTTCCATCTCGCGATGGACGATGACACGGACGGCGGTTCCTACTCGCAGAACGAGGCTTGGCTCCTGATGGATCTGAGCGGCGAGACCCAGGCGAGCCTGTCCTTCCGCTGGAAGGAGTTGGGGGATGAAACCCATAGCCAGGACGGGATCTATTTGTCCGACAACAACGGGGCGAGCTTCACCAAGGTGCTTGACCTGAATGGTGGCTCCACCACCAACAACACCTGGCAGCTCATCAACATGGACCTGGACTCCCTCGCAGCAGGCGCCGGGCTTTCCCTGAACTCCACCTTCGTCGTGAAGTTCCAGCAGTACGACAACTACGCGATGACGCTGGACGGCTTCTGCTTCGATGATGTGAGCCTGAACTAGAGTCTCCGAATGGACGCTCTAACGGGGCGGTCCCTTCCTTTGGGAGGGACCGCCCTCATTCGTTGGCGGAACATGCATCTTGCCTGTGGCGGGGCTTTGGAGAGGAATCCGAGCGGTGGCCATCCAAGGGCTAGCTACAATTGCCCGGCCCACAAGCATCAAGCGCACCGGCACACCATCCATGACTGATCTCGAACGCAACTTGGGCGAACAGCCCGTTCTCGAACTCCTCGAACGCCACAGTCTCAAGCCCAAGGACTTGGTCGAAGCGTCCACCTTGCAGCTCACGCACAAGATGGTTTCGCGGGCCACCAAAGGACGGCGCCTGACCTCGAACACGAAGGACAAGGTGTTACAGGCCCTTAACAGGGCCAGCGGCCAGAGTTACGCCATGGGAGACCTCTTCAATTACTAGACCGCTTGGTCGTCTTGGGGCTCCGAGGACCCTTCCCAACACGCAGGGTCCCGTTGCCAGCAAACAACGAATCTCGGAGCACCGCGAAGCCGAGAACGGTTGATACCTTGTCTGAGCGCCGATCCCCGGCCTCGCCCCGCAGCTTCGCGGACCAAGACCTCCCCAGGCGCACGAACCCCTCAGCACGTATGAAGAACACAGTCATGATCGCGGCCCTGTCCGGCCTCATCGGAGGAGCCATCGGCTCTTTCGCGATGAAAACCTTCGCGACCCCGGCACCCGCTGCGGCAGCGTCGACTGAATCCGAAGCGGGCCTCTCGCCTGGGGCGGACAACGGCACTGCGAAGTGGGATTCAGAGTTTGCGAAGCTGCGTCTCGCGAACCAGGAGTTGGGCATGCGCTTGGCAAGCTTGGAGTCGAACCGCTCCGCCGTTCCCCGGGAAGCGGTTGCGGAAGGAGGCGACACCGAGTCCCTCGCCGATCTTCAAAGCACCGTGGCCGAACTGGCCGCCGCGCTGAAGAACCCTCAATCCTCTGAGGCATCCGGCCTGCGCCAAATGGTGGCGACCGCCCTCGAGGAAGTCCAAACCGCGGAACAAGACGAGCGCCAACTCGAGCGCGAGCAGCGCGAAGTCGACCGCATCGTGGAACGCATGGGCGAGTACTCCGAGAAGCTCGGGCTCGACGCTGTGCAAAAGCAGTCCATGCAAGACCACTTGATCGACTCCAGCAAGAAGCGCAACGAGCTCTTCACGACCATGCGCAATGGCGACGTTCCCCGTGAGGACATTCGCGAGGCCTTCACCACCCAGCGCGAAGATTCGGATGCAGCCCTCGGACGCATCCTGTCTCCCGCGCAGTTGGAGACTTACAACGCAATGAACGAAGAGCGCGGCGGCCTCTTCAACGGCGGCGGTCGTGGCGGCCGCGGGCGCGGCAACTAGTCGGTCAGCAGGCGCTCGGATCCGTAACGATTCTGAGGGCCCGCTAGCGACTTCCTCCCGCAGCGGGGGGGAGGTCGAGCTGCAAGGTTTCGGCCAAGATCCGATAGCCTTCGGGGGAAAGGCCTTCGCCGACCGGCGCGAAGAGCGCCTTGTTCAACTGGCCGCTGTCGTCGTAGAACTCGATCCACGGGTCGACGATCTGAACCCGCGGCTGCGGCAAGAAGAGCGCGAGGGTCGCGGTCGCTTTGCGGATCGCGGCCAGCTCTGCCTCCGTCATCCAAGGGGTGGGATGTGGCGGCAAGACCCAGATCTGCGCTCCCGGCTTGCGAGCGCGAATGCGGCGCAAGAGCGTGTCCACCCCGCGCGTGATGGCTTGGTCTCCGATGGCGAGGGTTTGCTCGCTGCTCACATGGATCAGAATCAGCCGTTGCTGCCCCATCGGTAGTGCGCCGTGGTCCACGCGCCACAGCAAGTTGGAGGTGTTGTCGCCGCGCATCCCAAGGTTCGCAGCCCGGTAGCCAGCAAAGAGTTCCTCCCAGGGTTCTTGGCCATCCTCGAGGAAGCCCTGGACCAAGGTCCCTCCGAGAAAGACCGCGTTGGCTTTCGCGCTCGTATCGCGCAGGGCGAGGTGTTGCTCTTCCCAGGTGCGGCGCGTGCCGTCCACGACAAACTCGCGCTGGCCCGGCTCGGGCCTGGAGGCATCCGCCGGGGTCGGCAAGGCTTCCTGGATGGTCAACTGAAAGCGCTCGAGCCAAGGGTCCGGGTTTTCGCGCGCGACGTGCAAGCCCCAACGGGAGATGGAGCTGCCCGTGCCGTTCGCTGCACTCACTTCCAAGTCAAGCCCAGGGGAGTTCACGCGCCCACGGATCTCCACGTCCAGGGGAGCGAAGTGCTCACCATCGGCCGCCCACCAAGCGCCGCGATCTCCGCCGGTGAAGAGCGCCAGCACGCCACCGGAATACTCCATGAGCAAGGCATCTCCGCGGAAGGGCAGAACTGCGCGGCCTTCGTGAACTCGACGGAACTCGAAGCTGCTTGCGGAACCCGTCGCAAGCCCCAGAGCTTCCCCGCGGGTCCCGGCCTGGGCGGAGGTGCCGCGGTAGTACAGGTGCACTTGATCCTTGCGCAAGAATGGCTTCGCCCGGCGGACGCGGCTCGAGTCGAAGGCCCGCGAGTCGGGGGACACGGGCGAAAGAATAGCCGACGACTCGGGATCCCGTTCGGCGACGAGTTGCCTAGTCGCTGCCTGCCACTGCAGTCGCGCTCTGAAGAGTTGAGTCTCCTCCGGACGACTCTGTTCCTCAAAGCGGAAGTTGAACTCCGGCCCGATTCCCGAATAGAAGAGCACAAGTCCCTGCCCTGGAATGCGCAGGACGTTCGGATCGAAAACGCCGAGAGCGTCCCCGTCGCTTCCCCCGGACGCACCCAGCAGCCTTCCCTGTTCGGTCCAGCTGTGGCCCACGTCCGTGGAGGAGGCCCACCAAATCTCGCCGGCGTAGGGGGCCGGGTAGAGCGGGTCGGACTCTTCGACTCGCGTGTACAGCACGACGTGCTGATCCCCAAAGCGCAGGATGTCGCTCGGGTCAAGTCGGCCCACGTCCTCTTGTGGACCGAGCCCCGTCGCGGCGCTGGTCTTGATTCGAATCTGCGATTCCGCCACGCCGGGAAGGACGAAGAGGGCCACGGCAACAAGTTGATGGATTCCCATGGGGCCAAGGATACCACTCCGAAGTACCGGAATGGGCCTTTGCTGAACTTGAGGGAACCTTGTGCGCGGCCAAGGAAATGCGCAGAGTGACCCACATGACCTGGAACATTCGAGGCAAGCGCGTGCTGCTGACCGGCGGCAATTCCGGCATCGGATTTGCGACCTGCCTAGAACTCTGTCGGCGCGGGGCGACGGTCATGCTCACGGTGCGGGACCGCGCCAAGGGCGAGCAAGCGGTTGCCGAGATTCGCCAGGCCGTCCCGCAAGCGGACATTTCCTGGAAGCTCTTGGACTTGGCCGAAGTGCACTCGATCGAGGCCCTGGCCAAGGATCTCTTGGAGGAGGGGCAGCCCTTGCATGTGCTGATCCACAACGCGGGGGTGATTCTTTCGGAACGCCGACAGAACAGCATTGGGATAGAGATGACATTCATGGTCAATCACCTGGGGCCGTTCCTTTTGCAGCAGCGCTTAGAGCCCCTCTTGAAAGCGAGCGCCCCGGCGCGTGTTGTCGTGGTGGCCTCTTCGGCTCACAATCGAGCCGTGCGCGGTCTCAACTTTGATGACTTGCAGTACGAGCGTTCCTACTCAGCGGGCAAGGTGTACGGCGCGTCGAAGCTCGCGAACATCCTTTTCACGAAAGAGCTCGCGTCCCGCTTGGAAGGCACCGACGTCAGCGCCAATTGCCTGCACCCGGGCGTTGTGCGCACTCAGTTCACACGCGACGGCGACGCCGGCGGTTTGTGGGGCCTCATGTTCGGGGCCTTGCGTTTCCTGCTCTTGTCCCCCGAGAAGGGCGCGCGCACGTCCGTTCATCTCGCGACCGCGGATCCCTTGCCGGAGCCGACCGGCGGCTACTACAGCAGTTGCCGCCCCGCCAAGCCAAACGCAGCGGCCCGCGATAAGGACGCAGCCCGCCAGCTGTGGGTAGAGAGCGAGCGCTTGATCCAGTCCATCCACTAGGGACGGCAATACGGCGGCAATACGGTGTCGCACACCGTACACTTCGCACCCTCCCTATCCCCCTCCCCCCTCCATCCGACGATCCAATGGGCAAGCGAATCGACTGGTACTATCACCGCAAAGGCTGAACGAGCTGCAAACGGTCTGACGCCTTCTTGGAAGGCCGAGACGTCACCATCCGTGAGACGGTGAATGCAACGAAAGAACGATACGGCGCCGACGCGCTCCCTGGACTCTTGGAAGGAGCGACGCGCATCGTCGTCGCCAAGGGCAAGAAGGTCCTGGAGTTCAAGCCTGGCAAGGACGAGCACGAGGACATCGCCAAGGTTGTCTTGGGCCCTAGCGGAAATCTGCGCGCGCCCTCGATTCGCATGGGCAAGACCTGGCTCGTGGGCTTCAACGAAGAAGCGTACACGGCCAAGTTCGACTAGCCCGGCAATACGGTGTCGCACACCTTGTTGTTGCCGTATTGCTAGATGGTGTGGCTCACCCCAAGCAGCTGGTACAGCCGGTTCTTGATCTTGCCATACTCCGGCGAACCCAAGTCCCGGGGGTGGTCCATGTCCACCTCGACAATCTCAGAGATCTCTCCCGGCCGCGCCGACAGCACGACCACGCGGTCCGCCAACTGAATAGACTCGTCCACGTCGTGGGTCACGAAGAGGATCGTCTTCTTCTCTTGTTCCCAGATGCGGATGATCTCCGAACGCATGGTGAGTCGCGTGAGCGAATCGAGGGCGCCGAAGGGTTCGTCCATGTAGATCACATCGGGGGACACGGCCAAAGCGCGGGCGACTTCCACCCGTTGCTTCATGCCGCCGGAGAGTTCCATGGGGAACGACTTCTCGAAGCCGGTCAGGCCCACCATGTCGATGGTGCGTTGCACCACCTCGGAGCGCTCGGCTTGGTCGAGATCCCGCAACCCGAGGGCCACGTTGTCCCAGACCGAGGCCCAAGGGAAGATGCCGTACTCTTGGAAGACGAAGACGCGCCGGGAGTTTGGCCCGTCCACTTCTTCACCGTCGATCATCACGCGCCCGCTGTCGGGAGACTCGAATCCACCTGCAATGTTGAGCAGGGTGGACTTGCCGCAACCGGAGGGGCCGAGCAGGCAGACGAACTCCCCGTCGTGCACGGTCAGGTTGATGTCGTTGAGAACGTGCAAGCTCTCTTTGCCTTTCTGGAAGCGCTTGGAAACGCCTTCGAAGACCACTTTTGGCTTTTGCATAGGATTGGATTGACTCATCGCTTCACGTACCCCCAACGAACTTCGTCGAACTTCTCTAGCTGACGGATCAGCAAGTCGAGTCCGATACCGAGGACCCCGATGACTCCCATGGTGGCGACCACCAGGTCATAGCGGCTACCCGCGTTGCGCGCGTCGTTGATCAAGTAGCCAAGACCGGAGTCCATGCCCACCATTTCAGCTGCGACGATCACGAGCCAAGCGACGCCCAAGGCGATGCGCAAGCTCGTGATGATCTGCGGCAAGGCAGCGGGCAACACGACCCGGCGGAAGAGCTCCATGCCTTCAAGTCCGAAGTTCTCCGCCGAGCGTTGATGCACCAGGGAGATGTTGCGGACAGCCGCCATGGTTCCCACGGTCACGGGGAAGAAGGAAGCCAAGAAGATCAAGTAGATGCCCGCGCCGTCGCCGATGCCAAACCAAAGGATGGCGATCGGAATCCAAGCGATGGGGGAGATGGGCCGCAGGCCCTGAATGATGGGGTTGAGCGCCGTGAACGCGCGCACCCGCCAGCCGACCACCAGACCCAGGGGAATGCCGACCGCTGTTGCCAGGAAGAATCCCCAGCTCACACGGAAGAGACTGGCGATGATGTCGCCCCACAGGCGGTTGCTATCGAGCAACTCGATGAACCCATCCCAGGTTTGCAGGGGCGTCGGGAAAACCGTCGATCCGGACAGCACAACGCCGAGATCCCAGAGGGCGACCATGGACACGGTCACCAAGCTTGGCATCACGAAGTTTTGGGCGCGATCAGGAAGCCTGTCGCAGAAGTACAGGGCGACAAGCGGCAGAAGTAGGCACAGAATGGAAATCGTCATGACTACTTGCCTCCACTCTTGGGCTCGTTGCCCGAGGCCAACTTGTCCATGTTCCAGTCCAACTCACTCAAGGGCTTCACGAACGAATCGTCCGCGTACTCCTCGAACTCGATGCGGTCACTGAGCACACCGATCTCATAGGCAAGTTCCATGATCTCGTCGAAGTCCTTCTTCAAGGGCGCGAGGTTCGTGTACTTGACACGGTCCACGGGCTTGGAGAGCACGTACTTCAAGAGGTCAGGAGACTGCGGGCTGTAATCACCACGGGCGGCCATCTCGGCGGCGTCCATGCGGTGCTCTTGGTCTTCGTCCAACCATTTGCCCGACTTGGCGATGCCGTCGATCAGCTCCTGCACGAGTTCGCGCTCATCGATGATCAGGTCTTCACGCACCACGAGCACGCAGGAGATGAAGTCCTCCCAGATGTCCTTGGTGTGGTAGAGCACGCGGCCATAGCCCCCGAGTTCCGCCTTGGCGGCGAATGGCTCGCCCACGATGTAGGCGTCGATGCTGCCGGACAAGAGCGCCGTCGGATGTTCCGGCGGAGGCACTTCGCGCAGGTCGATGGAGTCGGGCTCCATGTTCCACTTGCGCATCATCTTGTGCATCAGAATGTTCTGGTTGGCGTAGCGGCTCGGGATGGCGCAGATCTTGCCGGCCAAGTCTCCGAAGTCGTGAATGTCGCTGTCCTTGCCGACCACGATTGCGGTGCCGTCGCGGTGTCCCAGGTAGCAAACCTTGATCGGGATTCCGTCGAGGCGCAGTTGCATGGCCATGGGAGCCAGGATGAACACGGCACCGATCTCCTTGGAGATCAAGGCTTCTTTCACCGTGGGCCAATCCCCGAACTTTTGAGAACGGAAGAGGCTGCCTTCGTCGGAATGTTTGGTCACCCAACTGGTGACCGGGCAGGTGAGGTGTCAGGTGACCGGCAGGAATCCGACGATCAACTCGTCGCGCTCCTCCGTCAGGGCGACCCGGACTTTCTTTTGAAAGCGCTCGAAGCCGATGTTTGTGCTGATGTGCGAGACCGTGATGAACGCGAGCCAGGCAATGGAGAAGAGCAGAAGTTTGGCTTTCATCGGTTTGCACCCCCCGTGGAGGAACAATCCGAGCCCGTAGCCTGGGCACGAAAAAGGCCCTGCGCGTTAGAACGGGCGCCAGGGCTTGACAGAAACAGACCATGCCCCGTTCGTGGCGGGATGGTGTTCAGGGTCCTACGACAGTAGATGGCTAGTTGAAACATGTGGATATGGTTCGGGGTGTATAGGTAAGAATCGGTCAAATCATACCTCAGAGTGGAGAGTCATGGGGCGACGAGCGGAGATTCACACCTCCTGTCGCCGGCGGTCCGAAAAATCTTCTGCCTTGGACTCGCCTGACGCAGGAAAGAGAGCCCGCCGCGCGAATCTTCCCCCTGCAAAGAGTGCTTGAAGCCGCGCGCTTCGCCATTCGCTGGCTGCCCGATCGACGTTAGACTCTGCCCATGGAACGCTTCACTGCCCAATTGCGGACTCAAGCATCGATGGGGGAACTGCGCCGTCTCCTGGCCGCTGTCGTGGCCTCGCCCGCCCTGCACGCGCGCTTCGTCAACACTCTTTCGCGCATGGAATACATCGGCGTGCGCAAGATGTTGAAGGCCCGCCACGCGGACAACTTGGACGAGGAGGGCCTCCTGCACATGATCGAGGAAGCCTCCCACGCCATGCGCCTCAAACGCGCTGCGATCCAATTGAACGGCGGCCAGCAGGAAGGCGTGCGCACCTACTCCGAGCAGGACACCCTCTCGGGGCCCGCCGGCGAGCGCTACATGCAAGGAGTCGATCGCGGCTGCGAAGCCTTGTTGGCGGACTGCGGCCTCGAGGGCCCCGCGCGAAGCGACGCGAACTACTTGCTTTCGACCACCGCCATCGAGATCCGCGCGGAGGCCTTCTACCCCATGTACGAAGAGTGCCTGAAAGCCGCCGGCGCGCCCTTCTCCGTGAAGAGCATCCTGAAGGACGAGCTGCGGCACTTGGCGGAGATGGGGGAGAGCATGAGTGCGATCTTCCCCTCGACCTGGAGCGAGCTGATCGGCCGCGCCGTCGAAATCGAAACCGAGTGCTTCGAGCAATGGCTGCGCGCCATGCAAACCGCCGTCCAAACGAGCCACGCGAACGCGGGGGCCTGACCCGTCGCAGCATGGGGCTTGAACGACGTCACTTGCCACTCGTCCTGGCATGCCTTGTTGCGCTCCTGGCGTGCTCCCTTGCCAGGGCCCAGAGTCGCAGCCTGACGGAGTCCTTCCCCGAACAAGGTGTGCAGCTCGAGTTGCCCCGCACGTACAAGTGGCTGCCCGTGCAGCCCAACGAGCCGTGGGTTGTTCTGCAGTGGATCAACCCCGAGCTCGCCATCCCGAGCCGCTTGCAAGTGGTGCGCATCGATTACGTGCGCGACGCTGGCCCGCCCATGCCGGACGAGAACGGCGAGCTTCCCGAACCCGCGTCGCCGGTCATCAACAGTTGGTCCCGCTACTGCACCCAAGCTCTACCCCGTTGGACAACGAGCGTGCTCGAGGTAGGCGAACCCCAAGGAAAGTTCAAGGCCCGCGAGTACGAGCTCTTGCCCTCCAAGCCGAACGGCGAGCGCGGTTGGGCCTACGTTTGGGACAGCCGTTCGACGCGCACCTACGCCTTGCTGGGCTGGACCACGGACCTGCAATTTGAAGCCGAACGGAAGGACTGGCGCGCCACCGCCCGCAAGTTCGTGATCTCCGAACCCGAACCCGATCCGCGCACGGAAGAGTGGCGACGTTTCTACAAGGGCCGGCCGCGCTTCAAGGATGCGCAGTACCGCATTCGAGTGCGCGCCGGTTTGCGCGGAAACTGGAAGCACGAGGACACGGAGAACTACATCGTCGTCTACAACACGAAGGACCAACCCCTGGTCAGCCGCATCGCTCGGGACTTGGAATCCATGCGCACAACGTTCCTCGAGTTCTTCCCCCCGGACGCGGAAATGACGTCGGTCTCCACCGTGCGGCTCTGCGCGGATCGCCGGGAGTACTTGGATTTCGGCGGCCAAGATTGGACCGAAGGCTATTGGTCCGCGGACACCCAAGAGCTGGTGCTCTACGACAGCACCCAACGGGAGAAAGCCAAACGCACGGACAACAGCGACACCTTCCGCGTCCTCTACCACGAAGCCTTTCACCAGTTCATCCACCACTCGGCGGGCCGCTTGGCTCCGCACTCCTGGTTTGACGAAGGCTTCGGGGACTACTTCGGCGGAGCCATCGTCAAGGGCGGCAAGCTCTTCAACGTGGGCCTCAACAGCTGGCGTGAGCCGACGATCAGCAAGGCCTTGGAGAACAAGGACTTCACTCCCTGGCGCGAGATCATTTGGTACGAACGCGACGACTTCTATGGCAAGCGTACGGGCCACGCCTACGCCCAAGCTTGGTCCATGGTGTACTTCCTGAACGAGAGTTCCGTCGTGCGCCGTCACACAACCTGGTCAGAGATCCTGCCGCGTTACTTCGCTGAACTGAAGGATGCCTGGGCCAATGAGTTGGGCGTCTTGCGCGGGGACGGGAACTTGGAAGACGACTTCCTGTTTCGCGAAGCGCAAAAGCGCGCCCGCGGTCGCGCCGTGCAAGCTGGCTTCGATGGAGTGCAGCTGGAGGAACTGGAAGCCGCCTGGCTCGAGTTCATGGGGAGCTTGAGCAAGAAGTAAGTTGAAGCCCGCGCTCGCCGTACCCGCGCCAACGACGAACCACCGCGCTTCTCCAAACGGCCACGAACCCCCTGTTTCGAGGCCAGTGCAGGCGCTTCCCAAGAATCCAAGGACCTGGGCCACCGATCTCTGGCCCCGAACGTAGCGCAGAACGGACTCGCTCCGTATTCTTGGCGGCATGCTCTCGACTCGACTCGCCGCTTGGCTCGCTCTCGCCTTCTGCTTTGTTTGCAACCCCTTCGCCCACGCCCAAGGGGGCTACACATCGGAGAAGTACCCCGAGCACGGCCTGAAGTTCGATCTTGCCCGCGACTACAAATGGTTGGCCCTGCAACCCAGCGAGAACTGGGCGATCCTGCAGTGGACCAACTCGAAGTCCGCGAAGAACGCGAGCCTGCAAGTCATTCGCATTGACTACAAGAGCGACCCCGGCCCGGTCACTCCCGGCGAGCGTCCTATCGATCCCGATGGGACTCCCGAACCCAAGCCGAAGGACGAGACCGAGAAAAAGAAGAAGCCCCTGACCATCAACAGTTGGGAGCGCTACCTGGAGCAGAAGAAGCCCCGTTGGCAACCCAGCGAGGTGGAGGCGGGCAAGCCCCGGGACGACTACGAGGCCACGGAGTACACCCTGCGCATGGACAAGAACGCCAATGCGCGCGGTTGGGTTTATGTCTGGAAGAAACACAACGAGCGCACCTTTGCGGTGGTCGGTTGGTGCTCCACGGAAGACTTCGATGACCAGTGCAAGATCTGGCGCAAGATCGCCGAAGGCATGCGCTTCGACGACCCGATCGAGGATCCCGAGATCGCGAAGCTGCGCGCCTACTACGAGCGCCGCCCCAAGTACAAGGACCCCGAGTACCGCATCCGCGTGCGCACGGGCCTCGACGGCAATTGGAAATCCGAGGACACGGAGAACTACCTCGTTATCTACAACACCAAGGACCAGCCCTTGGTGCGCCGCATCGTCAAGGACATGGAATCGATCCGCAAGGAGTACGTGAAGCTCTTCCCATCCGCCGAAGAGATCGACGCTGTCTCCACCGTGCGCGTCTGCGAGGACAAGGAGGAGTACGTCAAGTACGGCGGCCCGCCGAACTCCGCTGGCTACTGGTACTGGGTGACAGAAGAGCTCGTGTTCTACGACGCCACCTATCGCGAGAAGGGCAAGAAGACGGACAAGTCCGACACCTTCATCGTGCTCTACCACGAAGCCTTCCACCAATACATCCACTACTCGGTCGGCCGGCTCGCCCCGCACTCCTGGTTCAACGAAGGCTACGGCGATTTCTTCTCCGGCTCCCAAGTGCGCGGTGGCAAGGTCAAACGCGTGGGCCCCAACCCCTGGCGGCTGCACACCATCCAGGCCATGCTCGAGCGCAACGATTATCTTCCCTGGCCGGAGATGATCGAGTACACCAAGGACGCCTACTACGACCCGACTCGTGCCGGCTTGAACTACGCCCAGGGCTGGTCGATGGTCTACTTCCTCAACGAGTCCAGAACGGTCCAACGCCATGACCAGTGGTCCCAAATCCTGCCGATCTACTTCGACGAACTGAAGGCCGCATGGAGTGAGCTAAAGGATGAGCTTGAGGAGAGCGGGGACGACCCCGAAGCGGAAGCCAAGGCTCGCCGCATCGCCGAAGAAGCCGCCAAGAAACGCGCCGTGGACTTGGCCTTCCAAGGCGTGGACTTGGACGAGTTGGAAAAGGAGTGGATCGACTTCACCCTCTCCATCCGCTAGTCCATGGATGATTTCCTGGAGCACGTGCAGGCCACCTTGGTCAAACTCGGCACGGTCACGGCCCGCAAGATGTTCGGCGGCCTCGGCCTCTACTGCGACACCATCTTCTTCGCCTTGATCGCGGACGACATCCTGTACCTCAAAGTCGACGACACCAATCGCGCCGACTACGAAGACCTCGGCTACGAAGGCTTCCAACCCTTCCCCGACAAGCCGAGTCGCATGAACTACTACGAGCTTCCGCCTCAGGTCTTGCAGGACCCAAGAGCCGCCGTGCGTTGGGCCAAGAAGTCCGTCGAGATCGCGCGCAAGAACCCGCGCAAGAAGAAGGCGAGCAAGCAGGCCACCGGCAAGCGGATCTCCAAGCCCAGCCTCACCAAACCCAACCCCCGCAAGACGCCCGCGAGCCCCAAACTCCCCAGCGCTTCCCCGTCCCCCAAGATCGGCCAGCTGCGCAACATCGGCCCCAAGAGCGCCAAGTCCCTCAGCGCCGCCGGCATCCAAACCCGCGCCGACTTGGAACGCCTCGGTTCCGTCGGTGCCTACCTGACCGTCCTCGAATCCGGCGAACCCGCCACCCTCAACCTGCTCTACGCCCTCGAAGGCGCCCTGCTCGACGAGCCTTTGACCGAGCTCCCCGAACCCCTGAAAGAGCGATTGCGAGCCGCCGCAGGCCGATAATCCCCCTTCCCCGATCCGCATACGGGACAGCCCGCCCCGGGCCCTGAAGGGGATCGCCCTCGAACCCGATGAGTGAGCATGGCGTTCTCCCTGCCTTCCCCTCATCCCCAGGCACCTGTCGAGACCCTCGCCGCCAACCTGCGGCAGCTCCTCGCGCACCAACCGGACCTGCACACTCGCTTGCACTGGCCCGTGGCGGGAGAGCACCTGGCGGTCGACACCGACGGAGGTTGGAAGCTCCAAATCCACGACACGAAAGTCGATGTGCTTCCGACCGTAGAACAACGCGCCGCTGCTCTTGCCGGCATCCCCGCGAACTTCAGCGGAACCCTCTGGCTCTTCGGCATCGGCCTGGGCGAACTGCTCGCCGAGATTCTCAAGCGTTTCTCAAGCGCCCGCGTCATTGCCTGGGACCGCGACCCCTGGGTCCTGCGCCAAGCCCTCGCCCACAACGACTTCTCCACCGCGCTCGACTCCGGCGCCCTGCGCTTCGCCCTCAACGCCGACCTCGCCCAGTTGCTTGCGAGCGACGAGCCCCGCGCCCTGGTCCTGCACCCGATCTTCGCTCGCATCTACAACAACGAACGCGCGCTCTTGCAAGCGGACCTCTCCCGCCCGCGCGCCCTCGTCTGCTGCGGAACCCTCTTCGTCGATTCCGTAGCTAGCGCCTTGCGCGCCGAAGGCTATTCCATCTTCTCCTTCGACGCCGAACGCCAATCCCCCGAAGAGCTAGAGCTCGTCCTGCAAACCTGGCGCCCCGAGTTCATCGCCGGCATCAACTACATCCAGGGCCTCGCCGAGTTCGGCGAAGACCACGGCGTCCCTTACCTCTGTTGGGAGATCGACCCCGCCACCGACTTGCCCGCGCCCTTGCACAAGCCCGCCCCCAGGGCCCGCATCTTCACCTACCGCGCCGCGAACATCCCCGTGTTCCACGCGGCAGGCCTCGAACAAGTCCGCTACCTACCCCTCGCCGCCGACCCCGCCCGCCGCAAGCCCGCGCAGCTCTCGCCCGAACAACGCACCCGCTACGGCGCCGAAGTCTCCTTCGTCGGCGCCAGCATGATGCGCAACGTCGAGCCCTTCCAAGACCAGTTCAAGTCCCAGCTCGCCGGATGGGGCGTGGTCCCCGATGAGTTCGCCCCCCGCATCATCTCCGAAGTCACCGCAGCCCAACGCGCCGACTTCACCCGCTACCTCATCCCGGACCTGCTCGACCAACTGCTCCCCGGCTTTCGCGCCCACTGCTCCGCCGCCTCCCTCCCCGACCCTGCCAGCCTCCTCGCCGAAATCTCCGCCGCCGAGAAGCGCCTCAACTACCTCGTCGAACTAGCGAACCACGACCTCGCCGTCTGGGGCGACCCCGGCTGGTCTCAACTCGCTGCCCACGGAGTGCGAACCCCCGGCAGCGCCCTCCACGAAACCGAACTCCCCCTGATCTACAGCGCATCCACGATCAACATCGACGTCGGCAGGCTCTATCAGTCCGACATCATCACCATGCGCATCTTCGACATCCTCGCTTGTGGCGGGTTTGTCCTCGCTGAACATTCTGAAGCGTTAGCCGAAGCCTTCGAACTAGGAGTCGAAATCGAAAGCTACCGCACCCTCCCCGAACTCCAGGACAAAGTCGCCCACTACCTCCGCCACCCGGACCAAGCCCGCACCCTCGCCGCCGCCGGCCGCGAAGCCGTCCTCACCCGCCACACCATCCAGGGGCGCGTGCGCGAGATGCTGGCGGCGCGCACCTAGGCCAGCCTTCGCAGCGGGCGACTAAACCGCTTGCGCGGGAACGGTATCCATGAACGAGAGGGGCGCATGGGTCGAACTCCCCGGAGCTCTTGAAGGGAAGTCTCCCCGTGCGGGCCAGCAGTTCCCCTGGTATTGGGTCTTCCCAGCGGCCCGCACCTACTACCACAAAGAAAGCAGCCGTCGCCGGCGTCATCATCTTCACGGGACGGTCCTCCAAAAGGCCGTTCGCGACGCTGTTGCCAGGTCGGGCGTCGAGAAACGCGTGACGACTCATACGTTCCGTCACTCCTTCGCGACCCACCTCCTAAGCCGCGGCATCGACATTCGAACGATCCAGGAACTTCTCGGCCACGCCAGCGTCACCACCACGATGATCTACACCGACGTCTTGAACCAGGGCCCCCTCGGAGTAAAGAGCCCCCTCGATCACCTCGAATTGCCCTGACCTTGCCGCTTTCATCTGCACGTGATATACAGACCTGTGTACCCAGTGCACTCACCTCGCCCAAAACCGCAGTGCCCTCTCGCAAATGAACTTACGTCACAGCCCCCAAAAGCAAACCGCTCCCACTATCCCCCATGGGCTCAATCCCCCGGGATATACAGGTCTGCATAAGACACG
>CALCXM010000122.1 GCA_937905825.1 uncultured bacterium
TGGGGCCGTTCGGAATCGCGATCTGCGGAGGGCCGAGGACGTTCCTCGCGCTCGCTCCGTGAACGGGACCTGGAGCGCTCGCGACCTTCATCTCGGTCTGCGCGCTTCGGGCGATCCTCTTCCGTATCGAAACGCTCGCGGGGCAAGCGCGCCCGGCGCGGCGGATCGTTTGGATCGCGCTGGCGAACGGGAACCTTTGAGGGAAGTTCCACCGGAGCGTCCGTGGACTGGGGCCGGCGCAGGGGCTGACGTACTGGGGCAGCCTCGGTCGCCACCGGTTCTTCCGCTTCGACCTCCCTCGTGCTGCGCTCGCTGCGCTGGGGGCGTTCGCGCTCTTCCCGTCGAGGACGACGGGGGCGTTCTTCCTGTGCATCGCGATCGTCGCGATCGTCGCGATCGTCGCGCTCGACCTTGCGGGGCGCGGAGTTGAAGCGCGAACCCGGGGCCTCCACCTCGGGGATCTCCCAGGTGGCGTCGCGCATCAAGCTGTTCCAACGAACGTTGCCCTCGGGGGCCACGAGGGTCACCGCGTGACCCTCCCGGCCAGCGCGGCCCGTGCGGCCAATGCGGTGGGTGTAGTCCGTGATCGAACGGGGCGGGCTGAAGTTGACCACGCGCGTCACGTGGTTCACGTCCAAGCCGCGGGAAGCCACGTCGGTGGCGACCAGGGCTTTGACTTCACCGCTGCGGAAGGCAGACATCACGCGGAAGCGCGCTGATTGGTCGTAGCCTCCGTGCAGCGCCTTGACGGAGAAAGGCAGGCGTTCCAAGCGGCGCATCAAGCGCTCCACATCCGTGCGGCGTTCGCAGAAGATCAGGAACACGTCTTCCGGTTCGGAACGCTCGATCATGCGGATCAAGGCCAAGGGCCGTTCGTCCGAACCGAGGCGAATGTAGACCTGTTCGATGTTGTCCACGGTCTTGACGCCGCTCGCCGTGGAGATCTCGGCGGGCTCCTTCGTGGCATCCCGCGCGAGGCGCAGCAATGCCGGGGGGAAGGTCGCGGAGAACAGCAAAGTCTGACGCTCTTCCGGCGTGAACTTCATGATCTTCTTCACGTCGTCCACGAAGCCGATCTCGAACATCTCGTCCGCTTCGTCGAGCACCACGAATTCCGTCCACGGGAAGGACAGGAACTTTTGCTCGTAGAGGTCGATCACGCGGCCGGGGGTTCCGACGACGACTTGCGCACCTGCTTGCAGGGCGGCGACCTGGGGGCCGGCGGGCTCACCGCCAACGATCAGCGCGACTTTGATGCCCCGCGCTTCGCCCAGTTGTTCCAGCACGACTTTGACCTGATCGGCCAGTTCGCGGGTCGGAGCTAGCACGAGACCCAGCACGCTAGAGCGCTGGGGATCGATCATGGAGATCATCGGCGCACCGAAGGCCAGGGTCTTGCCCGTGCCGGTCTCGGCCTTTGCGATGACGTCTTTGCCTTTCAAGACCGGCCCGATCGCGAGGGCTTGAATCGGAGTGGGCTTCACGATGCCCATGGCCGCGATGGCTTCTTGCACCAGAGGGTGCAGGTCGAACTCGGCGAAGCTCTCGATGTCGGGGGGATTTTCGGTGGGCTTCAGGGGCTCGGGAGCGGGGCCCGCGGGGGCGCTGCTCTTGCGGCCAGGGCGACTGCCAGATCCGCCACCTCGGCGGCTGGAGTTGCCTCGCTGGCTTCTTTGATTGTTTTGACTCAAGGGAGAAAGTGGGTGTCTGTGTGGGCTCGTAGCCGATGTCACTGAAATTGAGCGATCGGTTGAATCCGCTGGATGGACGGCCGGCGAGGGTGGGATTCCGAGCAATGCAGGCAGACCAATGGGCCGTTCTCGCTGCGCTGGGGGAATCCGTCGCTTCGGCAGTCAGATCGGGGAAACCAACCGATGAACCGCTATTGTGTGACTCTGTTGGCCAGCATTCTATCCTCCAAAGGAACCCGCGCCGCCCCTCACCTCACCATTACTAATGCGAATCGCTACCTGGAACGTCAATTCGATCCGAGCCCGGCTCCCCCGCCTGCTCCCCTGGCTGGAGGAAAGTGCCCCGGATGTGGTCTGTTTGCAGGAGACGAAATGCGTGGATGAGGTCTTCCCTCGGGAGCCCATCGAGGAGCTCGGCTACAACGTCCTGATCTCCGGCCAAAAGACCTACAACGGGGTGGCGATCCTGGCCAAGCGGGCCCTAGAGGCGGAAGTCCTCGGCTTCCCGGATGATGGCCCCGACGCCGAAAAACGGGCCATTGGGGCCACCATTGGGGATCTGATGGTGCTGAACCTCTACGTGGTCAATGGCAAGGACGTGGGCACCGACAAGTACGCTTTCAAGCTCGATTGGCTGGCCCGGCTCAAGGAATTCATGGACGGGCACTACCCCTCGGAGGGCGGGCGGCTGGCCCAGAAACTGGTGGTGACCGGGGACTTCAACATCACCTTCGACGACCGAGACATGCACGATCCAGACCAATGGCGGGACAAAATCCTGTGCTCGGAGCCCGAACGGGACGCTTTGGCCGCGATCATGGGACTCGGCCTGCGGGACGCCTTTCGCAAATTTGAGCAGGCCGGCGGGCACTACACCTGGTGGGATTTCCGGGAGCGGGGCTTTGAACGGGGCAATCGCGGCCTGCGCATCGACCACTTCCTGATGTCGGACGAGGCCTACGCCGCATGCACCGGGGTCGAGGTGGATTTGAAGGCCCGGGCCGGTGAAAAACCGAGCGATCACGCGCCGGTCATCGCGACCTTCCCGGATTGAGCGGGGCGCTCTGCGCAAGGGATTTGTAGGGGACGCGCTGGGTGCCTCAGGCCTTCACAGGTCCTTCTTAGGTTGAGCCTAGGGTTCTTGGGAATTGCTGATCGTCTCCCGACTCTTGCCCCACAACCAAAGCGTTCCATGAGCCTCTCTGTTCTCCTTTCCCTCTTGCTGACTGTCCCGAGTCTTCCCCTTTCCGGCTTTGCCGCCGCGAGTCCCGTCGAGTCCCCTTCCGCCGTCGCGACGGACGAGAAAGCCGAGGTGGAAGTGCTCGGCCAGGCGCTTGCGAAACTCTTGAACTCCGGGCAAGAGGATCCTCACTGGTTCCTCAATCATTATGCCCCGTCGACGATCGCGAGCATGGGGGAGGACCGCATCGTGCTGATCCTGAACATGTTCCGGCGGGACATGGTGGGTGCCAAGTTGCGCGGCGTGCGTTCCCTCGGCGAGCACTCTTGGAGCGTGTCCTTCTACGTGGCGGAGACAAACCGCGGTGCGGTCTTCGAGCTAACGATCGAGGAACAGTCACCCCACCGCATCCTCGGCCTCGGCGCACGCTTGGTGGATGGAGATCCTCACATCCCAGGTATCGTCGACGGCATGAGTTCAAAGGCGATGGCGATGGTCATCGAGCGCTATGTCGGGGAACTCGCCGCGGCGGATCAGTTCTCCGGAGCGGTGCTGCTCGCCAAGGATGGTGAAGTTGTCTTCGAAAAAGCTTGGGGACTAGCGAGTCGCCGGTATGACGTGCCGAACAACCTCGAAACACGCTTCAACCTCGGGTCCATGAACAAGATGTTCACCGCCGTGGCGCTGGTTCAGTTGCAAGAAGCGGGCAAGCTCAATTTCCACGACAAGTTGATTCAGCACCTGCCCAACTTCCCCAACCGAGCCCTGGCCGAAAAGGTGAGCTTGCATCACCTGCTCACCCACAGTTCGGGCATGGGGAACTTCTGGGAAGCGATGGCAGAAGTGAATTGGACCCTGCTCCGCACTCCTTCGGATTACCTGCCCTTGTTCGGGAAGGACGACCTGATGTTCGAGCCGGGGATGCAGTTTTCCTACAGCAACAATGGCTTCGTGACCCTCGGGCTAGTGATCGAAGCGGTCTCTGGCATGAGCTATTTTGACTACGTACGCGACAACATCTTCGAGCCCCTTGGCATGCAGAGCACGGATTCCTTTGCCATGGACGAGCCCGTCAAAAACCTGGCGATCGGGTACACGCGTTCGAATCCGGAGGGGGACGGACACGGCCAAGACGGCCCACTGCGCAACAACCTCTACTTGCACCGGGTGCAAGGCGGGCCCGCTGGTGGGGGCTTCTCGACGGCCCGGGACCTGTTGCGATTCGCCAACGGTTTGCAGTTTGGGGACCTCTTGTCCCCGAAGGGTGTCGAGACCCTGCTGACGGGTAAGGTCCCGACGCCGTGGGGGCCGGAGGTGCGCTACGCCTACGGCTTCATGGCCGGCGCTAAAGAAGGTCACGAGAAATTTGGTCACAGCGGTGGAGCCCCCGGCATCAACAGCGTGCTTTCCGTGTACCCTGCGGATGGCTACACGGTGATCGTGCTCTCGAACTGTGACACGGGAGGTTCCGTCGTAGGGGACGCGATCGAGCAGATGATCCTGCGCTCGGACAAGTAACGCAAGATGACACGCAGCGCCCACGTCCTGATTATCGAAGACGAGGAGAAGACCTCGGATGCCATTGCTTTGTACATGCGCGACGCGGGCTATCGCGTTTCCGTGGCGCGGGATGGGGCCGAGGGGCTGCGTCTCGCGCGCACAACCGATCCGGACATTCTGCTCTTGGATATGTTGCTGCCGAAGCTCTCCGGTGCTGAGGTTTGCCGAACCCTGCGCGCTGAGAGTTCCCTGCCGATCATCATGTTGACGGCCTTGACCACAGAACAGGAGCGCGTCGAGGGCCTCGACATGGGAGCGGACGATTACGTCCCGAAGCCTTTCAGCCCGCGCGAGCTTGTGTCCCGGGTGCGCGCCGTGTTGCGGCGCACACGCGCGACGACGATCGAAGGTCCCGGTCGGATGAGCTTTGACGGTTTGGTGCTCGACCGAAGCACTCAGCAAGCACGCCGGGACGGTCAAGCGATCGAATTGACCCCGACGGAATTCAACTTGCTCGAGGTCCTGATGGGAGCCCCGGCGCGGGTCTTCCGGCGGACGGAACTCATCGAACGGGCCCTCGGCCACCACTTCGAAGGGGATGAGCGCACGGTGGATGCCCACATCAAGAACCTGCGTCAAAAAATCGACGACCACGGAGAGCGGCCCTCGTGGATTCGAACGGTCTTCGGGGTTGGCTACCAACTCGTGGCACGTGATGTGGCCCCGTAGTCTGCGCAGACGCCTGGTCCTGACCATGGCTGTCGGGGGCATCGCGATCCTCAGCGTGGTGGCACTGCTCTCTCAGCGAGCAATGACGCGCGAGTTCGGCGTCTTCCTCGAGCGTGAGCTGCCCCAATTCATGGAAGAGGGACCCGACCTGGCGCGTTACGCACCGGAGTTGATGGCAGCTTGGGGGCCAGGCTGGGATCACCTTCAAGTCCAGCGTTGCTTGAATCGCATCGAAGCCGACCTGGGCGCGGAGTATCGGCTGACATTCGTCAGCCTCGATGGCGGTGACGACGTGGTCCTCGACCAGCTAGCGCACCCTACAGCGGTCCCGAACGGGGCCGGGCGACGGAACGCGGAACGGGTGGAGCAGTACGTCTTGATCGAAAAGCCGAGCGGGGAGATCACCCGAGTGGATGCCGGGCACCTAAGCACTCGCGGCCTACCAGAGTTGCGGCTGGTGGACGAACGAGGCGTGGACGTGGGCCTGCTGATGGCGATACCGAATCTGACGGCGAGTGGATCGG
>CALCXM010000123.1 GCA_937905825.1 uncultured bacterium
CCGGTTCGAAAAAGGCCTGGCCAAGCAGAACTAGAAAGGGGAGCGCCATCCTAAAACTGGCGCCCCCCTTCCGAAAGGAACCATCAGGGGCAGATGGTGACTTCGAGCGCATTGCTCAGGCCGATGCCTGTGCCGTCCAAGTGCGCCGGGTCGCGGTACCAGTACTGCGCGTAGATCTTGGAGCCCGTCATCAAGCCGCTACTGACCATCTGCGCCTGGCTGAAGTGGTAGTCGTAGGTGCCCGAGCAAGGCGTCGTCGAACTGCCACCGGAGTTTTGCGCTGGGGTCCGCTTGTGCGGTGCCGCCACGCAGAGCTGGCCGCCGTAGAACGGCAGGCTGGCCGGTGCTCCACCGTAGAACATCAAACCGGTCATGCCATCGACCACGTTGGTGGCCGTTACATGAAAGTCATCCGCGCCGCCCAAGCTGGACGTGCCGCTGGAGCCGATGCTCGGCGTGCAACCTTGGGAGTTGAGTTTGCCAACGCAGTAGGTGCTCGGTGAGCAGTCACTGACGTTGATGATCAAACCGGTCAGCGTACCCGTGCCGGCTTGGTCAACCGCCCAGAACTCGCCGACTCCCGTCTCGCCAAGTCGGATGACGTTGGCGATCACTTGGGAAGCGTCCAGCAGGTAGGCGCCCGGCGTGTTCGGAGCGTTGACGCTGCCCGATGCGAACAACACGCGGGCTCCGTTGGCACCAACTCCAGTCATCACCGTTCCCTTGGGAGCGGCCGCGAAGGTGTTCTTGATGGTGTTTTGAGCACCACCCACTTGCACCAGGTTGCCACCGGCAGCGGTGCCCCCGTAGCCCGCAGGATTGTTGAGTCCCAAGGGAGTCGCAAAGTTCAATTGGGTCGCACCGCTCGCGCCATTCGCAGCGGCGAGGGCCCCGCCCGTGTAGGAAAGGTCAAAGCACAGCAGTGCCAGCCCTTGATTGTTGTTGTCGGAGAGCTCGGCCCAGATTTCGTAGTCGACCTGCGTCCCGACGAGAGCGTTCACCATGTTGGTGCCGCCGTTTTCGATGGACAGGTTGACGTCGGAAGCCAGCGCCAAGGCGCTGAGGCAAAGTGCTGTACCAGCGGTCAGAACCGTTTTCTGCAAGCCGGAAGTGATTGAAATTTTCTTCATGATTGGTCTTTGTTGTCTGTCTCGCTGACGCCTAGAGGTTTCCGCTGAACGCACGTTGCATAACGGAGAAGTCCATCAGATCGAAGTCTCCGTCCTGATCGACGTCCGAAAGAGCGCCGGGGTCGTCCGGGCCGAAGCTCGGTAGGGGTCCACTGAGGTCGGGGAACACAAAGAACCAATCAAAAGCATCGACGTCGTTGTCGTGCTCGTAGTCCCACTCGGCGCGGCCGAGAGACTGCAGGAAGTCAACGACCAGGCCTTGATCGGCCGTGCTGAGTCCTTGGAAAGCAACTGCGGAAGCCAAGCCTTCACCGTCGTGGGCCACGATGGCCGCGATGCTGTTGGCAGCGAAATCACCACCGGTTGCGCTGCCGTCGTGCAGCATGGCCGTGCGTGAGCCGAGGCCCCAGAGTGCACGGGTCATCATCTCGGTCTCGGTCGCCGCACCTTCGACGAAGCCGTCGCCCATGGATCCCATGTCGTGCACGAGGAAGTCAGAGTAGGGCAACACCGGAACACCGCTAAGCGCGCTCTCAGCGGCTGGAACCGTGATGTACGCCGTCGACGTGTGACACACGGCACAACCAACGCTGTTGAACAACGCTTCACCCGTCATGCCGCTGCGGGGCGTTTGGGGCGGTGCTGCCAGGTAGCGCTGGAAGAAGGTGTACTTGTCCACCAAAGTGCGACCGCTAGAGTCCGGCAGATCCTCGGGGTCCGAAACCGTGTCGCACATCGCGAGCTGGGCCAGGTCGCCATTGGGCGCGTTCTCCATGGGGAAGAACACACTGGTCAGTCCGAGTTCATTGAGGCCGGCGCCCGCGGAGAAATTCAAAACGGTGGCCGTCCCGCCTTTCCAGTTGAACTTCGAAGAGCGCAGGGGGCCCATGGGATCTTCCACGGGCTGCACCATGTGCGAGAAGCCCACGAAACCCGTGGGTTGATTCGCCTGGTTGTTGAGGATGTCCACGTCGTCGATGCCCTCGAGCAAGCCGGCGCCAAACACGATGGGCGTCAAACGCTTGCCGATGATGTCCGCTTCCGGGGGAATCACCTCCTGGCAAGGAGCGCTAATCGCTTGGTCTTGCTGCAAGGTGCCGCCCAGGTGATCGAGAGGATCGAAGGGCATTCCCCCTCCAGCCATCTTTCCAAAGCGCGTCACCGCGCGGGTGCTCCAACCGCCGATTGCCGGAGTGCTGTGACAGTTGCCACAACTCCGGTCGTTGAAGATCGGGCCAACACCGTCGGCGACTTCTAGGGGCGTGTTGAACGCCAGCTTGCCTTCAAAAAAAAGCGCGAGCTCATTTGCGGTCAGCCCGCTCAACGGCTCGCCCTGTCGCGGCTGAAAGTCGGATTGCGCAAAGGCGGATCCAGTAAGAAGGACGCAGGCGCCCAGGGCCAAATAGGACCTAGTCATGCTCGACACCTCGATAAGAGTGAGAGAAGAAATGGGGGGATGCAGAGCCCCCGGTCGGGGGGGATCGCCGGGAGCATCTGCAGGTGCATTGAGGGGGATCGGGCTCGTCCGGGGGGAACGAGCTGGATCGCACCAGATCCACCCACAGTTACCTACAAAGCCCAAATGGGATACAGCCCACTTTCGACTTGTTGTAAACAATGAGATATTAGGAAGTATCCGGTACCTAAGTGCCCATTAAGTCCCCGAGGGGCCATTTCGGGTAGATAACCCTGCGGAGGGGGCCCTTGATGGCGTCCAGAAGCTTCCCCCTGGGCCCCTATTGCGCGAAAAGGTCCCGGCTGTCCGGGCGCCCCGAGATCTCAACTCCGAGCCGCCCCAAGACGCTGGCCAAAGCGTCCACGGAGCTCGCCGACCCACGCAGCGCCCCCCTCGGGAACCCAGGCCCTAGAAAAATCAGCGGCTGGCGCCTGTCGTAAAGATAGGGCGAACCACTGCTGCTCCCGGATTGCAGGCCGAGCAAGTGCCGGTGGGACAGGCGCAGCAGGACTTCGAGCCCGCTGCTCGGGTGGTAGGAATTGCGGAAGAGCGCAACCCAGGGGTCCTGCGACTGCGAGGGCGCCGCCAGCAATTGCTCGCGGGTGTACGCGCCCGCCACCCAGGGCAAGGAGCCCAGGGCTTGCGCGATGACCGCCCGCACCCGGGCAGGATCCACGTCTTCCCCCAGCGCATCAATGGCGCCCGGTCGAAAGCTCACTCCGTCGGCCGAGGTCGTCATGTTCGCGCCGAAGTCCTGGCCAAACTCTTTGATCAAGCTCTGTCGCATGGACTGCAAGGCCTCGCGTCGGGCACGAACGCGCAGCCGCACCGCTCCCTGGGCGTCGCCGCGCCCGCCCTCCGGCAGCTCCAGGATTCCGCGATCCGAACTGAGGACAAGCATCCAACGACCTGCACCGACTTCCCGATCGAAAGCCTCGAAGAGTTCGCCGAGTTGCTGATCCGCGCGCAACAAGCAGTCCGTGACTTCCAAGCTGTAGGGCCCCGTGGCCTCCGCCAGTATCGAGCCGGAGCTCAAGCCGATGGCGAGCAAGTCGACCGACTCGTCTTGGCCCAAGCCCGCCCCGCGAATCGCCGCGCGCGCCACGTTGCACACGAGCTCGTCCATCAAGGGAGTGACGTAGGCGTAGCCAGCCAAGGACGCTTGAGAAGAAGGGCTCTGCACCTTGGGAGGGATCGGCGCCGGGTACGGAAAGACCGCAGCGCGCCCCGCGACGGAGCCTTCTCCGCCACGATCGTCTTGCGCCGTGCCGGTCTCCAACAGCGGCTCGAGTTCCGGCGCCTTCCAACTCCAACCGGAAGCTAGAACGGGCCAGTTCCGATTCCAGTCGGCCAGCCAAGCGGGAAGCTCTTCCACGTAGGCACTCGAAGAGACGAAGCCCCGGCCATAGCTGTCCCACCAAGTGGCGAGTTCCGGGGTCTTGCCCCCCACCAGCGCGGCGGCCGCTCCGGAGCCGCTGATCGAGACCGAACGGGATTGGGGCCAGTGCGCGCGCAGTTCCGCAGCCCAACCGGTCTGCTGCAAGCGCACGCCGGACGCGCTGCCCGTTCCCGGCACATGCAGGTCCGAGGAGCTGACCGTCTGCACTTCCGCATCCAGCACGCTCGGCACGAACATGCCGCTCTCGGGATCGAGCAAGGCGTCCCGGGTGATCCCGTGGGCGGAAGGCAAGCTGCCACTTCCGAAGCTCCCGTGGCCCGCGGCGCTTTGGGTGGTGGCGTAAGGCAACGCGGCTTCCGGGAAGCTAGCGCCCTCGTTCAAGAGCCGTGCAAAGCCGCCCTTCCAAAGCGGACGCAAGCGTTCCAACTGCTCAGGAATCAAGGCCTCGACGCTCAGCACGACCACCAAGCGCACCTCGCTCGCTGGGTTCGCTCCTGCGGCTTGGGAATCGGAAACGGGAGTGGAGTGGAGCGCCAATGAGGCCAAGCAGGAAAGCAGCATGGGTGAAAGATACCCTACGCAGGAACGGGCCACACCCGGCTTGGGCGAAAGCCCAGAGTCCTTGTAAGGCTTGCAATGCTTCCGCCCTGCGTTGAGGCCGCCGACGAACCCACCTAAGCGCCAGACACCCTGGCCCGACTGCTCCCTTGAATGTGCTGACCAAACGCCGGATGCTGCGTTCATGCAAACCCAGGACGAAATGACTGTGGCTGCGGCCCAAATCGCGCCCGTTTGGGGCAACCGCGCGGCCACTCTCGACAAGGTCAGCGAGTACGTGACGAATGCAGCGGCGCGCGGTGCAGCGCTCGTTGCCTTCGGCGAAGGGCTCGTTCCCGGATACCCGTTTCACCTGGAGCTCACGGGCGGGGCAAGCTTTGACGATCCCGAGCAGAAACGCATGCACGCCCACTACATCGATCAAGCCGTGGTGATCGAGCGCGGGGATCTCGACGCGCTCTGCCGCCTCTGCGCGGAACGCAAGGTGGCGGTCTACCTGGGCATCATCGAACGGGCTGGCGATCGGTCCGGCTACACGCTCTACGCCAGCTTCGTCTACATCGACCCCGACGGAACGATTGGATCCGTGCATCGCAAGTTGATGCCAACCTACGAGGAGCGCCTGGCCTGGGGCATCGGCGACGGGCACGGGCTGCGGGTTCACAAGCTCCGGGGCTTCACCGTCGGTGGGCTCAATTGTTGGGAGAACTGGATGCCCATGGCGCGCGCCAGCCTTTACGCCCAAGGGGAAGACTTGCACGTGGCCGGTTGGCCCGGTGGCCTGCACAACACTCAGGACATCACGCGCTTCGTCGCCCGCGAAGGCAGGCTCTTCATGATTTCCGCTAGCGGGCTGATGCGTCCGAGCGACTACTCCGCGGACACGCCGCTGCTCGATCAGATCCTGGATCAAGCTGGACCCCTGCTCGCCACCGGCGGTTCAGCGATCGCCGGGCCCGATGGCCACTGGATCGCGGAACCCGCCGGGCCGGAAGAGACAATCGTGCTGGCCGAGTTGGACCTGGCGCGCGTGCGCGAGGAGCGGCAGAACTTTGACCCGACCGGTCACTACAGCCGGCCGGATGTGTTTCAGCTGAATGTGAATCGCAAACGCCAAACGGGCTTTCACTTCGACGACTGAGAGTGCCCCGCGCAAAGGGTTAGAACCACGCCAACAGGCTCGCACCCTTCAGGATCGCTGCGAGCAAAGCGCACACGCAGAGCATCCAAAGCACCACGATCAAGGCCACGCGCAGGGCGCCATAACGCAGCAAGTCCCGTGGACGCGTGTTCCACCCAATGCCAGCTAGCGCGGTCAGGAAGGCCCAGGTGGTCAGCCGACTGAGCACTTCGCGCTCTTCCGGCCGAAAGCCCTGAACACAGCTAAAGACGCCCACCAGGGACAGTCCCCAAACGAACAAGGGAATCCCGCGCAGGCTCGTGTGCGCGATGTGAAGGCCCCGTCGAAAGCCGGAAGCCTCGGGATTTGGATTGCGTGTGAAGACGACGAGATAGGCCGCGATCGGTATGCCTTGCATCAAGTTGATCAAGAGTCGCCAGGCACCGGTCAAGTGCAAGGCTTGCGCAGAGTGACTCGCTCCCACCAGGACGGACTCTGCCGTGGTGGGCATGGCCACGCCGGACCAGCGGGCCAGTTGGCCCGCGTCCAGTCCGAGATGCACGCTGATCATCGGGAACAGCACGAACCCCAAGGCTCCCGTGCACAACAATCCCGAGAGCACCAGGGGCGCCACATCTTCTGGCGCATTCGGATCACTGCGCATGGTCGCGAGCACCGAGGACAGACCGGATCCGGAAATCCCCATGGCGAGCAGGCCTCCGGTGCGCTTTTCGAAGATGCGCGCGCGCACCGCTGCATAGAAGACCGTGCCTACGAGCAACTGATACCCAAGGACCCAGAGCGGCGCGGACCATCCGAGCTTGAGGATGTTCTCGGGCACGAGTTGGACCCCCAACAGAATCAGCCCGAGGGACAGGGTCACTTCGTAATGCAAGCGCGGAGCCGGGCGCTTGCCAAGAATCCGAACGACGCCAGCGAGGCCCATGGAAGAGAACAACACCAGGGTCGCGATGGGCACGGCGACGCCCGCGGAGGTTGCTGCCCGGGCTGCGGACGCAATCGCGAAACAGATAGCGACCTCGATCAGCACGCGCAGTGGGCGGGGCGGCGTACTCATAAGGGAACCCCTTCGAACAGGCCGCTCTTGACCGCGGCGATTGCTCCCCAGGCCAAGAGAAAGGCCCAGACATCATTGTGCACGGTCTTTCGACCGAGGAGACGCAGGGCGAGGTTGGCGGACTTCGGGAGCTGGCAGTTCAGGATGGAGGAGATTGTTTTCTGCATGGCGAACCGTTCGAGGTGGGGAACGCGCCGCAGAAAAATAGATCCTCTCCGCGACGCTCAAGTTGAGGACGCGGGGCCGGTGAAGTGTCGAGAACGAATCACATACCGTCAGCCACGCCCAACCCAATAACAGGTTTGGCTAGATGGCATAGACAGCAGAGGAGGTTCGCGCTCATGGCCCGCAAACACTAGCGACTGCGCGCGAGCTGACAATCCCCGTTCTGCGGACAAAGTGGCAGAACGAGGAATTTCTACTCGCACCAGGAGTGGCCGGGTAGCGCCGCGCTCGATTGTCGCGCTCCTCTGCCTTGCTCGTGCGCCGACGCCAGTCCCCTACGCCCGTTCTCCTGGGACTTTACCGCGGGCTCGGAAAAGAGAGCAGTGAAGACCCCTTTGGCTGACCGCTTCAATGTGGTATCCAATCTGCCACTTCACCTTTCCGAAGCTCCATACATCCAAGATCCAATGTCTCTCTACGAACGCCTCGGCGGAGAACCCGCCTTTCAAGCCGCTGTTGACGGCTTCTATCGCCTCATGCTCACGGACGCCCGCGTCTCCCACTTTTTCGACTCCGTGGACATGGACGGTCAGATCGCCAAACAGAAAGCGTTCCTGACCTACGTCACCGGCGGCCCCGCCGAGTACACCGGCAAGGACATGCGCAGCGCCCACGAGCACCTGCTCTCCAAGGGCCTTGCGGACGAGCACGTCGATGTGGTCATCGAGCACCTGGGGGCCACCTTGGTCGGCCTGGGCGCCAAGCCCGACGACGTGGCGGAGGTCGCTTCCCTGGCGAACAGCGTGCGCAACGACATCCTCGGAAGATGAGTCAATCTTTGGACCCGGCCCAGGCAGCCACCCTCGTCTTCGGGGATCAGCGCATCGACTTGCTTGAGGGCGAGAGCGTTCTCGAAGGTCTAGAGCGGGCTGGCGTCGACGCGCCAGCAGGCTGCCGGGCCGGGACCTGTTGCAAGTGCATGCAGCAGGCGGACAACCCTCCGCCTGAAAGCCAACGGCAGTTGCGCCCCACCTTGCGTGCCCAAGGTTTCTTTTTGGCCTGTCAGGCCTATCCGAAGGAACCCCTGTACATGGCGAGCACGGAGCCGCCGGCCCCGATCTCTGCCCGCGTTGTGTCGGTCGAAAGCCTTTCGAGTGATGTACGCCGTTTGCGTCTGCGGCCCGCCCAGCAGTTCACCTATCGGCCAGGGCAGTACTTGGACGTCTTGCATTCCAGCGCTGCCGTCCGCAGCTACTCCATCGCCAGCTTGCCTTCGGACGGCCTGTTGGAGTTGCACGTGCGCCGCATCGAAGGCGGACTCGTCAGCGGCTACCTGCACGAACTCGAAGTCGGAGCCGACGTGAGCATTCGCGGCGCCTTCGGACAATGCTTCCACGTGGCCGATGATCCAGACAAACCCCTGCTCTTGGTTGGCGCGGGCACGGGCTTGGCACCCCTGCTCGGCATTGCTCGCGACGCCCTCGATCAGGGTCATCGGGGCGCCATCCGTCTGGTCCATGGTGGGCTGCAACCGGACCGTCTCTACTTGCGCGATGAGTTGGCGCAACTGGCAGAAACCTGGCCGCAGCTCAGCATCCACCCCTGCGTTCTGCGGGACGCCGGGGCAAGCGAACGGCAAGGGGCCTTGGATCAAGTGGCTGTCCAAGTGGCCGGCTCCACCCTCGGCGAGACCCGCGCTTTCCTCTGCGGTGACTCGGATCTGGTGCGCATCCTGCAACGCAGCCTGTTCCTGGCGGGAATGTCCTCCGCCGAGATCCTGGCCGATCCGTTTGATGCGGCGCTATCCCCTTAGGGAAAGCACCCGGGGCTAGCCAACCCCGCGGGCATCACCCATGATGCGAGGAGGCCCATGGCCTTCCTTCCCGTGCGCATCACCAAACACACCGACTACGCCCTGCGAACTCTGCTCTACCTAGCGGTGCGTCCCGGCCAACGTTGTTCCACGCAGGTAATCGCCGAAGCCTATGGCATTTCGTCGCACCACTTGCAGAAGGTCGTGCGCGCGCTGGGGCAACACGGGTTGATCCACTTGCACCGCGGCAGCCAGGGTGGAGTGGAGTTGGCCATGGACCCCGCGGAGATTTCCGTCGGGAAGGTCATGCGCGCCCTCGATGACCAAGAGGGATTGGTCGAGTGCTTCAAGCCGGAATCCAACCTCTGCGTAATCACGCCCAGCTGTGGATTAAAGGAGGCCCTTGGCGGCGCGCAAGAGGCTTTCTACGCCCATCTCGACCCGATCACCTTGAGCGAGTTGGTGAAGCGTAGCCGCAAGCAGTTGCGCAAGCTTACTGGCAACTAGGGACGGGCGGCGGGCCACGCGAGCTTGACATGGAGGGGGTGCAAAGCTGAACTCGACAGCCTTGTGCACACGCGGATCCTAGCCAGCGAACCCCCGAGCGAATCCCATGAGTGAGTCGTCCTGCGAGAAGTCGAGAGCCTGCAAGCGCGTCCCCCACCTTAGCCGTGCAGGGATGCTGGTCGTCCTCGCCACCCTCGGGTGCACTTCCCAAGGAGCGGGGCCACTGCCAGCGCAGCCAGGCTCTGCCCCTGACCAGTCGCAGCCCGGGACGCAAGCGTCGGCGCAAGACAACCTGGACCAGCCGAGGGTTGTTCAAGAGCAACCCACGGCTCAATTGGCGAAGACTCCCAACCGCAACGCCAACGGAGACTACGTCCTGCTCCCCCAGCTTTTCGGGGCCATCGGAGCGAATCGCCGAGGCTTTGGTTTGGACCACGATGGGTCGCGCTTCCTCGTGGAGGAATTCGGAGAGCTCAACTACTGGGAAGTCGAGTCCGGTCGGCGCGCGGGCAACTTGCCATGGGGAGGCAGCCAGTTGTCCGACCCTTCCATGCAACTCACGACCGGAGAGAATGGACGCATTCTCGGCGTCCTGCGTCGCTTGGATGACAATGCGAAAGACAGCTACCACGGGTTCGTTTGGGATAGCAAGAGCGACCAACTCCTGCACAGAATCGACATTCCCATGGCGAACCTCGGGTCCACTTGGACCCTCGCTCTGAGTCCCGATGGCAATCGCATGGCCTTCGGCGCAATGAACCGGGTGGTCCTGCATGACATCGCAGGCGGGAGTCTGCGCGATGTGCAGGTCTGGCCAGTGAAGAACGGTCGCTACGACGTGGAGTTCGTCGGCAATGCGAGCGTGCTCGTCCGATGCTATGAGGGCTACGAACAGAACTTGCGCGGGACTGCGCTGATCGACGTCTCATCCGGCGAAGTACGCTGGGAACGTCCGGTGCCCATCGCCATGGGGCACGACGAACAAGGCGATCTCTTCGCCGTTGCCTCCGCGGGGGGCATCGAGCTGCGTAGGTCCGTGGACGGAGACGCCCATGCCAAGGTACCAGGCACCCTTCCGGTGCGCTTTACGCCGGACGGTCGAGCCCTGCTCACCAACTCCGTCGAACATGGGGCGGCGCTCTGGAACACGCAAACGGGTGCCAGGAACTGCCGGCTCGAGGACACCCTTTGGGTCGGCTACGAGGGCCAGTTCTCCCCGGACTCGCAGCGACTTTTTTGGGACAGAACAGGTCTCGGCATTTGGGACGTTGAAACCGGCCGACTGTTGAGAGAAGTGAAGAACACCACCAAGCACGTGGTCCAAGCGCTCTTCACGCCGGACGGCGATCGTTTGGTTTTGACCGGAAACCCATCGGTCGCCATAGAGCTCTCCAGCATGAGTCCCCTGGCCCCCGCAGAGGGCGCGCAATACCGCTTTCGCGGTCCCGAGGGCAATCTCTTCAAACGAATGCGCCTGCAGAAAGATGGGGTGGCTCTCGCACCCCTGCGCTTCTACATGGAAGACAAGTACATCACCAAGGGAAACCACTCCCTGATCCTGCACGATGGTCAGACCGACGAAATCGTCCACACGTTCCAGAAGCAAAAAGTGGGCACCTTTGGCAGTGCCTGGGCGGCGCACCCCAAGAAACCGCTGTTCGCGCTGAGTTCCGTTTACGAGAAGCAGGTTCGATTCTATGACACCAAGACTTGGAAGCAGGTCGGGGTGTTGGAATTGAACGATGTCGCCAAGTGGGTTGACTTCCATCCCGACCTGCCCCTTTTGGCCGTTCGTGGCAGAAAGGGGCACGCAACCCTCTACAACCTCGACACCCAGGAATACGTCACGCTCTTGCTCGGCCTGGACGGCGAGTGGATCTTCTACTCGGAGGACGGCAAGTTCGGCGGCTCGAAACACGCGGGTCGCATGGTGTCGGTGTTTGACGGAGCGCGAGCCTATGGAATCGAGCAATTCGGCATCGCCTGGAACCGCCCCGACGTCTTGTTGGAACGCATGGGACTCGGTGGACAGGACTTGCGGGAACACTATTCCAAGCGCGCGGAACGGCGTCTCTCGAAAGCTGGAATCACCGCCGCCGACACATCAGGCAAACTCTCGCCCCCCACAGCCGCGATCACTTCCTTCGTGCATGAGGGCAAGTTCGCGAGCGTCGGCTTCCAACTCGCCGCCAATCAAACGTCCTTGTCGACATACCAGATCTACGTCAACGATGTCCCGCTCTTCGGGCCCGAAGGCAAACGCAGTTCAGGGGACGCGTTCAAGGGCCGGGAGCGCGTCGAACTGGTCAGCGGGAACAACAAGATCGAAGTCAGCTGTCGAGACGCGCGCGGCCAAGAGTCCTTGCGGGCCCTCGAGCAGGTCCTCTACCCCGAGACCGTCGTCGGCGATCTCTACTTCCTAGGCTTCGGGGCCTCCAAGTACGCAGACTCAACGCTGGACTTGCAGTACGCCCACAAGGACGCCAAGGACCTGCAAGCTCTCTTTCAAAGCCTGGATGAGGACCAAACAGCCGGCGGATTCAAGGCGGTGCACACGCGTGTCTTGACGAATCAAGAAGTCACCAAGGCGGCCCTCGAACAGTCCGCCGATTTTCTCGCCGATGCGCACGTGGACGACACGGTCGTGCTTTTCATCGCGGGTCACGGAGTGCACACGGACGACCAGAACAGCTCCTACTACTACCTGACCCACGACACGGACCTGAACGACATCGAGGGTACGGCGGCCCCCTTCTCCATCATCGAGTCCTTGCTGCACGCAATCGCCCCGCGCCGCAAGCTCTTCCTGATGGACACCTGTGAATCGGGCGAGATCGATCCGGACCAGGAGGCCAGCTACGCGGCGCAAGTTGGCAGTCGTGGACTCATGGCACGCACGGCCCAACGGGGCATCCAAGTGCTCGGGAAGCCCGGCGCCAACTCGGAGCCCCGGGCACCGCGCAAGTGGCTTTGGAACCGGGACCGCTTCATCTACAACGACCTGCTGCGCCGCTCGGGCGCCATCGTGTTCTCCTCTTCCCGGGGCGGAGAGTACTCCTACGAAAGCGACGCCATCGAGAACGGCTACTTCACGGAAGCCCTGCTCGCCGCCTTTGGCGAAGGGGCTGCGGACGAGAACAATGACGCTTGGATCACCAGCTTGGAACTTCAACACTACGTCTCCGCGGATGTCAGCCAGCAAACCGCTTCGGCGCAAAACCCAACCGTCGACCGCGACAACCTGGATGTGGTGTTGCGTTTCCCGCGGGCCGGCGCGGCCCAGAGGCCCGCCTGGTGGGATGAGCCCTTGCGCTTGCGGCCGGCCCTTGAAGCGGGTCCTGGGGCCCCGCCCAGCGTGATCCCCTTGGCCAGCCAGTCCTTGCAAAAGCTCGTGGACGAGACGCCCGATGGAGGCACCCTGCAGCTCGAGTGTGCACGCTACGAGTCCGCCCTGCCCATTCGCATCAACAAGCGCCGCGATCTCACCATCCTTGGGGTGCCCGGGACGACGATCGTCAACACCACCAACATGGGCCTGATCTTCGCCATTGAGAATTCCTTCGGCATTCGATTGCAGAACTGCAGCGCTTATCACGAAACTGTCAAGTCCTGCGTCGCGGGTGTCGTTGAAGTCCACGACTGTCAGTTCATCCGCCTTCAAAACTGCGAACTGAACGGCTGCGGCACCGTCGGGATCGACGCCCAAAACGTTCGGAACCTGGACGTGCTGAACTGCCACATTCACAGCAACACCTTCCAGGGAATCTTCTTTGCCGCGGGACTCGAAAACGTGCGCCTCTTCAACAACCACCTGCACGACAACACCCAGACCTTCGCTGGCGGAGTCCCCGATGGGATCCAAGCCGAGGGCAACATCGCCCGCGGACAGCCCTGGAATCTGGGGAAGTGAGGGGACGCGCAGATCGTTGGGAGTTCGCGCTCGCCGACGCCTTGCGCTCAAGCGGCTCGTCTATCCTCCACAGCGCGGGCAGGCACGCAAGCCAAGCCGAACTTGCGCCTAAGCGCGCAGGCTCGCCGCCGGGCGGGTGGCCAGGGTTCGCAGGCTGCTGAGCAAGCCACAGGTCGTTGCGAGCAGCGCGCTGCCGAGTACAAAGATCGGCAAGAGCCACCAGTTCAGCTCGTGGGCCAGCTTGAGCTGTTGCTCGAGGAAACCCCAGGCAAGGGCGTAGGCCGCCAGGGTTCCGCACAGGCCCGCGACCAATCCGATCATGGCGTACTCAACCGCCAGCAACATCACCACGCCGGCACGGGTCATGCCCAAGGTCTTTTGCAGTGCGACCTCGCGGCGCCTGCGCAGTCCCCCCGCGGAGATCGCGCCAGCCAAGATCGCGAGGCCAGCCCCCACGGCAATCCAACCGAGGACGCGCACGCCCGTGGCGATGCGCTCCAGGACACCCGCGATCTTTTCGAGCATGGGCCCCAGGCGCAAGAGCGTCACGTTGCGGAAGCCAGCCACCAAGTCATCTTGCAGGGCCTGCTCCTTGGATGGCGCAACCCGCGCGGAGGCCAGGTAAGAAAACGGCGCGCCCTCCAGGGAACCCGGCTCGACGACCAGGAAGAAGTTGATCGAGAAGGAAACCCAATCCACCTCGCGCAGGCTGCTCACCACGAACTCGACAGGGACGCCTTGCAGATCGAAGGTCAGTCGGGTTCCGATGCTCGCTCCAAGATCCTTGGCAAAGCGCTGTTCCAGGGAGACTTCCGGAATGCCGTCATCTTTGAACCAAGCGCCCTGCGTGAGTTTGTTGGTGGCCGGTAGATCACGGCTCCAGGTCAGGCGTTGCTCGCGGGTCAGCACCCAACTCGCACGGCCCTTGTCCTCCTTGCGCTCTTCGGCAAGCTCGCGCACGGGCCGCCCGTCGATCTGCGCCAGGCGCGCCATGATCACCGGCGTCGAGCTCGTGTGTTGCGCCTCGTACCTCGCCAACAGATCTTGAAGTCCGTCCCACTGATCCGGTTGCACGTCGATCAGGAACAGACTGGGCGCATCGCTTGGCAACCCATCGCGCAACTCGCGACTGAGCCGGGTCTCCACGAGCAACAGGGCCGCGATCACGTGCACCCCGAGCCCCAAGGCCACGATGGTCGCCGTGGTCCCCGCGCCCGGGCGCGCCAAGCAGGACAAACCGTTGCGCAGGTAGAGCCCCAAGGACTGGCGCGGCAAATGCGTTGCGATCCAAATGGCGAGGCGCGCGCCGAGCACGAGCAAGAGCACCAACAACAAGAGACCCGCGCTGAACACCGCCCCCACCTTGGCACTGTCCGCTTGCACCCAGGCTGACGCAAAGATGCCCAGCAACAGGAGCAGCGCCGTCAACCAACGCATCCAACGGGGAATCTCCAGGGGCGCCGCTTCAGACCTCAAGACCAGGACCGGCGAGACCTTGTAGATCGCCGTCAAGGGCCCGAGCGCAAAGAGCATGGCGATCGAGAGACCGAGACCGAGACCGCGCACAAGGATCGGCCAGGGCGCGGCCAAGGCCGCTTCGGTGGAGATGAACTCGGGCGCGATGCGCGCGGCGACCAGGGGCAGGAGCCAACCGAAAAGGCAGCCGAGCAAGCTAGCGAAGCCCGCCAACAGCAAGACGTGGATCAAGTACAACTGCAGGATTTCCCCCGGACGCAAGCCCAGGCTGCGTTGCACCGCAACCGCTTGCGTGCGCTCTTCGATCCAGACGCGCACGACCTGGGCCACGCCAACGCCACCGAGCAAGAGCGAGAGCAAGGCCACCAGACCCAGATAACGTTCCACATTTCGCAGGGAGCGCTCCACGTTCGGTTGGGCTTGCCGGTGGGTTTGCACCTTGCGGCGCGCGTTGCCGCCCTCCCTTGGTTGCAAGGCCTTTTGCCATTGCTCCAGCCCGCGCTCCGTCGTCCACTCGGGCAGCTTGATCAAGCGCGCGTAGGTCACCCGGCTTCCAAAGTCGAGCAAGTTGGTGCGCGCCAAGCCTTCGGTCGAAAGGAACACCCGCGGCCCCAGACTCAAGCCGAACTTCAATCGGTCGGGCTCGAAGAGCAACTGCCCCGCAAGCCGGTAGCCTTGGCCTCCGATTTGCAATTCATCGCCCGTTTGAAGATCGAGAGCTGCGCACAACTCCGAGGCGGCCAAGACTTCGTCCGCGGCGAGTTGGTCTGGCCGCAGTCCCGCTGGTTTGGTTTCGAGCTCCCCATAGAACGGGTAACCGGCGCCGGCTGCTTTCAGCTCCACCAAGCGCGAGGAGCCGGTCGTTTGATCGCCCTTGGGCGGGGCCGCCAGCATCGTCGCGAGTTCCACCGTGCCTGCCACGGCCAGGGGTTCGAGGCTCGCGATCAGTTCATCGAGCTCTTCAGGCAGCGGCGCCCGTGAATCGACTTTGAGGTCGGCTGCCAGCAATTGCCGCGATTCGGAAGCCAAGCCCGTGCGTACGGCCGAGACCAAGGCGGAAACTCCAGTGACCGCTCCCACGCCCAAGGCCAAGCACGCAACGAAGAACAGCATGCGCCCACGGGCCCCGCGCGACTCGCGGGCCAGCAGTCGAAGAGTGAAGCGCGGGTTCACGCGTTCGTGTCCTGCTTGGAAGAGTCGTGCACCAAACGTCCCCCGACCAGACGCAATCTGCGGCCAGCCTTTTCAGCCAAGCTGGCGTCGTGGGTCACGAGCACCAAGGTCGTGCCCTGGGCTTCGCGCAAGCGCAGCAACAAGTCGAGGGCCTGGGCGCCGGTCTCCAAGTCCAAGTTGCCCGTGGGCTCATCGGCGAAGAGCACCTCGGGTCCATGTCCGAAGGCACGGGCCAAGGCCACCCGCTGCTGTTCGCCCCCGGACAGTTGGGACGGATAGTGATGGCCCCGTTGCGCCAGCCCCACGTCCGCGAGCAATTCGTCCGCACGTTGCCCAGCGTTCTGCATGCCGATCAACTCGAGGGGCAAGAGAATGTTTTCGCGGGCGCTGAGATTGCCCAGCAGCTGAAAATTCTGAAACACGAAGCCCACGTGCTTCCGACGCCAAAGAGCCAGTTGATCCTCGCTGGCTTGCTCCAGGGCCATTCCGTCAAAGCGCACGGAGCCCTGTTTCGGACGCTCGAGTCCGGCGAGGATGCCGAGCAAGGTCGACTTGCCACTGCCCGATGGTCCGACCACCGCGACAAACTCGCCGCGCTCGATCTCGAAGTCGATCTGGTCAAGGATTTGTAGGTCCTGTTGACCGGAACGCAGGCTGTGGCTCACAGCTTGGCACTGGATTTGGGGAACGGCGGTCTGCATCGAGTTCGGCACGGGAAAGGAAAAGCGGGAAGGGTTATGCTAGTGGAAATGCTTGTTCGCCATCGCTTCGGAACCCTCCTTCTTGCCAGCTTCCTCTTCGCCTGCGCCGACTCTGGGCAGCCTGAATCCGGAACCCGTTTGGGAGATGCCTGGGAAGGCCAAGGCTCGCAAGCGCGTGGCGACCGACTCGAAATTCCGGCAGACGCTCCGAAGGTGGTGTTCCTCGGGGACTCATTGAGCGCTGGCTTGCACTTGGAGGAGGACCTAGCCTTTCCCGCGGTTCTGCAACGCCGGCTTGCCCAGCGCGGACTGCCCTTCCACTTGGTGAACGCCGGAGTCAGCGGCGACACCACCGCCGGCGGACTGCGCCGCATTGAGTGGATCCTCAAACAATACCCGGACGTGGTCGTGGTGGAGCTGGGCGCCAACGACGGTTTGCGCGGTATCGACGTTGCGGCCATCGAGGCCAACTTGCGCGGCATTCTGAAGCGCATCCAAGAGTCCAGCGCGACTCCCGTGCTCTTTGGCATGCGCATTCCGCCAAGCTATGGTCTGCAGTACAGCAACGCCTTTCGCGAGATCTATGGGCGGGTGGCGGAGGACATGCAAGTCACTCTGATTGCGGACTGGCTCGAAGGAGTCGGCGGAGACCCGCGCTACAACTTGCCCGACGGCTTGCATCCGAATGAGCGCGGGCACGAGTTGCTCGCGCAGAACATCGAAGAGCACCTGGCGGATATCCTCGAGGGGCTGTGAGCGTTCCAGAGGAAAGGACCTCACTGCTTCGTGGACTTCAAGGCGATAGTGCCTGCCCTACTCGATGAACACCGAAGTACAGAATGACTTGCGCTGGCTTGCCACAAGTCCAAGCCTTGTCGCCCAGGGAGCCTTCGATTGTCCGACGCTCGACTCGCTCGCCCAGGTCGTGCCGTCCGCGGAAGAACTAGCGGGTGCCCTGCAAGCCAAGCATGCGGATCATTTGCGCTTGGGCATCTACTTCGAGGACTTGGTGGAACTTCAATTGCGGCATACGCCGGGCGTCAGCGACGTTCGCCGGGGTACGGTCATCCGAGAGGATCGACGCACCTTGGGGGAGCTCGACTTCCTGTTCACGAATGGCGCCGGACTCACCGAGCACTGGGAAGTCGCCGTCAAGTTCTACCTCTTCCACCGGGATCAAAACGCGAACCCCGATCTCTGCTTCCTCGGACCGCGCACCGTGGATCGCCTCGATCGCAAGGTCAAGCGCATGCGCGACCATCAATTGAAGCTTCCGTCGACTCCCGCCGCGAAGGAAGCCCTCGGAACCGAACAGCCGATTCAGAGCAAGGCCCTCGTCCGTGGCCGTTTGTTCTATCCTTTGCACATGGAATGGAGTGCGTGCCGGGTGGACCAGATCTCCTCCCCCGACCATCTGCGCGGCTGGTGGGCTCCACGGAAAGATCTCTCACGAATCCCCGAAGCGCAGCATTACCTGGTCATTCGCAAACGCGATTGGTTGACTTGCCCCAACCCCTCCCCAACATGGACGCTTCACACCCTCGATTCTCTGGCACTCCACTTGGACCAGGGCCCGCTCCATCCGGTCCAGATCCTTGGTCTCGATGAGAATCAACGTGAGCTGCACCGCGGCTTCGTGGTTCCCGATGCGTGGCCTCACTCCAGCGACCACTAACCCGTGCCCACCCCGCGCTGACTAGCACGCCCCCTCCCCATGAAGTTCATCGGCCTGATCGTCATCACGATCGTCATCCTCTTCTTCGTCATCCCTGGCCCCCACGCTCGGTTTGGACGGGATCTCATTTTCTATAGCGGCGACGTGGAGCAATTCCTTCTGCCGAACGGAAAGACAGTGAACACCAACGAGTGGTACGAGTGGGGCGAGCTCTTGCAGGAGAAGCAGGAGTTGTTCTTGCAAGACTGCCCCGATCACGAAGGCGGGCACCGCTTGGGAATCCTTGAAGTCGAAGGCCTGAGCCTCGTGATCGACGATTCACAAGGGGTCCCAACGGATCACGTGGACGTCAACAACAACCGCACCCACCTGGATGAGGACTCACCGAGTTCTTCCTTCCAAGAGTTTTGGGTGCGCATCGGCAGCACTCAGCCAAGCGCGGTAGAGGGCGCCAACTAGCCCCACGCGGGCTGCCGCTCTTGGCCAGTGCACTCGCATAGCGCCAGCCGAGCAGAGCCGCGTCACGCAAGACTGTCGCCCGCGAGCACAGACGACCCTTCCACGAACTAATCAGGCGCGATCAAGTCTAGCTGGCGCGCTTCCCCCGCTTGCAGGTCCACGCTCGCTTCCGGCCCGGCCTTGCCGTCCACCTCGCACCAGACGCGTAGCTTGCCGTCGCCGACTTCCGGGAAGCTGTAGCTGCCGTCGGACGCGCTAAGCACCTTGCCCCAGATCAACATGGACCAACCGGCAGAGTCCACCACGCGGATTTGCGCTCCCTCCACGGGGTCCCCGTCGGCGTTCAGGACGCGGCCGGTCAAGATCACTTGGGGACGCAGGTCGATGTCGAGTTGAACAACATCCGTGTCGGACCTCACCTCGATGGCCTGAAGGATCTGAACTCCTTGGTCATTCTCGGGCTGATGCCCGACGATTCCACCGGTGCGTAGACGAAAGCGGCCCGGCCGTAGATTCTTGAACTCGAACTGCCCCTCGGGCGTTGCCAGCTCCAGGCGCACCAGCCCCATGTCGCGCGCGCCGGAAGGCGCGTCGGCGGCGCTCAGCAGCAAGCGCTGGCCGATCAACGGCTTCCCGTCAGCGCGCGTCAATGTTCCGCGAATGACGCCGCCCGGGAGCGTGAAGTCCAAGGAGTGTTCGGGGGCATTGGGAATGAAGCGCTCGAACGAGACTTGGGTGAGTGGGAGGTCGCCGACGGTGAAACGCACATCACCGGGGGCAACGAGCTTGATCTGATAGGCTCCGTCCTTGCCGGTGCGCGCAATGTCCTGGGGTTGGGAGTCCTCTTCTGTGAAGGCGTACACCAGAAAATTCGCCGCTGGTTCCCCCGCGCTGGTGACGATGCCCGAGACGAGAATCTGGCCAGCAACAATCCCGCCCAGCACCACGTGGGCCGGCTGGCCGCGAACCAACTCCACTCTTTGCTCAGCTCGATTCGCGTAGAGCTCGACCCAATTGCGGCCGCCTCCACCGCCACTGCGCCAATCTAGGAACACGCGATAGGAACCGGGCACGAGGGACTCGAACTGGAAGCGTCCTTGTTCATCGCAAGTCGCGCTGATTGATTCGTAGCGGTCGACGCGGCTCGCCAACACCTTGCGTCCGCTGCGGTTGAGGATGTTCGGGAGCAGCTCACCGGTAAGCAGCACTCCAAGACTCAGTTCAATCAGAACAGCGTCGCGGTTCTCTCCCGCAACGGTTTCGAACTCTAGCCTCTCGCTACGTGCGCAGCCTTGCGCCGTGGCGAACAAGGAGAAGCGCCCGTGCGGGGAGCGCAGCGCAAAGGCTCCCTGCTCGTCACAAGCAACGACTCGCGGAGCTGAATCTCCCATGCGTGCGAAGTGCACCTGCGCTTCGACCGGATAGCCTCCAGCCACCAACTGCACGCGACCCGAGCACGTCACCCACTCCTCCTCCGGAACGACCACCTTGGCGGGCGTGCGCTTTTTGATGGGCTTGGCGTGAGCCGCTGTCTGCGGCGTCTCAACTTCCTTGATGGGCTCGCATTCTTCCGCGACGGCCTCCCTGCTTGCGGAGTTCTTGGGAAGATCGAGGGCGGCCTGCTCCACCTGCTCTTCCAAGGGCGGCGCCATGCTCGGCACAGATCCCAACGGAGCAGTTGGCCTCGCTCCCTGCCAAGACAAGAAGGCCCCAAGGGCAAGCGCGAGGAGCAGGAAGGGCAGTAGGGATTTCTTCATCGGATTTTCATCGTCAGCCCCGCGCCACGCACTAGCGCTTGGGCCCGGTTAGCTCCAGCTTGGCCTCGAAAACGCCGATCCAGTCCGCCTTGCTACCGATGAGTTCGAGCATGGCTTGGGCGCTTGTCTGTAGCTTTCCTTCGTGCACGGTCTTGCCGTTCCAGATGACGGTGATTGACTGGTCCAAGTCGAGCAGTTCGCTGGACAAGCCCAGGGTCACACGCTTCACGCCTTCGGAGTGCAGGCGAATCTCTTGGCCTTCAATTTTGCCATCGACGCCCCCCAGTGCCGGGCGCTTGACCGACGCCTCGCCGCCGTCTTCGCGCTCCAACTCATCGATGCGCAACCAGTAGGCCCAACCCCCTTCGCGCAGATTCGCGCAGGCTTTCGAGATCTGTTTGGGGTAGGGATCGCGAGGGTGCTGCTTGAGAAACTCCAGGCCCTTCGCGATGCGCCAAAACACTTTGCCGTCGTGGCCGGCCTCTGCAATCTCATGATAGAGCACCCTTGCGCCCAGATTGGCAAGTCGGCGCACGGCAACCCGGGGTTGCTCAACTGGGCACTTCTCGTCTTGATCCCCATGGGCGACAAAGATCGCCAGGTTGCGCAGGTTCTCTAGATTTGGATCCACTTGCCAGGTCACCGCTGCGGCCGGGGCCAAGCCAGCGAAGCGCGAGGGTCGCGCGGCCGCCAAGTACCAGGCCCAGAAACCAGTCTGCGAGATGCCTGCCACGCGTACTTGCGAGAGGTCCACATGAAAGCGGCTGTAAACGTCCCGGAAGAAGGCGTCGTACACCGCGATCACCTCGTCCTCGGGCAGCGGCTTGTGCAAACCGCCGGCTCCGACCTGCTCGATGATCTCCGTGCGAATCACGATCCAATCCCTTCCACCGGCCTCATCCGCCATGTTCCGGTAGTAGTCGAGCATGCCCGCTTTGCCAGCGGCGTCCAGTTTCGCGCCGCTGCCATGACCCGGATCCAGCAAGAGCGGCCAGGCTTCGGAGGGTTCGTACTTGCGAGGCAAGCTCACGGCGTAGCGGTACACGTGGCCTTCGTATTCAAACGAGTAGCCCGAGGTCGTTCGCCCGAAACTCTCGAGGGTTTCCTTCGCGCCATTCACCTCACGCGCCTTGGCGCTATCGGAGTCGTAGTTTGGCCCCAGGCGCGCCACGCGCGCGAGCTCGGCCGTGTCGAATCTCTCGAACTCCTTGATGCTCTCCACATCCAGGGTTTGCTGCGGCTGGGTGACCACTTCCGTCACCAGCGTCCTCCAGGCGAGCTGTTCAGACCTCGACAGCTTCTCGCCACCGGGAGCGACGAGCAGCGCTGCACTCAAGAAGAGGAATGCCAACATCACTTGCCTCCCAACTTGAAGTCATCGAACCAAACCTTGCCGGTCCCACCCAAGGAGGCGACCAGAGCAAGGGAAACCGTGCCGTCGGGGACGTCCATCGTGAGCTGCCCGGGGCTGAGTTGCTTGCCCCGGGGCACGATCAGCGTTCGTTCCGTTGCGAGCAAAGCGCCTCCCTCTCCGAGGGCTTGCAGACTCAAGCAAGCGCGCGCCGTAGGATCGGCCCGTACGCAGAAAGAAAGCTTCACGCGCTTCTCCCGTTTGTTGCGTGGGACGCGCGTCTCATAGCCCCCGAGTGGAAAGAGGCGCTGGCCCTCGCGCTCTAGGCGCAAGCTGCCCGCTCCGATGCGACGGTCGTGACTCCCTTTGACCGTGGACTGTCCCAGATCGATCGGATCCCAGCCCTGCAGGCCCTTGCTAAAGTCGCCGTTGTCCAAGGTCAGGCTGTCCGCTTGCTTGCTGGTCTTTCCCTGGGAAGGTCCGTCCCATTGCAAGCTCACTTCATCCAGCCAGACCACACCCGGCTCCGAAAACCAAAAATTCACGCCGACCCGGCGAGCTCCCTCTGGAACTTTGAAGCTTCCCGAGAGCTCCTTCCACTTCTTGCGGGTGCGTTGCAACACGCCGACCTCCGGTTGGGAGAGGGTCGTCTCCGCCCCATCGGAAAAGAGCAGGGTGACTCGAGCTCCCCCCTCCTTTTCGATGCGCGTCATCACGCTGAAGGTCAGCTCCCCCGTATCGGCGGGTAGGTCCACAAATTGCTTGAGGAAGTCCGGTCGCTCCCCGTCGCCCCGTTCAATGCGCAGACTGGCCTTGCCGGCTTGCTTGACCTTCTTGTCGATCTCGAATTGACAGGTCTTGCTCATGTCGAGCGCCCGCCATTCCTTGAGCTCCTCTTCGAATCCGGTGTTCTGAAACAATTCGACCTGGTCCGCGGGGATCGCTGCAAATCCCGCGAGCGCAGAGCAGATCAACAGGCTGACGACGCCTTGCCGATGGTCTCTCTTCATCAAGCTGACCCTACTGGGAAGCGCTATGTTTCGCCTGCGAAAGCTGGGAAAATGCCGCGGAAGCGAGCCAGGAGCGCAGCCCACAAGCGTACGGACCGGGTCAAGCTTCGCCGTCAACAGGCGGGCGCGTCCCGTCGCCTGCCAACGGGTAATTCTCCCAGTCCCGATGCAAAGAGTTCAATCCCCCACGGAACCCCGAGGTGTAGATTAGCGGCCCCGATTCCCTTGTGAACGCCACCATGACTCAATCAATGCTCTGCGCACTCCTGCTGCTGCAACCTCTCTCATTCTCCGCACAGGGTCCAGAGGATCCGGGAGCGCCACCGGTGTTGGCTCCTTTCGAGGCCCTCGACAGCCTGTGCATCAACGATTGGTGGAACCGGGAACCGTCCGCGATCGTCGAGACCCGGGTCCCGCGCAATGAAGTCATCGCTTTCGGCATCTACACGGTGCATGCGAGCACTCTAAAGCTGACCGCTCAACTCTTCCCGCTCTATCCCAAGGAGACGCGTACGGTTCGCTTGGAATGCCTGCGCAACGGCAGCTGGCGTGAGGAGGCCAGCGCCCAAGTGAATGACCTCGGTTGGTCCGCCCTGCTGCGCGTCGAGAATTGGGATGCTGCCCGCGACGTGTCTTATCGGATTCGACATGGGGAACAGGCTGTCTATTACGGAACCGTGCGCCGGGACCCGGTAGGTCGCAACGAGATCAGCATGGCCGCGCTCTCCTGCAACTCCAGTCGCGATCGGGGCCTGCGTCCGGACTATGTGCGCAACATCCTTTGGCACGATCCCGACTTGGTTTTCTTTGCCGGGGATCAGAGCTACGACCACAAACAACACACGGCGGCCTGGCTCAAGTTCGGCCTGCAGTTCCGCGACGTCTTCCGCGATCGCCCCTGCATCACGATTCCCGATGACCACGACATTGGACAGGCGAACCTGTGGGGCGAGTCCGGCAAGGTGGCCAAGCTTCAAGGGAGTTCCGACGGGGGCTACAACCACCACCCGCAGTACGTGCGCATGGTCGAGCGCTGCCAGACGGCACACTTGCCCGATCCCGTGGACCCAGCGCCCATCGGGCAAGGCATCGGTGTGTACTTCACCAGCCTGATGCTCGGGGGCATCGACTTCGCCATCCTGGAAGACCGCAAGTTCAAGTCCGGCCCCGCCGGCAAGATCCCCAAGCAAGGGCCGCGACCGGATCACATCAATGACCCGCAGTACGATCCGGCGAGCATCGACTTGCCCGGACTCGTTTTGCTCGGGGAACGGCAGCACCAGTTCCTCAACGAGTGGGGTCAAAGCTGGTCCGGTGTTCGCATGAAGGCCGTGCTCTCGCAAACGGGCTTCTGCGGTGGCGCGCACATCCACGGGGATCGCGACAACCGCTTGTTCGCCGACTTGGACTCCAACGGCTGGCCGCAAACCGGACGCAACCAGGCTCTGCGACTGATCCAAGCGGCGGGTGCGATTCACATCGGCGGGGACCAGCACCTGTCGACAGTCATTCAACACGGCATCGACGAGTTTCGCGATGGCCCCTGGGCCTTCATCGTGCCCGCGAGTGTCAACACGATCTACGAACGTTGGTGGTTGCCCGAGGGAGAAGCCCCGGGCGCGAACCGCGATGAGGATTCTGTCCTGCCCTACACCGGCGACTACCTGGATGGCTTTCAGAACAAGATCACCATGCATGCCTACGCCAATCCGGATCAAGGCTACAACGGCGAAGGCTATGGGCTCGTGCGCTTCGACAAGGCAGCGGGCACGGTGACCTTTGAGTGCTGGCCGCGCACGGTTGATGTGAGCCTGCCCTCCACAGAGCAGTTTCCGGGTTGGCCGATCACGGTGCCGGTGCGTCACCAGTAGCAAAGGCGCGCGCCGGATTCGACGGGCGCGCTTTGAATCTCAACGGGAGGTGCGAATCCCGAGTCCCGACCGCTGAAGCTAGTGCACACCACGCGGGGTATCCCCCTTGCTGTCCTGGTCTCTCGTCCCTGCGCCTCGACGCTTCTTGTCCGAGGGCCCAAAGATGCGCTCCCGTTCGATCTCATCGGAGGCGAGTTCTTCGACGACAGTGCGCAGTCCGCTGGTCGGGCCGCCTTCCAGAAGTGCGATGCCCTTCTCGAGCGTCTCTTGATAGACAGGGGTAGGCGACTTGGCGAGTTCGCCCTTCAGGATCTCGTGCCAGGCCTGATCGCGGGTGAGCGCCATGGCGAGCACCGCGGCGCGGCGCGTGTCCTCCACCTCAGCCTCCAGACTCTCCAGCAAGAACTCATCGATGTCCTTGTGCTTGGACAGCCAGCCCAGGGCAAGGATAGCGTTGATTTGCAAAAGGGGTTCACGCTTGGACTTGGCCTGCTTGAGCAGGGTCTTGCGCGCGGTCTTGTCGTCCGCCGCACAGGTACCGATGGCTCGCAAGATGTTCTTTTGCAGGCGCTCCTCTTTCTCCTTCCGCAGACGGGCAACCAGTGCCTTGAGCGAGTGCTTGTCCCCCAGCTGCTCTAGGGCGACGATGGCCTCGGCTCGCATTTCCGGATCGTTGTCGTCGATGAACTCGACCATCACTTCCCAGTAGCTCGACGGGGAGTGCGCGCCAATCCAATGCAAGTGCGTGGGCCGGACGTCCTTGTGCTGTGCGCCGCCGCCGAGCTTGCCGCCACTGCGTCCGGGAACCTTGCGCAGCTGCTGCAAGCAGTATTCACGCGCCTCGGGTTCATCGGCCATGGCGAGCCGGCGAACCGCGCTCACTAGATCGCCCCCCTTGAACTTGCCCTTCTTCAGGTCCTTGATGAGTTCGAGGGCGGCCTCGCGGGTCAGGGGAGCCTGTTGTTCCGCGGCCTCTTCCGATTCCAGGGAGTAGACACTCCCCATCATCAAGCGCTTCGGCGGCCGAGCACCACTCGAGAGCCCGATCTTCAGATCCGGATCCACGCTGCGCAAAGCATGCACAAAGCACCACTCCAATTCCGCTGTCTTCAGGTCGTAAGGAACCGAGAGAATCACCTTCCCATCCGGACCCAGGAAGACGTGTTGTGGAGCGACGACAAAGCCTCGTGCGTCGGGAGAAAGGATTTTCGAGCGCACGTCCCCATCCACGTGACGATGCTCCTCGCAGGTCACCGTCTTGAAGCGCGAGCAGGGCTTATCGCTCGAACCGTGCTCAAAGTTAGAGGCCACCAGGTTGAGGGTTCGCTCGGACAACTCCTGAATCGTCTGGTCGGCGTAGGTCTCCTGCACCAAGCGATCATTGGCGCGCTCTCCATCCATGTTGACCGCGATGAAAACGACCGACTTCGAAGCGGCCGCGGCCTCCTGAGTCTTTTGCAAGTCAACTCGCCAGAGGATGTCCCCGGCGTTGGCGGTCGCAGAGCTCAGGAGAAACAGTGGAAGCAGGCAGCGGATGGAAATCATGATGAGTGCGGTCGCTCGGGGGAAAGCGGGGTCTTCATTTGGGGGGACGAGGATCGGGTCTTCACCATACTCCCCACGGGGCCACAGGCCCAGAATGCGCTGGAGTCGGGTTCGACGGAGTTTGCGGGGATCCCCGCCTAGGTTGCCGGTGGGAGCTTTGCGAGACCCTGCACAACCTTTGCATCCTGCCCGGGTTCCGCCTGGAGTCCGGGATGTACCCAGATCGAGGCTCGGACGAAGCAACAGGATAGGCCTTGGATCCGGCGCCCTGCTCGCCGCGGGCAACTCGCAGCCGCTCGTGCCCTTTCGAAACGAATTGAAAAGGCGGGAAAGACCTCTGGCTCCGGTCGGCGCAAGCCGTAGCCTTGTTCGCCGCCTAGACGGCCCCCGCCGACACCGACCCAAGGATTCCCGTGAAAGCATCCGACCTATTCGTGCAGGCCTTAGAGTCCGAGGGTGTCGAGTACATCTTCGGAGTTCCAGGGGAAGAGAACCTTGATCTTCTGGACTCGCTCTCGCGCTCCAAACAGATCCGCTTGATCCTCACTCGGCATGAACAAGCCGCCGGATTCATGGCCGCGACCTACGGCCGCTTGACGGGGAAGGCTGGCGTTTGCCTCTCGACCTTGGGACCGGGCGCCACCAACCTCGTCACCGCCGCCGCCTACGCTCAACTAGGAGGCATGCCACTCGTGATGATCACCGGACAGAAACCGATCAAAGCCAGCAAGCAAGGGCAGTTTCAAGTGCTTGATGTGGTGGACATGATGCGCTCCCTGACGAAGACCACCAAGCAACTGGTGAGCGCCGCCAACATCCCTGCGCGCATCCGCGAGTCGTTTCGGCTCGCCCAGGAAGAGAAACCGGGGGCTGCGCACATCGAGCTGCCCGAGGACATCGCCCGCGAGTCCACGGAGGAAGGCCTGATCCCCGCGAGTTTCGCCCGCCGCCCCACAGCCGAGCACAAGGCGATTCGCGCCGCTGTAGATCGCATTCAGGCAGCCAAGCACCCGGTGTTGGTGGTGGCGGCAGGGGCGAACCGCAAGCTAACTGCCAAGATGCTTGGCAGCCTGGTCGAGCGCTTTGGCATCCCGTTCATCACCACCCAAATGGGCAAGGGCGTCTTGGACGAGAACCACCCGCTCTACTTGGGCAACGCGACGCTCTCCTCCGGCGACTTTGTGCATCGCGCCACAGAAGCGGCGGACGTGATCATCAACGTCGGCCATGATGTGATGGAGAAGCCGCCCTTCTTCATGCGAGCTGGCGGTGTGGACGTGATTCACGTCAACTTTTCGAGCGCGCAAGTGGACGCCGTTTACTTCCCGCAAATCGAAGTCATCGGCGACATCGCCAACAGCATCTGGCAGATATCAGAGCAGCTCCAAGCCCAACCCCATTGGGACATGAGTCGTTTCCTCGAAGTGCGCGCAGCTGGCGCCGCCCACGAGCTCGAGGGCACCGAAGACTCGCGCTTCCCAGTTTACCCCCAGCGGCTCGTGCGCGAGGTTCGCGAGGCGATTGAAGGCAAGGGCATCATCGCCCTGGACAACGGGGTCTACAAGATTTGGTTCGCGCGCAACTACAAGGCCAGCTCCCCGAACACGGTGCTCTTGGACAACGCCCTCGCCACCATGGGAGCCGGCTTGCCCTCCGCCATCGCGGCCAAGCTCGTGCACCCGGACCGTCAAGTCATGGCCGTGTGTGGCGACGGGGGCTTCATGATGAATTCCCAAGAGCTCGAAACGGCGGTCCGGCTTGGACTCCACATTGTCGTCTTGATCCTTAAGGACGACGCCTACGGCATGATCAAGTGGAAGCAAACGGGCATGGGCCTCGACAGCTTCGGCTTGGACTATGGCAATCCCGACTTTGTCCAGTACGCAAAAAGCTACGGCGCACAAGGACACCGGGTGACCCGCACGGAAGACCTGGGAGCAATCCTACGCAAGACCCTGGCCGAACCTGCAGTGCACCTGATCGAAGTGCCCGTGGACTACTCGGACAACGACCGCATCCTCAACCACGAAATCCAAGAGCTCAGCGGCAAGATCTAAGCCGACGCCAAAAGGAAGAATCATGAAGACCTTTCCGTACTACCTAGCCAACGTTCCGGAGACCCCCAACACGGATTTGGAGGTCACCGACAAGTTCAGCGGAGAAGTGGCCTATCGCGTCGCCATGGCAGACGCCGCGACCATCGATCGCGGGATTGCCGCAGCTGCTGCTGCCGCAGGCCCCATGGCCGCCATGGCACCTTACGAACGGCAGGCTGTGCTCAATCACTGCGTCAAGCGTTTCGAAGAGCGCGCGGACGAGTTGGCCCTCTCCCTGTGCGTCGAAGCGGGCAAACCCATCAAGGATGCGCGCGGTGAAGTCAGCCGTTTGGTTGACACCTTTCGCATTGCTGCGGAAGAGTCCGTCCGCATCGGCGGTGAGATCATGAACCTGGAGATCTCGCCCCGGGCCAAGGGCTATCGCGGGATGTTCAAGCGCGTTCCGATCGGTCCCTGCTCCTTCATCTCCCCTTTCAACTTCCCGCTCAACCTGGCGGCCCACAAGGTCGCCCCGGCGATTGCGGTCGGATGCCCCTTCGTGCTCAAGCCCGCCAGCCGCACGCCGATTGGAGCGTTGATCATTGGCGAGGTGCTGGCGGAGACCGACTTGCCGAAGGGCAGCTTCTCGATCCTCCCCTGCCGGCGAGATGGCGCGGACTTGTTCACCACCGATGATCGTCTCAAGCTGCTCAGCTTCACAGGCTCCCCCGGAGTCGGCTGGGACTTGAAGGCCAAGTCGGGCAAGAAGAAGGTCGTGCTCGAGCTAGGTGGCAACGCGGCTTGTGTGGTCGACGAGGACGCGGACTTGGATGACGCCGTCAAGCGCCTGGTCGTCGGCGCTTTCTACCAATCCGGCCAAAGCTGCATCGGCGTGCAACGGATTCTTGTGCACAGCTCCATCTACGACGACCTCAAGCAACGCTTGGTGCAAGCCACCAAGGTCTTGATCTCCGGTGATCCCAAAAACGAGGACACCTTCATCGGCCCCATGATTTCCGTGGGCGAGGCGGAACGGCTCGACAAGTGGATTCAATCCGCGGTCGCAGCGGGCGGCACGATCCTGTGCGGCGGAACGCGCGAGGGTGCCATGCTGCAGGCGACCCTGATGGAGAACGTCCCCAAGGACCAACCCCTGTGTGCCGAAGAAGCCTTTGGCCCGGTGGCCATTCTCAGCAGCTTCAACAGCTTTGACGAGGCCTTGGTGGAGGTCAATGACAGCGAGTTCGGTTTGCAAGCGGGCATCTTCACGCGCGACCTCTACAAGATGCAAAAGGCTTGGGATGAGCTCGACGTCGGTGGCATCATCATCGGAGATGTTCCTTCCTGGCGCGTCGACAACATGCCCTACGGCGGCGTCAAGGACAGCGGCCTCGGCCGCGAAGGCATCCGCTTTGCCATGGAAGACATGATGGAGATTCGCAACCTGGTGATTCGGACGCCCCAGTAAGCAGTCCGCGGTGGAGCGTCAAGGAGTCGAGAACTGCCTCATGTTGAGGACCACGATTCCTAGGCGCTCCTCCGCTTCAACCCGCCGATGGGCCTGGGCCGCTTGACTCGGCGGATAGACGCGGTCCAGCAGCGGGCGGATTTCCCCGGCCTCGAGCATCTGCTTGAGATCGAGTAGCTCCTGCAAGGTCTCCCCCGCGAAGGCGAAGTGCACGGACTTCTGCGTCAGCCAGCCCGTGAAGAGCGAACGGATCATGCCCGAGACGCGCGGGTTGCCCATCAGGTAGCGCCCTTTCGAGTTGAGGACTCCGATGCACTTCGAATAGGAACTGCCCGCGACCATGTCGAAGACCACGTCGTAGGTGCGTCCCGCCGAGCTGAAGTCCTCTTTTGTGTAGTCGAAGAAGTGATCCGCACCGATGCTGCGCAACATCTCTTCTTTGATGCCTATATCCACGGCGGTCACCTCGGCCCCCATCCCCTTGGCGATCTGCACGGCGAAGCTTCCGATGCTGCCCCCGGCTCCGTTCACCAAGACCCGTGCGCCCGGCTGAATCTTCGCCTTCCGCATGAAGTGCAGAGCGTTGAAAGCTCCCAGGGGAACCGCGGCGGCCTGCTCGAAACTCAAGTTGGTCGGCTTGGCAGCGATGCTGTAGCTCGCGGGGTAGCAGGCGTATTCACCGTAGGCACCCATGCGCAGACCAGCACTTCCGAAGACTTCGTCTCCCACTTGGAAGCGTTCCACCTGCTCGCCGACCTGCACGACCTTGCCCGCGAAGTACCCGCCGAGCAGCGGGCGCCGGGGTCTGCGGATTCCCATGGCGAGCCGCAGGGGCAACCAGAACCACTTCACAGCAAACTGGAAGCTGCGCAGCTCGCAGTCGGCCTTCGTCGCCTCGGCAGCATGGATCTCAACCAGGATCTCGTCCGCCCGCGGGATTGGCTTGTCCAACTCGCAAACATGCAGAACCTCGGGCAGGCCATAGTTGCGATAACCGATTGCTTTCATAGCTGTCATGGGTACGGTCAACGCACTGCGAAGGAAAGTCTCTCGCAGGAACGGCGCAAAGTTTGCCCGATCCTGCGAGAAGCGGCTACCCCTCAGAACGCCAGCCCTTAGCTCTGGCTCATTCGGCGCACGCGGCGCTCCTGGACGATCGAGTAGAGGACGGGAACGACGAACATGGTGATCAACTCGACAGCCATCCCGCCGAAGGAGGGAATCGCCATGGGTAGCATGACATCGGAACCACGACCAGTGGAAGTCAGCACCGGCATGAGCGCGAGGATGGTCGTCGCGGTCGTCATCAAGCACGGTCGGCAGCGGCGCTTGCCTGCGACGACGATGGCTTCCCGAACTTCCGGAACCGTCTCGGGCTGGCGCTTCTCAAAGGATTGCTTCAGGTAGGTCGCCATCACCACGCCGTCGTCGGTAGCGATCCCGAAGAGCGCCAGGAACCCGACCCAAACGGCCACACTGAGGTTCAAGGCGCGCACCTGGAAGAGATCGCGCATGTTGACGCCGAACATCTCGAAGTCCGCAAACCATGGGGTCCCGTACAGCCAGATCATGATGAAGCCACCGGACCAAGCCACGAACACACCGCTGAAGACCATCAAGGTGGTCGAGACAGCCCGGAACTGCAGGTAGAGGATCAGGAAGATCAGGAACAACGCGAGAGGCAAGACAACGGCCAGGGTCTTCACGGCTCGCAGCTGATTCTCGTAGGACCCCGCGAAGGTGTAGGAAACTCCGGCGGGCAAGACGAACTCACCGCTGGCGATTTTCGCCTCGAGGAACGCTTGGCACTCGTTGACCACATCGACCTCGGCGTGGCCCGCTTGCTTGTCGAAGATGACGTAGGACGTGAGGAACGTGTCCTCGGTCTTGATCATCTGCGGACCGCGCGAATAGCGAATCTCCGCGAGCTGGGTCAGCGGCACCTGAGCACCTGAAGAAGTGGGAACCAAGACGCTGTTCATGCCCTCGATGGTGTCCCGCAGCTCCCGTTGGTAGCGCACTCGCACTGGGTAGCGTTCGCGGCCTTCCACGGTGGTCGTGACCCGCCGGCCACCGAGGGCCACCTCGATCACGTCCTGCACCTTGGCAATCGTGACGCCGTAGCGCGAAGCCGCTTTGCGGTCCACGTCGATCTCGAGGTAGGGCTTGCCCACCACGCGGTCCGCGAAGGTGGCCTCGGGCTTCACGGAAGGCACCTGCTTGAGCAGCCTCTCGAGCTCCAGTCCGACTTCCTCGATGACTTCAAGGGACGGGCCCTTGACCTTGACGCCCATGGGAGCGCGCATGCCGCTGGCCAACATGACGATGCGTGCCGCGATGGGTTGCAGCTCCGGGGCGGTGACGGTTCCGGTCAGCTTCGCAGCCTTCACGATCTCGTCCCAGATGTCCCCTGGTTCCTTGATCTCGGGACGCCAGTTGCGGAAGGGTCGGCCTTCTTCGCTCGGAATCAACTCGCCGAATTCGTCGCGCAGGAATTCCTGTTGGTCCTCGTCAAACGCGAAGCTCAGTCGCCGCCCGCCCTTGTCCGTTACGTACTCGGGCAAGTAGTTCACCACCGTTTCCACCATGGAGACGGGCGCTGGATCCAGAGCGCTCTCCACCCTGCCAATTTTCCCCACCGCCAATTCGACCTCTGGAATGCTTTCGATCGCCAGATCCAGCTTCTTCAAGACGTCCAACGCTTCTCCAATCGAAGCGTGAGGCATGGTCGTGGGCATGAACAGGTAGGAGCCTTCGTCCAAGGCCGGCATGAACTCCTTGCCAAGTCCCGGAAAGGCGTGTTTGCCATCGCTCCATAAGGTCGTCGAACGAATGACCTCCTGCTCAACCCCGATCTTGGCCAGGGACGTAGGGATAAAACCGAACACGCGGTCGACCCCCAGCCAGATCGTCGCGCCAAAGACCATCAAGCCCGCGGGTAGGCAGAGGAAGATCAGCTTGTGGTTTAGAGCCCAGCGCAGAACCGGCTCGTACACTCGCATGAAGAGCGTGAAGGTCAGCAGCACTCCAACGGTTGCTGTCAGCACGAAGGCCAAGTTGCGCAGGCTGCCTTTCTCGGGGCCCAAGGGTTCCCAGTGGGTGGCAAGCAGGGATGCCACCAGCAGGATCGCCAGGCCATTCAGCAGGTAGGGCCAGCCCTTCTGAGCCGGACGCCACTTCGCCAGGAACGCGCGCCATAGGTCCCCCAAACGCCCGCCCCGTGATGGGAAGAGCAGCAGGGCGAAGGGCGGAATGATCAGCAAGGCGACAGTGATCGATCCGATCAACGCAAACGTTTTCGTGAAGGCCAGCGGTCGAAACAGCTTGCCCTCCGCGCCGATCATGCTGAAGACGGGCAGGAAGCCGACCACAGTCGTCGCCACCGCCGTCAGGATTGCCGAACCGACTTCCGTGGTCGCACTGTAGACCACTTCGAGGTGAGACTCGTCCGGTCCCGCCCGTTTCAAGCGGGTCAAGATGTTCTCGCAGAGCACAATCCCCATGTCGACGATCGTTCCGATGGCGATCGCAATCCCCGAGAGCGCCACGATGTTGGCGTCCACCTTGAACAGCTTCATGAAGATGAAGGTGAACAACACCGCGATCGGCAAGAGCGCCGAGATCACGATCGAGGAACGCAGGTGCATCAACATGAAGAGGATCACGATCATCGTGACCAGAATCTCCTCGCCGATCGCCGTGCTCAAGGTCCCCAGGGTCTCGTAGATCAGTCCGGATCGATCGTAGAAGGGAACGATCGTGAGCTGCGAGACGGTGCCATCGGCGAGTGTTTTGCGCGGCAAGCCCGGGGCGATCTCTAGGATCTTGGCCTTGACGTTCTTGATGATCTGCAGCGGGTTCTCGCCGTAGCGACCGACGACCACCCCACCGCAAGCCTCCGCGCCGCCCTTGTCAAGGGCGCCCCGGCGTTGCGCGGGGCCGAGGGACACATTGGCCACGTCCTTGACCCGAATCGGCACCCCATCCACGGACTTGATGACCGAGTCCTCGATGTCCGAGACTTCTTCCACCCAACCCAGGCCGCGCACGAAGTACTCCGCGCTGTTGATCTCGATCACGCGGGCTCCCACTTCCAGGTTGGACCCACGCACGGCCTTGTAGACGTCCTCCAAACTCACCCGGTGAGCGCGCATGGCATCCGGATTCACGTCGACTTGGTACTCTTGCACGAAGCCACCGATGGAAGCCACTTCGGAAACGCCGTCCGCGGACATGAGTGCGTAGCGCACGTACCAGTCCTGGGCCGTTCTCAGTTCATCGGGATTCCAACCACCCGTCGGATTGCCTTGGGGGTCGCGACCTTCCAGGGTGTACCAGTAGATCTGACCGAGGGGCGTCGCGTCGGGGCCAAGCGCCGGCTGCACCCCATCGGGAAGTGTCCCCCCGGGCAAGCTGTTCAGCTTCTCGAGCACCCGGGAGCGGGACCAATAGAACTCCACGTCCTCTTTGAAGATGATGTAGATGGTCGAGAACCCGAACAACGACGAGGACCGAATCGTCTTCACACCGGGCAAGCCCAGCAGGGAAACCGTCAACGGGTACGTGATCTGGTCCTCGATGTCCTGGGGCGAGCGCCCCATCCATTGGGTGTAGACGATCTGCTGGTTCTCACCGATGTCAGGGATGGCGTCCACCGGAACCGGGTTCCGTGGAAGTCCGCCCAACTCCCAATCGAAGGGCGCAGTCATCGCACCCCAAGCGATCACGAACAGGACGAGCAAGAAGGCAACGAGCTTCTGCTCGAGGAAGAAACGGATGACCTTGTTTAGCATCGCTTAGTTCTCCCCTTGAAGGAGTTCCTTGCGTGAGCCGCAACGCAACATGGAGTCCCCGAAGTACGGATTGGAGGTCTCGTCGCCGACTTGCAACCAGTTTGCCCCCTCGAAATCGAGGGCCATGGGGCAATGGAACACGCCGATGTCCATGCCCTTGTGGCCGTAACCCAACTCCTTGAGAGATGCGAGGAGGGTCTCCGTCAGTGGGCTGAGCAGCAGTCGGCGACTCTCCAGGTCTCCTGCCTTCGCAAGTGCTTGGGCGGAAGAACGTAGAGTCGGTAGGTGCTTCATCCAGGCCATGTGGGCCTCCCCGGCCAGGAGCCCCATGTTGACCCCAGCGAGTCTGTCCACAATGGCCTGAGCCGAGCCAGGGTCGTCCACGTCATTCGCAAATGCAGTCTGAAGCGCCAGGTACGCGTCTACCACAACGTCAAGTTGTCGGCTGAATTCCGCCGGGGTCGCCATTGCACCTCCGGAGTTCATGGGCATGGCAGCATGCTCCATAGGCTCGCCTCCAGCAGGCATCTCCATCCCAACGAGGGAGCCGCCTGGCAGGGAGTCCTGCAGGTCGCCGCAACGCAGCATCGATGCACCGTAGTACGGATTCGCGGTTTCCTCCCCCAACTGAATCCAGTCTGCACCGGCGCCGTCCAAAGCCATCGGGCAATGGAAGACTCCGGGGTTCCCAGCAGAAGTCTCATGCCCGAATGTCTTGAGCGCATAGACGAGCCGGTCCGTGAACGGCGACAAGAGCACGCGCCGTCCAGCGAGGTCAGGGGCAGCCGCCAGCTCTTGGGCGCTTCGCTCCAAATCACCTTGCTGCTGCATCCAGGACATGTGCGCTTCCCCTTCCAAGAGTGTCATGTCCACGGCGACAATTCCTTTCAGGATCTGTTGGGCCGCACCCGAGTTGTCCGTGTCGTTTGCGAGCGCGCCCTGGAGATCGAGGTACGCCGTGAGCACCTGACCGAGCTGCTCGCGGAAGGCCTGCGGCGTGGAGACGGCAGTCGCTTCCGGCGGTCCCGCGGGGGGTGCCGTCCCATCCCCACTCATCATGCTCGGCTTGGCGCGGATCTGGAGTTCGCTGTCGATCTTGAAGTTGCCCTTCACCACGATGTCTTCGCCCTCTTCGATGCCTTCGTACACCACGTACCAATCTCCGGCGCGAGGTCCGAGGGCGATCTCGCGTCCTTCATAAGTCGGCTTCTCCTGATCTGGAACGCGCACATACACGACAGCGCGCCGGCCTGTAATGAGCGGCGCCGTGTGCGGGATCACCAAGGACCGGCCATCCTCAGCCGAGGCGGTAAAGCCAAGCTCAGAGGCAGGCACGAGGTCCATGCCGCACTCCGGGCAAGCATCCGGGCCTTCGGTCACGATCTCTGGATGCATGGGGCACATCCACTTGCCCGCCAGATCCTCGTCCACCACCTTGCCGTGCTTGGTTAGCACTGCGTGCGCCGTGGCCGACACGAACATCTCGGGCTTCAAACGTTGATTGGGATTGTCGACGTTTAGACGCACGCTGACCGTTCGCGTGCGATCGTCGAGGGTCGGGTCGATGAAGGCGACTCGACCGTGAAAGGTCTCTCCGGGGTACGCCTCCAAGCGGAACTCGATGTCCTGGCCGTAGCGAATCCAGGCGAGGTCTGACTCGTAGGCATTCAGTTGAACCCAGACCTTCGAGAGATCGGCGATCGTGTAGACCTTCGTTCCCTCCTTCACGTACATCCCCTCGCGGGCGTCCTTGTGAACGACCACGCCCCCGAAGGGCGCGCGAACGGTGATGTGCTCGTTGGCCACCCCCGTATCCACCACCTCCTGGATCTGTTGGTCGGAGAGCCCATAGAGCCGAAGCTTTTCCCGGGCTGAGTGCACCGTTTGGTCGCTCGTCGTGCGGACGATGTCCAAGGAGCTACCCTCTAGTTTCTTGGAGGTTCCAATCGCTTGCAGCAACTCCTCCTGGGCGGAGTACAGGGTGGGCGAATAGATCTCTACCAAGTGATCTCCTTCGCGCACGGAGACTCCGGTGTAGTCCACAAAGAGTCGGTCCAAGCGCCCGGAGACCCATGAGGTGATGTAGGCCACTCGGGTTTCGTCGAAGGTCACCTTCCCGACCATGTTCACTTCATGGGCCACCGCGCGCCGTTCAACCTTGGCGGTTTCGATCTCTGCCAAGGCCCGTGCCGTTTCCGACATGCGCAGGGTTCGCGGCCCTAGATCCTCATCGTCCGCCCCCGTATTGCCCGGGATCAAGTCCATGAAGCAAATCGGGCACTTGCCCGCCTCAGGCAAACGAACTTGCGGATGCATGGAACAGGTCCAAACTTCGGGCACTTTGGCAGTCACGACTTCAACGCTAGAGCTCGACTCAGGAGCTGGACCACCACTCGGACCAAACGTCCGACCGGCGGAGTAGCCAAAACCGACAAGTACGCCGACGAGAACGAGATGCTGTGTTTTTGAAAGGCTCATAATTAACGATCCTGGTTGAGTTGGACGCCGGTGATTCGTTCGGTGGTGGCGAGGGCTTTGGCCCGGTCGGCGACGGCCCGTACGGCCTGCAGTTGAAATTCCAAGAGAACACGCTCCGCATCGATCAGATCGAGGAAGCCTCCTTCGCCGGTTTGGTAGGCCGTGTTCAAGGCCTGGATCGACTCTTCGCCTTTCGGCACCAAGCTGCCCGAATACAGTTCAATGCGCCGATCCGCGTCACGGAACTTGTAGAGGGCCATCTCGAGCTCAGCGGTGAGTTGGTTCAGCTGCTGCTCGTAGTTCAGGCCTGCGGCCTTCGCTTGCGCTTCCGCCCGACGGGACCCGGCCCGGTAGGAATCGCGCCAAATGGGCAAGTCCAGTCCCAAGCTGAGCGCCACGGCATCGTCGCCGGAGCCGGCCATGTTCGGGTTGAGCGCGTCGCCGATCAACGTGTAGTCCACGCCGATTGAAAGGTCCGGGTAGAACGCCTTGTCCGCCAGCAGCACAGCGTGTTCCGCGCTCCGCTGGTGATGCCTCTGAGCTTTCAGAACCGGACTCGATTCCTGCAACGAAGCAAGCAACCGTTCCTGGTCCGCTGGCACGGGCACCTGCTCTGGAAAGCTCGGATTCGGCAGCGGAGCCGTCGATGGCCGGTTGAGAGCGGCATTCAAGGCGGCCGCTAGTGGACGGCGCAAGTCGCTGAGCGTCTGCACTCGATCCTCCAACTTGCCAAGCTCAACCTGCGCTCGGATGACATCCGCGTGGCGCCCCAAGCCAGTTTGCATGCGGGAGCGGGCGACACCTTCCCAGTGCGTCAGCAACTCTCGGTTGCCCTCGGTGATCTGGATTGCGCGCTCGACCCAGGCGTACTCGTACCAGGTGTTGCGCACCTTTTCGTCGAGAGCCAGGCGCGCCGCCTCAAGGGCTTGGCGGGCTGCTTCCGATGCTTCGAAAGCCACGTCCCCGGCCAGTTCGAGTTTGCCGAACCACGGGAACGGTTGAGACACTCCGATGCGCCCTTGCATCGGTCCGACGCGGGTCTCCACTTCGGAGAGATACGCTCCAAAACTCAGTCGAGGATTGGGCAGGGCCATCACTTGGGGGACGCGCTCTAGCGCTGCCCTCCAGTTTTGGAAGGCGGCTCCGAGTCCCGGGTTATTGGTCCTTGCAAACTCTAGCAGCTCGCGCAGTCCAGCGTTGTCGGCGAGCACTGGCCGTTCCACTGCGTTCAGCTCGCGCACGTTGCTACGCATCTCGTCCCAAGCGTCACGGCTTCCGCTGTAGTTGGATGGCGGGGAGGCGCAGCCCACGAGGGCGAGGTAGATCAGGGGAGCGTATTGGAGTGACTTCATGGGCGTGAGTCCGAATCGTTGCCTGCAAGATCGCAGGCCGGGTGGTTCGCGAGCCAGTTGGTTCGCAAGCTTGAGAAGTGAATGCCAATCGTCCGGGGGACGACGCGCGTCTCAGAGCTCGATCTCGGAGCGGGTTCAGGTCCGCCGACATCGATCGCAGTCGCTCGACCTCGCGCTGAGCAGTCCGACGATCGATGCGATCATCGGGGCCATTCGAGGTGCGAGTCCCTTCGAGGTGAAGGGCCGCGAACACCGCAGCAATGCTTCCGGTTCCTACTGAACCGATCTGCGGTGCGTCTCCGACTCAACCCATTGGGGAGTCGGAAAGCCTTCTCAAATGCGAACGACGGATAGAACCGCTAGCAACCCAGAAACACCACGGGTCAACAAGACCCACGCTCCTGCGCTTCCCACGCCAAACCCGGAAGCTCCTCGAGGGATCTTCGCAACGCTGACCTGTCCACTCGGAGGTCCCGGGACCCCTCGCGCGCAAGCCGTTTCTGGCGGCCCATAGGGCTGAACCGAAATCGCTTCCCCGTGCACTCGAACCCATTGGGCCAGGGCGCTCTCACCGAGACCATCGCATCCCTCAGGAGGAACGACCGGGTCCGGCGCGGGAAACGGCACGGGATCTGTCTTGCAACCGCAAGTCGTGTCCAGCTCGTGACTGGCCACCTCGATCTCGGGCTCCTGCGCCGCACAACAGCTCATGACAAACTCAACTTCACGAGCGAGTTCTTCCCCCGAACAGCAGCAGGTCATCTCCCCACCGCAGTCCTTGGAGACCCCACCGCGGCTCAAAAAGGCGAGAGCCGGTTGCGCAATCTGGATGAACATAAGCAGCATCACACCGAGGGTCAGACCCCGGCGTGCCCCTTGCCTTGTTCTCTTGATTGCGCTTGTCATCTTTCTGGCTAGCCCGTCGTACGGAATTGAGGCCAGCTGCGACCAGTGATTCCTCGGATTTCTTCGTCCTTCCCTCGAGATGAACTCCACCCCTACCCGCTCAAACCTGGCCAGCTTCCGCAGTAGTGGGCCCAAGAACGGGCCAATTGTCCCGGAAGCCCCGGCTCCGAGCAGGCCCCCCCAATTCCGACGGAAATCGCCAGACTTGTTCCGAGTGGAGACTGCAGTCCTCTACCTCAGGACCCGATACTAGGGACGCCAGCGGTGAACCATGGGCCCAGCTCGGGGCCGCGCCGTCTCTGGTGATCTTGCCCACAGACTGAGAATCCTGTCCCTATGAACCGAATCGACGTGCTGAAACTTGCGCCCCTGGCACTTTGTCTTTTGTTCCCCCTGGTTGGCTGCACCAGCCCGATGGCGAAGTACAGCAAGTACGAGAAGCCGCGAAAGTTCACGGTGCCGCACGCTTCGGGCGAGGGCAAGGCCACTTTTTACCGGCTCGAGGTGATGATTTCGGGACGTGGATTGGGCTTCGAGAGCAGGTACGGACTTGCGGACAGTGACGGCGACATATTGTTCAAGCCCACTTCACACAAGTCGAGACAGGATTCCGCTCGAAGCAGCAGCAATGGGTTCGTCCGGGAGCAGAGTTCCTATTTCCGGACCTGACGGCGGGCCGGCACGCCCTAGGTGTCTACCGCAATGGAGGTTCGCTGCCCATTCACACTCTGGTGGTCGAGGTGACGGATCAATTCGTTCAAGCCGATCTGATCCTCCCGCCCGTGGATCGCAGCACATGCATCCGCGTGCTTGTTCAGGGTGACACCGGAGCCCCCGTCGGCGACGTCGACTTCAGTCTCCTCAACCTGTCACCGACGGGTGGTGGCTCCATGAGGACCGACGTCCTCCCCGACACGGATGGAGCGTACCTGGTGCAATTGGGTGCTGCAGAAGCCGCTGTCTATTGGGCCACCCCCCAAAAGGGCGCAAAGTTCGAGCTGAGAACGAGGCATGCCCAACTTGGTCCTAAGTCGGTCGAGTTGAAGCCCGGACAATCGGAAGTGCTGATCTCCTACGTGCCGCCTGGCACGCTACTCGCGACCGTCAGCGGCTATCACGGAAGCGGCCACGAAGGCAAGTTGATCGTGTATGCGGAGAAGGAGGGCTACGAGAACCACGGGACCTCCTTCAGCGGTCCCCTCGAGGGCAAGGTCGGCACGGATGGAACCCAGCTGTTGGAACGACTGGAACCCGGTCCTTACGAGATTGTTCTGCGCTCGCAAGTCGGGGACAGGGGTCCCTACGCCCGAAACGCGAACGAACTCGATCGGGTCAAGGCCCAGATCCACCCTGGCGAGAACAGGATTCAACTCGCCATTCCCGAACTCTTCACCCTGCGAGTGCATCAAGCAGATGGACAGGTAGGAACTCCGCTGTACTTGATCCTCGGGGATCCCAACTCACTGCGCCCCGAAATGAAACCTGCCGCGCTCGACGGGAATGGATACGCAACTTGGCAAGACCTACGCGCAGGCACGTACCGGATCAGAGCAGGATCAGAGCAAATGGACGTGGACGTCCCGAGCCCCGACATCGAATTCCAAGCCATCACGCCCGACGCTCTGCGCGTGGTGATCTCCGATGCAAACGGCGACTTGGCCAAGCTTGGCTTCCAGGCCGGGGATCTCATCATCGGGGAGAATGGCGAGGAGTTCACGGGCAAGCCGAGCCTGGGACTGTTCGCGAATTCCGCCTCCCAAGAGAAAAAGCAATCGACGTTCATCGTGCTGCGCCAGGGCGTCCGTATCGAGATCACGGCAAAGGCTGAGGACGTAGAAAACTGGACTCAGCTGGGCGGCAGATTCATTCCCGCCTATCGCTAGGGGTTGATTCCCAGCTTGCGGCTGCAGCTCAATCGTCTTGCTCGGCGCCGGTGTAGCCCAAGTCTTGCAGGGCCTTGAGGGTGCTGGGATCCAGCACGATCTCTTCCGCCGCGCCTAGTTTTGCGCTGCGGGCTTGCAGTCGAACGAAGTGCTCCAACAGGATCTCCTGCAACTCTTCCACGCGCTCCGGATGGCTCGCCGCCACGTCCTTGAGCTCGAAGGGATCCGTCTCGAGGTTGTAGAGGGTTCGATGCTCCTGGTCTTGCCAGTGCAATTTCCAGGGTCCTTGGGAAACCGAGTGCACCAGGGGCTGACCGTGCTCGACCAATCGAGCAGAGCTCTGACTGAACTGCGGGCGTCCGCGAAAGCTCGCTGCCAGGACGTCAACTCCAGAGAGCTGTTCGCGAAAGGCGCCAAGCTCCGGCAACTGCAAGAGCTCCAGCAAGGTGGGCAGGAAGTCGACGGTGGAAACCCGCGCGGTTACCCGCCGCGCGGAAAGTCCGGGCGCACGCAGCAGCCACGCGCTGCGCACCTGCTCATCCCAGATCAACCCATGGCCGGGCTCTGCGTGCTGCCCGAGCCCTTCACCGTGGTCGGTGATCAACGAGACAATGGTGCGTTCGCGGATTCCTTGACGATCGAGCTCGTCCAGCAGGTGCCCCACTTGTTCGTCGGTGTAGAGAATCTCCCCGTCGTATCCATCGTGGCTCTCACGGGTTTTCACCATGCGACCCCCGGGTCGAGCGCTGGCATCCGAGAATCCGCGCTCTTGCAGGTAAGCCTCCAGCCCAGCGCCCGCCTTGAAGGCGCTGGAGTATTCGCTCGGCGGATCAAACGGGTCGTGGGGATCGAAGAGGTGCACCCAGAGAAAGAACGGCTGTTCGTTCTTCTCACGCAGGTGTTGCGCCAGCCACTTGATCGCCCGATCCGCGGTCACTGCACCACGACGTTGGGGAGCGTTGGGATCGTCAAAGTGCGAGAACCCCTTGTCGATTCCACTGTTCAGGCGCAGGGGCTTCGCGCTGACGAAGGCAGCGGTGGCGTAGTCGCAATCCGTGAGCGCCTGGGACAGAGATGTCAGTGCGTTCGTGGGCTTGTAGGCCATCCCCCCATGGGCCACGTTTGCCAGCACGCCGTGCTCAATCGGCCAGGTGCCGGTCAGGATGGACACATGCGACGGCAGGGTCGTGGCCATGGGCACCGTGCAGTTCTCAAAGAGCACGGACTCGGAGGCCAAGGCGTCGATGCGCGGCGAAGTTGGGCGGAAGTATCCGTAGCACCCCAAGTGATCCGCGCGCAGGGTGTCCACGGTGATCAGGACGACGTTCTGCCCAGTCCCGTCGGATGCGGTCCCGGGGCCGTCCCCGCAGGAGCAGAGGAACAGTCCCGCCAAGAAAACAAACTGCCGATGACTCATCTGCGCAGTGATAACAGGCCCGTGCAATCCTCACCAGCCCCTGGCATCCGGTTGGAGAAAGTCATTGCGTCCCAGAGCCCGGGCAAGGTCGCGCAATCGGCCCCTTCGTAGGAAGCAAGCGCTTCGGAGTCTCGACCGCTCGAGCCATCGTTCGTTCAATCCCAGCAACCTCGTGAGCCGACGAATCGGATTGCATCACCCGGGAAAGTGCTGCTTCCATTCCCGCGTTCGTGGTCCGCATCGATCAGGGCTCCCAACACTTCCCTCAAGGAAAAAGGCTTCTCTCCGTCGCACCCAAGACCACAGCTCCAACCAAAAGAACAGCCCCGACCATCCACTGGCCGGGGCTGTTCTTGTTCAGTAGCGCTAAGCGCCTAAGTCGGCTCAGCCGCCGAAGGACTCCGGGAATTCCTCCGGAGCATCAATCGGGTTCGTTCCCCAGTAGTCCATGGTGTTGAAGATCAACACGTCGCCGAGGAAGACGATGGGGTAGACCGGGATGATGTACATTCCGATGAAGAGCAGCTCGTTGACCCAGT
>CALCXM010000124.1 GCA_937905825.1 uncultured bacterium
TGATTCGCTGGATGGGGAGGGAGGTTGGTGTAGGCCCTTTGAAACTCCTGTCCTCCGATGCGGTGAAGGTGGGCGCCTGAAGCGCCGATGAAGCAAGGAAACCCGTGATGGTGCAAGTGAGAGCTGCAAAACCAGTGACGGGACGAGTTTGGAGTGATGTCATGCTTAGATCTTCCGGGGCGGATTGGAGCCGGATTGGCCCCTTTCACGTTCCTAGCCCCAAAACAGTGCGGCATTCCCGCCAACAATCTGGTGAACAATTGCGGAAGGACTCGCGCGGCTCCCCGGGAACGAGGGACTCCGCCCCTCGGACTCCCGATTGGCATCGGAACCCATGCTGTCTGAGGGGATCCCTTTTCAACCGCTCAAAAAGCATGTGAGAGGTCCCCTTTTTATGCGGCCATCTACAGCCGGCCCACGGCCACTAAACAGACATGGTAGGCGCACCCGAGTTGGATGGAGCCGCACAACGGGCTCGAATCGTCGACATTCAGCTTGGGAAGCTGGGGGTCGTGGAGGGGACATGCCATCCTCTTAGGAAACGAGGGCGGAGGACGCGACTTCAAAGACACTGTCTCTAGGTGGAATCAACACGCCGCAAGATCGAGAAAGAGATTTCCTCTCTCGAACAATCGCACCCTCTCGACACTCTAATTTCGGAGACATGCTGGAAGGGGCGCAAGTCACACCGCGGGGAAAAATCGCCCGCAAATAGCCCTCACGCGTGTCGTCACAGCGCCTCCCCTTCAATCCGCAATCCGCAGGAGACTCGACACATGAACACACACTGGACTTGGCCTCTACTCGCGACCGGCATCTTCTTGATGAGCATCAGCACGCTCCCCGCATATGGTCAGGGCAGAATTGTGAGATTCCAATCGCACTACCAGGTCCCCGATGAAGCGGATTTCATTGCGGTGTCAGCAGGGTTCCATGATGACTTGGCCCTGCGCTCCGATGGGTCGATTGCAGCCTGGGGGGGAGACAACACAGGGATCGTGTCCGGCGCTCCCACAGGTACGGGATTCACGGCAGTCTCGGCCGGCTATTCTCACGCGCTCGCGTTGCGCGAAGACACGTCAATTGTGAGTTGGGGCTGGGATCTCAATACGCCGACCGGAACGGGATTTGCTCAGGTGTGCGCTAGCATAGATTTCTCCCTTGCGCTCCGAACAGATGGCTCGATCGTCGCATGGGGCGAAGATCTTTTTGGGCAGGTATCTGGGGCTCCTACGGGAACCGGCTTCAAGCAGGTGGATGCTGGGAATCGTCACTGCGTGGCTTTGCGAAACGACGGATCGATCGTCGCTTGGGGATGGGACTATGGCGAGCTCATTTCGGGAGCCCCGTCGGGAACTGGATTCACTCAAGTTTCTGCCGGACACTACCACTCCTTGGCATTGCGGGCAGACGGCTCCATCGCTGTCTGGGGGTCTGGCGGCAATCCGCCGGAAGTGCTCGACGTTCCAGTCGGTACGGGCTTTACTCAGGTTCAAGCAGGTCCAAATGTTTCCTTCGCTTTGACCCCCGACGGGACCATCGTCGGATGGGGGCAAGATGTGTGGGACCTCTTCCACAAACCATCTGGATCCGGATTCACCCAGATCTCCCTATTCATCTACGACGGGATGTCCCAAGGTCAATCCGTCGCCCTTCTCGGAGGAGCCGTCGGAGTCCCCTACTGCTACGGTGATGGCAGCAGCGCTCTGTGCCCATGCTTCAATCACGGAGATCTGCGGCAGGGCTGTGCCAACTCCACGCTATTCGGAGGTGGGGCCCTAAGTGCTTCTGGGGCAGCGAGTCTCTCGAACGACACTTTTCAGCTAGCTGTTGAGGGCCTTCCAAACGACACGTTTGGTCTGATCATCCTCGGTCAAGCCCAAGCCAACATTGGGGCGGGCTCAACGCTTGGGGATGGCCTGTTCTGCGTCAGCGGCTTGACGGTACGTTCGCAGGTTCAATTCGCGGCGACCGGATCCACAACGTTCACCGACTTCAATGGACTTCCGATTGGGCAAGTCAGCTTCCCCGTTGGTTCACAATCGAACTACCAGTATTGGTATCGCGACTTCGGGAACACTTGCTCGGGGTCTGGCTTCAACTTCAGCAACGCCTGGGCAGTCACTTGGAAGCCCTGATCTCCTCCAGCCACGATACGATACGGAGCCCGGGCAATCTCCACCAGATTCCTCGCGCTCACTCAATCCCTCTCTACTCACTGAAGGCTGAAGTGGACTCCATCGAGTGCGGTCGCACGGGCGGCGTGCCCTCTGTGTCAACACGTCTGTGATCCAGCGTTACGGTTCCGCGCTAAGTGCCAACACTCACTTCCGATTTGTGTGACCGCACGCGCTTGTGCTCGATGGTGTCTACACTGCGCCGGACGCCTGGTCCGCCCCCACGTTTCACCACGCCGCGCGAATCACCGACGCCGAGGTCGCCAAGCTTCTGTTCACGATTCGCTCACGGGTCCTGCGCCTATGTCGCCGTCGGGGTTTGATGGGGGAGGAGGGTGAGCTAGGCGCCAGTGACTTCGCTGAATCCCAGGGGCTGCTTCCCCTCCTTTGTGCCGCGTCGATCCAGGGCCGCTCAGCGCTAGACTCAGAGCCTGGTGCACGTATCGAGCGGCGTGGCATTCCAGAAACTTCAGTGCCAGGCCGTGCGGTGGTCGTCAAGGAATTGTGTGCCGATCTGGATGGCTTCAGCTTGCACGCTGCGGTCAAGATTGACGCAGGCGAGACGTCGCGCCTAGAGCATCTCTGTGGGGTAAGCCCCGTTCCACCAAAGGTGGATTGGAGCGCCCAGCTGGGCGCTCCGAAGGGGACCCATCACCCGCCCGCCGCTTTCGAACAAACGCTTGTCTCTCGCACCCGACGGCCGTGTCGTGCACGAACTGCGCGCGCCGTTCCGCGACGGCACCACGCACTTCATCTTCGAGCCGCTCGCGTTCATTGAGC
>CALCXM010000125.1 GCA_937905825.1 uncultured bacterium
GGCGTGATCAGGTCCATCATGTGCGAGCGCGTTGCCTCGCGGGTTTCCTGGACCGTGTAGGGGTGCTTGCCCACCGTGTCTTGGGGGCTAGCGGCGAGACAAAGTGCGGCGGCGATTAGGAAACTCATAGGGGGAACTCGATGGTAACGCTGCACTCAGGCGTGCTGGGGATCAGTGTGAGCCAGCCGGGATTGTGAGGTTCGGTCGATGAGGTGAGATTGCGAAGCCTGAGGCTCCATACTTCCTGGGGGCGGGGGAGCCTGCGCATGCGGATTGGCTGTCCGGGGATCAGGCCGCTGAATGTGATCTCGCGAACTAGTCGTTTCCTGGGGGAGACGAAGGGAACAATGCGCTCGGTCACCTCTACCGTTCCAACGGTCGAGAAGAAGACCGGGGTTCCGTCAGGCTCGAGCCGATAACCGCGGAACTTTCCGCTGGGTTCCGTCGGCCATTCGGTGGGCTCGCTGTCGTTCTCCGCTGATGCATCTCCCAGGAGGAACTGCGGACCACCAGGGGTCTTCCACAACACCGGGCCTTCTGCCCCCGTGCTCCCACCGCCCCGTCCGGCCCAAGCTCCGCTGGCGTTCAAGAAGTCCCCTTGCCAGACTTCCACCAAGCGGCCGCTAGCGCCGTCGTAAGCGAAGTGGATGCCCACAGGAAAGCCTACGGCGATGCCCCGGGACCCTGCGTTGTTCAAGTAGGTGCGCAGGATGCGCGGCCGTTCCCCAACCGTCAGCATCAAGCCGCCGCCCGTATCGATGCCCGAAGGAACGGGCATGAACTCCCCAAGCGAGAAGTAGGCCCACATGGCGTCGGTCTGTTGCTTGAAGTTCCCGTCGCAGTAGTTGGTGAAGACTCCGCGACCTTCGTCGTCCGTGTACTTCGGCATGCGCGTGCCGGGCTTGAAGACGTCGGGGTTTTGGATGTACTCCGTCCACCAGCCATAACGCAGACGTTCCGCGAACTGCTGCATGTCAGGACCCGGCGTTCCGAGGGCCGGCGCGTCGCCGAAGCTGTGGCAGTTCACGCAGCCGAAGCCATTGTTGCCGATCATCTCGCGACCGAGCAGCAGCATCTCGTCGGTGACCTCCGGCCATTGCACATCCGAGTCCGGCTCGATTCCGTCCTTCGCCGCAAAGAGCTCGGCAAAGCCTTCCGTGGCCTTGCCGAATTGCGGCATGCGCGTGGCGAGGTAGGGGCGCGTGGTCCCCGACTCATTCAGCACTTGCTTGAACCACCCGGTGCTGAGTTTGTTGCCCACGCCATTCAAGTGCGGGGGGAAACGTCCCTCGTCACCGAGGTCCGCGTCCTCCCCGAGGGAAACGCTGTAGGGCCGCAAGGCTTCCGCGATGCCGCCACTGGCGTCGATCTCGTGGCAAGCGCGACAGTTCAAGCGGTTGATTTGACGCTCCAGGTAGTCGAGGCCCGGGTTCGCGGGCTTGACGGTTTGCACTGCGTGAATCGCGCCGCGCAACATGTTGACGAGCGGCGGCATGGGCAGGTCGTAGCGCGGGCCGTTCCACTCGCCTCGGGACAGGCAGCCCGTCTTCGATTCGTTGCGGTCGAGCTTGGATAGCGCGGGCGCGGTGTTTGCAGGTGCGCTGACCCCTTCGACCGTATGACACGCAAGGCAGCCGCGATCTTGCAGCACAACCCGTCCGTGCGCAAGCTTCGAAGGATCGACTCGGTTGGGAGCCGTCGCGGGCGTCCACTTCGTCAGCAGGTAGTTCGCGAGGGCGTCGCTCTCCGACTCATTCAAACCCATGTTCGGCATGCGTCCGTCCAGATGAACCTTCAACGGATCGCGCAGGAAGGCCGAGAGCGAGGCCGGATACCACTTGCCGTCCAAGTCTCCGAAAGGACCAAAGACAAAGGTGCGCGGCACATCGGCGCCGAGAAACTCGTCATCGAAGACCACCGCAGGAGAATCCAAGGCCCCGTGGCAGTTCACGCAACCGACCGTGTGGTAGAGCTCGCGGCCCTTGGCGATCACGTGCTCCTCCGTAGCGACCGCGTTGACCTGTGCTTCACCGCCCAAGCTGGCGAGAAAGTGGACCACGGCGTCGAGGTCCGCCTGCTCCGCAGCCGAATCCCCAAAGAGCCGCGGCATGGTCGGCACTCGCCGCAGGTCCGCGGGCTTCGCGATCCAACGCTTGAGCCATTCGGCGGAGTTGCGCCCACCGATGCCGGAAAGGTCCGGGCCCGGGCGCTGGCCGACGGCGGCGCTGTTGGAAGCGTCCGGCTCGTGGCAGTTGCTGCAGCCCCAGTGTTCGATGGGCACGCGCAACTCAGGGGCGTCGGCGCCGTTTCCTTGGGGAGCCGCAGCGCCCGTGGAACTCACGGCGGGGGAGGATACCAGAACGAAAACCGAGGCCGTGCCCAAGAGGCAGCGCAGCCGGTTCGCGGCGGAGAACAGATTCATGGGTCTAGATCACAAGTGCGGGGATGCGAGCCCACAGCATAAGGATTCGGGCCCATGAGAGCACTTCACATTGCGTCCCCTCAACCGGCGATCGCCCTAAGCCGTGGTTCCAGCGCCGCCCGGGGTGGGCTCCGCGAGTTGTGAAAAACTGGGGGAGCCCAAGTGTTCTACAGCAGCTCCCTTGTTCCTTCCGTCCGGGCCTCGCCCCGTTCGAAAACGCTCAGGGAATCCAGGTCTGAATCACGAAGCCGAGCAGGTAGGCGCCCATGCACTTGTCCGCGATTTCGAGCTGGGCGTTCTTTGGTTCAATCTCCGCAAGCACGGCCGGGAGTTCCGCAAGGAGGACCGACCGGCGTTGCTCCGGGAGTTCCAGGATGTACTCTTCGCGCAGGCTGCCGGGAATGCGAATGAGCTGGAGAGCCTCCGTGCTCATGCCCGCGCGCCAACGGTCGACGACATTCTGGTGGCCCGCGCCAACGACACCCAGCAGCAGGAGCAACACGGCGAGGCCGCGGTGCAGACCCTTGGCTTTGGCTGTTTCCGCGCGTAGGGCTCTGACCATCGGGATGGCCCAGGAGCCAACGAGGGCGCCAATCAGGTACATGGTCGGAACACCCGCAAATCCAAGGGCCAAGCACAGCACAGACGCGAGCAGCACAAGGCCAAGGCAGTTCGAGTTGAAGACTTCCCTCTCCTTCAGGGCGAAGCGCCCGTGGGGGGAGAGGCGCAGCACGAGGTCGAAGAGTGGCTCGGCGATCCAGGTCATCAAGATGAAGACCACCATGAGACCGCCCAGGAAGATGAAGGCGGGGGCGTAGTCCGGGTAGGTTTCCGAGAGAGTCTTCAGATATCGTCGCAGCAAAATGGTAGCGATGAAGATCGCATAGACCTTGCCTGTTGGCAGTTTGCCCAAGAACAGAAACCAGGCCAGGAACGGGCGGTAAAACCCCTGCTTGGCCTTGAGCGCATTCACGAGCCCTGCCCGCGCGCCTTCGGACTCTGGGGCCAGGCGCAAGGACTCACTAAAGTGTTGAACCGCAGCGTCGTGCCTTCCTTCGTTAAGGGCGGCGTAGCCAAGCAAGAAGTGAGTCTGCGGGTTCTCCGGATCGTGCAGCAGGGACGCTTCAAGCCCACTGGCCGCGTCGGCCGTTTGGCCCAAGTTGGTTAGGGCGACGCCGCGGGCGCCCAAGCACTGGGCTTCTTCTGGATCGATCGCCAGGCCAGTCTCCGCCGCCTCGAGCGCGTCCTTCCAACGCTTCTGACCGAGCAACGCGCTGGCCAGGGCCCCGTACAAGTAGTCCGCCTCCGGATCGAGTAGCAATCCTTCGCGCGCGGCTTTCTCGGCCAGCTTGTCTTTGTCGAGCCCGGAGTACACGAGGGACAACACGAAGTGCGAGTAGGTCCAATCCGGCGCTTCTCCCACCGCTTCCTTCGCAATCGGGAGGGCCTCCTTCTCTCGATCCAAGAGGTACAAGCAGCGCGCCAGGTCGATCTTGGTCTCCGTGTCCTCGGGATCGAGGGCCAAGGCGCGCCGCAATTCCGGCTCTGCCTTCTCGGGCCGCCCGCGCTCCATCCAAAGGGCCGCGAGCTCTCGCGGTGAACCGCTCATTTCGAGATCCCTAAGTACTTGAGGATGTCGTCGTACTGACCGCCCTCGTTGCCGTACATGGCGTGGTTGCGAGCCACCGTGAACCACTCCTTCGTGGTCGGCTTGACCTTCTTGGCCGCTTGCAAGAAATCCTTGGTGCGCAGGGGCTCCGGCTTGCCGGTCTTGATCGCCGCTTGCAACTTGGAATCGATGGCGACCTCAATCAGCTCGGCCAAATCCGCGCCGGAAAAATCCTTGGTCTTCTTGGCGATGGCGGCCACATCCACTTCACCAGCGGGCTTGCCCTTGAGCAGGACTTTCAAGATGGATTCGCGCGCCTCGCTATCCGGGGGCGGCACGAAAAGAATGCGGTCAAAGCGCCCGGGTCGGCGGAAGGCTGCGTCCAAGTGCCAAGGCGCGTTCGTGGCCGCCATGATGAGCACCCCGTCGTTGTCCGAATCGATGCCATCCAACTCCGCCAGGAATTGGTTGATCACTTGTCGCCCAGCGGACTGCCGCATGTCCCGACGACTGGCGGCCAGGGCGTCCACTTCATCAAAGAAGAGCACGCTCGGTTTGCTGGCGCGTGCCTTGGCGAAGATGTCCCGCAGGTTCTTTTCGCTGGCGCCGATGTACATGTCGAGCACATCGCTGATGCTGATGTTGATGAAGGTGGACTTGACCTCGCCCGCCGTGGCCCGTGCCATCAGGGTCTTGCCGCAACCTGGGGGGCCGTACAACAAGATGCCGCCGCCAGTCTTCTTGCCGTAGGCCGCGTAGATCTCGGGGTGGGTGAGCGGGTGAATGATCTTGATGCGCACCTCTTCCTTCACGCTCTCCATGCCGCCCACGTCCGCGAAGTTGGTCTTCGGGCGTTCTTGGTAGGCGTCGTAGTCCGCGTTCGGATTCCCGTGGGCAAAGTTCAACTCCAGATCGCTGGTGTCGATGCCGGGCAAACCGTGCAGGAGCTCTTCCAACTCGGGCAGATCGAGCTCCGGATTCAGCTGCTTGGCGAGCTTGTACGCGGAACTGGCGCCCTCGTGGTCGTCGTTGGCCAATAGGGACTTGGCCATCACCACGTGCGTCTCCGCCGCAGGGTTGCCGCGCTTGATGACTCCCTCGCACAGCATGATGGCCACGGAGAACTTGCCTTGGGCGTGATAGACCTCCGCCAAACCTGTTTCCAGGGGACTGCTCTGGGGGTTGTGCCCGAGCCCCTCTTTGAGCTCAGTCTCGGCCTCGGCGTACCTGCCAGCGTCGAGCAGCAAACGGGCAATGCTCAGTCGCAGGTGAGCGTTCTCCGGGCTCTGGCGCAGGGCCTCCCGCAGACTATTCAAGATGGGATCATTCATGGGAGCTAGATTGCCGGTGGCGGGCCAAACGGGCCGCTAGTGTAGCGGAGAAGGCGCGCGGCGCGAGGTCCAGCGGGCTCAAGAATTAACGATGGTCTGAGCTGGATTCGGTAAACTGGAACCTTGCACTTTTGTTCGCAACCACAGAGGTCTTTTTCATGCTGCTGAACGCTCGATTTCTCGCCCTCGAACTTCCGCTTGCCTGCGCGCTTTTGGGCGCCTGCTGCTCGAGTGCAGAAGCCCACTCCCGGCCGGCCCAGGAGCCCTTCGATCTTCAGCTCAAGCTGGCCGTCGGTGAGCCTTTGCTGGTGGAGGTCCGTCAGAACTTCAAGCTCGATCTCGCGGGGACACAGTTCAAGATCAGTCGCGACATGAGCTTTGTGGATGAGTACGCCTTGCTCGAGGGCGACAACGAGATCTGTGACCGCCGCTTTCTCAAGGTGCAGGACGAAGTCAACGGGGACGCAAGCGATCCAGCCTACGTGGGCGTCGATCTGCGCTACACGCGCGCCTTCGGAGAGTCGCAGATCACTTTGAACGCCCAGACCCAACTCCCGCAAAAGACCATGCAGGAGCTCTTGGCGCTCGACAGGACGCTGGGGTGCAACGTTCAGTTTCCAGGGAAGTGGGCCCTTGGCGAGGAGCAGGAGTTGGATCTCCTGCCCGTCGCGGGCTTGCTCGTCGGTTGGGAGTCCCCAATCGCAAGCGCGGGGGGGAAGTTTGTCTTCGAGAGCTTCGATCCGCAGACGACCCTCGCCACGTTTACGGGGCAGTTGACGATCGAGCAGAACATCCCCCTGGGGGAGGCCGCCGCCACGCTCAGTTGGATTGGCGACTGCACTCTTGTGAACAACGTCAAGGACCATTGCTTGGCTGGCATCCAATACAGCGGCCGCACGAGGTTCGTTTTTGATGAAGGTTCGAAGTCCAGCAAGGGGACCTTCCGAGTCGACATGACGGGTGCCAAAGGCGAACTCGCGAAGGCCGCCAGCGCGAGCGACGCATTCATCCGTACGCGGCCCTATCATTTTCCGAGCATGCAAGTGTCGCTCGATTTACCGAGCTCCTGGGCGATGGAGGAAGGCGACGCAGAGCTGCAGCCCTACCTCTTTTGGACCCGTGCGGGCAAGGCGGATCCGGTCACCATCCAGGTGCTGGACGTTCAGGTGCAGCAGACGAGTCTGAAGGACATCACCAACTACTTGAAAGACACGTACAAGGGAGATGAGACCTACCGCGGCCTGACCTCCGTGAAGTCGAAGTTCGGTCCCGGGGTCTCCGTCGAGTTTGAACAGGAAAGGGAGGACGGCACGCTCTTCACCTTGGTCTCCGACTTCTACTTGCGCGGTGACCGCTGGTTGCTGGTCAAGTTCGAGGCCTCTCCGAAGGCCTTCAAAGCGCACAGCAAGGACTTCGCCCGTGCCAGGAAAAGCTTGAAGTCAGCGACGCGCTAGCCGGCTCCTGGGAGTGATTCTGCCCCACAGGGCTTCCTCCCCAGAATCGAAGGTTCGAATCCTTGCGTGTTTCCACGTGCGGCCGGAGAATCAACCGACCAGCATTCCGACGGAAGCGGACAACTCCGCCGATGGCTATTCCGCTACACCCCAGTCCATGACCGATCACTCCTTGACCCGACTTCTGCAGCAAGCGGGAGCAGGGGATGACCAAGCGGCCGAGCGCTTGTACCGTGCGGTTTACGAGGACTTGCGCCGCATGGCGAAAGACATGATGGGGCCTGCTGCCGCGGGTTCCACTCTGCAGCCCACCGCGGTCGTGCACGAAGCCTGGTTGAAGCTGTGCCCCGCAGGCCCCGAGTCCGGGGACCCGAGCGCCACGCGCTGGAACGAACGCGGACACTTCTTGGCCGTCGCTTCCAAGGCGATGCGATCCGTCCTGGTCGATCATGCACGTGCGCGCGGTACGCAACGTCGTGGCGGTCATCAGTACCGAATCGAGTGGGATGAAGCTCTCGCCCTCTTCGAGGATCGTGGCATGGATGTTCTGCGCCTGGATGAAGCACTGACTCGTTTCGCGAAGCTCGATCCCGAGCTGGCGCGAGTCGTCGAGCTGCGTTTCTTTGGTGGACTCACCATCAGCGAAGCGGCGCAAACGATTGGCGTTTCGACGGCGACGGTCGATCGCGGTTGGAGAACCGCTCGCGCTTGGTTGCGCGCCGAGTTGGGCACGGGAGAGGCTGGTGGGGGCGGCCTGCCGCTTGGATCCTGAACTCTGGAAGCGCGTTCGTGCCCTCTACGAGCAGCTGAGCGAATTGGAACCAGCAGAGCGCCGAACTCAGCTTGAAGCGCTGCAGGCGACAGACGTGCTGCGGCGTGAAGTGGAGCGTTTGTTTGCCGCGGATGAAACCGGTGATCAGTTCTTGGAGTCTCCCTTGGGGGAACGCTTGGAGATCCCTGAAGACTCAACGGACTTGGTCGGTCAACGGGTGGGCGACTTCGAGCTCCTGCGAAAAATAGCTGCGGGAGGCATGGCGACCGTATACGAGGCTTCCCAGCAGGATCCAGCCCGGCGCGTGGCGCTGAAGGTCATGCGCCAGGGACTGAGCTCGCCTTCGGCCCGCAATCGCTTTCACTTCGAGTCTGAATTACTAGGGCGCTTGCAGCATCCGGGCATCGCGCAGATTTACCACGCGGGGGTGCTCCGCACGGGCTCGCAGGGTGGGATGGAGACGCCTTGGTTCGCCCTGGAGTTTGTCGAGGGAGCGCGCAACTTCACCAACTACGCGCGCGAAGCGACCTTGGACTTCGACGACAAGATCCGGCTCTTCCTCGAACTCTTGGCGGCGGTCCAACATGGTCATCAACGGGGCATCGTGCATCGCGATCTCAAGCCAGACAATGTGCTCGTCAGTGAGGACGGTCACGTCAAGGTCATCGACTTCGGAGTGGCGCGCAGTTTGGATCGAGGCGAAGAGCTCGAACTGACGCGCGAGGGCGAACTGATCGGCACCTTGCGTTACATGAGTCCGGAACAGCTCTCGGGGACGGCCGCGGACATCGATGCCAGGACAGACGTGTACAGCCTTGGTGTCTTGTTGCACGAGTTGGCTTGCGGACATCCGCCCTATGACTTGACTGGGCGTTCCATCACGCAAGTGGCCGACATTGTTCGCCACCAAGAGCCCCTGGCACCTAGCCGTCTGCTCAGCGGGTTGCCCCCGGAGTTGGACTGGATCTGCGCGAAGGCTATGGCTAAGTTGCCCGAAGAGCGCTACGAGTCTGTTTCGTCGCTCTCGGCTGATCTCGGACGCTTGCTGGCACAGCAACCCGTGTCCGTCGGCTCCCCCAGCTCCCTCTACTTGTTGCGCAAGTTTGTCCGGCGCAACCGGTCCGCCGTGCTGGCCGCGGGCTCGATGCTCTTCCTGTTGATTGCGGGCTTGGCTGGAACAGGCTTAGGCTTGTGGAAGTCAAAGCAGGCCGAACTCTTGATGGACCTTGAGCGCAGAGAAGCGCTGGAACAGGCCGCGCAAGCCAGCGAGATGCTGACCTTCTTGCTGGAAGCGATCGAAGCGCCCGCCCCCGGTCAGTCGGGTCGCGACATCACCATGGCGGCCTTCTTGACGGAAGCTGCGAAAGCCGTCGATCAACGCTTCGAGCAGCGACCGCGCATTCGGGGTTGGTTGCACCTAGCTCTCGGTCGTTCCTATCACAGCCTCGGGGATGTGCAGATGGCCGAGCAGAATTTGCTGGCGGCGACGGTTGCGTTTCGCAGCGCTCCAAACCGTTTGCCTTCCGAGTTGGCGGAAGCACTGGTAGATCTGTCGGTGCAAACGCGCGAGTCGGGACGTTTCGCGGAAGCGCAAGCGCAGTTGTCCGAAGCTCGCGAAGTCCTCGCCGAGTTCGTCTCCGTGGAGGATCCGAAGGCCGCCGAGGCGCGCTTGAACTTACGGGCAAAAGAAGCCCAGTTGTTGATGGCCAAGGGAGAGCTCGCCGCAACGGAAGAACAGCTCGAGTCCTTGCTGCCGGAACTGATCGCGCAATTGGGGATCGACCACCCCCTGGTGCCGGTGCTCTGGCAAGACCTGGGGGCCGTGCTTCACAAGACCGGCCGACTCGAGGAGGCGAAGGCACTCTACGACCGAGCGCTAGCGGCGTGGATTCGAGTTCGAGGACCAGACTATCCCATGGCGCTCAAATTGCGCGGGCAGCTCGTGGTGCTCTTGCACAAGATGGGCCGCACGCAAGACGCGATCGGGCAATTGGAAGAGCTGCTCGCCACCAACCGGCGGACCTTTGGTGATGAACACGCCGCCACGATCCTATGCATCAACAACCTGGCTAGCCTCTTCTACTTCGGAGCGCGCTACGCGGAGGCGGCTCCTTTGTACCGCGAAGCCGTCGAGCTGCTCGGGGTCGTAGCTCCCGAAGACCATTCCATGTTGGGGGTGATCTGGCTGAATCTCGGAAACTGCGAGGCAGCTCTGGGCAATCCAGATGCGGCGCAGGAAGCGTTTCAGATCGCCCTCGATAGCCGCCGCAAGAACCATGGTGTTGCGCACGCCGACAGCGTTCGGGCTTTCGAGGAATACCTGGCCTTCGCGGATCGCGTGTCGAACGGGGAGTTGAAGGTGCAGCTCTACCGGGGCTGCCTGGAGCAACTACGTGAGACGGAAGGTCCGGGGCACCCGCTCTACTTCCAGCATGAGTTGCGCCTTGCTCATGTGTTGCTAGACCTGGGACGCGTGGATGAAGCCGTCGAGTTGTACGGCGAAGCCGGTTCCAGCTTCGCCGCTGGCGAACGCGGGGTGGAGCCTGAGTCGGCCACGATCGCAGAGCAACGTCTAAAAGAACTTGGGGAACGCATCGACGAAGCCGGCGGCTGATGGGCGCTTCGATTCCCCTGGGGTGCGGTCGCGGGAGGGCCACCCGAGCCGCCCATCGGGCCCTGGAGGGTCAGAACGGGCCTTCAGGGAGTTTTTTTGAAATCGGTGATAGAAGCCGTCCCGGATTCTCGTGTTCCTAGTTGAGGCGCCCAAGCGACGCTGCCCGGCCTGAGGCTGGGAGAGCTCGAAGCGCTACCCAAAGCAATCCGAGGACAGGAACCGAGCCTGCCTCACTTTCACCCGAACAGAACTCTTTAGCCCCAATCTTCATGTCCATGTCACCCTCAATTCAGTCCACCCGCGTGGCCGCCTCAGCACTGATCGGTCTCCTAATGCTCGGGGCCCCTGCCCATGCCGACGTACGGGTGGACTCCACCTACGTGGAGGGAGACGTGAAGGCCCTTGGAGGTGGTGGGGCGACTCCGGTACCTGCAGCTGACTTCATCTCACAACTGAGCTACAACGGAATGGCGCAGGCGAACACTTTCGCAGACACCACCGTGGCCACGGCATTCGATGGATTGGGCAACCCCCAGGGCTCGGGCCAAGGCATCGGGTCGACCACGGTCGATTGCACGACGGCGGGGACGACTCTTAGTGGCACGGGCAGCACCAGTGCCTTCTTCCAGGCGTCCGGCGGCCTTGGCGTGGGGGAAGCGCTGACACGCGTCAACCTCGACATCAACTTTCGCGTGACGGGCGCTCCGGTGAATTACACTCTCGTCCTCAACCTGCTCGGTCAATACGAGTCGGGTGATCAGGTTCAACTGAGGAAGTTGGGCCCCGTCGGCTACACAATTCTGGGGATCGTGAGTCCAATCACACCCAGCCAGAACATTTCCGGGACCTTGCAACCCGGTGTCTATCGCTTGTTCGGTTTTATCGCCGCAACGGAGTCAGGCGGTTCGGCCCAAGGCTCCGGCACGGAGGTGGTGGGCTACGACTACAACCTAACCTTCGACAGTGCAACGATCCTGACGTTCAACGGGGCTGCGAACACGGGCAACGCCTTCTGTTTTGGAGATGGATCAGGCAGCCCATGTCCCTGCGGCAACAGTGGAGCCCTGGGGGCTGGTTGCGCGAACTCAACGTCGGCGGGCGCCGTTCTAACCGGTATCGGTGGAGCCACCTTCGCAGATGATTACTTCGCCTTGAACGTCTCGGGAATTCCGCCCTCGAACCCCGGTCTTTGCGTCAAGGGCTCCTTGCAGCTCGGAAGCGGCAACCCTGTGGGCGATGGCCTCTTGTGTGCGAACCCGCAACTGCGTTCCCAGGTGATCAGCGCGAATATCCTCGGAGATGTGGTCATGAAGGACTGGCACGGCCAACCGTTTGGCACCTACCCGTTCGCGGCCAACGTTGGGTCAACCACGTACTACCAATGGTGGTATCGCGATGTTGCGAACCCTTGCACGGGCGCGGGCTTCAACTTCTCGAACGCGTGGCAAGTGGACTGGCTGTAGGCGGCCTCTTCCCAGTTTTTTGGACCCTGGGGCAAGGCGAGTTGAGCTCGACAGCATCCTAGGGTCGAGCAAGGCAGCCTCCAAGCAGTCCTGTTCCTGGCCAAAGACCTCGCAGCCACGCGTCAGGTCCGAGCCTCCTAGCTGCGCATGGCTTCCACGGGAACGAGTTCGTCCGTTTGGATGCCCGCTTGGGGCTCAATCGTCTCCCCATGGCCAAAGAGGCGCTTGATGTCGTTCAGAACCATGTACGTGGCCGGCACGAAAATCAACGTGATCGCGGTGGAGAACAGAACTCCAAAGGCCAGGGCGATGGCCATCGGGATCAGGAACTGAGCCTGCACGCTGGTCTCGAACATCAGGGGCGTGAGCCCTGCAAAGGTCGTCAAGGAGGTCAGCATGATCGGGCGGAAACGACGCACCCCGGCGTCGCGAATTCCTTCGAGCAGGGTGCCGCCCTCGTGCTTGTGTTGGTTGATGAAGTCCACCAGCACCAGAGAGTCGTTCACCACCACGCCGGTCAAGGCGACGATGCCCACCATGGAAAGCACGGACAAGTCGTGCCCCAGCAAGAGGTGTCCAAGAACCGCACCGATGATGCCGAAGGGAATCGCACTCATCACGATGGCCGGTTGCAGGTACGACTTGAAGGGGATCGCCATCAAGGCGTAGATCACGAGCAGCGCGATGATGGCGCGCATGCCGAGCACGGTCATGGCGGAGGCCAATTCCGCTGTCTGACCCTCCTTCGACCACTGGACCTGGGGATAGTCGCGCTCGATACCTGGCAAGCTGGCCAGTTCCAAGGCTGCGTAGACATCTCCATTGGTCGTGATCGTCGGATCCACGTCGGCAGTCACCGTGACCACCCGGTTGCGGTTCGAGCGTTGAATCGTCGCGTAGCCGCGCCCCAGGTTGGCCGTCGCGACCTGGGCGAAGGGCACCTCGTCGCCACTCGGCGTGCGGATGCGCATCTTCTCCAAGGTGTGCAAGGTGCGCCGGTCCTCTTCCGGATAGCGCACCATGACCTTGACCTCGTCGCGACCGCGCTGGATGCGTTGGGCCTCTTCCCCGTAGAAGGCTTGCCGCACCTGGCGCGCCAAGCCGCCGAGGGTCAAGCCGAGGGCTTCGGCCGAGGGCAAGATCTCAAACTGGATCTCTTGCTTGCCGCCCCGGAAGCTGTCCGCTACGTCGTAGACACCGGCCACCTGATTGAGATCCTCTTTCAAGCGATCGGCGCAGATGCGTAGGTGCTCCACGTTCTTGCCGGAGAACTGGATCGTGATGGCATCGCCACCTCCCATCACGTCCGCGGAGAAGACCAGCTCCACCGCGCCCGGGATCGGGCCGCACAGGCTTCGCCAGAGTTCGACGATGCGTTCGGTGGTCATGTCCTCGCGGGTTTCGGTGGGGGTCAACTCGATCAGGACCTCCCCGAGATGGCTGCCCGTGGGCCCGCCGCTGGAACCCTTGTGCTTTTGCTGGTTGGCCACCGGTTGCTCTCCGACCGCAGTTACGGAGTGGCGCACCACGTCGTCGCCTCCGCGCTCTTCGCGAATCTGGGTTTGGAGCAAGCTCGCGGACTGCTCCAGCTGGGCCACGGCTCGGCGCGTCACTTCGGGGGACGTGCCGAGGGGCATGGTCAAGCGCGCCGCCACCATGTCTCCGGGGATCTTGGGGAAGCTGATGAAGCGCACGAGCCCGCCACCCACGGCGCCAACCGTGAGAAGCAGCACCGCGATCGCCGAGGCTTGCGTCAAGTAACGCCAGCGCAACGCGAAGTCCAGGGAAGGCCGGTACACGTTCAGGGCGAACCACAAAAGGCCGCGCTCGCAGCGGGACTGCAGGGCCATCCACCAGGTGAAGGGCGGGATCTTCGAGCAGGACTCGGCGAGGCCGCCACCGTGGGCTAAGTGCGCCGGCAGGATGATCTTCGACTCCGCCCAAGAGATCAGCAGAATAGGAATCACCACCATGGGGAAGACGGTGAAGTACTTGCCAAACATCCCAGGCAGCTGAATCATGGGGGCGAAGGCCGCCACGGTCGTCATCACGGCAAAGGTCACGGGCACCGCGACCTTGTTGGCCCCGCGGATGGTCGCGGCCAACTTGTCCCCGCCCGCTTGCTGTTCGGTGTAGACACTTTCGCCGACGACGATCGCGTCGTCGACGATGATGCCGAGCACGAGGATGAAGGCGAACAGGGACAGCATGTTGATGGACTGGCCGATCTCCGGCAGCACCACCATCACTCCGAGGAACGAGATCGGAATGCCCATGGTGACCCAGAAGGCCAGGCGGAAGCGCAGGAAGAGCGCCAGCACGATGAACACGAGCAGCAGTCCCTGGAGCCCGTTCTTGGCGAGCAGGGACAAACGCCCTTGCAAGAGCACCGAGGCGTCCGAGAAGACCGTCAGGGAAATGCCCGCGGGCATGGTCGCTCGCGCTTCCTCGACGTACTGCTTGACCTTGTCCGCCACGTGCACGGCGTTCTCTTCACCGACGCGGAAGACTTGGACCTGCACCGCAGGCTCGCCGTTGAACATGGCCGACTGCGACGTGTCCTCGAAGTCGTCCAAGATCTTGGCCACATCACCGAGCAAGAGGCGCGTGCCATCGGGGCGGCTGAGCAGCACCAAGTTGTGGAACTCGCTGGCCACGTAAGCCTGGCCCTTGGCTCGCAGCAACACCTCGCCGTTGCTGGTCTTGAGGGTGCCGCCGGACAGGTCGAGGGAGCTCCCTTGAATGGCCCGGGAGAGATCTTCGAAGGTCAGCCCGTAGCGTTGCAGGTCGTTCTCGGAAACCTCGATGGAGATCTCGCTAGGACGGGTGCTGGCCAGGACCACCTGGCTGATGCCGTCGATGTTGACGATCTCGTCGCGCACGCGCTCGCCCAGACTCTTGAGCACGTGCTCGCTCGCCTGGCCCGAGATCGCCACGTTGATGACCTGATGGCGCATCACGATCTCTTCGATGATCGGCTTCTCGGCCAGCTCAGGGAAGGTATTGATGGCGCTGACGCGCGTTTTGACGTCGTCGAGCACGCGCCGCGGGTCGGCGTTCTGCTTGAGCTGCACGGAAATGACGCCGCTGCCTTCCATGGCGGAGGAGGTGACCTTCTTGACCCCGTCCAAGGAATAGACTTCCTCTTCGACCCGCGAGCAGATGGCTTCTTCGACTTCTTCCGGTGCGGCGCCCGGGTAGGGCACGCTGATCGTGATCGTGTCGAGACTGAACTCGGGGAAGAGCTCCATCTTCATGGTGGAGTAGGAGAGCGCTCCCATCACCATGATCACGATCATGACCAAGTTGGCCGCGACCGGGTTCTGCGCAAACCAGGCGACGATGGACTTCATCGGGGAGTCTCCTCTTGAGCTTCCGAGGTCGCCGCCGAGTCACTCGGAGGGTCCTGCAGGTGATCCGCGACGCGCATGCCTTCCGTGACGATCTCCAAGGGCGTGATCACCACCCGCGCGTTGGGCGGAAGCTGTGCGCGCAGGACGATGGAGTCCGCTTCGGAGCGCACGACCTGCGTGTCGATGAACTGCAAGCGGTTCTGGTCGTCGACCACGTAGACTTGATTGCCATCGCGCAAAGCCGTGCGCGGCAGCACGTACACGTCCTTCAGCAAGACGCCGCGCACCTTGGCGTTCACGAACATTCCAATGGCCAGGGGAACTTGAGCACCGCCGCCCGCTTGCCCGTAGGGATCTTGGATCTCGGCTACGGCCATGACCATGCGTGAGGTGGGATCGATTTCGCCCTCCGTGCGCACCACGGTCGCTTGCCATTCATGCTGCGCCCCGGCGAACAGCGCGCTCAAGACCACGGACGGTCGCTGTAGCTGATCCTCACTGGACGAACCCAGGGGCAGGGAGAGCACCGCCAGTTCCTTGTCCTGCAAGGGCAAGCGCACTTCCGCCACTTGCGTTCCGTAGATCGTGGCGATCGACATGCCCTTGGAAACGAATTGTCCGAGGCCGACCGCCTTGCGGCGAACTCGACCCTCAAAGGGAGCCGAGATGCGCGTGCGCTCTAGATCTCGCTTGGCTTTCTTGAGGTTGGCTTGGGCCGCCTTGAGATTGGCTTGCGCTTCCGCCAATTGAGGGATGCGCAGTGTCAGAGCACTCGCTTCGCCCTTTCCAAGGCTCTCCCATTCGCGCTTGGCCACGCTGGCGTCGGCTTGCTCTTCCTGCAAGAGCCGCGAAGCCCGGGCTACTTCCAGTTCCGCAAGGGTCAGCGCCAATTCATAGTCGGTGGGGTCCAAGCGCAGGAGCTCCTCCCCGGCCTGGAAGAACCCGCCGTTGCGCAAGGAAGGGGAGACGGCGGTCACGCGACCGGACACCTCGCAAACCAGCTCGCTTTCCAAGCGGGGCACGACGCTGCCTTGGCTCGGCACGTGCACCTGATAGTCGGTTAGCTCGGGCAGCATGGTGCGCACCCGCGGCACAGGAATCACGCGCTCGACAGAAACGGGGACCGGGCGATTGTCGACCAGGGTCTTTGCGCCGACGGCACCGAGGCCGATGACGGCCACGGGCAGCACGATCTTGAGAGCGGTATTCATTGGGAGAGTTCCGGTGTCTGGCCGGGGGCAGAAGTGTTGTCGCTTGGTGCTTGGTCCGGCTCTTCGCCGAATCCGCCCCCAAGGGCCAGGTACAAATCGATGCGTAGTTCGAACAGGGCGCGTCGCACGGCGATCCACGCGCTGTGATTGGCGAAGGCTCGTTGGCGCGCTTCGAGCACCGTGAGGATGTCCCCGCGACCGGCTCCATAGCGTTCCTCGGCGAGGCGTTGTGCGGCTTGCGCCTCACGCGTGGCATGGGCCAAGGCCGCTTCTCGGCGTTGCAAGGGACTCTCGGCCGCCAACGCGGTTTCGACTTCGAGGAACGCCTGCAGCAGTCCGCGCGACCAATCCTGCAAGGCGGCGCGCGCTTCGGCCTCGTCCACTTCGATTTGAGCCTTCAAGCGCCCGCCCTCGAAGATCGGTACGGTGATGTTGCTGATCAGGCTCCAGATGTCGAAGTCGGAATCCGTCAGGTTGTCCAAGTCGGATCCGCGCCGGCCTGCGCTGGCGCCCAAGCTGATGCTCGGGTAGATGTCCTTGCTCGCGGCGTAGAGGTCCAGGTCCGCCGCCTGCAAACGGTGCTCGGCCGCGACCACGTCAGGACGGCGTCGCAAGAGTTCCCCCGGCAAGATTCCGATCAGCGCTCCCGGTAGCCCTGGCAGTTCGTTGGCACTCTCCACCAGACCGGCTGGATACTTGCCTTGCAGGGCTTCGATTTGGCGCGTGATGCGTGCGAGGGATTCTTCCGTTGCGGCGAAGCGCGCCTTGGCACTCGCTAGTTGGGACTCCGCGAGGCGCAAGTCGAGGGCGGCGGTTCCCCTTTGCTCAAAGCGGTTGCGCAAGACGGCGGTGGAGAGTTCGTAGGCCTCGATGGTTTGCTTAGCCAAGCCCAGTTGTTCGCGCGCTTCGATCAAGGCGAACCAACTCTTGGCTGCCTGACCTGCCAAGGAAAGTTGGGCGCCGACGTAATCCGCCTGGCCCGCTTGCCAACCGGCGGCGGCACTGCGCTCGCGGGCGTCGAGCTTGCCCCACAGATCGATTTCCCAGGAGACCCCCAAGGACACGCCGATGTTCGTGCTGTTCGAACTCAATACACTGCCGCCGGCGCCAGGCACGGGCAGGCCCACGAAGTTCTGTCGGGAGCGCGCCGCGTCGCCCGTGGCGTTCACCTTGGGCCAAAGGGCAGCTCCGGCCATGCGTGCTTGAGCGGCCGCCGCGTTCAAGCGCGAGGCAGCAATTTGCAGGTCAAGGTTGGCGCCCAGCACATTGAGCACCAACTCGTTCAGCCCCGGATCCTCAAAGCTCTCCCACCAATGCTTGATGGACGTCGCCGGCGGCTGGCCAGTGGGGGAGGCCAGGGGCGCTGACCAAGCCGCCGGGGCGGGCACCAGCGGGGTTCGTTCGGTCGCTTGCTTGGGGGCGCGACAAGCGCCGAGCAACAAGCTGGCGGCGCAGCTCCAGCGCCAGAGTTTGGATGCGGATAGATTCATGATTGGATTCTTCTGCAACAGAAGAGATCTCGTTGCGCTCCGATGGAACGCAGCTTCCCGCTCATGCCGATTCGCCTTGGGCGGGTTCGTGTTGTTCTGGTCCATGGGACCGGGCCCTTTGACCGTTCAATCCGCAGGAATCGCCCGTCCGCTGGGAGCAGGATCTCCTTTGCCGGAAAGGGGATCTCGTCCAACGCCAAGCGGGTCCTTCGACTGAATTGGCCGGCGGAAGGTTACGCGTCCTGGGCCCGTTGGCCTAGGGACAGCAACCGTGGCCGCAAGTAAACAACCCAGGTGGCGAGGCCTGCCAGGGCCCCCGTCCACAAATCGAAGAAGAAGTGTTGCTTGGTCGCCAGGATGCTCCAGCAGAGGGCGACCCAAGCCACCGTGCCCACCACGATCATGCGCCGGTCGCCCGTGCCCCTCGACCACATTCCGTGCCGATCGCCGGCGCGGGTGGTGAAGTGCGTGCAGGCCAGGAGCATCAACAAGCTCAGGGAAACATGCAGGCTCGGCCAGGCATTCCAGCGCGCGTCCAGCATGTAGAGCCCCTTGTACGCTTCCTGTAGCACCGGAGTGCTGGCCGAGATGGCGCTCTCCATCTGCTGGCGGATGTGGATTTCCGTCGGGCACACCAGGAATACGGTCCAAGTCAAGAGCGACAACAGCACTTGAGCTTGCAGGTGCAGTAGAAGTGCACGCAAACCTGCCCGGGTTCGCGGCGTCAGCAGCATCGTCACCGGGAAGTACAGGTACAGAGTCGCGTAGACCCAAAAGGCCCAGGGAGTCGGCGGGATCCAGTAGTCGATCCAGGAGCTCGAATCCCACATGGAGATGCCCCGGGCTTCCGCGATGCGCAGGACGCAGCGGTACCCTCCACCGAGCACAATCAAGTGCACCGCCAAGATGACAAGCCGCGCGAGCCAAACGCGCTGACTGAGCCGCAATATTGGCCGAAAGATCGGCCAGGGCCTCGGTGTTGATTTCGTCTTGCTCACGTTCACGAAACCCTAACGAATTCTGCATTGGAGACTGAGCGGGCATTCACCAGAAACTCACGGTGGGGGCGGGAAAAACCCTAGTTGGCGGAGACTCGCGGTGGGGCATTCGGTGGGGTCGCCCTGCGGGCATCGAAGATTGGCAGGGTCCCGGGCCCCAACTCGTCCGCGATCCACGCGCTGCTGGCTGTTCGCGGGCGATGCAGCCTGCGGGCGCGCCGGGGACATTGTTTTACGGAGCCAGTGCCGTGCCCACCCGTCCTGCGCCTCGCTCAGCCAGTCGGGAAGCTCAAGGTGTAGGTGAGCGAGCGAGCGCCTTGCATTCCGAAAGGATCGCGGGCTTCCACATGAATCAGGAGCGGGACGTCGAAGCTGGGAACTTGAGGCGCGCTGAATCGGAACTCTTGGGTTTTCTGTCCCGGGTTTTGGCTCTCGATGGACTTGCCGTCGAAGGTCAGCGTGGCCTTGCTCGGTGCGCATGCGAAGGTGACGGAGAGCGTTGTCCATTCACCGGCTTGCAGCTGCAGGCTGCCCGTGGGGCGCAGGGGATAGGAGCTCGATTGTTGCGCGCTGAGGCCCTCTCTGATCCGGCTTGAAATGTATTCCAGTCGCTGAGAAGGTCGTGAGCCGGCTGGTTGGTAGAGCGCAGCCGCCTTGATCACGGGCATCGATTCTTCGAAGCGAACCGTCTTGTTCCATGTGGTTCGATTGCCAGCATAGTCCAAGAGCTCCAAGTTCAATTGGACCTGGCTGGGTTGGCTCGAGTCGCCCGCACAAGTCAGCGCAGCTCGCACGCGCCCGCCGACGAGTTCAACCCCGACGGTCGAGTTTGGATCGAGGTTGCGAACCGCTTCGAGTGGCTCATCTTGCTCGAGAGTGAGCTCCAAAACGTAGCTGCCAAAGGGCAGGGTCCACTCGTCGTGGCTGGCGAGCTCTTGTTCGGCCAGGTCCTTTGCGGAGCTAGGAACTGCCAGCTGCGCCGCTGCTTGGCCTTGGCCTTCAGAGCCGGCTGTGCCCGTAGCGGTCGCGATCCACAACTTGCCGCCGACCACTTGCGGCGCCTGTCCATCCCGCAGCACGCTGAACTGAATCCAGGCCTCCGACCGCAGGTAGGGCGTGCCTACGCGCAACTCCAGGGGCTCACCGCCCGCGTCAAAGTGGGCGCCCAAGGAGACTTCCCCGGAGTCGGCACTGGGCTCGTCCCAGATGTTGATCCACTCGCCGTCGTCGAACTTCTCGATCAGCAGCTGATCCCGAAGCGCTCCGCTGAGTTGTGGACGAAGCACCAAGTCCTGTCCGTTCACAAGGAATCGATCACCGCGCGTCACGTTTTTCGCAGGGGAGGAACTCGCGCTCGCTTCAAGGGCCGCACCGTTGACTCCCGCGGCTGCGCCACTCCGAGGCAAGCGCCTTGCGGTGATCGAAATCGAAAGCTGCGGAGTGTGCGCCATCAAACGCTCGGGCAGGTCACGACGCAAGGCGAGGATCTCGCTAGAGCCCCGGGCGGCCGCCTGTCCACGATCCCCGTGCAGCAGATTGAGTTCGAGCTCGCGCAGGCTGTCCAAGTCGGAGTTTTCGGCAAGGGACAGTAGACGCTCTTCAATCCAGGAGGAAACGGTGCTGGGGGCGGCGTCCTTGTAGACGTTCCCCGCGTCGTCCTCGACCTCCCAGTGGATGTTGAGCCACCCGAAGTCAGCGGGGGCGGGAACCGTGACCTTGATCGGAGAGTCACTGGCTTCGCACTTCGTCCAGTGGACGGAATCGTCGTTCGTTTGCTCGCTGGTCTTGCGGTAACGCAAGCCCTTCACGACCTCTCCTGGCGCGAGTCCCTTGAGGGCGAACTCCAACTCGACCCACGTGTTTCCGACGCGCTCCAGGCGCTGCTGCTCGATTTCACAGACGGGCTCCTGATGGTCCATCAGGATCGTGATCTCGGCCTGTTCCTCAACGCCGGAAGCGCCGCGGATCCTGAGGGCAAGCGTTCGAGTCTGCTCGCGCAGGCGGCTCTTGAGCTGCGACACATCAAAGCCATAGGGCTCGGAGCCCTTCGCGCTGCCGTGCAAGAGCTGGTGATCCAAGAGGATGTCCGCGGGCTGTAGATCGCCGTTCAAGCGCAGCCGTGGGGCCTGCTTATTGAGCAGCACCGGCTCCCTAGGAATCATGCGCTTGAGGCGCCGGGCCTCCCAGGATCGGAAGGCCGCTTGGGCTCGCCGCAAGGAACTGCGGCCTTCGATTTCCGCCCAGTACTCTTCGGTTTCTTCCCAGGTCAGCTGCTCCCAATGCGCTTTGCTGAGCTCCTGTGCCAGTTGATCAAAGCGCTCGTTATGAAAGTAGCTGGCGAGTGACGCGGGTAGCATGCCGAGCAGCCAGGGCGCGTTTGGTGCCGGTTCTGGACCTAGGTTCGGTTCACCTCGCTCGCTGGCATCGATCCACAGGATCCATTCGGCGAGGTAGTCCGTGGCGGCGCTTTGGCTGCGGCGGGCGAGGTGCCAAGAAGCGCCGAGCGCACCAAAGACCAGCAACAAGAGCCCTTGCAAGACCAGCCGCCGCAGACGAATGCCGCGCAGCTTCGCGTCGCATCGCGCGCTGAGTTCTGCGAGCTCCTTTTCGAACACGCCTGCGAATTCCTGATCGGCGAGTTGAATCTCGGCGGCCAGTTGCTTGAGCTCCTTCGGGCTCTGGCTCGCGCTCAAGACGTATCGCAAGTCCGCCAGATCCGTCTGTTGAGCTTGGCGTAGCGCCGTGCGCAGCTCCACCAGCCAGGGGCGCTCAGCCGTCGACTCGATCGATGCGATGCGCTCGAGGGTTTCGTGCGCCGCGTCCAGCTCGAGGGAGTCCAAAGCCTGTGCGGCTTCCAGGCGCAGACGCTGCTCGAGCAGCAGGTCCTTCGGGGCCTCCGCTTTTAGCAGCCGCCCCAGAGCCCGCCGGCACTCGCTCCAATTCGACTGCTCAAGTTCCTGGGCGAGCTGCTCGAGGGCGTCTTCACAATGCTTGCGCCGCAGGGCGTCGCGTTTGGCGCGCGCTTCGATCAGGCGCCCATCGCCTGGTGCCGGGCACAGGGCTGCGGCTCGCTCGAGCAGTTCGCTGGCGGCCTCTAGGTTTTCCTCGTCCAGGGCCGCGAGCAACTCGGCGAGCCCTTGGCGGAAGTCTCGCTCGCGCACTCGCCCGGGAATCTCCGTGCAGGTTTGCAGGGCGAGCTTGTCCTCGGGGGCCGAATCGAGCAGCAGGCGCAGGTGATCCTGTGCTTCCTCAAAGCGTTCCAGCTGGAGCAGGCTCGCGATGCGTTCGCGGGCGCGCATCAGGTGGGCCTGACGCTCGCGAACCTCCTGCTCGAGAGCTTCGTAGTCCTCGTGCTGGGAGCTGTTCTTGCGCGCGGCAGCGAGGCTGGAATCAGCCGCTTCATAGTCCGCCTCGAGAGCGTGCCTGGAGGCTTCCTCCAAGTGCACCAGCATTTGCTTCCAGCCCTCCAAGTCCACCTGGCAATTGCCACAGTGGCGCATGTACGAGCGGTTCTCCCATTGGCAGTGCACGCATTCCTCAATCAGCGGATGGGAACAGTCCCAGCACGAGCGTCGGCTCTCCCCGTTGTTCGCTCCGCACTGCGGGCACTCCCCCGAGTCGGAGTCGTCAGAGGGCGCGCTCGAAAGCAATCGAAGGCGCTCTTCGAGGGGCGCCAAACCTTCGAGCGCTTGGGTGGCTGTGGCGAAGCGCTGCTTTGGATCGTGAGCTAGGCAACGCTGCAGGAATCGGTGACACACCTCGGGCAACTCCACGCCGGTCTCCAGCTCTGGGTAGGCGCCGGTCAATGCGTAGTGCAGCGTCCGTCCAAAGCTGAAGATGTCCGAACGCTGGTCCGCTTGTGCGCCGTCGGTCCACTGCCCTGGAGCGGCGCGGGCGGAGGCGGCGACGACGGGGGCGCCGCTTGGGCGAGCGCGCGGGTCGTCAAGCGTGGCCAGGCCAAAGTCCGTCAACTTGGGTGTGCCATCCTTCGAGATCAAGACGTTGGCGGGCTTTAGGTGCCCGTGGAGGATGGGCGGCTCCTGGCCGTGCAAGCACTCGAGGCCACGCAGAATCCCGCGGGCCACATCGAAGGCTTGGGCAAGGCTGAAGGGGGATCCCGTGTCCACGAGTGCCTTGAGCGTCTCGCCTTCGATGAATTCCATCACCAAGAACGGGCCGTATTCGTCAGCGCCAGCGTGCAGCACCTGGCAGATGTTGGGGTGACTAATCGCGGAGCCAGCGATGTCCTCGTGCTCAAATTCCTCGCGAAGCTTGGCGCTGCTTTCCCGGAGACGCTTGAGGGCGCGCAGGCCATTCAAGCGGCTGTCGCGGACGAGCAAGACGATGCCCGTGGCACCGCGGCCTAGTTCGTCCAAGACTTCGTAGCGTTCGGCGATCGTTCCGCTGCAGGCTTCGTGCAAGCGAGTCTCTTCTCCTCCCAATTCTTCGGCCATGGAAGGACTGGCGGGCAGATCGAAGCGCGACCGGCTGCTGCTTGGGGAATCAACACCGAGCGGACCATCCTCTGAGAAGGAAGGATCCGCCTCGAAGGCAGCTGCCCGGTCCCTCATGGATTGTCTGGACAGGTCCCGCTCGGGCGCCGAGCTACGGGTTGGTTCGGAGCTGCGGCCAGGTTCCGAGTTCCCTGCTTGTCCCGAGCCCCGTGCAGGTCTCGATGCACGTTCGCCAGTACCCGCTGGGTTCTCCTGGGGGGGAGGGAAGTCGGAATCAGCTTCGGGGGACACGATTGGTTTCGGCGCGGTCGGTCGGATTGCCGCGCGGGCAGTTGTGGAGCGCGAACCATGGTAACGCTTGACGCCGCACTTTGAGCTTGTGAAAATCTTGGCCCGCTCAATCGGACATCACCCAAGGGAGTCCAAACATGCCTAATTCCGAGCCCCGCGCCGGTTTTCTGTTCACCAGCGTCCGTTCTGCCATGGTCCTCTGCGCTGGATTCGTGCTGCTGATCATGGCCTGCACCAATGGTGGACGAGTCGCTACGCCCTTCAACCCGATCAAGTCCCCGGAGGTCCTGGTTCGAGTCGAAGATTCGGCGGAAGATATGCACCGCGCGCTCTTCGAGGAACAGAATTTTCCGACGGCGAGAACTTGCGCTAAGTGCCACCCGGATCACTACCGCGAGTGGTCCGTGTCACCGCACGCTTATGCGCAGCTCAGCCCGGTGTTCAACGCCTTCCACGCCAGCGTGGTGACCTTGACGAACGGAACCTTCTCGGACTTTTGCATTCGTTGTCACAGTCAGGTGGCGATGCAACGCAACGAGCCGGTGTTCGAGAGCAACCGCTTCCGGCATCCCTCTTCGCGCGAAGGCATCACCTGCATTGTCTGCCACCGGGCTCCCGCGGACTTCGGCAAGGTCAGCGGTCGCTTTAGCTTGGAGCTGGGTGATATCTACGATCCGGTCTACGGGCCGACGGACAGCAAGATCCTGAACGAAGCGATTGAGGACAACAAACTCAACGTTTCGGCCGAGTCGGGCGGGGACCTGGCGGATGCCGTGCACTCCGAAGTGGCCGACGGCAAGTTCCTCACGGAGTCGGGCTTCTGCGGCGTGTGCCACGACGTGAACCTCGGCAACGGCTTCCGCTTGGAAGAGGCCTTCAGTGAGTACAAATCCTCCCCAGCTGCCGCCGAGGGCGTGTCTTGTCAGGATTGCCACATGGGCAAGCAGCACGGAGTGTTCCTCGGTGAAGACAACTACGCCCAAGCACCCGCTGCCGTGGTGGGGGGCGTGACCACCGCCGTGCGCAAGCGGACCAATCACATGTTCGCCGGACCGGATCACTCCATCATTCACCCGGGGCTCTTCCCGCACCTTCCGAACGAAAGCTTGGCCTTCGCCAACATGGAAGAGTGGTTGGCCTTCGATCACGAAGCAGGCTGGGGCAGCCCGGACTTTGAAGACTCCGTGCCGGCGGATGCAACCTTCCCCGATCCCTGGGGAGACGCTCCCAAGCGCCGCCAGGCCTTCGAGATCTTGAAGGATCAGTTTGCTCTGCTCAGTCTGTACCGCCAGGCGCGGGTCGACGTGTTGAAAGCGGGCTTTGTCATGGGCAACATCGTCGTCGGTGAATCGACGCCCAAAGGACTCGACTTCAAAGTTCACGTGAAGAACGGAACCAACGGGCACAACGTGCCCACGGGTTTCATCGCTGAGCGTGGCCTCTACTTGGAAGTGACCGTTGTCAACCCCGACGGGGAAGTGGTGTTCAAGTCCGGGGACACGGACCCCAACGGTGACATCCGCGATTCGCACTCGGTCTACGTGCACAACGGTGAGTTGCCGGTGGACGAGTTCCTCTTCAGCCTGCAATCGAAGTTCATCACGCGCCTCAACCGGGGTGGCGAGCGCGAGCAGGTTTTGGCGGTCAACCACTCGGTCGATCCCTTGCCCTTCCTGCGGCCGGCGACCTTCTCGACGATTCTTACCGGGCGCCCGCGGGGCGCGCGCACGCACCGCGTTAGCATCCCGCCCGGGGGCGAACGTTGGCCCGAGTACCGAGTCGGAGCCGACGCGCTGGCGACCCCCGGCGAGTACGAGATCCGCGTCCGCATGATCGCGGGCATGATCCCGCCCAACCTGGTGGACAAGATCCAGCACGTCGGATTCGACTACGACATGTCCCCTCGCGAGGTGGCCCAGGCGGTGGTCGATGGTCGCGTTGAACTCTGGAACAAGACCCTGACGGTCTCCATCTACTAACAAGGTCTTGAATCTCATGAGTTTCCCAACCCGCCGGCTGATCACTTCTGCACTCGCCTTGGGCAGCGCCGTCTTGCCTGCCTTTGGTCAAGACGTCATCACCCAGGAACAACTGGACGCCCTCGAGTCGAGCCCGAGTCGCTTGAGTGATCGTTCCATTCCACTGCAGTACGACTTGGTGCCAAGTCGTCCGCAACCCCTGTTCGAAGCTGGCAATCCCTACCAGGGAACCGGAAGTTTCGAGCACAACTTGTTCTTGCCTGGGGGCGCGGTTTTTCAACCGTCGCTCTTGGTTTGGGGCACCTACCGAAGTGCTTGGAACGAAACCTTCGACGAAGAAGGACGCCGCGACGTGAGTGAATGGGCCAACCGCCTGGACATCTTCGGGGAGTATCGGTTGAGCGGGACCGAGCGCCTGGTGGTGGGCTTGCGGCCCCTGGACAAGGACGGCGAGTTCTATGGCCACGACTTCAAGAGTGGCGAGGGGCGCAGCGACGTCAACGGCAACATCGAGACGCTCTTCTTCGAAGGCGACTTCGGGGAGCTCTTTCCCTTCTTGGACCCAGATGACAGCCGCGCCTTGGACTACGGGTTTTCCGTCGGGCGCCAGCCGCTGTTCTTCCAGGACGGTGTGATGCTCAACGACGTGGTGGACGTGGTCGGCGTGACGCGCAACTCCAAGCGCTTCTGGGGCTTTTCCAACGTGCGCATGACCGGCTTGCTCGGCTGGAACGAAATCAACCGGGGCGGCGGGCCGGAGGGCGACGACGCCACGCTGATCGGTTTCATGGTGGAAGCGGACAACTACGATCGCACGATCGAAGCGGACACGGTCTACACCTCGGGGGACAACGACAGCGATGGTCTCTACCTGGGCTACGGCAGCACCCAGCGCATCAAAGGGCACAACACCACCTTCCGCGCCAACGCCTCCATGGACATGGACGATGAAGGATCACTCCAGGTGGACGACGGTCTCTTGCTCTCGGCGGAGATCTCGAAGACGCTGCACGGTTCCGACGACGTGCTGTACATCAACAGCTTTCTGGGCATCGACGACTACCGCAGCGCCGCCCAAGGGCCCGCTTCTCCCGGTCCGTTGGCCCGCACGGGAATCCTCTTCGCGGGCAGTGGCATTGGAACCACCGGTGCGCCCCTCGGCGGCGCCTCCGACGATTCCGTTGCGGTCGCCGTCGGTGGGCAGAAATTCTTCAGCGGTGGTCGCGAGAACGTGATCCTCGAAGTGGGTGCGCGCTACAACTACGACGCGACGCGCTCCGCCATCGCAACCGGTGGCCGCTGGCAGCGAGCATGGGGCCAGCACGCGGTGTTCGCTGCGGATGCCTACACGGGTTGGGATGATTCCGGTGGAGCGAACGGGGGCTTCGATGGCGGATTTGTCGGTGGCCGCTTCGAGCTCCTGTTCAAGTTCTAAGGCCGGCTCTTGAGTGGTCCTCATCCCTGGGGGCTCGCACAGCGTTTCAAGCACAGAGTTCCCGGCACAACACAGAGTTCCCCACACAAGAGGAGGACGCGGCGCGTGGCAAGACCAAGTTTCAGGATCCAGAGTTCGATCGCAATGCTCCTGGTGATCGTCGGCCTTTGCGGTCTGACCATCGCACAGAACGGGCGTGAGGCCCAGGATCCGGGGAGGCGTCGCCCTTTCATTCACTTGGACCACGTGCCCACGGTCTGGGCCAACGGCAGTCAGCCGGAAACCCTGCGGGACTGTCGAGGTTGCCATCAGTTCGGGGAGTCGAGCACTCGGGATCCCCAGGCAGCCTGTGCGGATTGCCACATCCAAGCCCACGAGAACGGCAACCAATTCCAGGTGGTCTTCAAGGAGGGCTGGGAGACTTTGGATCCCCTGCGCACGCCGAACTCCATGTTCCAACACTACGCGCATCGGGAACTGACCTGTCGCGAGTGCCATCAGCCGGAGAGCATGATTCCTTCGGATCCGATGCCGATTCGCCGCGGCTCCCAAGAGTGCATTCGATGTCATGGTCCCGCGTCGGCCAGCATGCCCCTGGAACTCGATGGCCTGCTCGGAGAGCCCAAAGTGCAGATCCGAGCAGCCAGCGGGAAGATGGTGGACCTCCTGAACAACAGTCCCGCCATGGCCGCCGGGACCCTCGGGGAGTTCTTTCACTCGGAGCACCTAGCCGGAACTTCCGAGGCCTTTAGCCTCGCTCAACTCGTGGCCGAGGCACCCATGGAGGGTCGTTGCACCTCTTGCCACGAGCCGATCGTCAAGGCTGGCTTGGACGGCTTTCAGGCCAAGCGTTTCCGGGAGGACTCCTGCGGCCAGTGCCACATCACGGAGTCCGGGCCCATGAGCTTTGGCACGAGCATCGAGACTGCCGAGAGCCAAACGAGTGGGACCTTCTCCCACGCGGACCACCTAGGTTTCGACGCGGGCCGTCACGACGCTCGGCTCTCCAACGAGGCGGGCTACAAGCGCATCGAGGAATCGGGTTGCCACGCTTGCCATGAGTACGATTCAGAGGCGCGCAGCTTCCTGGTGAAGGACGCCGCGGGCCATTCGGATTGTCGTTCATGCCACGCTGCAGATGGTTGGAAGGTCGAGCAGCACGGGGAGTGGCAGGCATGGGGCTGCATGCAGTGCCATAGCTTCGCGCAGAGCGGGGCCTTGGCTTTGGATCGTCCCGAGGCGCAGGTTCGGCGGCGTACCAGCACAAGATTTCTCGTCACGAGCCAAGTGCATCCTCACATCGCCGGGGAGCAAAAGACCGATGTCTACAAGGGCAACTGCGTGCAGTGCCACCGGGCCCCTGTCAAAGAATTGCCCTCGCGCATTGGTGAGCGGGAGTTCAATCACGCCAGCCACTTGCCGGAGAACCCGAGTGCGGAGCATTGCGATCGCTGTCACGGGGCACGGGTCCAACATGCGCAGAGCTCCGTGGCCTTGGCCGAACAGCTGAGCGGCGCTTCCTTGCTCGGGCCGAATTCGGAACAGAAGCAGCAGCTTGGACTGACCTTCGACTTGGCCGCTTGCGCCGAGTGCCACTTGGGCGGAGTTTTGCAGCCAGTTCAGACCGAGTACAGCGAGTTGGCCACGCGTAGCGTGCCCGAATTCTCCCACGCCGCGCACATCGGCAAGGCCGACGAAGAAGGTCGGCGAATCAACTGCATGTCCTGTCATCAAAGCGATGGCGTCAGCAGCGGACCGGTCACGACCTTGCCCGGGGCCATGAATTGCACCCAGTGCCACAACCACAACCCGGGATACTCCGGCGACATCAGCGGGGAAGCGACCGCCACGGAGCTCGCCCGCTGCACCAACTGCCACCTGACCGAGATCCCTGCTGCGGGCAGCACTCGAATGGTCGAGCGCCTTCGCATTAGTGAAGTGGTGGGGGGCGTGGCCCAGTTCCATCCCTCCGATCGTGAGTGCAACGATTGCCACAAGTCCGACTGGAATCGGTTCGGTGAGCCCGAATCGATCGAGGGCGATCACGTCTTCGCCACCCTGGGGCGCTCCCTGCTCCCCACGGGCGAGATCCTCCCGCACCAGCACCGGGGTCGCAACCGAGAGGGAGAGGTGCAGAACATCTACGGCGTCTCGGACGGCTTCTTGCGCAACCGCGGCGGGCTCGCTTGCCACTGGTGCCACTGGACCAAAGGCATCACGGCCTTCGACTTTGAATCCCCCAACAGCCGCAAGCTTCACGGCAGCAAGCTGAAGGAAACCGACAGGAAGACCGGAAACGAGCACGTCTTCCCGGGCGGCAACTACCGCGCCCTGTTCGCGAACGACAGGACTCCGCGCTAGGGACGCAGCGGACCGCCTGGAAAGCGAACTAGCGCCAGTGAAAGCGCCCGCGGTCTTCCACATGGCACTTGCGGCAAGAAGCGTTCGTTTCCACCGGGATCTTGACGTCCATGATGCTCGTCGCAGCGTGGGTGTCCTCGTGGCAGACCTGGCAGTTGGTTTGCACCTCGGACAAGTGCCCGGAGGAGAAGTGGCTAAAGCTGGTGGCGGCGGGCCACTCCTTGCGTAGGCTCCACTCGTCGCTGGCGAAGCTCGCTCCAAAGACCGGATCCCCTGGAGCGTGACAGGTGCCGCAAGCTCCACCGCCCACGTTGGAGTGGGTCGAGTCGTGACATGCGGTGCAGTTTTGAACGGCCTCGGGGGTGATCACCGGGTTGCGGAAGTCTTCCGTGGCCTTGCGGAATTGGTGGCAGGCATAGCAACCGGCCGCCAGCTTCGGGTGGGAAAGGTCCGCGTGAGCCGAGTGCGGAAAGGCGACCTGCGACGGACCCGGGGTGCGTTGAATGCGGCTGGCTGCTTCGATCAAGCGCGGCACGGCGGAGTCGTCGCCTTCCTCGGTTTGATGGCAGGTGACGCAAGCGTCCTGTTCCGCGCGGTAGAAGGGAGTGGCCAAGCTGTCGGACTGACTCACGCCGCTGTGGCATTCCTCGCAGGCTTGCGAGGCTCTTCCAAGATCCGCGAGGCCTTGCTCTGTGGCTGCCAAGTTTTCTACTTCTCGTTCGAGCTTCAAGTCGCCCTCGAACAAGTGCAAGCCGTGATAGAAGCGGCCCTCTCGTTTTTCCCCCGCGCTCAGCCACGTGCCGTCCTGGTGACAGGTGCGGCAGTCATCCTGGGGGTGGTTGGCGGGCACGCTGAGGTTGGCGATGGCCGCGGCGAATTGCTCCCGGTGGCTGCGCAGGCTGTAGCCAAAGAGTTGTTTGGGGTCTCCCGCGGCCCGCGGGATTTCCTTGCCGCTGGCGTTTAGGTAGGTGATCGCGTCCCGTTGCACACTGCGCAGCGTTCCGTTGTAGGTTTGTTCATGACAGGACGCGCAGCTCGACCCGGGGTCCGTGGCACCATGCCATTGCACAGGGAAGGTTGGCGCGTCGACGGAGGCGTCGGACAAGGGCAGCTCGGCCAGCATGGAGGCGGGCAGGTCCTCTGCCCCATGACAAGCCATGCAACCCTCGAAGGTCAGCACTTGAAAGTCGCGACCGCCCGCTATGTTCTGCCCATCGAGATCGGGAACGTGGCAGTTCTTGCAAGACAGGCCGGTTCCCAAGTGCTGTTCATGGTTGAAGCCATCGAAGGCGACTTTGAGCATGCGACCCGCGGGCCGCTGCTCTGCGTAAGAGGCTAGCAGCGCCTCAAGCTTCTGGTCGTCGAAGGCCAGGTCTTCGTGACAGCGCGCACACAGGGCGTCGTCCGTCTCGGGCACGAAGCCGGGAGTGCGCGCAGGAAGGGACACCAGCATGCCGCTCCACTCGCCGGTCAACGGGACATCTTGCAGTGTGCGCTGGCCATCGCCGCGGTGCTCCACGTGGCAGCCGATGCAGAGGTTGGCACTCTGACTGGAAGTGGCTGATTTCGATTCGTCTCGGAGCGCAGGGAAGGGGTGCCCGAAACCGGAGGACTCGTGGCAGGCCAGGCAGTTGTCGAGGGGGATGCCGTTGCCACTCTCGTGGCAGGCGCCGCACTTGCGCTGGACCCGTTCCACCTGGTGAGGCAGGAGGTTGGCCGTGCCGTCAAACAGGGCAGCGTGGGAAAAGGTGAGCGGCCCGGGGGACAGGCTCGTGGCGCGCACATCTTCGTTCAGCAAGACGAAGGGCGCGAGCAGGCCGAGCAGCAAGGCACTCCAAACCGCCACGCGTAGGGCCGGGAAGCGTCCAAAGCTGACCTCGCTCTCTTTCCACTCTTCGCGGTCGCCGCGAATCCAGTCGCCGGTCGTGCGCACCAGGGCGGATTTTTGGAACTGAAAGCCACGCTCGTGCACTTCGAGGGCGAGCGCGGAGGCATCGTCTTCGTGTCCCATGAAGACCGAGAGACGCAGGGTGCCCAGCACGATGCCGTCGCCTTCTTTGATGGGGGTGGATTGCGTGACACGCACGCCATTGACGTAGGTGCCCGTTGAGCTACCCAGATCCCTCACGAAGTATCCGTCGCGACTGGCGTCGAACAGGATCTCGCAGTGGCGTTCGGCGGCGACGTTGTCGCGCACGGTCAAGGCGCAGGAGCTGCGCGTGCCGATGTCCACGCTGGACCCGTGCACATCCATCTGAACCTGGCGGTTGCGCTTCTCTACGATGTAGGCGACGAAGTGGGCCATACCCCTAGCTCTCCATGCTCAGGAACAGTTGTTCCGGGTTCTCGCGGCCGATGGCGTCCGTGGGGCAGTTGTAGACGCAGGCCTCGAAGGGCAAGCCCTCGCAGAGGTCGCACTTGATGGCCTTGCCTTGCACCTTGGCCCCCCGCAGGGCACCCACGTTGGGATGTTCCTCTTTGATCTCGGGCATCATCACGGCCGGGCGACTGCCGGTGAAGTACTTGCCGACGAAGGGCAGAGTCTGCAGGAACCAATGCCGTTTGTACTTGGGCTTTTCCCCGGGAACGATGGGGGGCGGGGTCATGCTGATCACGCCGTAGGGGCACGAGTGCGAGCAGCACTGGCAGCCGACGCAGTTGTCCCATACGAAGTTGATCTGACCCTTCACGTCCCTGCGGATGGCGCCGTAGTCGCAGGACATCATGCACTCGGGCACTTCGCAGTTGTAGCAGGAGCTGGCCAAGGTGAAGGTGTCCTGAACGCGCGTGCCGGTCTTGCTGAGGCGCGGGACGCGATCCTCGTGCACGGAGACGCAGGACTCAACGCAGGCGTTGCAGCGCACGCACTGGTCCAAGTTGATGACGAGCGCTTCGCCGCCTTTCACGGACTGGCGGCCGACCATGATCTCCAACTGTTCCTGGGAAGCAGCGGGGGCTTCGGCGGCTCTTTGCGCAAGGATCGCGCTGTCTGAGGCGGAGAAGCCTTCTTCGTCCGCAACCATGAAATCGGCGGTCTTGCGCAGGAGCGCGAGGGCCCCCTCGTTGGTGGCCAGGGTGCTGGCGAAGACTGCCTCGGGGATGCGGATCAAGGAAGTCGGGGCGATCGCGGTGTAGGCTCCCGGCCAGGATCTATGGTCCGTTAAGCAGCGCTCGCCGAAGGACGAGTTTGCCATGTGGTAGCTGAGGATGATCTCGCGACCACGGTGATCCGTTTTGCTGCACTTGACCGCACCACTGCGAACCAGGAAAAGCGCCGCGGCAGGATCATTCTCCGCGGCGACCACGGTGCCTTCTTCTAGGTCGATGAACTCCGCTTGCTTGCCGAGTTGCTTGAGCATGGAAGCGGAAAGCCCCTTGAAAACCGGGGCCACCCGCAGGTGGATGGAGAGCGAGCGCTCGCGGTAGCTGGCGTCCACCAGTTGCTGAAACTTGGACTCTTTCTTGCCGACCTTGCGGTGCAGTTGGCGAAAGAGTGGAGGCTCGATGACGAGCAGCACGCAGCGCACGTCGACCCGATAGGTGGCGAGCTCCGGTTGATTGGAAAGCGCGCTCATCTCCCCGAACCAATCGCCGGGTCCATAAACTCCAAGGTTGGCCGTGACTCCCTCTTCTTCCCGGTAGGCCCCAACACCGCCTTCGAACACGATGCAGAATCGGCCTGTGTACTCTCCTTGGCGAGCGAAAACCTCACCGGCGGGGGCGACCTCCAGGTAGGCCTCCGACTCCAGCAGTTTCTTCTGCTTTGGTGAGAGGTCGACCAAGAGCCGGTGCTCGTAGAGTTCTTTCGGGAGTTCGCTCATTGAAACGATTGGGTCAGGTGCGCAGGCGTTCTCGGGACCACTGGATTTCTCAATTCCACAGGCTCAATACCACGGCACGGCTTCAATACCACAGGACAGCTTCAATACCACAGGACAGAGACCACGTGGATCAGGATCACCACGGACAGGAGCACCGCCGCCGGGAGGTGCACCACGCGCCACACATGCATGCGCTGTTTGATGCGCATCAAGGCTTTCCATTCCCCACGAACCTGCCGGCGTTGGCCGAGCAAAGCCATCAGGTCTTCCGCTTGGCGCCGGGCCTCCGCATCCTCGGGGGCGGCCTTGCGCGCGGCTTCGATGCGTTGGGTGAAGTTCTCCCCGCTTTTGTCCACGTCTTCGCAAACGGCCCGGGTGCTGGCGTCCACGGACTCGTAGGCCAGAGCGACCTTGCGGTCGAGGCTGTCGAGTAGGGCGTGAGCCTTCTCCACGGAGAGGTCCCGTTCCGCTTTGGTCAGGATGCGCGGCATAACGGCCCACAGGAAGATGCCGCCGATCCCACTCAGGACGACCACCAGCGTCAAACCGGCAAGCGCATACCCCATGCTCGATTGAGGCATGCCGCCCGCGTGCAGCCAAACCATGCCGCCGGCGGCGAGCCCGTAGTACAGGTGCGCGTGCATCCAACGGGCCATACGCCCGAGCGGATCTGTGGGCACTGCCCGCAGAATCTGCTGGCCCTCGGCGTTTTCTAGCAAGCGCAACTTGATCACGCGCTGGACGCCCTCTTGCTTGAGCATGGCCTTGCCACGCTCCATGATTTCTGCGGGGTCCGTCAGCTTGCCGCTGGAGATCAACACGCGCAGCCCCGAGAGCCTTGATTCCGCCTTCTCGAGCTTGGCCAAGGGCACGCGCATCTTGAACTCGGGGCTGATGCCTGCCTTGTGCACGTTCTTGCGCAAGACGTAGGCGAGCACCATGGCGAACAGGACCAGGGCTGTCCAACCGGAGCCGAAGCGGAAGCTGCGCGCGGATTCCCAATCCCCCGTGCTGAAGAACCAGACAGCAAATCCCAGGAGCAGGAGGCCAGCGACAAACGCGTGCCGCGATTTGAACAGTTCGGTGTTCATCGTTTGGGCGTGTGGGCTGCCAAGGTACGGAAGCCGCGCTCGCTGCCTGGGCTAGAAGGCCACAAGGAGAAGGAGGATCACAAGGGCCGCGATGATGCCGAAGGCGATCCAACGAGGATTGAACTTCCGTTCAAACCCAGTGCGGATCTCCAAGTAGCGTGCTTGCTCCATGGCGTCCACCCATTGCTTGACCGTGATTGGATCGGAAGCGAGCAAGAGGGCCTCGCCAACATGCTTGCCCAAGTCCTTGCTGTCCTGCACAACCGCGATGCGTTGGGCTTGTGTGATGGCGCCGGACTCGGCCAGGATTTGAGCGGCGAAGTGTTGGCGAGTGTTTGGGATCTTGACTCCATCCACGTCGATCTCTGTCACAAACAATGCGTCGACTGGACCAAACCGCAGGTGGGATTCCGGCAACAGCTCCTGGGGGGAACCATGGTTGACCAAACGACCATTGAGGTACGTGTGGTTCTTGCTGTTTTCATCGTGGAGCATGAAGCGCTTCTCGGCCATGTCGAAGCGAATCCCCGCGTGGGGGGTTGAGATCGCGGGATGGGTGATGCGGCAGCGAGCGGTCTTGCCCCTGCCAATCACGAAATCCACGTCTTCGATCGAGTCCACCCGGCGATCGACTTGGCTGGCGAGCACGATGCGCGCCCGGGCAGCGCGCAGATTGCCCTCCGCTGCGATCTTGGCATTCAGGCCATCGATGCCCCCCGGGCCGAAGTCGATGGTGCCTTCGTAGGCCGAGCTGTCCGTGATGCTCGACACGTGGCTTGCGGGCAGGTCCGGATGCACGGAAGAAGGGGGCGCGTGGGACGCTTGGGAGAGCGGGGCGGGCTCCTTCGTGGGGGTTGGGTCCTTAACCGCTGGTGCTTCTTGCACGGGAGCCGGCTTCTGCGCGGGAGCCGACTCTTGGACGGTGGCTGATTCTTGCTCGTTCGCGGGAGCCGGAGCTTCAGCCGTCTCGCCGCCCGGACCCGCGGGCGTGCCCTTTGCACCAGCGCCTGCTTGGATCATCGTGGCGTCGTCATCGACCGCTTGGACCGGTGCCGCAGAAGCGGCGTCATCGCGCAGGGCGACAAAGGTCTCACCGAGTCGCATGGTCATGCCCGGCACCAGCAAACAGGTCTGCCCTTTCATCAAGGTCTGACCGCCTTGGATCTGCGTTCCGTTCTCGCTTCCAAGGTCCTCGATGGCCGGGGCTCCATCCTGATCGATGATGCGCGCGTGGGACCCTGACACCGTCGGGTCCTGCAGGACGCAGCTGGAGCGCGAGCTACGGCCAAAAACCAGATCCGGTTCGAAGGGAACCGTGCGCGGTGTGTCCCCGGCTTTCGAGATGACGAGAACCCAGTTGCTCCTGGATGAATTTGAATCGTTGGTCACGCTCAAGCCTCGAGGGTTAGGTCAGATTTTGGGTAGGCGACGCAGGGCAAGATCCAGCCCTCTTCACGTTCGCTATCTTCGAGGTCGGCGTCCTCCATGTCCACTTCACCGGAGCTGCATTTCACTTTGCAGGACTGGCAAGACCCGGAGCGGCAAGAGTAGTCGATCTCGATGCCATTGACTTCCGCCAAGTCCAAGAGGTCCGAGTCGCCATCGGTTGTGACTTCGCTGCCTGAGATGGCGAAGCGCACTTTGAATCCGGCGGCGGGGGCTTCGGGGGCAGCGCTCGGTGGAGCCTGGTCGGTGCTCGGCGGGGTCGGGGATTCCACTGCGGAAGCGCCCTCCGCCGCTGCGGAAGATTTCCCTGCGGTGGATTCCAAAGGAGCCTGCGCGGCGTCTTGTGCTTTGAAGATCACGGTCGGCGGACGCTTGGGAACGTCGCGGGGTTCCACTTTCACGTTCTTCGCCACGCGACCCGCACCGAAGCTTTCCGTGTGCAAGTTGGCCATGGGGTAGTCGAGCTTCTTCAAGCAGTCCTTGACCGCGTCCATGAAGGGGGCCGGGCCGCACATGAAGACGTGCCGTTCGTGGAGGTCCGGACAGACCAATTGCAGCATGTCCGCGGTGACCCTGCCGGTGAGCCCAGTCCAAGGTTCGGGGCCCTTGGCGCTAGATACGGTGATGGAGACCCGGAAGGAGCTCGCACGCGAGGCCATGACTTCCAGTTCCCGGCGATACACCACGTCGACAGGGGATCGATGGGCGGCGAGCAGGTGCACGTCCACGTCGGCGGCGGTGTCCACCACCCAACGGCTCATGGACATCACGGGCGTGATACCACTGCCCCCTCCGATGCATAGGATTTTTTGAGAGGGGTAGTTGAAGCAGGAGAACTTGCCCGCGGGCCCACTGGCATCAATTTGGTCGCCGAGTTTGATGTTGTCGCATAGCCAATTCGAGACGAGGCCGCCAGGGACGCGCTTGACGGTGATCTCCAAGGTGTGTGGACGGGAAGGGCTCGAGGAGATCGTGTACGAGCGCTTGATCTTCTTGCCATCGATATCCAGCTTCAAGGTGACGAACTGGCCGGGCAAGTAGGAGAAGAGAATTGGAGTCAGACCGACCATGCGAAAGGTCTTGACGTCGTGGGTCTCTTCGATGATGTCGGCCACCACGAGAGTTGTGTTGCCCTTGCTCCAGATTGGCACATCTTCGCGCCGCTCGATCAAGTGCGTGAGCAGCAGTCCCGCTTCCGGAGCTTGTTCGAAGATCGCGCTGGGTGCAGGCTGCGGAGCCGGACTGGGCTCTGCCGGAATGGAAGCAGGTTGCGCCTTGGCCGCAGCTTTCTGTTCTGCGCCGCCGGAATCGGCTTGCTGCGCGGGAGGCGTTGGCTTCGCAAAGGTGATCGCCGTTTTCTCTAGCACAGAGGAGCTGCCGTCCGTTGTTTGGTCGGGGGACTCATGCAGAGCAGCGGCCGTGGCTGCCGTGATCGGGCCGGAGCCTTCCAACTCAAAGTGCAGTTCGAAGGGCGGGATCGAAACCACGCTGCCGTTCACGAGCGAGGCGGGTTCCTTGCTCCCGAGGCGCATGCCGTTCAGCAGGGTGCCGTTCAGGCTGCCGCGGTCCGTGATGAAGTACTGCTGCGCGCTCTTTGTGATGTCCGCGTGAAAGCGCGATAGCTGAACATCTTCCAGTTGGATGTCGACGTCCTTATGACGCCCGAGGGTCAGCGGCTTGTCCGCGAGTTCGATCTCCTGAATCAGAGCTCCCTGCTTGAAGACCCTTAGCTTGTTCTGCACGTTCATCACCCTCAGCAAAAATGTCACAGGAACCGAAATCCGCGCCAATTCTAGCGCCTTGCCTCTCTATTTCAATCAAGGGTTAGGTGCTTGGGAGGATCAATTCGCCATTCTCGTTTGCTCGCACCCTTTGCCGAGTCAGGGATCCACAGGAGAGTTCGAAGCACTTCGAATCGTCGGGATGAGGCCGGATTGCCTCGGAACCAGCGTCCTGTTTTTCCTGCGGTTCGAAGGGTGTCCGTGCCATCGGAAGGAGCGCCGATCGCAAGGGCCGCGAGGCTGGAAGAATCAAGCGGTTCAGCGGCCTTGCCGTGGTCCCAAGGGAATGGCGTTCAGGGGCTCGGAACCCGGGCACGTCGACTGGGAGCGGAGTGCCTCTTGCACCAGCCCGTTAGCGGCCGAGGTCCTCTTCGAGAACCCAGTGACGAACCTCGTCGATGGAAATGCTGCGGGGGCTCTGGGCTTTCTCGGCCATGCGCATCAAGGCACCGTTGGCTGGCGTGTGAACACCAACACGATCCCCAAGCTCACAAATCCAGCCGTTGATGAATTCGGTCTCCGTGCTCTTGCCGCGCATCACGCTTTGCCAAGTGGATCCGCCGGGACGCGGGGCCGCGCCCTTTGCGCCGTGACAGGAGACGATTTCGTCCATCTTCTCACGCAATTCATGGGAGGACATGCACTCGAGCCCGCTCGCTTGCAGGCAGGCCTGGGCTTCCCCGATGGCCCGCCGCTGGATCGCGTGAAAGCCCACGTCGGGAATCGCAAAGGCGTCGATCGAGTTGGCCAAGTTGAGCAGCAGCTTGCCGTGCTTCCAGCGTTGGATGTTGGCGACCACTTGCGCATCAAAGCCCGCCGAGCGGAGATCCCGGGCAAATAGTTCGCAACGCTGATCCATGCCCCGCGGATACCTTCCAATTCGAAAGGCACCGGCCGGTTGTTCTGCGTAGGTTTGAATCAGTCCCGGTTCGAGATGCAGGGCGGGCAGCCAGACCATCATGCCGTACACCTCTTCGAATCGGTGGGCGGCCAACTGCTCAGCGCTCGCGCCGTTTTGCGCGCAATAAACAGGCACGCGAGGATCCACCAGGGCGAGGGCCGAGGAGACATCCTGGGACTTGACGCACAGGATCAAGAGGTCCCCGGGCAGGTACTCATACTCCTGAGCGCTGGGCAAACAGGCGAAGGGCCGAGTGCCTTCCTTGGTCGGTTCGCGCAAGGTGAGGCCCCGTTCACTGATCACCGCGCCGTGATCCCCGCGGGCGATGAGCAGCACGTTGTGCCCAGCTTCCGCCAATTGATAGCCGATGCATCCACCGACGGCTCCCGCACCAAGAACAACGTACCTCATGGCAAGAGCATAGCGCATCCTGGGAGTTCTGCCCTCGGCCAAGGTGGCGTGGGTGCTGTTGGGATGGCCGAAAAGTTGTCTGGGTAGGACGGGATTTGGAATCTTCCCGATCCGTGTCTTGGTCATAGGAAGCGCCAAAGCGGGGGCTACTATGGTCAGCGTGACTCCTTCCACTCCCCCTGATGGCCTGGCCTCCAGTCGCTTGGCTTTGCTGGTTTCCGTCGTGATTCCGGCCCTTACGTCTGCTTGGTACGCCTGGACGAACGTGTCCGCGGTGAACTCATGGCTGTTCATGGAAGCGGGCACCAGCGAGCGCATTGCTGAGTGGGTCGAGCGCAGCGCTGGCGTCGCCCTGGTCCTGGCCAGCCTCAGTCTTTTTTGGCGGCCAAATTTTCTCGCCTGCGGCTGGATCAGCCTGTGGCTCGCGCTCTTGGCGATCGCCACGGAGCAACTGGGGGGCAAGGCCTTCTCCGAGGTGACGCCCTTGGCCCACGCGGTGCGCTACGTCGTTCCGATCGCCCTGTGGTTGTTTGCCCGGGGCAAGCAGGAACTAGCCATCGGGCTCTTGCGCGGCTCTCTCGCCTTGACCTTTGCTACCCACGGCTACGAGGCGCTGCAGGCCCACCCCGGATTCATCGACCTGTTGATTCCCACGGCGCGCCGCTGGTTCGGCCTTCGTTTGCGGGAGAGCGAGGCCCGTCAGATCCTGACAGTGATCGGGTGGATGGACATCACCCTGGCGCTCCTGGTGTGCCTGAAACGCTGGCGTTGGCTGGCCGGCTACATGGGCCTGTGGGGGATGCTGACGCTCGCGAGCCGCATCAGCGCTTGGGGATTGGAGCAATGGCCCGAGTCGACGATTCGGCTCGCCAACGGGACGGTTCCGCTGACTCTGTTACTCTTCTGGAGTGCAACTCGGCCAGGCCCGGTTGCCAATCGACCATCGCCTGCTTGAACGCTTTGTTTGCTCTTGCTGGGCCGACCACTCTCCTCCTCTCCGCATGATGATGTACCTGCTTCAACGGCTTGCCCTGCTGCTCGTTCTTCCGTTCTCCTTGGCGACCGCCCAGGAGCCAACGCTCACTCCCTTGCAGGGAAGCACTCCGGCACAGTGGCGGGTCATTTGGGGCGCGGATCCTGCCCACGAAGCCACCATCTCGTGGACGACCGCAGAGGAGGGCAAGCAGCATCAAGTCTTGATCGGCCTGGGGGGCCCCGGTGCTCCTGACAAGCGCGTACAAGCCCAGCGCAATGGTGCGTACTCCCTCGATGGAGGGGAGACGGACACAGTGGCCGCCGCTTGGTATCACCATGTGCGACTCGCTGACTTGCGTCCAGCGACGCGCTACCGCTTCACCATCGACAGTGACGGCAAGCGCTCCAGGGCCTTCTACTTCCGCACGGCTCCCGACGATGACCAACCCTTCAAGCTGATCTACGGGGGCGACTCCCGAACCGGCCATGAAGCTCGGCAGCAGATGAACCGCTTGATGAGCGAGTTGATCGCGGAAGAGCCCAGCATCCTGGCTTTCACGCACGGGGGCGACTACATCCAAGACGGTGGGCGTTGGTCCGATTGGGGCCCATGGCTCAGTCATCAGGAATTGAGCACGGGGCGCGACGGTCGCGTTCTGCCCATCGTTCCCGTGCGCGGCAATCACGACGGCGGTCCGCTCTATGATGAGATCTTCGACGACCACGGGGGCAAGGATCTCAACTACTCGACGACTCAGTTGAGCTCCAAGGTCGCCATCGTGAGCTTGAACTCGAACATCAGCACAACGGGGGATCAGGCCCTGTGGCTCGAGGAAGAGCTCGACCGCTTGCGACCCTTGAACCGCTGGCTCCTGACTCAGTATCACCGCCCGCTCTATCCGGCGGTCAAGAGCCCCGGACCGGCCAAGTCCACTTGGGTTCCGCTGTTTGAAGGCTTCGACGTGGACCTCGTGCTCGAATCCGATGGCCACGTAATGAAACGCACGATGCCGATTCGGAATGATGAGCACGACCCGAGCGGCGTGACTTACATCGGCGAGGGCGGGCTCGGCGTTCCCCAGCGCCAGCCGGACACGGAACGCTGGTACTTGAAAGCTCCAGGCATGGCCGCCCGCGGCCATCACGTGACGGTGCTCAGTTTCGAACCGGATTCCCTGCGCATGTTGACGGTCGGCCCCGCTCCTTCAGGCGCAGACTTCGTTCCGCAGGGCTTCAAGTCCATCGTGCCCAAGAATGGAGTTTGGAGGTACCTAGCGGGTAGCGAACCGGAAGCCGATTGGGCGTCCGCGGAGTTCCAGGACGCCAATTGGCCGCGCGGCGAAGCGGGCTTTGGTTTTGGGGACGATGACGACAAGACCGTCTTGGAGGACATGCGCCGCAACTACTCACGTGTCTACGTGCGTCGGCGCATCCCGGCGGGTGACCTCTCGAAGGTCGAGTCCCTGGCGCTCATGATGCGCTACGACGACGGGTTCATCGCCTACGTCAACGGGCAGGAAGTGATCCGTGTGGGCGTTTCGAGCGGCCGCGGTGCCACGGCGGGGGAGGTGGCTTCCCATGAGGCGCAAGCGGACTTCGAGTTCTTCCTGCTCGCCGACTGGAAGGAGCTAACGCGCGGGGACGACATGATCCTTTGCATCGAAGGTCACAACGGTGGCGTCACGAGCAGCGACTTCACCCTCGATCCCTTCCTGATCGCAGACCCCGGCAACCTGCCAACCTCCAAGGGCAAGCCGGGTCGAGTCACCTTGGACGACCACACCCTTTCCCCCCGGAAGCAGTGAGCGCAGCCGACCGACCCTCCATGCAAGCGCCGCAGCCCGAGTCGTCATCGGTGCTGCGGCCCGTGGCCCTGACGACCCTCAAGCTCTGGCCGCTGCTCGTGTTTCTCTTTTGCGCCAAGCTCTACCTGAACTTGACCGACGAAGAACCCTTCAGTTGGACCGCGGATGTGTTGCTGGCCCTCAGCTCCCCGGCCCTGCTTGCAGCGTTCTTCTTCTGCGCGCTGTTCCTCACCTTGAAGATCGGCATCGCAGTCAAGCGCCGGCGCCTTTGACTTCCGGGGAGGGGGTGGGAGCTAGCCTGCTCTATTCATGAGTCGATTCGCCAATAGCCCCAAACCACTCGGCTTTGCCTCGTTCTCGCTCTCTGGCGGCACTTTGCAAATCCTGGCGTCCTCGACGACCA
>CALCXM010000126.1 GCA_937905825.1 uncultured bacterium
GAAGGCCGCGCCAACGTGGGCGGCACCGAGGGCATCGGCATTGTTGGCGGCACCTCGGACGAGAAGCGCTCGCCCGTCGAAGAGGTCGAAGCCAAGGAAGACGAAGGGCGCCTGTACGACGCTCTCGACAAGCTGCCCCAAGCCCGGCGCGAGTTGCTCGTGAAGTACCACATCAGCAAGCTCTCGCTGTCGGAACTGGCGGAGGAACTCGAGTGCAGTCAAGAAGCGGTGCGCCAACGCATCTTGCGCGCCGAAGAAGCCCTCGAGTCCGCCCTCAAAGGGCTCGATCAAACTCGCCGCTAAGCCGCCCCCCGCCGATGACCGACAGGCCCAAGGACCCCACGCCGGATCAACCCTCGGAGCAGGACGGCGCACCCCCGAAGGACCCGCTCGATTCCCTAGCGAATCAGATGTTCGCGGACATCCAAAGGGAATCGGAGCGTTCCGGTCCAGCCCGTGGTGGACTCGATTGGATTCGATCGACCTTGCGCACGGGAGGAGCGGATCAGGACCCGATGATCGGGCAGCTCTTCCAAGAGAAGTACAGAATCCTGCGGCGCATCGGCCGTGGTGGTTTCGGTTCGGTCTACGAAGCGGTGGACGAACGCGGGGCGAAGAATCGCGTCGCGCTCAAGGTCCAACTTCCGGGCTTCACTTCCTCCGTGACACGCCGCGAGATGTTCCGCAATGAGGCCATGCGGGTCACGCGCCTCAACCATCCGAACATCGTCAATTGGAAGAGCTTCGATGTGACCCCCGATGGTGGCTCCTACTTTGTGATGGAGCTCTTGGACGGCGTCGAGTTGTCCCAGGAACTGAAGCGCACAGGAGTCATTCCCTACGAGCGGGCGCTGACCCTTTTGCTTCAGATCCTCGAGGCCCTGGTTGCGGCGCACTTTCTTGGCAAGGGCCAGTCGATTCTGCACTTGGACCTGAAGCCCAAGAACATCCTGCTGCTGCCCGCCAATGAAACGCGACCCGAGCAGATCAAGGTGATCGACTTCGGTATCGGTCAGTTCCTCGGCGGAGATGAAACGGACCCCCTGGCCATGTCAGAACCCAGTACGGAGATGCCCGCGGTGCCTGCGGCGGTGCCCGTGGAAAAGGGCACGATGACCGCCGTCAGCACCGCCAACACCGAGGCCTTCAACCGTCGCGCGTCCAAGTACTCCTTTGAGATTTCACGTGCCTACACGGCGGAGTACGCCTCCCCGGAGCAGTGCGGACACATCGCCTTTGCCCTCGGCTCAAAGAACGAACCCGTGGCACTCGACGGTCGCTCGGATCTCTATTCCTTTGGTGTCATCGCTTACGAGTTGCTCACCGGACGCCTGCCGTGGAAGGCACCGCACATCCGAGAACTCTGGCTGAACATTCATCAGGAGACTCCAATCCAGCCCTGGGGCGACGTGGAGGCCAAGGTGCCCCTGCCCCTGCGCGCCTTTGTGGAGCGTTGCTTGGCCAAGGACAGGGAGCAGCGCTTTGATGATTCGCGGGAAGCGTTGGAGGCCCTACAACGCATCGCAAATCCGGCCAGGACGTGGCGACTCGTGGCTGCCGCTGTGCTGTTCGTTTTGGTTGGCGGCATTAGCGCCTTCTACATGTTCTGGTCCCCCAAGGGGTCATTGCACTTGCATACCCAAGGGCAAGAACTGACCAAGCATCACCTGGGGCCCCAATCGCCCGCCTGGATCATCGACGTGAGAGCGGACGACAAGCTGCTTTCCGATCGGGTTGCAAAGGACTTGCGGCTGCTCGAGGGCGATGGGCAGGAGCTGGCCGGTTGGATCGTGGAACCCACCCTCGACGCTGAACGGATCCTTGTGCGACCCACCCCTGAATTCTTGCTCAAGAGCCAAGGGCGCGAGTATTTCGAGCGAGTCTATGTCCAGAGCAGGAACGGAATCTGGGAATCGCGAGTCTTCGAGTTCACGTGGCTAGGGCAAGCAACGAGCCGCACAAAAGTAAGCATCGGGGACTTGGTCATCCACGAGGGGGACGTCACCAACTTGGACCCTGCGGGACTGCTGCTGGATGTCACCTTCCCCGAACTACAAACGGAAGACCTGGATCCGACTCGCTGGCATTTCGAGCCGGCGGGGAGCGGTCAGATTCGACTCTCTGGCAACGGCCTCGCATCCGGGGCAGGACTTCGCGTTCGCCTGGGAGCCTTGCCCGCGGGAACCACAGAGCTCGTGCTTTGGGGCGAAGACAATTCGGGCCGGGCCCATCGCAAGGTCCTGCCGATTCAGCTTTCAGCGGAGACCTTGGAGTCGCAGATCCATCTGCAAGCTGAGGCCGGAGCGCAAGCACGCCCTTGGAATCCCAACAAGCCCGAGGTCTTCTTCCAGCACGACAAAAACCTGCTGACGATCACCACCAACCGCCCCTGCGAGATCGAGTGGCCTTTCGACCCAACTAGCCCAGCGACCACGCACACAGAAGCGGGCACCCTCAACACCCACTCCCTCGCCACTTGGCTGAGCGAAGAGACCCGAGTGGGCGAGAAATACACGCTGAGATTCCCGTTGAAGGACGAGGTCCTGCACGACCCAAAGACTCGCGGCGCGTACCACCGCAAGACAATCACCTTGCAGCTCGAGGTGGCGGAAGCTGAGGACATCGATTGGTTCCTGGAAGGCGTGCCGACCCCCATCGAATTCAGTACGGAAAACCCCGACCTCACCATGAGTGACGGCGCGACACCGATCAGTCTGAGGCCCTACCGGGAGGTCCCCCTCGGTCGCATGGAAGTCGAAATTCAGGTGGGCGCTGAGACGGACCAGAGGCTGGGCCCTTGGAGCGGTCAGGAAAAAATTGAGATCACGCAACAGGTTCTTGGGTCGGCCATGAAGTCACGGGAGGGCCTCGTTCCGATTCGCGTCTTCAGCTATCGACTCAACACGGCTGGAGAGCGCTCTCCCGCAACGCCCCAGAGCACGAAGGATCTGCAATTGCTCATCGATCGCAGCCCGCCAAGTTTTGGCCCTCTGCCCCCAACGCTTCCGGTGCTGACCGGATACGAGAACAATTGGCAGCTGCGCGTTGAGCACCTGGAAGACGGCGGATCGGACGTGGTGTTGCCCTGGGAACTCGCTTTCAAGCAGTCGAAGGAACCTGTGTTGTTTCGGACAGCGGGGCCCAAGCGTGACAGTGCTGGCAGTTCTGTGTTTCTGATCGATCCGCTGGCCGAATTGGGCGAAGCGGAGTTGTTGGCCGACGATCAATATGTCTTGATCCTGACCGCCAAGGACCGTGCGGGCAACGAGACGAAAATCGCGGAGATCGAAGGGGAAGTCGCGCGCCACGGACCACGTCTGCGGGTCAAGTCCCCCGAGGAGGTGAACAGCGAAGGAATGATCGATTGGGTCATCTCGGACCACCAACTGGAAACCATTCGCTTGAACGCGATCGACAAGAACGGGGTCCAAAGTGTGCGCTGTTTTGTCTATCGCATGGGACCGGATGGCGCCGCGTTGGCCAACACGGAGTTCCCGCTAGAGCCAGGCACAGTCATCGGGGATCAATGGTCCTGGGACTTCGACCCGCCCCCCGCTTGGAGTCGCGCGGAAGATGTGTACCTGCGCTTTGAAGCCCTCGATCGTTATGGACAAGCGACGACGCTGAACGACCACGGCCCCTTGCGCATGCCGCGCGTCGATCCGAGATACGAGCCGCGCATCGGCAACATGTTGCTCGTTCCGGGCAACAAAGACAGCCTCTACATCTTCAAAGGTCGCACCGATGTGGTGCTCGAAAACCGCTGCTTCAAAGAGGCGGGACTGGGCCCCATCTGGGTCGCGCCCGGGCGCGAAAAGCCTGGGGTCGCCGAGAGTGGATGGGGTCTGGAGTTTCCCGCGGGAACCATTCAGTCCTACTACTTGAGCGAACAGAAGGTGAGCAACAAGGAGTTCTTGGAGTTCCTGCACGACACGCATCGAGGCTACATGAGCTCCGAGAACTGGGCCGGTGGGTTCCGCCCGGAAAATGAGCGCCGAACCGCCATCATCGAGACCTTGTCGAGGGACGCCCCGGAGAATGCAGCCGAGATGATTTGGCAAAAGGAGGCGCGCGCTTACGCCGCCTACAGGAACAAACGCTTGCCCACGCTCTTGGAACTGACCTACGCCATTCGCGGTGGGCCCGACAACTACCGCGCGCAATCCTGGGACGTGAGCGGAGACCAAGAGCACAACCCCGATGACCCCTGGCGTCGTATCCGCGGACTTTCGTGGGGTGCGGAGTGGACCTCCAGTCCCGTTCAAATCGACCGACACAGCGCCCTGCCGGCGCATCCCACAGATCCCCGGCACTTCTTGCCCGACGCGAGACCCATGCGACGATTGGACGACCCCTACTGGATCCGGGGCACGCCCCGTGGATACCCCGCACTGGTTGGCGCTGATCTACGTGCGGACTTTGCCGCTGTCGACCAAGGGGCCCCTGTGAACTGGGAGGATGAGTACGTCGGGTTCCGCTTGGCCTGGGACGCCGATGAAGCAAGCGCTGCGTCCCGCCGCCAGCCTCAAGGGCAGGAGCAGGAGTGATGAGGCCACGCAACTCCATCCAGGTCCTGTGGATCGCCCTGCTGCTTTGGTGCAGTTCCTGCAGCACCGCGCCACGCCCCAGCGCGCGCCCCCTGCCCTACCACGTGGCCTTCTCTCCCTTGCACCGCGTGCGCATGGAAGACACCCAAGGGGAAGATCACATGCGTTTCGAGTTGGACGAGGACTCGCTTGGCTCCTTGAACATGCGCTTGCGCGACGTGCTTTCAGAACGCAGCTTCACGATCCTCTCCGGCTTGGAGCCCACGGACGAGACCCTGACCGAAGCGGATGAGGAGCTCGCCTTGATTCAACACGCGCGCCAGACCACCGACGCGGATGTGCTCGTGACCTTCGACTTGCAATACGGAACGGCCATCTACCACGCCATCAGTGATGCACGCGTCCACGCCTCTCCCTTCTGGTGGGTGCCCGGTCCCCAGTATTGGTTCGCACAGGATCACATCTATGGGGTGGATCTGACCTTGACCTTCAAGCTGTTCGACCTAGCCCGTTGCAGCGCCGGAGAGAAGGACCGGCCCTTGGAACTGCGGCGTTGGTTCTTCAGCCACGCGGTCACCTTGGATGATTTGGGCATGGATTTTGTGGACCGTGCCGGGGATCGTTTCATGCCCTACGTCAAATCTTTCTTCGCTCCATCGACGCTGCTCGTGCGCAAGGGTCCGGAACTCGAAGAGATCCTTCGCCAGCGCTTTATCAAGAGATTGGCGGACACGGTGGCCGTCGAAATCGCGCGCAATCGAGGTAGCTTGATCCGCAACGATCACGATTACAGCTTCTTTCTGGTGAGCACGGACCTCGAGGTCGAACGGGTCTCACCCACCCTTGCCAAGGTGTCCTTTACCCTGGAACACCAACAGGGTCGGAGTCGAAACCAGCCGGCCGCTTTGAAGCTGTTCGCAGGGGGCGAACGGGACCCGGGTCCCATGCAGGCCCTCTCCCAGAATGACGTGGCCGAGGCGTTTCAAGAGGATGCGTCCACCAAGGCCGCCTCGCGCTATCACTTCGAGCGCCAGGTCCAAGTCAAGCCGCAAGCGCGCTCCCTGCGGCTGCACGTGGCCGTGGGTAGTGGCGTGCCCTCCCTGCGCGAGTTCACCCTGGCCCTGCCCGAGTACGCAGAGCCGGCCCCCGAGGTCTCGTTCGATTGACGCGTGGGCGCGCCCGGCGGTAGCGCCGGAAGCTCGCTCGTTCGTTCGTTCGTTAGATGAACGGCGCGCGCACCGAGATTCCATGCCCAGGATGATGCTTGGTGCGTATCCTGGGGATTCATCGGCCCCATGCTCCATGGTGCCGCAGCGCGCTTCCAAGTGAGTCCTGGAGACACCCATGATGTACCGAATGCTGGCGGCCCAACTGCTCTTCCTCGCGCTCCTGCCCCCCGCCGCTTTCGCCCAACGGCAGCGCTGTGGAACCTCCGAACCCGGGGCCGGCGTGGCAGCAGCGCCGTCGGATTGCGGGTACTTCACGAACCAGCCGCAAGCGGAGTACGAGCCTTCGTGCTACTACGAGATTCAGGTGGTCTTCCATGTGATCCAACGCACCACCGGCGAAGGCTTCTTGAGCGCGAGCACGATTCAAGATCAGATCGACGTCTTGAACGAAGACTTCCAAGCGCTTCCCGGTTCCCCGGGCGCCCCCGGCACGGATGGGCGGGTTCGTTTCCAACTCGCCACGCTCGACCCCCAGGGTCAACCGACCACGGGCATCACCTACCACATGAACGACAGTTGGTACCTGGACTCGGGCAACTACTGGAGTGGGGTGGCTTGGGATACGCACCGCTACTTGAACATCTACACCAACGCCGTGCCCTGTTGTTACGGGTACGTGCCGGGCTTCCCTTCGGAAGGCTTGGCAGGGCAAGCGAAGGATCGGGTCGTGCTTTGGTGGGAAGCGGTGGGCCGCAATGGAACCAGTGGCTGGCCCTTAAACATGGGACGCACGGCCACCCATGAGGTGGGTCACTACCTGGGGCTCTACCACACGTTCTGCGGCGGTTGCGGATCCGCCGGGGCCTGCTACTCCACCGGCGATTTGATCTGCGACACGAACGGGGAAGCGAACTCCACCAGTGGTTGCCCGAGTTCCAAAAGCTCCTGCGGCAATCCCGATCCGATTCACAACTACATGGACTACAGCGACGATCCATGTCTATGGGAGTTCACCCCAGAACAAGTCAACCGCATGCGCTGCACCCTCTTCAACTGGCGACCGTTGCTCGCTGCGTCCAATCAAGTTGGTGTCGGCACGAACTACTGCATCTCAGTCGTCAACTCGAGCGGGAACGCGGCCAGCATCAAAGCGGATGGCCTGCCCAGCGTCTCCGCGAACCTCATGACCTTGAGTGCCACGGGCGCGGCGCACAACACCGTTGGGCTCTACTACTACGGACCGAGCCAGACCCAAACGCCCTTCGGCGATGGATTCCGTTGCGTCGGTGGCCTGATCAACCGCCTGCCCCCACCGCTCGTTTCCGATGGAGCGGGTGCCAGCGCCCGTCCACTGGACTTCAGCTTGCCGCCCTTTGACGCGGGCCCCGGAATGCTGAGCCCGGGCAGCACCTGGAACTTTCAATACTGGTTCCGCGACCCAACTGGTCCCGGCGGCTCGGGCTTCAATCTATCCGACGCGCTCAGCATCACGTTCTGCCCGTAGGTTTCGAAGGTCCCCAGCACGGCTATTCCAAATGGGAAGCGCCGATCCAAGTGCGGCCTATGCCCTTGCGGTGGAAGGGCAAAGTGCAGGACATGGGCATGCCGCGCCGCAGAAGGCCACCCCATGCATTGGACCGGTGCCCCGAACGGGACGCCGGTCCTCAAGTCAACAAACCCGTTTCAATTAGGGTCGTTCCACGAACACGGTCAGCGTGTTGCTGACCTTCAAGGTGAGGTTCGGGCGAATCACCAAGGCCTGAACGAGGAAGGCGTGGTGGGCAAGTGCGTCGGTGATCGGAATCGTCACGCTAGCCTTCCCGGAGGCGTCCAAGCTCAGGGGCAAGGTCACCGGGAATCCGGGCACGGCACTCGTCGAGGCGGTCTGGACGAGCTCCCCGTTCACCAGGGTGTTCGCCCGTTCCGGCACGATCGTCAAGTAAGCGGTCTGTCCACCAAGGGTCGCCTGTTCCTCCAAGCGGATCTCAATGCTGGGGTTTAGACCGGCACCAGGCACAACGCGGATGCCGCGCGAGCTCGCCGTGTTGGGGTTCGCTCCGGCCAATTGGACCAAGAGGGTGTTTGCCCCCGTGACCTTGAGGTCCTTGCCCGTCAGTGTGGCACCAGCGCTGACCGTGATCGGGCTGGCGGTCATGGTGGCCGTTTCGATGACGTCCTCGTTCACATCCCAGAACTCCGTTGCGAAGACTGGAAGCAGGAAGACACAAGCCGAGGAGCCGGGCTCCACGTAGTTCGGCACATCACTGCCAATGAACATCTTGCCCTCATCCACAGCCTCAACCATCAGGTAGTAGTCCCCGGGGCGCAGCCCCTCGATGCTGAACTGACCTCCCGACATGGAAAGCACTCCAACTCGGTTGGTCTGCGGAGTCGACACGCCAATGGCCGTGACATGCGCGCCGGGAACACCGGCCAGTTGCCCGTCCAGGACGGTCCCGCTGATCGCACCCATTTGGGAAGTGAAGCCCGTAGAGGGATAGAGAGCCCCAATGGCACTGTTGTCGTCCGTTTGCAGGGTGCCCAGATTGCGCCCCACCAAACCACCGGTGGCCGGAATCGAGGCGTCGATCGACTGAGTCGCCGAGCCCCCGCAGACCGTGATCGCGTCCGGAATCCAAGCGCTGCCCGAGTAGTCTTCCGTGTGACCAACCACAAACATGGTCGGGCAGGTGCCGCCGCTCGGCAGGGACTTGCCTTCCACGAGACTGTGCCCCAGGCCCAAGAAGTGTCCGAACTCGTGAACGGCAATTCCTTCCGCATCCGCGTAGCCGAGAATGGGATCCGCGAAGGGATCGCCACCATCCAAGTCGGCGGTCTGTGAGACGTAGGTCTTGTTCATCAAGGTGTTCTCCTCGAGGAAGCTCCAATAGGGTGCGCCACCGGAATTGGAGAGAGCGTTGAAGGCGATGTCCGCCTCTTCGATGTCACCGGTTGTGAGGTTGGCCTTCACGCGCGTCATGCCCACAGCCAAGGGGCCACCATAACCACTGAAAGTGGAGGGAGGTTCCCAGTAGCTCACCATGTTGATGCCATCGTACTTCTCCGCGCCGAAGGCGACCCAGTACGAGGGAATCACAAAGAAAGGCTGCAGGTAATTCCAACCCTCGGGAGTCGGCTGTGCCTCGAAGTCAATCGTGGTCATCTGCGTGCCCGTGGCGCGATCGTCTGCGTTTTCCCAAGCGCGATAACCGCGAGCGACGCTCTGGGCGCCAGGCAAGCGGGTGATCTGGGTCGATGGGAAGAGAGCGTAGGCGCAGGAGATCGGTTCAAAGCCGGGGGCGATACGGCTGCCCACGGGCCCTGTGTTGAGGGTCCACGGAAGACCGCCTGCTGGAATGTTGCGCCAGGCTTCGACGACCTCCTGGCCGCCATTGCAGAACACTTCGCCACCGCCCGCGTGGGCATCCACGAGCAAACCAGAGCAAAGACCAAGCCCCGCCAGCAGTGCATGGTTAGAGAGCTTCACTAGCGCACCTCCTTCGACTGCGACTTGGAAACGCCAGCTTCAACACGCTGAACAAAGTCCGCTAGGAGCGTCCCCGCCGGAGCATGGGTTCCGCTGACGCGGTGGGCTCCGTCGGAAGAACGATCGACTTTGTAAACCCCTTGGGACAGGCCCAAAAGACCTGAATGCCCGCCCTCCATAGGATGGGTGAAGAGAATGGCTTCCTGACCAACCTGCAAGCGCGGGCTGCCCGTCACGACGAGGTTCGGGCCACCGCTAATCCAAACCGAGAGCATTTCCGGGGCTTGACCCTTCAGGCTCGCGTCGACGAGGAAGTCCAGTTCCATGTGCTCAGTGACATCGCTGCCCATCACCTGACGTGCACCCATGACTCGACCATGAACCACATGAGTGGCTAGGTCCGCGACAACGCTCAAGGGCTGCGTAGGGATGTTCGGGTAGACTCGCACACGAGAGCTGGGCGCAGTCGGAGCTTGGGGGACAGTGGTCAAGGCGTTCGTTGCGAGCGCTGCACTACTGGCGAGCAGCAAGAGCCCACAGGGAGCCAGCCAACGCTGAAGCCTTGGAAATTGAGTGATGTTCATGGCGAGGGTTTGAGAGTGGAGAACAGGGGAAGTCAGCCATTGGCTGAACGAGTGCCCCCTCAACGTCTGCACTCGAAACGATAGTTCTACGTTTCCACAAACTCTTCGCTCCCTGGGCTTCCGCACGCAGCTCGCCAACACAAAGCCGCGCGCCCTCCCCGTCAGGCGGCGAGGCCGACGAAGAGGGCGCGCTGAGTTTGGGCGGGGCGAGTCCCGAAGAGCACGGTCCCCGTGAAGTCAGTCAGCAGGAGAGCCGGCCAATTTCGCGCGGGCCTGCGCAAGGCGGGCTCGAACAGACACGCTCCGACATCAACGCTTTGGGCTCGGAACGTGTTGGTCCACCAGGATGGAGTTGCCATCGGGATCGACCAAGACCAGGCTCCCGGGGCCTTGCGTGTCAGGATCGGCTTCCGTGGTGAGCTTGATGCCCTTCTCCTTCATCATCGCTTGCAGTTCGCGCACGTCCTGGAAGTCCTCGAGGGTTTTCTTGTCGCGATCCCAACCGGGATTGAAGGTCATGATGTTCTTCTCAAACATGCCTTGGAACAAACCGATGGTGGCCGTCTCGTTCTGCAGGATGACCCAGTTCTGTTCCATCTTGCCGCCGACCTCTTTGAAGCCCAACTTGTCGTAGAAGGCCCGGGAAGCCTTGATGTCTTTGACCGCGAGGCTGACGGAGAAGTTACCGAGCTGCATGGCGTCCTCGTTCAGGGTTGGGGTTGCGTGAGTTGGCGTTGCGCCGTTCGGCAGGCCATTGGTCAGGGTTGCGAGGGTCAGCCCGCAGGCGATACCGAAGCTGGAAAATGCGTTCATTTGATTCCTAGTTAGGTAGATGGAAAGGTCGCCAAAGGCGGGTTGGATGAAGGGAGACGGGGTTCCCGTTGCTGGGCTTTGACCCCGTGACTCAAGTGCTGCTAGCATGGCCCGCAGGCCGCGACTCGGCTTGCCATATCTTGCTAAACCCTGAGAAACCGCACGGCCCCCTGCCGCAGAGCTACGTCGAGAGTGCGAATCGCGCCATCGACTACATCGTTCAAAATCTGGATGGGGACCTCAGCTTAGAAGCCGTGGCGCAGGCCGCCTGCTTCTCTCCGTTTCACTTCCATCGGGTCTTCCGCTGCTTGATGGGCGAGACCTTGAATCAGTTCATCAAGCGCTCGCGCCTCGAACGGGCTCTGTACTTGATGTCCCACGGGGCGCAGCGCTCCCTGACCGAGATCTCTCTGGAATGCGGATTCTCCTCTTCCTCCGACTTCTCGCGCAACTTCAAGCAGCGCTTCGGTGTGCCGCCCAGCGCCTTTGACGTGAACACCTTTCGCAACTCACGCAGAGAAGAATTCGAGCGCAGCCACGCTAGCTAGGTCGACGGCCCGCGACTCCCTCGGCTTCCGCAGGGTGAGAACCCTGACGGCTTCGAAGTCACCCTGCGGGACCTACCCGCGCGCAGCGTGGCCTACATGCGCGTGCTCGATCCTTACCACTCAGACGCCGTCATCGGCGCCTGTCACGCCATGCTGAAGTGGGCCGACGAGCGGGGCTACGGCGACGGGCAATGGCTCGGTTACATGTGGGAGGACCCGGAAATCGTCGCCCTCAAGGATTGCCGCTACGACGTGGCCGTCGAGGTCGACGATCCAGACTTCCGCGCGGAAGGTGAAGTCGGTCGCTACGACTTCCCGGCCATGCGAGTCGCTGAGGTCACTTTGCGCGGCAACATTGAGCTCGAACAACGGGCCTTGGATTGGATCTTCGGCACCTGGTTGCCTCGCAGCGGTTTCGTGCCGGACGACCAGCCCTGCTTCGAAGCCTGGATCGGCCGGCCCTTTGCGCACGGCTACGAACACTTCGAGTTGCATTGCCACCTGCCGGTCAAGCGCCCGGGGCCTGGGTTGAGCGCTAACTAACAGCGCAACCGAGAGCAGGCTAGGGATAGAACAGGACCTCCATGCCATTCGACAAGCCGATCCCGTGCACATCTCCCGGGTCCGCAAACCAGTACTGGTAGTAGCGTGTCGTTCCGATCATCGAAGGGCTGATGTCCACTTGCAGGCTGCCGTTGCCCAGCCAACCGACGGTCTGGCTCGGCGTGCGCTGGTAGGGCGGGCCGCTCAGCAGTTCGCCCCCCGCGAAGGGGATCACACCGGGAGTTGAGGAAACGAAGAACAGCCCGGTAGAGTTGGAGAGAACACCATCCACCCAGATTTGGATGCTGGAGGAAGCGAAGCTTGGGAAGCCCGTGATCGAAAGTTGAGCGGAGTACCCTCCGGAGTGCACCTTGCCCACTCCATAGGTGAAAGGAAAGCGCAGGAACTCGAAGTGCGAGACGAAACCGTCGTACAACCCCGAGTAGTCGTAGCTCACGTCGAAGGCTCCTTGGCTGACCGGCAGGTTGAACGAATTCGTGTAGCCACCGAAGACGACGGTTCCTTCGCCCCCGGGGACCATGTCGCTGAAGGTGTCATCGCCTGCCCCGCCGAAGTAGGTGGAGTAGCTGAGGGAGTGATCGGCTTCGTAGCGATTGATGAAGAGGTCCAGGGTGCCCGTGTTCGGGAACTTGCCGAAGTCGTCGTCAAAGACCCAGGGGTCCATCGGCAAGTCGGTGCTCGAAGTCGTTCCGGCCAAGACAATCTGGCCGCTGGGCAAGAGCGCCAAGCCCTGCCCCTTGTCTTCGCCCGTGCCTCCGAAAAAGGTGCTGTCCATCAGTTGAGTCGCGCTGCCCGCGGGATGCACAAAGGCCATGAATGCGTCCGTCAGGCCCCCGTGCAGACCTTGGGCCGGGTTGGGCCCGAGGGCAAGGTCCGTGGATTCGGTCACACCTGCGATCACGCAATCCCCCTGCGCGTTCACTTCCAAGGCGTGGATTGCGTCGTGCCCTGTGCCCCCGTAGAAAGTCGACCAAAGCAGGTTCTGACCGCTGCTGTCCAAACTGAGCAGGAATCCATCCTGGTCCCCCGAGCCCCCCGCGAGGACCCCTTGCATGGCGCCATTCGTCACTGGAAAGTCCGAAGAGTAGGTCCCGCCGCCGACGATCATCTGGCCGTTCCCGAGCACCCGCAGGCACTCCGCCGAATCTCCATGGTTGCCGCCGAGGAAGGTCGATACGTCCAGGGCGGAAAGATCGGAAGTGAAGCGAGTCAGGTAGGCCTCCGTGAAGCCTCCTCCAAAACTTGTGTCGTAGCTTCCTGCAAGGGTTGGAAAACTAGCGCTCGTGGTGAAACCCACAAGGGTAGGGCGACCGAAGGGATCTATGGCCATGTCCAACACACGGTCGTAGGTGCTCGAACCAAAGTAGGTGCTGTGCAAGAGGCTCGCGCCAGAGGCGTCCAAGTGCGCAACGAAACCATCGTGCTGGCCCGCCAGACTTTGGCTGAAGGCTCCCGCCGTCGTGGGAAAGTTCGAGGAGAGGGCTTCCCCCGCCACGTACAGAGATCCATCCGAGTGCAAGGCGATCGCGGTCCCATGGTCCGCACTCGATCCTCCCAAGAAGGTGGAGAAAATCAGCGCCGCGCCATCCGCGCTCAAGCAAGTCACGAACGCATCGATGTTGCCGTTCAAGGTCACGTCGTAGGCGCCCACGGTCATGGGAAACTCGTAGCTGTAGGTGCCACCCGTGGCCAGCACTTCGCCCCCGGCCAAACGCACAACACTGTTCGTCAGGTCCTCGTCTTCATGGCCGAGGAAGGTCGACCAAACCACACCGGGATCGACCACCAAGCGCTGGCCTGCGGGAACCGCAGCGGCCACAAAACCAAAGCGCTCTGCGTCGATCCTCCGGAAGGCACAGGGGTGCGAAACCTTGGTGCCGGAACCGTCCTCCGTCCAAGCCACGGGCGCCGTGTGCACAAGGGGCCCCAACTCCGTCGCCAACAGCAAGCGCCCTTCTGCGTCAACTTCAATGGAGAGCGCTCCCTCCACCCGAATCTCAGCCTGGGCCAAATCGGCTCCCGGCGCGAGCAAGAGGTCGTACTCGAAGAGACCCGCTCCTTCGCGCAGGACCACATCCACCCCGGGCCAAACGGCCGGATAGTTCACCCGGCCAAACCCGCGAACATCGGAGCGCCACTGACGCGGCTCGTCTCCAAGGTAGAAGTGGTAGAACCCTGGCGTTTGCTCGAGGCCCCGGACGGCTCCCGGCCTGGCGTTGGGTTCCAGAGAGGTGTTGCTCGCATGCTGCCCTTGGGTCTGGAGTTGCCCGCTACCTCGAAGCTGCCCCTCGTCGTCAAGGCGCCCCTCGTTTTCGGGGCGCCGCTCCTTTTCAAAGAAGAAGGCTAGGCCCACAGCCCGCTGCTTCCTGTCCGCATTTTCCATCCCCACCAGGTTGAGCGCGAATCCATCCTGCAAGACCGCCGCAGACAGATGGCCCCTGCCCAGTCGAAAGCGAATCTGATCGGGCCACTGGCCGCGGTTCTCGATGAACGCGGGTGGGCGCTGCTCGACCCTGTGCTGCCCAGTGGAACTCGAGCCCGCGGAGCTCTGCGGATGAACCTGGGCAGCCGCGAGACAGGGGGCTGCGATCCCCAGGGCCAAACCGGCCGCGCCCAACAGGGAGGGAGTGAAGGAGAATCGGACGGCAAGTTTTCGATTTGTCATGATCTTGACCTCTCTGGGCCTTCCAAGCCTAGCACGCGTCGAGCCTAGCACGCGTCGAGCCTAGCACGCGCGATCGTCGTTGGCCGCGCAGGGCGTGTAAGGCATGTTCCCGTCACCCGCGGAACCCCGGCCCACAAGCCACCGATCCGAGTCCAGCTCGACATCCGGAATGTGCCCTCTTCAGGTCCGTGGAAAAACCCACAGTTGGGCCAAGATTGCGCGGCAAAAGAAACCCGTGTCCCGCTTCCGGATCATCCGGAGAGCCTGTTCAATACCCGCCCAAACGACGCTCCCCCCAAGCCACCACCCCCCGATGTCGTCCCCCCAGCGAACTTCCCAGCGAACCATCCAGTGGGCCGCCAGCCTTCTTCTATTGGCCGGTTGCTCGAGTCCCCCAGCGCCCATCCCTGCTCCCGGGCCACTTCAGCTGCCGGTCAACCTCCAGCAAAGCACGCACCATCACTTTGGAACGCTCTTGGAAGGGGCACGACTGGGGCCGCAAGCCAGCTCGCAGGCGACGGCTGCCCCAAGGGCGCTCGAGATCGAAATCAGGATTCAGTTCCTTGAAGGTCACGCAGACGAGCAACTCAGCTCCCTGGCGGAACGCACACGCATGCTGGCGACTCCACAGGCGGACAACCCCCTGCGCGGGGCCACGCGCTTCGCCGTGGGAGCCGGCTTCGCCACGGGTCAAGCAGCGTCAGATCTTTGGGCCAGCCTCGAAGCCGGCAGCGCGGGACGCTCCACCCTTGCCGAACCCTATTGCGGTGCCTTGCCGGAAGGACTGAGCACCCTCTACTTGTTGGAGGTGCAAGAGTTGATCGAGGACCCGGACAACTTCCTTGGGGAGTGGCCCCAACGGGAGCCCGTCAACAAACGCTTGGCCGTCGGCTTGCAACTCGAGAGCGAAGCGGGCATTGGCATCGGCATCGGGTTTTCTGATCTAGCCTTGGGCGACCGCACGGACGAAGCCGGTGCCCCACCACCGGAGGGCGGCAGCCCCCACGGCGCGTACTTGCAACACGAATGGTTGGTGCCCGACTTGCAACCGGAATTGGACGGGGGTCCCTTGGTGTTCGTGGTGCCCTCGCCTTTTGCGACGGGTGAGGCCAAGAGCTGTGCAATTTGGATCCAGGCGCGGACGGCTCCCGCTCCAAGTGCAGAGGATTCCCAGGAAGTCTTTCAAGCGAGCATTGAGCATGTACTGGCGGCCGCCCGCGCCACAGCCAAGCAACTGAGTGAAGCCCAGCGCTCAATCGCGCCCCAGGACCTGCAGCTTGAAAACCTCATGCGCACCTACGCGGCCCTGCACGAGACCAGCGATGCAGCCCGTTGGCGTGGGCTGCTTTTGAACATCGCCAACTCTTCCGAGGCACCGCTCACGGAAGACCTCGCCATGATCGCCGATGAACGCACCTTGCGCGATTGGGTTGACAGCTTGCCAGCCCTTGCGGGCCGGACGCAGTGGACCGTCACCCAACTCGGATGGCACGTGGAACGCAGCGCGTGGCGCTTCCTCGCGAAACAAGCGATGAACGAAGGCTTGCCGCTTTGGCTCGAAGCCCTGTGCTTGCGGCACGCCGGTGAAGTTGGACGTTACCCCAGCACCCTCGAGCGCATCTCCCAACAATCGGCGGACCGACCCGCCTTCTACGAGTACATCCTCATCGGAAACCGCTTGTCCCTGGAAGACTCAAACGTGTCCGCACGAGTGCGCGCCTACGATTGGCTGTCGCGCCTCGACCTAGCCCCGAAGGACTTTGATCCTCTGGGCAGCGCCCCGGATCGGCGTTCCGCCCTGACCGCCTACAACGACGCGCTTCAAGCGACCACAACTCTCTGATGGAATCCGTGCCTAGCTCCCCCAAGCCCTCTGTTTCCAAACTTCGACGTTGGAGCAAGCGGCTCTTCTTGACTGCGCTCGTGCTCGGTCTCAGCCTGCGTGCCAGCGTCGGCCTGGTCCTACCTGGCATCATCGATGGCTTCGCCGAGAGTCGAGGCCTTCGGATCCACTACGAGAACCTCGACTTCTCGATCTTCTCGGGCAGCCTGGAGCTCTGGAAACTAGAAGTGCGCAAGGCGCCCACGGGTTCCGCAGGGGGATCCGCCAGCGAGGAGGACGAGGAAGGTGAACTGATCACTTTGCTGGAGTTCCTAACGGCTGACGTCGAGGTCTCCGCACTTTTGCGCGGCGAGTTGATCGTCCATCGGGCCGAGATCGATGGATTGGATGTCTACGCCAGCCGCGAGAGCCTGGAGCAGGGCTGGAGCTTGGCCAGTGCCCTACCCACGCAGGCAGAGGACGACCCGGAAACGGAGGAACTCGAGGATGAGGTCACGCCAGGGGAGCCGCAGGAGTTCACGGGTTATGACCTCAGTCTTCCTTTGGAATTGCGCGCCGTTCGTTTGCAGCACCTGCAACTGCACTTGAGCGACAGCGCCCGCACTCCCGCCTTCAAGACACGACTGGAACTCAACGTGCGGCTCACGGACCTGGGCCTGAAGCGCAGCCCGGCGCGCATCGAAGTCTACGCCCACGGCACCCATTGGCTCGACACCCTCGAGGTCGACGGCAAGTTCCGCAGTCAAGGCACGAACCTTAGCGCGCAACTCGCCTGCCAATTGGGTGGTTTGCACATCGGACGATTGGGTTCCTACTTAGAGCCCTTGGGCCTGCACCCCAAGGCCGAGAGCCTCGACATGGGGATGACCTGCGACGTGCAAATCAAAGGCGTGGATGGCGGGAATCAAGCCTTGACGATGGAAGCCTCCGTGCGCGACATCGAGCTCTTGGCGGACGGCGAGCAGTGCTTCGCGATCGACGAGCTCAGCCTGAACTTGCCGCGCATTGCCCCCGATGGAATCCAAGTGGAAACGTCCACCCTGCGCGGCCTGCGGGTCAACGCAGAACGGGGTGCCAATGGATTGCTGTATGTCGCCGGTCTAGAAATCGTGGGCGCCCCTAGCCCGGGCGCTTCCCCCGATTCGGCAGGCGCGCCGCAGGAGGCTGCGCCGGCAATCGCCGACTCCGCAACGCAAGGGCGCGACAGACCGAGTTCGGAGGCGCAGCCGTTCTCCCTGCACATCGCAGCGCTGCGTTTGGAGGACGGAGTCTTTTCCTTCACGGACCGCTCTTTCCTGGAGCCCCAGGAATTGCGTTGGATCATCCAAAGCGCAGAGCTTGCCGACATCCGCTTGGAACCCGGTCACAGCATCGCCCTGCGAGCGCAGATGAGCTCCCCCGGAGTCTTGGAGGATCTACGAGTCCATGGCCAGCTCGTGCCCCTCGGTCCGCAGAAGACGGTGGAATTGGAGTTGGCGGTTGCGGGCATCGAACCCTCCCGCGTTCAACCCTACCTGGCCGCCATGGGCTTGCAGTCGACCTTCAAGGCGGGCTCCTTCGGTGCCAAACTCGTGGCCCAACTGGAGGAAGACGCGGACGGCCGTTTGCAAGCTGATCTGCAGGTGAAGGACATCCTGCTTTCTGATCGATCGGAGTTGTTCGCGATCGACCAACTCCGTCTCAAGGGACTGCGTTATGACCCCCTCGATGGCAGCTTGCATCTGGCCGAAGTGCTCTGGGATGGCACGCGCGTTTCTGTGCGTCGTGACGCGCAACGGGAACTGCACTTCTTCGGCATCGCCACGGGCAGCGCTCAGGGAGCTCTGGTTGCCCGCGCGCCTGCGCCGCGGCGACCAGCCAGCCCCAGGGCACAAGCTCCATCGAGCGCGCAACCCGTCACTCCCACGGGCTCCGCTCCCGCCTCCAACGGGCAACCGACAAGCCCCGCGCGCACGCCCCTGCCGCGCATCACCATTGAGCGCATCGCCTGGACCAACACGGCTTTCCACTTTCTCGACGAGTCCTTCAGCCCCGCCCGCCGACTGGACTTGCAGAACCTGGGCTTCGAGTTGCGCGGACTGGATCTTGGAGGCCAACCCAGTTCCCAGGCGCGCCCACCCGCCGGGTTCAAGCTCATGTTCCAAGCGGAAGGTTTGGCTCAGGAACTCGAGTGCAGCGGAACCTTGCAGGCTCAGCCGGGAATCCTCGACGTCAGTTTGGCCGCCACCTGCCGCGGCCGCGAGATGAGCTACGCCGCACTCAGCCCCTGGCTCGCAGAAATTGGAATCGAATCCGTTGTGCGCCATGGGGAACTGGACTTGCGCTTCAGCGCGCGCATCGCGCAAACCGACTCGGGCTTTGAGGGTGACCTCGAATTGGCCGACCTGCGTTTTGCTGAGGGCGAAGCCACCTTCCTCGCCTTGGATGAGTTCAAGCTAGCCAGTTGGAAGTGGAATCAGCAGGGACTTCAAAACGAAGGCATCCTGGTGCGCGGCCCAAGGATCGCCCTGGAACGAGATGCGCAAGGCGCACTCTTGGCCCTGGGTCTACGCGTGCCGAGCGCTGAGTCCCGATCGAAGTCGTCCACTTCCGCCAAGAGCGGTTTCGCGGGAGCCACACCAGCCCAAGTCCAACCTGCGGCATCCGCTTCGGAAGTGGCAGCGGAGCCGCCCGTGCCCGCCGCGGCTGCCGAGCCCATGACCTTCGCCCTGGGCACCCTCTCCCTCACCGACGCGCAAGTGCTTTGGAAAGACGCGGCCGTCCCCGGCGGTCTGGAGTCGGCCTTGAAGCTGGACGCCAAGGTGACCCAATTGACCTTCGGACCCGGCGCCCAACCAAGTCCCTTCGAAGTCTCCCTGGGGGCCGCTGGCGGTCTTGGGGAGATGACCATGACGGGTGAGCTGGGCCTCGCTCCCGAACGTGTTCTGCTGGCCAGCGACATCAACGCGGAACATATCCGGGCCGGACTGTTCGCTGCGTACTTGCCAGCGGGGTTGAATGTGCCCATCGCGGATGGCCGCATGGAAGCCAAGCTCAACGCCTACTTCGAACCCCGCCCGGATGGCGACGGTTTCGCCTTCGGCCTAGGACTTGGCGCCGTCGACTACCGCGACGCAGGAGACCTCCATCCGCTCTTGGCCCTCGCTGACATGAAGTTGTCGGCTGCGCGCATCGACCCTGCGGAAGCCCACTACGCGATCGACGAGGTGCGTCTTTCCGGTTTGGAAATAGACACTCGCCGGGCTGCGGATGGCTCCCTACGTCTCTTAGGAATCGCCTTGGGTGGGCCGAGTCCCGCGGACAGCGAACGGGTAGAGCCCGCGCCAGAGGAAGCGCCCGATCTGGCCCAAGTGCAGGACCGCCAGAGCACGAACAGCGAGCCTGCGGAACAAGCGCCCGTCCCATCGAACGACCCCTCGCAGCCCAGCAAGGTCCCCACAGTCAGCATCGGTGTGCTCGATGTGGGGATCGCTCACCTGCGCTTCCTCGATGAGAGTGCCAGCGGTGCCCAGCCATTCGACGGCAGCCTGCGCTTGAGCTTTGAGCAGCCGACCACATTGATCGCCCCTGAGGCCGCGGACTTGCCTCCGCTCGAGTTCCACATCGACGGCTTCGCCACTCCTCTCATGCAAACCCTGGCCGCCAAAATCGTGGTCAGCCCCTTTGCTCAGGAACCCGGGCTAGGCGTTGAGTTCGAAGCGTCCGGTTTGCGTGGGCTGGGCATCACGGAAGTCTTGCCGGAGCTGGAGGAATTCCTAGACGGCAGTGAGGTGGAAGGCGGTCGTTTTGAAGCGGCCTTCCAGGGACATCTCAACCTGCGTCGGCGCAGTCCCGTGGACTTTGACCTCTCGACGGGCTTCGGTTTGGAGTTTGATATCGATCGACTTTCCTACGTTCCTCAGGAAGGCGCCCCTGAGCTATTGGCACTCAAGCACTTGAATGCTTCGGTCAAGAGCATTCGCCCGCGCTCCGGCACCGTGCACGTGGAACGCATCGAACTGGTGGAGCCCAAGATGCACATCGTCAAGTCCGAGGAGGGCATTCACCTCTTGGGTTTGATCCTGAAGCTGCCGACTGCTGAGAACTCCGAAGACTCCGTGGTGGCCGAGGACAAGGCGCTCGCGGACACTCCTCAAGAAGCAGCACCGCAGGCCATTCATGGGGACACCCTCGCGGCCTTGGAGGAAGGCCCCGCTCAGTTCCGACTCGATCAGTTCCTGATCAGCGGCGCGGACCTTTCCTTCGTGGACCACTCCGTGAAGCCGGCCATGCATCTTCCGGTGACCGACCTCGAGCTGGAGTTGAAGCGTTTCAGTACGCGTACGCTCACGAACCCTGAGCCCTTCCGCTTCCGGGTGGCGCTCTACGGTGGAGACGTTCAGCTTCCGAAACGCCAAGTGTCCGGCAGCCTGCTGGGCGGGATCATCGGCTCCGTCGGATCCTTGCTCGACAGCGAGGACGACAAGCCCATGGAGGCGCGACCGGTGTTTGACGAGATCCTGCTGCGCGGCAACATGAGCTTGGGACCGCAACCGAATGGCTGGACCCAGCTACGCGTGCGCGCTTTGGAGCTGCCGACCTTTGCGGGCCCGGCCCTCGAGTCCGGCATCGACATCGGAGATGGACTATTGAACGAAACAGCCATGCTGCACTTCGACGGCGAAGGTGGCGTGCGCATCTCCTCACAGACGAACATCAGCTACCTTTCCCTCTCGGAACCGGCGGATGGGCCCATCTCTAGTTACCTCAAGCTGCCTGCACCGATCGACACGGTGCTGTTCGTGTTGCGCGACGAGAAGGGCGATCAAAACATCCCCCTGAACATCGCCATCGACGAAGGCGGAGTTTCAGCCGGGGCCATCCTCGCGGCCGTGGGGCAAACCCTGGGCTTGATCATCGGCGACGCCATCGCCTCCTCACCCATGAAGATCATCGGTGGAGTGCTCGATCTGGCCGGCTTGGACGAGGAGCCCCTGGAGTTGAACGGAGACGAAATTGTGCGCTTGGCCTTCCAGCCGGGTGACGTTCAGGCACCGCGTTCCATGAGGGCTGATCTCGCGCCCTTGCTCGTGCTCTTGCGCAGCGACCCGAGCCTGTACTTGGTGGTGACCCACGAACTCAGCGAACGGGACCTGGCTTGTTGCGACGTGCTCGCCAATCCGCCAGCCAAAGAGTGCTTGGGCCTGGCCGAGCGACTGCGTGGAAAACGCGTGCAACTCTTGGCCCGTCGCGCGGAACAAGCGGCAGCCGTGCGCGGTGCCTACGCCATGGGCGACTTGCCTGCGGCGGACCAAAACCGCGCGCACTTGCGCCAGTTGGACCTGGAATTGGGCGCCACCGAGTCGGCCCTTGACCGCGTCTATGAACTCACTCGCCCCGGAGCTGAACGTGGTCGCGCTCGACGAGCCCGGGACGCGGCCCTCGAGCTCGCAGGCCGTCGCATGGAAGCCGTGACCCGCGAATTGCTCAAAGCGGCGATCAGCGGCATTGGCACGCGCGTCGATGCCCGTCGCCCGCGCTTCGGCGTCCTGCCCGAGCTCGAGCAAGGCACTATCCAAATCAGCGTGCATCGCCGCCTGTGATCCACGCCCCAATCCTTACCAAGACCCCATGCATTTGACTCCAATGAAGCTTTCCCTCCTGCGCCCGGTCGCGACTGTTCTGATCGCCAGTGGCCTGTTTTCTTCCTGCATCACCCACTCCCACGCCAGTGACTTCAACGGGGTCAACGGATTGCGGGGAGAGCCCATCGAGTATCAGACGACCGACAACTGGTCGCTCAACTTCCTGGGCATCTTCGCCATGGTCGGCGAATCCGGTAAGGAGAAGGCCATCGACGCCTTCACCAAGGAAGCGAGCAGCCGAGGTGGCACCCGCATGCGCGTGACGCAAACCTCCAGCTCGATCTATTGGTGGATCTTCCCGCCGATCTCGTTCTTCATCCACCCCGTGGTGCACACGGTGGAAGGCGACGTGGAAGGCACCGTCGCTTCTGACGAGTAGCGCGACGAGTTGCGCCCCAGGGCCTCAGGCCGCCGCTGCCCTACTTCAACAGCGCCGAGAAGCGACCGAAGCGTTCAGCTAGGAAGATCCCTGAGTGCTTCCAGCCTTCCGCCTTGGCCAAGCGTTCCAGGGTGGCGATGCGTTCGCTGGCGGGCGGATGGCTATCCCAGCCCTTGCCCACCTGCGGTTTCTCTCCGGCGCGCAACACCTTGAGGAACTCGAGCATCCCGGAGTAGTCCCATCCAGCGTTCTTGGCGTAGCGCACGCCAAACTCATCCGCTTCCAATTCAAACTTCTGACCCCAGCCCGCCGTGCAGGCTTTGTAGTGCACGTCGGCCATGGACTGCAGTTCCTTGATCAACGCGGCACGGTTGGGATCCATGGGGCCGTAGAGTTCTTCCAAGGACTTGTCCATTTGCGCTCCGAGCATGCTCTTCGCGATCTTCAGGCGGTGGTCGTCCAACTGGCGGGCCGCATGGCGGCGCGCCACGTGGGCCACTTCATGACCGAGCACAGCCGCCATCTCCGCCTCGTTCTTGCAAGCCGCAATGCAGCCGGTCGTGATGAAGATGTACCCGCCCGGTGCCGCGAAGGCGTTGATGTCCGGCGTGTTCAGGACGACGAAGAGGTACGGGATGTCGGAGCGATCCGAATGCTCCACCAGGGTCGAGCCGATCAGGTTGACGTACTCGTGCAATTCCACGGAGTCGTGGATCTTGCCAGCGGCCAAACGTTGGGCCACGGCGTAACCCATCTCCTCTTCTTCCTCGTAGCTGAAGTTCTTGGCGAAGTAGTGCGGATCGCGGGTCATATCCATGCGCACCCGGCTGGCGGAGATGCCCTGGCGCAGGCTCTCGGGCAGGCCACGGGAGGGACCCAGCTTCGGCTTTGTGGGCGTCGTGTCTGTTTCGGCCGGTGTTGTGGGCTGGGGCTCGGTGTCGGCTTCACTGAAGTTCAGCTTGCCCGCCGCCAGAAACTTCTCGAAGGCCTCAAACTCAAAGGGCTGGCTGCGCAGCTGCTGCTCGGTGCGAGCGGCCTCTTCGTCGCTGACCCCGTGTTGCTTGCCATAGCCCTTGCCGAAGCCCTTCGTGACCAGTCCGGTGCTCGTCTCCGCCGTGGTCTTGCTCTTGATGTAGTTGTCGTCCACCGGGGTACCGCCCAGGCGACGACGCCGGGGCCCCTGCACCCAGCCAGCCTGGGTTCCCGCACCTTGCACCTGCATCCAGGCACCATTGGTCGAAATGATGGTGAGTTCGGTGCCCTTGGACAGGCGCGCGCTGACCCCCAGGCTGGCGGTTGGTTTGTTGAACAGGGGTTGACCCTCGGTTTCCACCGTGTAGGTCTTTGTCTCCTTGGGCTTCGCGGCGTCCGGAGTGCCTTGGGCCCCACCGAGGGCTACCAAGAGCATCAGCGCCACGCAGGCACCCGCGGTCCAACGGAAGGCGGTCTTCATGGGATTCATGGCGTAACTGGCTTGAGTCATGAGATTCGATTCGGGTCTCGGCGCGGGGCAAAGCTCCGGCCGCTGTGCGTGACCTACTTGCTGGTCATGGTGTAGACGCCGTCCCAGGGGGCAGGCGGTGGATTGTCGCAGAAGTGGCGGCAACGGGCGCTGTAGGTTTTGCAGGGTCCGTCGGACGGAACCAGCGCGAGGCCCGCCTCGAAGCGTTCCAAGGCCCCTTGCCAATTCGCTTGGTTGTACAACTCGAGTCCTTCCAGGTAGCGGCTGCGCAACTCCTCCTGTTCGGAAGACAGCTCGCCCTTGCGCGCCATCAACTCGTAGACGCGCACGGGGGTGCTGCGGCCCTTGACGCGCACGAGATCTAGAAGACGCGCCTCGATGCTCTGCTTGGCGCGCTCGTAGGTGTTCTCTCCCAAAAGCAGGTAGCTGCCGTACTGCTTGTTGGCTCCTTCGAGTCGCGAAGCGAGGTTCACCTCATCGCCCATGACCGTGTAGGAGAAGTGCGAGTCCGAGCCCATGTTTCCCACGAGCACGTCCCCGGTGTTG
>CALCXM010000127.1 GCA_937905825.1 uncultured bacterium
CGCACGTCTTAGCACTCCGTGTTGGATGGCTGCGACTTTTTCAACGGCCTGCTAGCGATGGCAGGCTCCGCCCACTCCCAAAACGTCCAGCACGACGGCCTGATCAATTCGCCCCTCGGCAGCAGTTCCCTTTCGGAAAACGCCAGCGGACATCTCGTGGTCTCCAACATCGGTTCCTCCGGTCTAGACGGAGTGCACATCGAGCTCGGCGAGTCCAACGGATTCCAGTTCGAGCCCGACCTCGTGATCGGATTCCAAGGGCGTTGCGAACTCAAGTGTGACGTGATTCAAAATGGCAACCCGAACCCCGTGCCCGTGTCCGTCTACGTGGCAGGCGACGGCAGCGGCAACGCCGCGGACTACACCCCCGACTTCTCCGGTCTGAACTCGCCGACGTACACCTTGCGGCTGTATGACAACGGCCAGCTTGTTTACAACCAAGGCGGTCACACCGGCGGCACGAAGATGCACAATGGCGGCGGCTTGGGCGCCCTGCCTCAGAAGGTCTACATGCTCGGCAACCCCTTTGGCCCCTGGGGCGGTTCCTACCTGATGTGCGGCGACCACGGCGGCGGGACCGTCTCGCCCCCCGGGGGTGTGGGCGTCGCCTGCGATTTCTTTGAGTTCATCTCCGAACCCGCCCAAGTCATCGGCGTCGGCGCCGCAGCCGTGCTCGCTTCCGCTGTGCCGGACTTCAACATCGACTTGGAAGAGTTGCGACTCTTCGACCACTGGTTGACGGGCATCGACGACGCCAAGCTCGACGCAGAGCCTGGCGGCCGCCTCAAGGTTTCCAACCTCGGTTCTTCGGGCTGCGATGGCGTCTCCATCGACCTCGGCGACGGGGACAACGAGTTCCAGGGCACGCTCGAAGAGCTGGCCGCTCCCATGCACCCCGGCGGCATGTTCACCTTCGAGAGCAAGTGCGGCAGCGGCGAGTCGGAACGGGTCATGTTGCAGGAGTCCCAAGGCCAATGGATCTTCATGCCGGACTTCAGCCAGCTAGGGTCCCAGACCTACACCATGGAGCTCTACAACCAAACCCAACTCGTCTACCAGCAGAGTGGCATGGTCGGCCCCGGCGTGGCCACCGCGGCCTTCTCACTCTTCTACAAGAAGGTCACCGAGCACGCTGACGGCAGCGTCACCACCGAGTGGTGCATTGGCGGCAACGCCGCTTCCGCCCACCAAGTGGCTGGCGGCCCGACGGTTCAAGCGGACATGATCATGTTCCGCTCCGGCGACATCACGGTGCAAGACGCGGACCTCACCGAAGCAATGCTGCGCGGCGGCAACCTGGGCGGCGACGTGTACCTCACGGACCTTGGCACCCTCGACCCCTGCGTCGGAACGAGCTACTGCATCAGCTCACCGAACTCCGCAGGCCCCGGAGCGCTCATGTGCTCCGCCGGAACCAGCAGCATCGCGAACAACGACCTCGTGCTGACCTGCAACGGACTGCCCGCCAACAAGTTCGGTCTGTTCTTCTACGGCCCCAACCAGATCCAGACTCCCTTCGGCGACGGCTTCCGCTGCGTCGGTGGTCAATTGAGCCGACTGCAAGCCCAGCTCTCCAGCGCGCAAGGCTCCGTGGCCCACGCACTCGACAACACGGCTCCTCCGACCCCCAACGGTCAGATCTCCTCCGGCCAACTGTGGCACTTCCAGTTCTGGTACCGCGACCCGGCCGCTGCTGGCGCTGGCTTCAACCTCTCCGACGGACACAGCTTGCTGTTCACCCCCTGATTCGCGGAACAGCCTTTTGAAATGGCTCCAAGTGCGAGTTGAGCAGCAGTGATCGACACTGCGGTGAATCCAAGCTCCCCTCGCACCGATCGAGCCCAACCAAACTCCCCGCCGCCCCTTCCCAGGACCGAATGGTTCCTTGGAAGGGGCGGCGGGCTTCATTTCGTGCTCTGACGGTGCACGGGGCCTTGATCAAAACCGGGTCCGAATGGGCCAGATGAAACCCATGCCGCGGACCAAAAAAATCCGCGGGCAAGATTTACGTCCCTTGCTACCGTGAAGGCCTGACAACTCACATTGGACCTCGCCGCCCGCAAGGAAACTCCAAATGTCGCATCCGCAAACTTCCCTGTACCGGACTGTCGCTCTCGCGCTTTTGCTCTCTCCCCACCTGGCAGCCCAAGGGGCGGCGCCCTTGTTCTCGGGCTCAACAACATTCTTGACGGCAGAGCACCAAGTGCAAGCCGTGCTCGATCTCGACCACGACGGGGACCAAGACCTGCTCGCATGGTATTGGATCACGGAACCCGGCATCCTCCCGCAAGCCACCATCACTGGCTTCGACGTGGACGTGGAAGGCTTCCTGCATACCTCATGGAGCATGCTCTCCCCCCTTTCGGATTCAGTCAACTGCGACTACGCGGCCACCGCCGTCGGAGACTTCGACGGAGATGGCTTTGATGACTTCGCGATTGGCCTGGGCAGGCACGTATTCGTCTATCTGACGAGAGCCGGCAGCCCCCCGTTGCTTCTCGACGACTTCGTCTACCCCACAGGCAATGTCGTCGTGGAGGGCCTGGACGCGGGCGACATGAATGGAGACGGTCTCGATGACCTGGTCCTCTCCAACCGCTTCCAAATGTCATTGATGCTTGCGGGCGGAGCGGGAGCCCCCTTTGCGGTCGCCGGCCGGATCAGCGCGATCCCTTTTGGCAACCACCACTTCACGGAGATGATCGACTTCGATGGGGACGGGTCGGTGGAATTCATGTACCGCGACAATTACCCGGACGTACTCCACGTGCTCGACTTCGTGAATGGCCAGCTGGACTACTTCACCTATTTCCAGCCGACCCTGCCCTACACGACGTCGCTCACGGTCGGAGACATTGATGGAGACGGGGATGAGGACATCGTCCTGTTCAATCGACAGGGCGCGAACCTCGGCATGTATCAGGTCTTCAGAAACCAGGGCCCGAGCAACTTCCTGATGGAGCCCCTGCGCCCCGGTGGCCCCGCAACGCACTTGATCGACATTGACCTCGATGGTGATTTGGACGGACTCTGCTGCGGCGGCGGTTCAGGTTGTCACTACACCAACGACCAACCAGCCAAGTTCGAGATCAGCTTGAACGATGGCACGGGCCTCTTTGATCACGCCGTGGGCGCGGTCAGCATGGAGACGGGCTTTGATGGACTTGCCGGAGTGATCGACATGGATGGGGACGGCGACCTGGACATGATCGGCGGGCGCTCAGCGCTCACCAACCACCTCATGGTTGGAGCCCCCTACTGCGAGCCCGCGGTCAACAGCACCGGAGTCGTCAGTCGACTCAGCTTGTCGGGCAGCGCCAGCATGTCCCGTTCCGACTTGACCCTGCACGCGTCCGGGTTGCCGGCCGGCAAGGTCAGCATCGTGCTCTTGGGTGGTCGGGCCGCGCAAACGGTGGTGGGCAACAGCTTGCTGTGCCTCGAGAGTCCCATCAAACGCTACGCGGTGACGAGCTCGAACTCCTTGGGGCGCATCACCATGGGCATCCCCACGGCATCGCTTCCGGGGGCGTATCCCGGGGCCATCAGTCCCGGAGCCACTCGCCGCTTTCAAGTTTGGCACAGGGACAACGGCCTCAGCCAGTTTGGATTCAGTGAGGGCATCCGCCTGACCTACGCCCCCTGATCCTGGGAAAGCAGGAACGGCGACCGGGACCGATAACCGGACGCCACCCGCTGCCTTGACACGCCGGGCGCCGCTACCGAGTTCCTCGCGCGGCGCCCAATTCCTACATGGATCGTTGTTCGACGCAGACTCCCGGCCGGAATTGGCGAGGAGCTCGGGCTCCGCGCCCCGGACGGGCCGTCGTGCCGTATACAATCCCGCCCATGCAACGCAAGCGAATCGCCATCCTGTCCACAGGTGGAACCATCGAAAAGACCTACGACGAACTCGCAGGAGTGCTGACCAATGAGGTCAGTGTGCTCCAGGTCATGTTGAGTCAACTGGAGCTGGGGGGCGTCGAACTCGAACGCTTCGTCCTGATGAACAAGGACAGCCTCGAGATGACTCCTGCCGATCACAAGTTGATCGCCGAGACAGCGGTCGCCAAGGCGGCGGAGTTCGATGGAGTCATCATCGTGCACGGCACGGATCGCTTGGCCAACAGCGGGAATTGCATTTATGAGCTCGATCCGTCGCCACGGGTGCCGATCCTTCTGACCGGCGCCATGCGGCCCTATGAAATGCGCACGACCGATGCCATGCAGAACCTAACGGAGTCCCTGCTCGGGGTGCAGATTGCCCCGCCGGGGGTCTACGTGGCCATGCACAACAAGCTGCTCGCTTTTCCGGGTGTTGAAAAGGACAAGGTCAACGGCACCTTCGTGAAGCCGTAGAGTTCCGGCCCTCGGCCCTGCCGCACGCCCCTGGTGGCGACGGCGAGTCCGCCCTCACATCACGCTGCAAAGCATGAAGATCCCCCAACTCGTTTTGAGTCTCTGCCTGGCCGCTGTGCTGGGGGCCTTCGTGACTCCCTGGGCTTATCAGCGTTGCTGGCAAGGGATTCAGTGGAGCTTGCAGCATCCGCCGAGTCATCCCCAAGCGACCGCCATCGGCGCCGGGGTCGGGGTGGCGCTGATCCTTTGGCGCAAGCCCAATCGCCTGGTGCACACTCTGATTCACGAGGCCTGCCACGCCATCCTGTGCCTGGTGCTCTGCGTGCCGGTCCGCAGCTTTCAAGCATCCGATGGCAATGGGGGTCAGGTGGTGCATGACAAGACCGATCCCCTGCGGACCATCCTGATCTGCCTGGCTCCCTACACCCTGCCCCTGCTCCTGGCCCCGGCGCTCTTGGCGAGCTACTGGGTTCCGGGCGGTGAGCTGCGGCGGGTGCTGGCTGGCCTGATCGCCCTGCTTTACATTCACCACCTGCAGGGGCTCTTCCGCAACGTGCGCCTCAATTTCTGGGGGACGCAGGCGGACCTCAGCAAGGCCGGAAAGGTTTTGAGCCTGGTGTCCATCGCCACGGTCTTGATGTTGGTGACGAACTGGACCTTGAGTCGGCTTTGGGCCTGAGAGGGTCACTCTTGGCCACAAACGGGCCAATAAGGAGTCTGAACCACGCGTTTCTTGCCATTGCGAGATCGTGAGAGACGCCCGCAGGATCACCCGCTCTCTCCCAAATTCAGGCCCATTCCGCCCCCCAGGTTGGCCCTAGAAAAAGTTTCCAGAAAGGGTGTCGGGAACCTGAGCCCAGGCTCATTCCCTGTTAGAGCTCCATCCCAAGGGGCTCGATACCAAGAATCAAGCGTCCAGACTTTGCATGGCCATTTGTGCCAACCACTGCCACGTTGCCCGGGGGGGATTACGTGGCGGAGGGGTGAATCTGGACGCTGTTCTTGTGTCCCGGGTCGCTCTGACAGCCGCCTATTTAGGAGCGAACGGTTTGAGCCCTAGGACCCTCAGAGCCCCTGGCAGAATCCCCTCCGCCAAGATCTGGTTGCCGCGATCCCGGAAGTGGCAACTGTCGTAGTAGATGGTCGTCTTGATCTTCGAAAACACCATGGTCGCGTCGATGAACTCGATGCCCTCGGCGGCGAGCTGCTGGCCCCCTTCACGCAAGAGCGGATACCCTTGGAAGACGCCACGCAACCAGGCTTCCCCGATGGTGCCCTTCTCCTTTTCCTCGGCGGTCATCTGCTTGGCCCCTGGATCGTGCAAGTTCGGCTGCAACACGTGCACGTACTTGATGCCGTACATGTCGCACAGGGTTTGAATCTGCCGGGAGCTTTCCATCCAGGTGTCCACGCAGAGTCGGATCGCTTCGGGCAAGTCCCCGTCAAACTTCGGACCCAACACCCCCGAAGCGGTCGGTGAATCCTTCAGGGCTTCCATGTAGTCCGTGCGGGCCTTGCCGTAGGCGGCGCTCATGTGCCTCACGCTCTTGGTTGCGTAGTAGCCGTAGAGGGCGCTCTGCAGGAAGTCGTGGTCCAACACGAAATCGATTTGGGCGACCAACTGATCTCGCGCGTCCGTGGCCACGTCCGCCAATTCAGTGCCGGGCCCATTCCCCTTCGAAAGACTCCGGGCGAATCGCATCCAGTGCGTGTAGGAAGGATACGTGGGATACATCTCCTGGTAGTGGTTCTTGCTCCCCAGCGCGACCTCGTTGAACCCATCAATATTGAGCACGAGATCAGGCCGAATTCCCGCCAGCATGAGGTGCGAGAAGCGTGTCAGTTGCTGGGGTTGTTTGTGTCCACCCCGGCCATAGTTCGTGAACTCGATATTGCGATTGGCGAGGTCCGGATGCTGATTGAGCAAGGCTCTCAAGCGCTGCTGACCTGCAGGTCCAAACAAGCTGGCCACGGAGCCCCCGAGCACCAAGATCACCAAGCGATCGGGATCCTTTTCCGTATACCTCGCGAGGTCCTCGTCCAACTGCTGGAAGGTGCTCATGCTGTCCGTCGCGACAAACGGGTGCACGATGCGCTCGTTCTCGCGCTTTTGCGTGTTCATCGCGGCTCCGCCCGGCAGCGGCACGGAATCCACTTGGCGACTGCGCAATTCAGCGAGGTCCGTGCGCACCTTGTGGGCGTTGTAGGGTTCCCCATTGACCCGCATCCGAACGCGAACGGCAGCCTCTCCACCTAGGATGGCGAGGGGCACACCGGCCACCAGCATGAAGAGCAGTTTTCGCTTGAGCGAGATCTTTGCGGAGGGGGTCGAGGGAGCTTCGCTGGTCATGAGCCGACAGTTCGAGGGGCGGTATGGCTAGATCGGGTCAAGGATCCTACCCCAGAATGTGCAGCATGGGGCGCGGACAGATCAGTTGAGCCTTCCAGCCGCGGCAAGTCCATGAGCAGAATCCCGGGGTGCGAGCAAGCAGCAGGCTGGGGCTCGCTCGCGATCCCACGCGATTGGCGAGAACCCAGCCATGGATCGGAAACCCGGTGCTCGTGACGACTCGCACTGCGCCCTCCCCCAGCCGGGGCTCTCCAGGTCAGCCCGCTACTTGACAACCGTGTACACGCAGGTGCTTTCCGACAAACGCGCGCGCTTGCCCTTGACCTGAATACCACGGGTCCGGACTTCGCTGATCTCGCGGGTCCCGCCGAGGGAAGTCATGGAGCTCACTTCGTTGGAAAAGGGCTGTGTGCTGGCCACGGCGTAGATCAGCTCCGTGCCAAAGGGTTCGCTCACGACAAAGTCAAAGCTACCCTCCCCGGGGAATACGTGAGTTTTCCCGGCCTGCAGCTTTTGACGACTGGAGTGCTCGTTGGGAAAGATCATGATCAGCTGGTCCTCGGCACTGAGGTAGTAGAGACGCAGGTAGCAGTCCGCCTTCGATTGAAAGCGAATCTGCAAGTGATCCCCCTTCGAGTAGACCCCCCCATCACCGCGGTCGAGCCACAGCTTGGTCTCGAATTCCTGCTTGCTCTTGCCGGCCTGAAAGCTGTCGAGCGCTTGCTTGGTGCGGTCCAAGTTGCTCGGCGCCACGGACACTTTGTTCGGCAATTCGGAGAAGGCCAGGGTCGCCTTCGCGCTGCCGAGCACCTGGCCGGATTCCACGTCGATCAAACGCAAGTTCACATTGGCTTGGTTGCCCACGGAAAAGTACTCGCCCACGAGCAGGCCCTGAACCGCCTTGAGCGCGCCAACTTCCGGACGCTCGGTGGTCGACATCAGGTCGGAGAGGGACAGCTCTTGCTCGGTCATGATTTCATCCAGGTCACGCCGGGCGTACTCCGCGAATGCTTGGGAGCCGCTGAGCGCGGTGGACAATTCACCGGAAAGAAAACTAGCGAACTCACTGGGCACACCCGTTTGCTCGAAGGTGAAGTTGCCTAAGGCGACCCGGTAAGGTTTCACCTGAACATGCTCACCCAAGTCCTGCACGGCTTGCGCGATCCGGCCCGGCGCAGGAGCGCTTGGCGAGATCTGCTTGGTGGCGGGCTGGGCCCCAGCGCCGCCATTTTTCACGGGCGACGCAACCTCCCCAAGCGGTTTGTCCATCGGCTCCGGAGAGTCGGGGGACGGAGCGGGATCCGAGGGGGTTGCGCAGGAAGCAAACAGCAGGACGGCGAGAAGTCGCATGGGCAATGGGACGCGCAAGGGATCTCCTGGGAAGAATCGTTGGGCAAGGTGAATGAGGAAGGCCGAGCGGCCTGGGAGTCACCGGGCCGGGTCGCAGGATGCCGGCCGAGCTCCGGCATAGGGTAAAACGCTCGCTCACTCTAGACCGCACGGTTTTTCTCGGGAACTCAGCAGTGGGACTTGAGCGGAACGCCGCTGGCTGTTCTAGCGCGCAAGCGGAGGACCCACGAACGCTCGCGGATCGCCTCCTGCGGCCGTCCCAATCCCGCGCTCCCGAGTCGGATTGAGCGGGCTAGCCTGCTCTATTCATGAGTCGATTTGCCAATAGTCCCAACTCGCTCTCTG
>CALCXM010000128.1 GCA_937905825.1 uncultured bacterium
GGGCCCGCGATCACCACGACCGTGTCGCAGCTGATCTCGACGCCACCCAAGTCGATGCGTGTGGCCGTGTCCCGAAACTGGCGCGCAATCAGGCGCCAGGCTTCCTTGGGCTGGGAGACCTCTTCGACCTCCGCCAAGCCGCACAGCTCCTTGCGAAAGGTCTCCGGCACCTTGTCGACGATCGCGAGGATCGGTCGCTTGGGTTCCGTGGATTGATAGACGCGCAGACCATGGCCTTCGATGCGCCCGCGAATTCCTTGCACCACTGGAGCTGAGGTGCCTTTCTTCATGCGCAGGATCATCGTGCCCCTCCGCCGCATCCGCTTTGGATGCTCTCGAAAGTCTTGCGCAGAGCGGCTGCGGGGTAAGGCCCTTTGGAACGCCGCAAGAGATCTTGCAGATGGGATTCAAACGCGAAGGCCCCGGCGGCGGCGCTCTGAGTGCTGTCCATGCTGGAAACCAACCGCGCGCGCTCGTTCAGGAGATTCACGAGGGTGCGATCCAATTGGTTCAAGTGGTGATTCGTGCTGGCATTCATGGGCGGAGCCCCTTTTGGAGTTCGGTGAGGTAGGTGGCCGCCTCAGCAGCCACATGGGAGGGCGTGGGATTCACTTCGTAAGCATCCCGGAGGCGTTGAACAAAGGCGCTACCGACGATCGCGAGTTCCGCGTGTTCGGTCACCGCGGCGATCTGATCTGCACTGCGCAAGCCGAATCCCACGCCGATCGGCAGGTCGCAGGACTTGCGCAAGCGCTGCAGGAAGTCGAGGGTCTCTTCGGTCAGCAACGTGTTGGCGCCGGTGACGCCCACGCGACCGATGGCGTAGAGGAAACCCTGGCTCGCCTGCGCGGCGGCGGCGATGCGTTCATCGGAGCTAGTGGGAGCTACGAAAAAGATGCAGGCCAAGCCCTGCCCTTCGGCCGCTGCGCGCATGGCTTGGGCCTGACTTGGAATCATGTCCGGCACAAGCCAACCGTCGATCCCCGCTCGCTTGGAGTCTTTGGCAGCATTCTCCCAACCCATGGAATAGAGGGGGTTCGCGTAGGAGAACAGCGCAATTGGCATTTCACAACCGGCGCTGCGTACTTCGCGCACCATCTCCAAGATTCCTTTGAGGTTCGTTCCCGACTCGAGAGCCCGTTGTGCCGCCGCTTGCAAGATCGGGCCATCGGCGATCGGATCGCTGAAGGGCACGCCCAACTCGACGCAGGCGGCGCCGGCACGATCGAGGGCCAAGAGCACCTCGCGGGTCGTTTCCAAACCGCCGTCTCCAGCGGTCACATAGGGAGCCACTCCCGCGCGGCCTTCCGCGCGGTACATGGCGAGTCGCTCACTCAATCGATTGGAGCTCACGCTTGGGCCTCCCGCAGTTGCTTGACCGTATCGAGGTCCTTGTCGCCGCGGCCCGAAAGGTTGAGGATCACGCGCTTGCCCGCCAGGGACTCGCACTTAGCGATCAACCAGCCGAGAGCGTGACTGCTTTCCAAGGCGGGCAAGATGCCTTCCGTGCGAGCCAGGCGTTCGAATCCAGCCAGGGCTTCGCTGTCTGTGCAACTGACGTAGTTCGCCCGTTGCAAGCAATGCAACTGGGCGTGTTCCGGGCCCACGGCGGGGTAGTCCAAGCCGGCGCTGATGCTCGAAGTCGGCAGCACTTGGCCGTGCTCGTCTTGCAGGAGATAGGACTCGCAACCGTGCAGGATGCCCGGCCGGCCTCCGCCAAAGCGCGCGGCATGCTTGCCGCTCGCGATGCCTTCACCGCCAGCTTCCACGCCGATCAACTGCACGTCCTGCAAGTCGACGAAGCCGCGGAAGATGCCGATCGCGTTGCTGCCGCCGCCGACGCAGGCAATGATGGCATCCGGTTGGCCCGAGCGCGCCGCCTGCCATTGGGCGCGCGCTTCCTTGCCGATCACTTCCTGGTACTCCGCCACGATGGACGGGAAGGGGTGCGGCCCGAGAGCGGATCCCAAGAGGTAGTGAGCCTGGGGATCCCCCACCCAAGCGCGCAGGGCTTCGTTGATGGCGTCCTTCAGAGTTTGCTGTCCGTGCTCGACAACCTCGACCCGCGCACCGAGCAATTCCATGCGCAACAGGTTGGGCCGTTGGCGCGCGGCATCCACCGCGCCCATGTAGATGATGCATTCCAAGTCGAGCAGAGCGCAGGCGGTGGCCGTGGCCACCCCGTGTTGACCGGCTCCGGTCTCGGCCAGGATGCGCGTCTTGCCCATGCGTTTGGCGAGCAGAGCCTGTCCAAGGCTGTTGTTCAGCTTGTGGGCGCCCGTGTGCAAGAGGTCCTCGCGCTTCAACCAGAGCTCCAGGCCCAACTCCTCCGACAAACGCCGCGCATGATAGAGCGGTGTGGCGCGTCCCGCGTAGTTGGTCAGGAGGTCCTGCAACTCCGCTTGAAAGGACGCGTCCGCGCGGCTCTCGATCCAAGCCGCTTCTAACTCCAGCAGCGAAGCCATCAGAGTCTCCGGCGCGTAGGCACCGCCGAAATCGCCGAACTGGGTCGGCAGTTGAAAGGTGGAATGGATCATTGGGAGAGTGCCGCGAAGGTAGTCAAGGCTTTCAGGATGTAGGAGGAGAGTCGTTCGGGGTCTTTGATCCCCGGGGCCTGTTCCAAACGGGAGGAGGCATCGACGCCCCGGGGCAACACGGCGCCGATCGCGGCCACCACGTTGTCGCCGTGCAGTCCGCCCGCGAGCAGGCAAGGGCCCAATTCGCAGAGCTTCTTCGCAAGCTTCCAATCAACAGAGGTTCCGCTGCCGCCCGGGGTGCTGGGGTGGTCAAGCACGAATCCGCTGGCGATTCCCGCCCAGGCTCCCATGCTTTCCTCGGCCCCTGCTTCCACCGGGATGCGGCGCAGAATGGGTGCTTGAAATCCAACCCATTCCTTGGGTTCGGCAGGTCCGCAAAGCTGGACCCAATTCACTGGCGTGGTCCTGAGCAACTCGGCGGCGGCGACGGGATCTGTGTCCACGAGAACCGCGATGCGCGGGACCTGCCGGGGCACGTTTTCAAGCACGCGTTCCAGCCCGTCCGGCGCCACGCTGCGCGGCGATGGAGAATGCAGCACAACGCCAAGGGCATCCGCACCGCACTCCAAGGCTCGGGCCACATCAACAGGATTGGTCAGCCCGCAGACCTTGACCCGCGGAAGTTGAATGCGATCAACCACGGAGTCGCTCCTTCCATTGGCGCAGGAGCGCAGCAGGATCCGCACTGCGCATGAGCGCTGTTCCGATCAAGACCGCGTCGGCTCCGGCGTCTCGCATGCGTTGCAGGTCCTCGAGTTTGTGCATGCCGCTCTCCGCGACCTTGGTCACGGACTTGGGAACTTGGCCGAGCAGGCGTTCCGTCACGGACAAGTCAATCTCGAAGGTCCGTAGGTTGCGTGCATTGATCCCGAGCGCGTCGGGTTCCAATGGCAGGGCCTGCACGAGTTCCTCCTCGTCGTGCACCTCCATCAAGACCGCGAGCCCCATCTCCCGCGCTTGTTGTCGCAGTTCGGCTAGTTGCGTTGGGGACAGACAAGCGACGATCAGGAGCACCGCGTGGGCTCCCGCAATTTGGGCCTCAAGCAACATGGCTTCGTCCAGCAGAAAGTCCTTGCGAAGGCGGGGCAAGAGCACGTTTGACGCCATTTGAAGGTCGCTCAGGTCGCCGCCGAAGTGGTCCTTTTCGGTCAGAATCGATAGAGCGTCGGCGCCGCCCCTTGCGTAGGACTCGATGCGTTCGTCCAGGCGGTTCTCCGTGCTCAACTCACCGGCGGAAGGCGCACTGCGTTTGCACTCCGCGATGATCGACAGACAGGGTTGGCGCAAAGCGTTGCGAAAGGCGTCACCGCGACGAGCATCCAAGACGAAGTCCTGGCGCAAACTCTCGATGGAGCGCACGCTGCGACGCTCCACCGCGCGTTTGCGGACAGCCTCCAAGATCGGAGCAAGGCGTGAAGGCGTGCTCTTCATCGTGCGACTCCCTGGGCCACTCGAATCCACTGGGCCAGCTTCCTGGCGGCCGCGCCCCCGTCGATGGCTTCGCGCGCGAGGAACAAACCCTCCGTGGAGGTGGCCGCTTGCTCTGAAACCACGAGGGCCGCTGCTGCATTCAACAAGACCAGCTCGCGGGCACTGCTCAACTCGCCGGACAACACCGAGTGCAACAGGCTCGCGTTGGCCGTCGCATCCCCCCCCGAGCAACTAGCGATCGGCTGCGACTGCAAGCCGAGGTCCGCGGCGTTCCAGCTGCCCGAGTCCGCGCAACCGACGGTCCGCACTTGGTTCTCCCCCTGCAAGGTGAGTTCGTCCGCCCCTTCGCTGCCGTGCACGACGAGGGCGCGCTTGGCACCCAACTCTTCCAGCACGAAGGTCACGTCGCTCAAGCGCTCGGGATCAAAGACCCCCACGACTTGGTGCTTGACGCCCCCGGGGTTGCACAGCGGACCGAGTAAATTGAAAACCGTGCGAACTCCGAGAGAACGGCGCACCGGTCCCGCGTGGCGCATGGCCGGATGATAAACCGGCGCGAACAGGAAGGTGAGGCCCGCCTCCTCGAAGACAACGCGGGCTTGCTCGGGAGAGAGCTCCAGGGGCAGTCCTAGGTGCTCGAGCAAGTCGGCGCTGCCGCACTTCGAGGAAGCGGAACGGTTTCCGTGTTTGATGACTCGCGCGCCCGCTGCAGCGGCAACGATGGCGGAGCAAGTGGAGACGTTGAAGGTGTCGAGGCCGCTTCCCCCGGTGCCGCAGGTATCGATGGCGTCCGGCGCGTCGTGTTCGAAGGGGACCATGGCCCCGCGCATGGACTGCACCGCGCCGATCAACTCTTCGCGGGTTTCTCCGCGGCCCGCGAGGGCCACCAAGAGTCCGCCCAAGGCCACGGGATCTTGCTCTCCAGCGAAGAGCGAATCGAACACCGCTTGGATTTGCGTGCGCTCCAACTGCGCGCCGCCGAGAACTGCTTTGAGGGCTTCGTTCGCTTTCATCGAGCGCCCACCGCTTCGCCCGCGAGGGAGAGGAATCGGGAGAGGATGCGGTCCCCCAAGGGAGTCAGGATCGACTCCGGGTGAAACTGCAAGCCGAAGCGCGGCAAGCTTGTGTGCTGCACCGCCATGATCGTTCCTTCCTCGGTCCACGCAACCAGTTGCAGGGTCGCCGGCAGACTGTTGCGGTCGGCGCACAGGGAGTGATAGCGGGAGGCGGGGAAGGGCGAAGGCAAACCCTCCAAGAGCAAGCTCGATTCGTGGTGGACGAGGGAGCTCTTGCCGTGAACCGGCGAATCCTGAACGAGCAGGCTGCCCCCTTCCGATTCCACGAGTGCTTGATGTCCCAAGCAAACACCGAGCAAGGGCAGGTCGTCCGGCAGCTTCTGAAGCAGCTCCATCAAGACGCCTGCACTCTGCGGCCGACCGGGCCCCGGAGAGATCACCACAGCAGTTGGCTGCAAGGCGATCAGCTCGTCCGCGCTCATGGCGTCATTGCGCACCACTTGCACTTCAGGACCCAAGCCCGCGATCAGTTGGTAGAGGTTGAAGGTGAACGAATCGTAGTTGTCGAGCAGCAGAATCATCGGGCGACCTCCGTCGCGGGGGTCTTGGTAGGAACGGGCGCAGCATCATTCGCTGCAGGGGCCGCGAAGGCCGGGGTGTCCGCCAACCGAATGGAATCGAAGAGTGCCCCCGCCTTGTGCAGAGTCTCTTCCTGTTCAGAAGCCGGGTTCGAGTCGTGCACGATGCCCGCTCCCGCTTGCAAGTGCACCTTGCCGTCGCGCACCACCATGGTCCGAATCGTGATCACCATGTCGAGGTTGCCGGATCCATCCAGGTAACCGAAACAACCGGCGTAGGGCCCGCGGGTAGTTGCTTCTTGTTCCGCCAAGAGTTCCATTGCGCGAATCTTTGGAGCCCCACTGACGGTCCCCGCGGGGAAGCAGGCCACCAGAGCGTCGAGTGCATCGCTGTCGCTGGACAACTCGCACTCCACCCGGCTGACCAGGTGCTGCACGCGGCTGAAGCGTTCGAGGCTTGCGTACTCGTTGACTGCGACACTGCCGATGCGCGCGATGCGACCCAAGTCATTGCGCGCCAAGTCCACCAACATGTCGTGCTCGGCGCGCTCCTTGATGTCCGCCAGCAACTGCGCCCCGAGAGCGTCGTCTTCTTCCGGCGACTTGCCCCGCGGACGGGTGCCCGCGATCGGGACGGTGTGCACGTGACTGCCTTGGACTTGCACCAAGCGCTCCGGGGAAGACCCAACCAAGGTCAAGCCATCCGCTTCGAAGTAGAACATGTGCGGAGAAGGATTCGAGAGGCGCAGGACGCGATAGAGCGTGAATGGATCGCCCTCGAACTCGGTGCTGAAGCTTTGCGAGAGCACCGCCTGGAAGACCTCCCCTTCCGAGATGTTGGCCTTCAGATCGCGCACCCCTTGTTCGTAGTGTTCCTTGGGTTGATGGGCCTGCATGCCTCCCGGCGCCGCGCGGAACTCCCCGCTGTCCACGTGTCCGGTGAAGAGGTCGGTCGCGATGGACTCGATGCGCGCTTGGGCCTGCTCGAATTCGTCCACCCCCGCCGGGCAGCCACTGATGATGTGCAGCAACTGGGTGGCGTGGTCGAAGGCGATCACTTCACGGTAGAGGTCGAAGGTCGCGTCCGGCAGGTTCCAGGGGTCCTTGGCGCCCCGCGGAATGCGCGGCTCTAAACTGCTGGCCCACTCGTACGTGAAGAAGCCGACCCAGCCACCAATGAAAGGCGGCAAGCCTTCCGGAGGCGTGGGCACGCGATAGCGTTCCGCTGCGGCGCGCAATCCTGCGTGGGCGGGTCCGGGCAAGACCTCTTCGCCATCTTTCGTGCGCAGTTCACTGGACTCGTGCCTGCCGCGAAACTGCGCAACAGGATCCACTCCGAGGAAAGAGAAGCGTGTCAGTCGCGCGCCGGTCTCCACCGACTCGAGCAGACAAACCTGACGCCCCGCTTTGCGCAAGGCGAGGAAAGCCCCCACGGGAGTTCGCATGTCCGCTGGGTAGCGAGCCCAAGCCAAGTGGTGCTGGGCGGCGTCAGAAGCTTCGGATTGTTGAAGGGGTCGCATGGGTCGGGGAACTCCGGTTCGGGGGGATGAGGGAAGCAGCGCAAACGAAGAAGGGCCCCTGAAGAAAGTCTTCAAGGGCCCTTTGTGTTCGTTGGTGAGGTTGAGGTCAGCGGATCGTTACGATCCCGTCACCCCAGCCAACAAAGGGCCGAGGGGACCACCACCATCGTCCGATGATTGCGACAGGAGCAGGGCTCCAACTGAATCGCATATCGGTTGCGGCCGCCGGGGGCTGGCCGTGGGAGTGATCGGTGCTGCTCATGCTTCAACTATTGCCGCCAATCCCTGAGCGGTCAAGCCAGCAAGTGGATAGATGTTTGCAAAGCGCGACATTTGCTCGGAGCCTGCCAGGCAAATGGGGTGCCTGCAGTGTGCGCTGGGGCGCGGCCAACGCCTTGATCTTCGAGGACGAAAGGGGCCACGAATTCAGACTCCAAAAAGAGGCTGAAAGGGTCCGCCACGACCCGCCTCCATGTCGCCACAACCCTTTTTACAACATAGGCTTACGAGTCTTTTGAAGACGACCGACGAGCAGCCCCTTGGCCCCCTATCGGTGACGCTGGCTCCCAAGGAATTGCGAGAGACTGAACTCGAAGAGTCGCGCCCGGCACAGCCCTGCCCTCCAACCAATTCCATGCGCCAGAGTCCCCTCGCTCTACCAACCAACCCCGACAGCAATGGTCATCGGACCTGCCGTTCGAAAGGCTGTAGAGGCCGCTTCAAAGATTGAAGCCCAGTTAGAGGAGATGAATTCAGCGGACGGATGAGGGCTCCGCGGGCCTTCGGTGGAAGTCGGCCGGGCGACCGATTGCGGAACGCACCAGCCAAAGAAAAGGCCCCCACATCAATGCAGGATGCCCAAGAGCGGCAGGCAGATTATGCGCAGGAAAGCGAGAGGGATCGAACTAGACTGGCGGCGATGGCGCTGGCTCGGCAAAGGGGCGGGAAGCTCCCAGCCGGCGCGCATCCCAAGGCTGCACTTAGAGCCGACCATCCCCCAACACTCACCCCCACGGAGCCACGCTCCCCGGAACCAAACCACTCGATCATGCGGCATTGGAAACTCACTCTCGCGGCCCTCGCCGGTCTGCCCCTCGGCTTCGCTCAAGCAACTCCCCAAGGTTTGGACTTCGACGTGTACTTCGAGTCGAGCCGCCTGCAGCAAGTGAACTACGACAACTTCCTGTCCTTGCCTGAGAACCGAGAGGTCGAACGGGACCGGCGCGGCGTCAGGCTCGCCTGGGGTCCCGATAGCAACCAGGGCTTCTTGCAAGTCTTCAACGAGAACGCCGACCTGACCCAGGAGACGAGCACCGAAATGGTGGGTGTGGGCTTCGGTTCCCAGGGCACCCTGCTCTTCAACGAAGGCGAGACGGACCAAGGCTTGGTGGTCCCCTGGAAGCTCGACCTGGCCTACGCACGGGGTGACATCACAAGCGGCCCCAGTCATGGTTCGGCCTACTACCTGGAGCTCTACGGCGACATCGGCATCGGCTTCCGCAGTCACAACCTCCAAGCCACGGTCGGCGCGGTGACCAGCGGGTTCTACGGTTACATGAACTACGACACGCAACTCTCCGACGAAGCCATCGACGGCACCAACGGCGGCTCCTACTTCGACGTCCAATACAAACGCGCTTCCTCTCCCCTCTACGCCCAGTTCCGTTGGACCTTCGGGGACTACGAGGCGGGGCTAGTGAGACTGGGTTTGCGATTCTAGGGGAGCCAGGCCGGCGCAGAGTGGAGTTTCCGCGCTCCGATCTCGGGAGCGACGATGCGGCCAGTTGCTGACGTCGTGCCTGCGCCTAGGTTAT
>CALCXM010000129.1 GCA_937905825.1 uncultured bacterium
TTGCTCGAGGGCAAGGACTTGCCGGGCATCTCTGCGCTTCTAAGCGGCAAGTAGAGAGCAAGCGGGCCCGTGTTGAACGCGGGCCCGAGCTTGTGCCGAGTTTGCATCTTGTGCCCCGTCCTGAAAGAGCTTCGCTGTAGAGTCCCGCTGCATGATCCAGTCTTCACGACCCTGATCGAATGACATCACCTCCAAGCAACGCGGCCGGCGCGGGACTCCCCTGGAAACGAATCGTGCTCGGGGCACTGGTCTTGCTCGGCCTGTGGTTCCTCGGTCGTCCCCTGGCCTTCCTGGCCCTGGCGGGTATGTCGCAAGAAGACGTGGTGGTTGTCGTTCCTGAAGGCCATGGCAACGACGCCAGTGGTTTGGAGCAAGCCGCGCTCTTGGAGACCTGGCCGGTTCCCGAGGAAACAGAGGCGGCCATCGCGGGATTGCGTGCTCTCCTGCAAAGAGCGCGCTCCGAGGGCTTGCCGGTTTCCATCGCCGGTTCCATGCACAGCATGGGCGGACACACGATCGCGCCCGGTGGCATCCGCTTGGACATGCGCACCTTTCGATCCATGGAGGTGGACGAGGAACAGCTGATCTTGACCGTCGGCAGCGGCGCAATCTGGTCGGACATCTTGGAGTTCTTGGATCCCTTGGGGCTCTCCGTGGCCATCATGCAATCCAACGACTCGTTCACCGTCGGAGGATCGCTTTCGGTGAACTGTCATGGTTGGCAACACGGGGAAGCGCCGATCTCCTCAAGCGTGTTGAGCTTTCGCCTTTTGCTCGCGAACGGCGAGCTGCGAGAGTGTTCCCGGGAATCCAATCTGGAGCTCTTCTCCATGGCTCTCGGAGGCTACGGCTTGTTTGGCGTGTTGCTCGACGTGAACTTGCGCCTGGTGCCCAACGAACTCTACCGAACCGAGGCCCAAGTGATCGCGGCTGACGAGTTGGGCGAAGAGTTTCTGCGCAGGGCACGGGACCCCGCGGTTGGCCTGGCGGCGGGCCGTATTTCCATCGCTCCCGATGACTTCCTGCATAGCGCAGTGCTTAGCGTGCTGACCCGCGCCGAACCGCAAGGGGAGTTGCCGGCCCTTGAAGACCTGGCGAACCGCGGCTTGCGGCGCACGGTCTTCCGCGCTTCCGTGGGCAGCGATTACGGCAAGGGCTTGCGCTGGTGGTTGGAGAGCGCCTCTGCGCGCTATGGCGCGGAGACATTCACCACCCGCAACACGGAATTGGCGGAGGGCGTCGAGGTCTACGGCAACCACGATCCCAAGGGCACGGACATCCTGCACGAATACTTCATTCCCCACGCTGCTCTGGGCGCTTTCCTCGATGGCGCGCGACCGATTTTTGAGGGAAGCGACTGCGATCTCCTGAACATCACCGTGCGCGATGTGCGCGAAGACCAGGGCACGTTCTTGCGCTATGCGGACCAGGGGATGTTCGGCCTGGTGATGCTCTTCCATCAAGCGCGCACTCCCGAGGCGGAGGTTGCCATGCAGCGCTTGACCCGGGACTTGATCGACTTGGCGCTCTCCCTGGAGGGTCGCCACTACTTGCCCTACCGGTTGCACGCCAGCCGCGCGCAGTTCGAGGCCGGCTATCCCATGGGCCGAGACTTCTTCGAGGCCAAGCGCCGCTACGATCCCGACGAGATCTTCCAAAATCAGTTCTACCGGGCCTATGGCCTGCGAGATTCTGGGCCGAACCCGCGCTGACGGAACTCTGCGTCCGGTTCCTGGCCCGCGTCCCTCGCGGACTGCTCGCTTCGTCACCAGGAACGGCGTCAGGACACCGAATGGCCTTCATGGGGCCCAGAGGCGGTCCCAGTTCGCCAGGTTTTCCGGTCCGGGCGGCGTGTTTGTGTCCCCGGCAAGCGCTACAATCCCCGCGCCTCCTACCAGGCTCTCCGACCATGACTCACCCTCCCTTTTGCATCGCCCCGTCGCTCTTGTCCTGCGATTTCGCCCGCGTGGCGGATGACCTGCAAAAGATCGAAGCCGCTGGGGCCGACTGGCACCACGTGGACGTCATGGATGGACACTTTGTGCCCAACATCACCATCGGTCCGCCGGTCGTGAAGAAGATCAAAGAGGCCTCGGGCATCCTGCTCGACGTGCACCTGATGATCACGGACCCGGTCAAGTACGCGGGCGCTTTCGCCAAGGCCGGCGCGGACATCTTGACCTTCCATGCGGAGGTTTGCGCCAATGACGCCGCCGCCCGTGCCGTGGTCCACGCCTTCCGTTCCGAGGGGGTGCCTCAGGTGGGCATCGCCGTCAATCCGGCCACGCCCATCGAGCGCGTCGAGAACCTGCTCGGCGATGTGGACCTAGTGCTCGTGATGAGCGTGATCCCCGGCTTTGGTGGCCAGAGCTTCATGGAGGACGTTCTCCAGAAGGTCGTTTGGCTGCGCGAGCAGGGCTACGAGGGCCACGTCGAGATGGATGGCGGACTGAATCACGAGACCCTGCCGCGCTGTGCGGCGGCGGGTGCCAACGCTTTAGTTGCGGGCTCCGCGATTTACGGCTCGCCCGACTGGAAACAAACGATCACCGAGTTCCGCCAGTTGGCGGAGGGCGTCCGCATCTAATGCCGGAAGCCAATTCGCCCACGCAGAAGACCCATGAACCGCTTCAAAACAAAGGTGGCAGCCCATTGAGTGCTGAAGACCAAAACAAGGGGGGCTCCCACAACGAGCCCACGGAAGGCAAGAAACGCCGGCTCTTCAAGAAGAAGGACATGCCCGGCGGCCTTTGGCTGAAGTGCGAGTCCTGCAACGACACGATCTTCCGCAAGGAACTCGAAGAGAAAATGATGGTCTGCCCGGCCTGTGGTTTTCACTTCACCTTGGCGGGCAAGCAACGCATCGAGATGTTGCTCGACCCCGGATCTTGGGACGAACACTTCGCCGAGTTGACCTCCCTCGACCGCCTGGAGTTCGTGGACAAGGAGCCCTACTCCGAGAAGATCGCCAAGACCGTCGCGCGCACGGGCCAGAACGAGGCCCTCTTGTGCGGTTTGGGATCCATCGAAGGCCAACGGGTGGCCCTCGCCATCCTGGACTTCAAGTTCATGGGCGGCTCCATGGGCGAAGTCGTGGGGGAGAAGATCGCATTGGCGGCCGAGCTCGCCATGACCAAGCGTCTGCCGCTCTTGATCTTCACCTCCTCCGGCGGTGCCCGCATGCACGAGGGCATGCTCTCGCTGATGCAGATGGCCAAGACCTGCGCCGCCCTGCACAAGCTGAACCAGCAGGGAGGCTTTTCGATCTGCGTCATGACCAACCCGACCACCGGTGGCGTGACCGCATCCTTCGCCAGCGTCTGCGACATCACCCTGGCCGAACCCGGCGCCCTAATCGGCTTCGCCGGCCCGCGCGTGATCGCAACCACCCTCAAGCAAGAACTCCCCCCCGGATTCCAACGGGCCGAGTTCCTCATGCAACGCGGCCAGATCGACGCCATCGTCGCCCGCCCCACCATGCGCCGCACCCTCCGCTCCCTCTTCGACTTCGGCCGCGCCGCCTGGGAGTAGCACTTCCATACGGTATTTCCATACGGTATCGCACACCACGCAGAAGCCCGCTTCCGAAGAGTGCCGCATCAACTCTACCGAGATACGCAATCAGCGCAGTGTCCTCCTCGAGACCCACCGGTTATGGGTCCCCGGAGACCCGCGCACCCGGGATAACCGTTGGATTCCGTCCCGACTCGGTATCCCGCTACAGCGGGGCGAGTCCGTGCGTGGACCGCATTTGTGCTTGTGAGATCCAGGCGTTCCGCGTATCACGGAGCGATGGAGAA
>CALCXM010000130.1 GCA_937905825.1 uncultured bacterium
ACGGCCAAGAGCACGATGCGCGGATCCCTCCCGTTGGCGGGATCGCTGGGCCCGAAGGTTCGCTCCACCGTTGAGTCCAAGACGCGACCGGCGCGCCAGTCGTCGAGCATTCCGGTAACGCGCAGCAAGGCTCTTTGCCAGCGCTGCTCGCCCATATCCAAGGTGAACAACAAGCCGCCTAGACGTAGCAAGAGTCCCGCCCGATCGCTGGAGGGCCCTTCGCCTTCCAAGGCGGAACAGGCCGCTTGGCGCAGGCTTTGCACGAAGGCCTGCTTGGACGGACCATGACCTTCAGCCACCAGCTCCGCCAGTCGCATCAGCAAGCGGCCATCCCAAGTCCACCAGCGCTCTCCGAGGGAAGCCTCGAGCACGCCCGCTCGATCCATGGCGTCCGCAGCGTCCAACCATCCGCTGTAGGCAAAGTTGCGCGACGACAAGCCGCTCCCATCGAAACGCGCGCGCAACTCGGAGACTGCCAGGCCCGCAGGTTGTCCTTGCCAACGACTCAAGACTTCTGGCGAGAGTGCGGGCGCGTCTGACCCTGTCCCCTTCCCGCGCAACTCGATGCGCACCATGGCGGCCAAGAGGTCATCCCCGATCATCGAGTGTTCGAATTCATCCCCGTGGCGCTCGAGCAAGCGCAGGGGTCTGTGGTCATGCGCTAGCTCTCCCAAGCCGCGGACGAGGACCTGTTGAAACTCAAAGTCCTCCGTTGCGTCGAGCATGCCCAGCAGCGGGCCAATCACTTCTGTATGGCGCCTTCCCAACTCGACGAGGGAAGTCACCGCCTGAAAGCGGAGTGCGGTTCCTTGCCGCGGGTCGCCGGCAACATCCAGCAAGAGGGCGCGGGCCAGATCGTTCTTCCCTCTCGCGGCACGCTCGAGGATGCGCAGCTGCAACTCCTCGTCGCAAGTCGGATACGCCAAGTAGAGCTCGCCGATGCGGTCGGGGTCCGTTAGACCCGGGTGCAGCAGGAGGATCTCGTAACGCATTCGCTTCGACAACTCGGGTCGCAGGAAGGCCTCATCGAGAGCGATGCGACCCGCAGGGCTGGAGACTAGATCCGCAATCAGGATCTTGCCCAGCTCTTTGCCCAGCTGGCCCACGCGCAACAAGAGCCGCGAGCGTTCAACGACGTGCCCTTCACCGCGAATCTTCAAGAGCGCTTCCAGCTGCCAACGGGCACGGGACTCCGCTTCACGCCAAGCACCGCGGATCACTTCCTCGTCTGGAACGGGCGAACGCTCCAATTGCTCCAACTCCTCGTTCAGACCTTCAAGGAAGCGCTCGGCGAGATCTTCGTCCCCTTCGAAACCTGCCATGAGTTGCAAGACCGTGCGTTGCTCCTTGGATTGCAAGACCCACAGGTCCAGCAGGTCCCGGCGCCAAGGCAAGTAGGCCCGACCAGTCCAGTGCTCGCGCAGCAACTCCAAGCGTGTGGCTGGCTTCTGGGCAGACCACCAGGCGTGCAAGAGGTCCATGTCCTGAAGCTCGCGCTTCGAGTGGAGCAGGTCGCGGTAGACGTTCGTGGCCAACTCTTCGTCGGACAACGCCCTTTGCAACCAAGCGCGCTCGGGAACCTTGCCCGTTCGGCGCCATGTCTCCGAGAGCGTGCTCCAAGCGGCGGAGCGCACGTCTGGGCTCGGAGACGCGAGCATGCGATCGGCACTCTCGCCCCAGGACTCCGCCCAACCAAAGCAAGCGTCCCAGACTTCCTCTTCAAGCTCCGGACTCCAACTGGGATCCATCGGGAATGCCCGCGGGGCCTCACCCGCCCCCCACGCAAAGTGAACCGACACGGCACCGACAACCGCGCGGTTGGAAAGCGCGCGCGCTTCGAAGGCCTGGTCCCCAGCGAGCCCCGCGAGACGGTCTTGTTCCCCTGCGGAATCGAGCAGCAAGCGAACCAAGTCAGCTCGATGGGGCTCGTTCAGCTGAATGCGATCCAAACGCCTGCGCCTGCGGGATTCGGTTCGGCTCGCTGAGTTGGGGAACTCCCTTAGCCATGCATCGGCGATCCATCGAACCGCTTGCTCATCCACCGGCGCTCCCTGCAAGCTGAACCACAGTGCGCGCTTGATCCGGAAGTCGGCGAGGCCTTCTTCGGGAGCGGCGCGCCCTTTCAGCCAAAGGCTCAGCTGCTTGATCAGCTGCTCGGTCCCGTTCGATCGATCGAGCACGTCCAGCAGGTGCAAGCAGTCCGAGGGAGACATTTCATCCCATTGATCCTGAAGGAACGCTAGCTGCTCAGAATGAGCAGCGCGGCCTCGCGAGAAGAGCTGGGCGCGCGCTGTTCGTGCGACCTCCATATCCACGTCGAGGCAAAGCACCGCGAGCAGACTCCCTGCCAGCTGTGTCCCGGTAGACCCTAGAGCACGAGCCAGTTGCAGACGAACTTCGGGCATGGGGTCTTGCGCCAAGCCCCCTGCGTTTTCCAGCAAGGGCAACGCGTGCCGCGCGTGAACAGCCAAGGCGGCCCCGCGCACGTTGGGATGAGCGTCACTCGTTCCAGCTCGAACGAACTCAATCTCACTCGCGGAGATCCGGCTCGGTTCCCTGCGCGCGAGAGCTTCCATGGCTCGATAGCGATCGCGCCAATCCCAGGAGTCCAAGGCCTCGACCGGGGCCCCCATGGCCAGATCTCGAATGCGGAACTCGACCTCGACCGGATCTGCGACACCCGCTTGCGGCGCGCAGCACAAGGCCGCGATCGAGACCAGCGCAAGGAGGGACATCAATCTCCCGATCGCTCGGCCGCTTGTTCCTGCTCGAGTTGAGCTTTGGAGAGGAAGTTCAGGATGCCAGTAGCGGTCACGGCGCGTCGACCCAGGCTCTCTGCGGCGAGGTCTCCCGCACGACCATGAATGAAGACGGCCGAGCAAACAGCCTCGAACACTCCCCACTCCGGAATGCTCATTTGACGGCAGGTCCCCAGGTACGCGGCGAGAATTCCGCTCAACGCGTCCCCCGCGCCGGCCGTGGCCATGCCGGGGTTACCGGTCGTGTTGATGAAGCTGCGTTCCCCATCGGTCACCACCGTTTGGTGCCCTTTCAACACGCAGATCCCTGAGGAGGCTCGTGCGATGGTCTTGGCCGCTTCGAGTCGGGCGTCCGAGTCATCCGAGAGCGCGTCCACGCCGAGCAGGCGCGCCGCCTCCCCCGGGTGGGGCGTAACTACCAGGTTGCCACGGCACTCCGCGAGCACTTCCGGTGTGCCTTGGATCACGTTCAAGCCATCTGCATCCAAGACGAGCGGGCCGTCGAAGTCGTCGCTAATCAAACGGCGGATCAACTCATCCGTGCGGCCGCCCTTTCCAAGACCGGGCCCGGCCACGCGCACGTGATCTCGACGATTCTTGAACTGCCAGGGCAATCGGCCAGCGACCAGGTCCTTCGATCGGCTGAGGTCGATGTAGACCGCCTCGGGGGCCGCCATGGCCGCGGGCGTGATGATCGACTTATCAAAGGTCGCCAAAGTCACAAGTCCCGCACCGCCGAGCTGCGCACCCCGCAGGGTCAAGAGCGCTGCCCCCGGCATGGTTTCCGACCCGGCCACGCAGAGCACGCGCCCGGCCGTTCCTTTGTGAGCGGTTAGCGGCAGGGCGGGTGGTGTCAGAAGTCGGTCGAAGGTCATCGTTTGTCTCGTGAATCAGTCCATCACGGTGGTTTGCCCAACCACCAATCCGGCCCAGTTGTTCAAAGGTCCAGCGGCCCAGGCGGCGAGGGAGTTCAACTCCGCCTCCCTAGCTAGACCACAGCGACGCAGGAGATGCAAGATTAGAACGGGAAGCCCCGCCGCTTGGCCGTCATCCATCTTGATGGCGAGCGCTCGCTGCCCGCCCCGCTCGCCGATGACGTACACCGCTTCGGCACCAATTTTTGGGAAGAGCCGCCCGCCCGTGGCGCGGCTGATGGCGCTGCAGATCTGGTTGCGCGTGCCACCGATCAGATCCGGGTGAAGGGCCACAGCCTCCGCCAAGCGTTGGGCCGCGTGCCGCCTGATCTCGGGCAATCCCTCCGGGTTGGCGAAGCGCGCGAAGCCCGTGGCCAGGTTCACCAAGGGCAAACGGAAGGTCGGGGCACTGCAGCCATCTACGGCGACCACCAAGTCCTGGGGAGAGGTCCCGGTCATCTCCAGGAGTGCTTGGCGCACGAGTTGTTGACCACGGGACAGAGGATCGATGTAGCTCGCACTCGCATCCCCAACGTGTTTGGCGAGGGCCAAGAAGGCTGCGTGCTTGCCAGAACAGTTGTTGTGAAGAGCGCTGAAGTCTTCGCCAGCTTCCTCCATGCTCTGCCATCGAGTTGAATCGTAGGGTCGGTGGGAACCGCAGCGCAGGTCTCCCACCGCCAGGCCGATCCTCCGCAGCAAGCCTTCCACCACTTCGGTGTGGCAAGTTTCGCCCCTGTGGGAAGCCACCGCCAAAGCAAGCTCGGGCTTGCTCATCTCAAAGGCGTCAGCGGCCCCCGTTTCAATCAAAGGCAAAGCTTGCAGGGCCTTCGTGGAACTGCGTGCGAACACCGGGTAGTGGGTGGCACCCGCACCATCGAGCACCTGTCCGGCGCTGTCGACCAAAACCCAAGAGCCGCGATGCACAGACTCCACGTGATTCCCGCGGGTGCGTTGCACGAGAATTGGATTGGTTGGGAAACTGTCAGCGCCGTTCGAGGCTGCCTGGGTCGCAGGCGTCTTGGGGAGGGAGTCCGTGCTCATCGTCGGTGCAGTCTAGTCGGTTCTCTGCCGGCCGAAAGGCACCATCCCCAGACGATTCACGCCGCGCAACCAGACCTTTACCTCGCCCCACGGACTCTACTGCACCACGGGGTCCGGGTCACAGAATGCGGCACGTGAGCTGCTGAGCGCCGGAACCAGAGCAAGGAGTGGCGAGTTCCCAACGGTTCGATGCCGCTTTGGACCTCGGCACGACGCGCAGAAAGGTTCGATGATCGCTATCTCGCGGATCGGATTCCGTGCCCCAGGCTACGAGCGCGTACAATTCCAGCATGGAATCCCCCGTCCGTCGTATTCGCCTCAATGATCCAGAGGCCCCGCAACAGCCCGTTGCTGCTCCAGCGCCGGGCTGGTTGCGTTTCGCGGGCTGGTTCGTGCCGCCGATCTTCTTGGGAGTGACTCTCGGAACCTTGGTCCTGCTGCGTCGCGGCCCCGATGAGTTCTTCGTGGGCGTGCTCTCGATCACCTTTGCCTTGCCCGTCGTCTGGGGACTGATCTCCGTCTTCTTCCCGGCATACGCGGATCGTCGCTGCCCGGAGTGCAAGGGCTTGACCCTTGATTCCATCGCGGACGATGCCCTATATGGCTTGTCTTGCAGCGCCTGTGGCTACGTGGACGAGAGCGCCACCGCTTGGAAGTTTGCCGAGGAGCGCGACGCGCCGCTCGAGCCAATGGTGCTGAAGTCCCGTCAATCTCGCTGAGTCCACCCGGACCGCCTCAAAAAAATTCCATGAGCCCTGAGCCGCACGACCTCGCGATGGTCCCCATCGAACTCGGACGCCTGGTCCTGCGGGATCACTCGGTGAGTGCACCTCAATACATCTATCTTCGGGAAGTCGACGGCAATCGCAGCTTCCCGATCATCATTGGCTACCCGGAAGCGGTCGAGATCCAGCGGGTCGTGACGAACGCAGAAACCGAACGGCCGATGACGCATGCCCTGATGCACGACGCCATCACGCAGCTGGGGGCCAAGCTCGCCTACGTGGACATCGTCGATGTTCGGCAAAACACCTTCTACGCGAAGCTCGTGCTGCACAACGAGGCCGGCGAAGAAGTGGCCGTGCTCGACGGCCGGCCTTCGGATTCCATTGCGTTGGCATTGCGCGCCAAGTGTCCCCTGCGGGTCGCCGAGTCAGTCTTGGACACGGTCCGCACGGATGATGCCAAAGACGCCATGCCACCCGGTGAAGAGGAAGAGCCCCCCGCGCCCGATACCAAGCCTGAAGCTCCCGATTTCTAGGGCAGGGCCCAATAAAATATTCTATGCAGCGTTCCCCCCTCCGCTATTGCTTCGTCCTCGCCTTGCTGCTCATCGGCTGCGGCACCGAGGAGGCCCCCATCGAACTCGCACCGCCCAAACCCAAGGGTTGGCCACTTCGACTGCTTGATGAGCCCCTAGTGTTGGAGGCCAGCAGCTCGCGAGACACGCGCTTCGATCCGCTGCTCTTGGAGGATACGGTCTGGGTGCGCTCGGAATCCGTGGCGCCGGAGTCCTGGAGATCCGACCTGCAAGTCAGTGGGGCCGACAGCATTCACGTGCGCCTGCCAATTCACGGATCCGCACTGGTGCACCCGGCGCGGCAACACATTGGCGAGGAGGACATGGATGAGTTTAGCGGCGGCAGCTTCCTCCCCGACTCAGGCGAGTTCATCCTCAGCGAGCGCAAGATCTACCGCAAGCGTGGCGAAGGACCAGAGGGAACGATCACCGTGGACTACCCCACGCCATCCACGGAGATGGAGTTCAACTCCAGCTTGATCACAACCGATGGTCAGGTACTCGCTAGTGAGTTGCGTCTCGGATCGGACTGTCGACGAGCCGCTATGGCGCCGGCGCCGCACAAGTTCGTCTACCAGGTTGAGCTCCCCGAGAGCGCGCACTTTGACTTCGCCGTCGGGGTCCGGCCCCACGAAATCAAAGTTCGCGAGGATGGGATCGAGCTACGCAACCGCGTGAATCCCACGCTCTTCAGCGTGACCTTAGAACTCGAGGACGGGACCGTTGAACGGGTTTGGAAGCACTTGCTGCGCGGCGCAGAGAGCCCAACCGGATCCAACAACCGGCCTTGGCGCTGGTACAAAGAGTTCTCCCTAGATCTCTCGCGCTGGTCCAACCAGACAGTGCGCCTGCACCTCAGCGCAGCAGATGGCAACAAGGATCCGGATCAAGATTGGCAGGCCGTCGCCGCCTGGGCGGAACCCTTGATCTGGAGCGCCAAGCCCTTGGAGCGACCGAACATCCTCTTGATGGTGCTCGACACCCTGCGTGCAGATCGACTCGGATGCTATGGCTACGAACGAGCCCGCACTCCCAACTTGGACGCCCTAGCCGCCAAGGGAGTGCTGTTCGAGGACGCGATGAGCGCGGCGAGTTGGACCTTGCCATCGCACGCGTCGCTCTTTACCTCCACCTTCCCTTCCCAGCACGGGTTGTGGGACAACCAGCGTTTGCCGGACGCCTTGGACACCGTCGCGGAACTTCTCTCTCGCAACCGCTACCGAACGGCCTCGTTCTCCGAGCGGGGATTCCTTTCCGAGGTTCACGGCTTCGCCCGGGGCTTTGAGCGCTTCGACAGTCAGAGCCGTGATTGCACGGCGACCTATCGCTTGGCCTACGAGTGGATCAAGAAGCAGGAGATGCCGTTCTTCAGCTTCGTGCACACCTACAAGGTTCACTCGCCTTACGCGCCTGCTCCGGAATTCGCCGAGGGCTACGTGCGCGAGTACTCCGGCGATTTGCCCGAGTCCGTGGATGTGCCCAAGTACACGTGGGGCCTCGGCAACGGACCAGAACCGAAGCCAGAAGACATTCAGTACATCTCCGATCTCTACGACGCCGAGATCGCGGAGCTGGACTTCGCCGTTGGACAGTTTCTTGATGAACTCGAGAAGGCGGGCAAACTGGAGAACACCCTGCTGATCATCACGTCCGATCACGGTGAGGAGTTCTTTGAGCACGGCGCGTTCTTGCACGGCTTGAGCCTCTACCAAGAACAGCTTCACATTCCGATGATCGCCTACTGGAAGGGCCATCTGGAAGGTGGTCAGCGCATTGGGCACACGGTCCACATGGTGGATGTGGCCCCAACCTTGGCGCAGGCGGCCCAGGTGGAATTCCCCGAGAGTTGGATGGGAACACCCTTGAGCAGCAGCGCTCCCGACGCGGGGCGTCCACTCTTCGTACCCATGAAAGTGCACTTCTCCAAGTCGACCGCCGGCAACGACTGCGTGGCTTTGCGTGAAGGGGACATGATCTACATCGAGTACACCGGGGACAGGCGCGCGCACGACAAACACAAGGGTCCCCTGCTGTTCGATTTGGCCACAGACCCGGGCGAGACCACCAACCTGATCAACTCCGAGACGGAAGATGCTTGGAAGGCCAAGGTCGAGTCGACCCATGAGCGCCACGGTCAAATCGGAACGACGAAGGCCTTCCGTCGCAGTCAGGAGAGCGTCAAGGAGCTCGAGAAGCTGGGATACGCGGGCGGCGGCGACGACGACGAGTAGAGCTCGCGCTGCGGGCACTTGTGAAGCCCCGCGCTTAACCGAGGCGTTTGGGCGCCTCGCCCGCACGAATAAGAACCGGCGCACCAGCCCGTTGCCCGTTGCGCGGCCCGGCCTCGCGCATCCAATCGAGGGCTGCCGCGTAATGCAACGGCCCCTCGGGATCGCGCAAGGCGTCAAGGACCGCTTTGCGATCGGCTAGTTGATTGCGCAGCTCACGGCGCAGCGCTCCATCGCGAATCAGGCGCTTCGCAGCGGAGATGTAGCCAGCGTAGTCCTTCGCGATCAGAAACTCGGGCATGCCTAGCTTTCGCAGCAAGACAGCCGCGGTGCGATTGCGCGCCCGCTGCCCTTCGATCGTGACAATCGGCAGCCCACAAGCGAGGGCTTCGATCAGGCAGTTGTAGCCGCCGTAGGGGAAGGTATCGAGATAGAAGTCACTCTCAACGAGAGTGTCCAACAACTCCTCCCGTGGCGTCCAGCCATTCAGCTCGACCGATCCCCGATCGAAGTACGGGCTCAAGCGCGGTGCGAGCAACTGGGCGTTCAAGTCCCGCAGGGAGGGAAAGAGTTCGAGACTCACGTTGCGCTCGCCCCGTTGGATTTCGTTCCAAGCGCTGAGCAATTCGCCGTTCAGCTTCTGATGAGTGGCGATGGTCGCCATCTGCACTCGATCGTCCGTCTCTGGCCGCTGTCTCGGCCGTTCGGGAAGTGGAGGCTCGACCAGCGCTTGGCCCCAGCCTGGAATCACCACGAGTTGTTCGCAGTAGTCGCTGCCGTCCCCTTCGATGTCCGCTCCTCCCAGGAAGTAGTCCATCTCTTTGGATCCGCTGGTGTTCGGCATGCCGTAGCCGGTCGCTTGCACGCGAGCAACCCGTTGCATCCCCATCCAGGCAGAGGCATCCCCGGGACACATCTCCGGGAAGAACATCAGGTCGATGTTGCAGCTGCGCAGCTCCTCCGCAGCGACGCCGATGTTGTACAGGTAGTGTCCCTTGGTGCGCATCTCCAACTCTAGGGCTCGGCTCTTCCATTCCGCCGCACATTGGCCGAGCTCGACCTTGCCCGCTTCGTGCAACATCAGAACGCGGGTTCCGGACAGCTCACGCAAAGGCTCGAGCATCGGCGCAATGCAGCGATGAATCACATGGCGCTCGCGCCAGTTGGCACAGATAACGAGGAATTCAGCGTCCCGTAGCGTTTCGAACTCAGGGTAGTTCTGCAACCCGTGGGTCTCCGCTGGCCCCATGTTCCAGTACATTTGCGACAGCCACTCCCCCACCACTTTTTGCGCGACGGGCAGGGTCGATCCGGGGGTGCGGTAGGGACGTTCATATTGGGTCGCCAGGGCCACCGGGGAAGCGGGGATGTCCATGGTCCTGCCTTCCCAAAACCCCAATAGAGCCATAAGTGCTCGCTCTTGGTTTTCCCGCAACGCTTGCGCAGCGAGGGCATCTGGACTTTGTCCATGGCAACTGATCGTCCACTCGGTCCAAGCGGGAAGCAGTTGCGGATCGAGAACCTCAGCGACGGCTGCGTAGTCCACCGCACTCGCTCCGTC
>CALCXM010000131.1 GCA_937905825.1 uncultured bacterium
CCTCATGAAGAGAGAAGTGGCTCCCCGAGCTATACGCTTTTGCGAACTTTCTCTCGGACCAGAAATCGGCCTTCCTGGACCGTATAGCTGTTCTCGAGGTTCGCAGACCGTATGGAGTGGGGTCCGAGCTAGACCCCAACTCGGACTTTGGCGACCCTTCCAAGCCTCCCCCTGGCCGATTGGGAGACCTGGTGAGCGACCACACAAACTGTCACTTTTGACAATTTACGCAAGTCGGGGTAGTGTGGCCTTCGATGATCACCCATGGAGAAGTCATGAAGCGGATATCAATCGAAGTCACCGAACAGCAGCAGCAACGCCTCAAGGCCATGGCCGCCCTGCAGGGGAAGAGCATCAAGGAGTTCGTTCTTGCCAGCACCATTGGCACGGCGGAGAGCCCCACCGATGAAGCCAAGGCTCTAATGGACCTTGAGCTCCTCCTGCGCCAACGGGCGGCAGAGGTCGCTGCAGGCCGACGAAGCAAGCGCACGGTGGAGGACATTTTTCAAGCAGGAATCGACAAGGGCGCTGGCGAGCCAAATGCCTAGATACGTCCTCGCGGATGGCGCGGAGAAAGACCTCGAAGGAATTGCGAGGTACACGATCGACCACTGGGGGATCGATCAAGCTCGGACCTACGGCGCTGCTTTCGCCCGGCATTTTGATTCGCTTCAAGCGGGCCAGGTCAGGTCGAAAGTAGTCTTCGATCACTGGGCTGAACTCAAGTTTTCTCGATGTCAGCACCACTACGTCTTCTCGCTCAACCGAGACCCGGAGCCCCTGGCGATCCTTGCGGTGTTCCATGAGAGCATGGACCTCCCAGCACGATTGCGCGACCGGCTTGGTGAGGATGGCACGCAGGTGTGAGCCTTGGGCCAGGCGTAGCCCTTTCGTTATGGCCTCCTTGAGAACGAACGCAAGCCCGGGATCAGCGGGGTTCACCGCGGCGCTTAGATCCGTCCGATTTCACAGGAAATGGGGCCGCCAGGCCGCCCAGATCGGGGGAGCAGGAGAACCTCTTGCGCACCAGCACGCGGCCTGTTCAACTGCGATGCCAACGTGCCCGACGCCGCGCCGCTCGCGAAGCGATCCTCGGGCACTTCAACCTACTCCAACGAACCCGAGGCGGCCTGCCATGGACTGCGCAATCAGCGGAAAGGTTTTTGTGAGAAGCACACGAATTGTATATAGTCGGCCCGGCAGTTGAGCCAGTCTGGTCTCCTCCGACCAGCGGTGGTCCGGGCACACTTTGCTAGTCAAAGGAAGGTTTAACACTCGAAGGCGGTTTGATGCAGTTGCGCTCGTCAGTGTAATCACGAAGAGCGCGCAAATGCCCCGGCCCGTTTCGAGCTGTTCGCCCCTATGGCTCACAATGCTATTCACTTGACGTTGAGCAATGAAGCCTCTCGCCTGGCTGGACCGCCGATATAGGTAAGAGTCCGGTGCGCCAGGCAAAGCTGGCGCCTTCCAGTCAGATGAAAGGAGCTGGCCATGTAAAGAGTCGACAATGCATGTAGAGACCCGGGCGTTAGCGTCAGCAATGGCGGGTGCGAAGCCCCGGGAATCAAAGCCGTCTGCCGTAATGAAGTGAACCAAGTGCAGCCCCGTTACTTACAAATTGGGAGTGGCCAAGCTCTCGGACAGGCCGAAGCCAGCACGAGTGGGGAAGTCGTCGACACGCGCACCCACTTGACTCTCCGGGGTACGTTGGCACAGAGGGCTTCGCCAGTTCCGCAGTAGGGATTCTCTCGGGAGGACGCGCAGGGCCTGCTGTTGGGCAAGCCAGTTTGCGCAGCAGAGCCCTACGATAAGTTAATAGGCAACAGTTACTGTCTTTCCAGCCTCAACTTGTACTGTTGCAACATTCTTGTCTCCTACCAACACTTCATAGGCGCCGGGAGCCAGTTGACTGCTCCGAAACCCCTCATCATTCTTAACTTCCTGCCTCACGAGCAGTCCATGTGGGCCCCGCAAGTACACGGGGTCATCTCGATTGGTGCTCCTCACCCCAACCACCTTTCCACCGCCCGGCGTCATCGTGACTTCTACAACGGGCGAAGCAGCGGGATTGCATGCAATGGGAGCAGCCATGAACGCCAATCTAGAGTAGGCCATCACGAGGATTTGCTCGGAACCCTTCAGGAGAAATTCGTACTCAGTGGGAGCCAAATAGTTCGCTCTGCCCACTTCTAGACCAGTAGAACGGTCGAAGGCAACGACATCCAACGTCGCCATAGCCTGTGACAAACGAATCGTAACCGGGGAGAGAATCTCGCTCACTGAATCCACCCGCTCTAGTTCGACTGAGGACTCGTCAGCCAGGTCGAAGAAACTCACCAAAGATGAAGTCCACGGGCGGTATCCCTGGGCAGTGAAGGTGATTTCGCCATCTGCGGGATGCCGAGCCATGATGCGGAACCGCCCTCCAGTGATGTTTTGAATCCTCCTTCCTACGCCAGCCTCAGAGATGTCGCTAGAGACTATAGAGATAAGTTGTCCAGTTGCCTTATCACGAACGAACCCTGTAATGCAATTTGGTCGACTCGCCGCTTCGACCTCAAGTACTAGCTCCTCCGTTGCCATCACCTGAAATTCCTGCTCGCCGATCACCCTGCTGCCCGTGACGGCGAGAGTGGCTGACTCAGAGCCTGGGATCTGTAAGTAGAATATCCCCTCGCCGTTGGTCGTCGTCCGATGGGCCGGCTCCGCCCCCGGTACCACGACGCGGGCTCCCGCTACGGCTAGATTGCGGCGATCGACTACCCGCCCCCAATAGACTCCGGTGTTGGCGAGTGTCAAACTGACGTGATTCAATCCGGACTCTACGACCTCCACCGACCCCTTCGCGTGGCGGCGCCCATCTTGTGACGTGACAAGAATCTCCCATTTACCTTCCACCAGATTCTCGACTATGGCTACACCATTTTGCCCTGTTACTGGGGATACCCCAACAAGTTTTCGTAGGTGAGAACTTTCTACCCGTTTGCTTCGTGAGGTGCCGGAAACGACAACGACTTGCGCATTGCTCTCAGGGTCCCCGTGTTCGTTGAGCACGACGACTTTGAGAGTGCTGCCGCGCTCCAAATCTATTTCAAGGGCCGATCCCGATTCAACGCCATCCACCTGTATCCACTTGGGTGCAAAGCCGGCCTTGGCTACGAGCAGCTCAAATGGGCGATTGGAGACACCGGGAGAACGGGCCGTGCGAAGGCGTGCGACATTCACGCAAAAAGTCCCGTCAGCTCCAGTTGCCGTAGTGGAAACCCCTGCGGCTCCGTTCGAGTCACCATTGCACATGCCCAGCTTCACGACCAAAAAGTCTCGGCACGCCATCACCGTTGCGTCTCTAATGGGAATGCCGCCGCAGTGAACGACACCCTTGGCTTGCGCGACTCGGCGGGCGCGAACAAGGATCTCACCAGAGTTCCTACCTGTACGGGCCTCGTAACGCGCTGGAGTGTCTGGATCCTGCCGAGAGGGATCGTATCCAGCGGCGAGGACTTCGAAGAAAGGCTGCGCCGTTGGCAAGCCGCCAATCGAGAAGCCTCCATTCGAATCGATTTTCGAGCGTCCGAGCACTTCTATTCCTAGTGATGCGAATACCAGGCCTTCGGTCAGGGGGGCCCCCGAGACCTCGTCAACAACTCGACCCGTAAGTGTTATCCCTCTGTACATTGGAGCTTCAATTCTATTGAGACTCCTTTCTTGTCCCAACTGGACGGCGTGCATCGTGTACTCAAGGTACCCCTCGGCATCGACAATCAAGTCGTAGCGGCCAGGCTTCAGCGTATCTACCATGAGTAGACCGTTCCCGTCCGAGGTGAATTCCCAAACCTCCGCTGACTCAGCTAGGTGGAATTGAACGCGAGCGTGGCCTACAGATTCTCCCGATTGTGCGTCGAAAGTAGTAACTGTCACGCGTGTTGAGAATCCGAGGACAACACTCAATTGACCAGGAGCCGCGACGATTCGTTGGGATGCGTATCCAGACTTGGAGACGAGTACCACGTGGGCAGCCCATCCCTTGAGTTGGATAGTTGCCTCCCCGCTTTCGTTAGTCTCGCCCGGAGCGAGGTCCGAATCCCCGATCAGGCGACTGACGCCACTGCTTGCTACCACCCTAGCTGCCGTGATGGGCCTTCCGTCGGGGTCCCGAACGAGAACGCACAGGCTTGGGGACGATTCCAAGTCATGGATCGCATCGATGCTTTGCCTGTTGTCACCGAAACCAGCCACGCTCGGAAGTGCTTCTCTATGTCTCGCAGGGATTGGCCCAATTGATGGGTTTGCGTCTGGACTAGGATGCATCAATACAGGCATCTGGCCTACGGACCCGGTCCAGAAACCCGCGACCATCACCAGTGTAAGCAGGGTGATTCCGAGGAGCCAGCTAGTGTGCCTAAGAGTCTGCATGTCGGTGTGGGGTTGTAGTTTCCGAAGCCCGAGTGGATATCCAATCGGGTGCCACTGCAGCGTTGAACTATGGAGGCTGGAACGGCAACTAGGTCATCGGCACTGTGCGGCCGCAATCTGGAACGCAATTGTCAGCAACGCCTCGGGCAAAGTCGGTTCTGGGTAACGCTAGCCCTCGGCGGTCACCTAAGAGCGGCCAGTTGAGAGAGCCCTCGGGGCATTGAGCACGGCGGCGTGACCATGGTGTCTCCCCCCGTTATGGCCAATGTCTTGAAGCACGAGAAGCAGGGACAAAGTCGATCACTGGGACGCCTGGGGTGGTCCTGAGGCGCATTGAAGAAGCCACCGGCGTCCGCCCCGGGAAACCGTAAGCCGCTACCTTCGAGGAGCGGGGATCACGGTCCGTGGCCATGGGAAACGGCGGCTCACCGCAGGTTCTAAACCGGCCAGGGTGGTGACCACCGGCCCCCCACCCGAATAAAAGGCGGCTGCCCAGCGTCAATTAGAAATCCTCATCCAGCGACGATTAGAATTACCCATCGGGTTGGTGTGTGACCGGGCGTAGCCCGGTGCTTCTTCTGGCTGAGCCGCGCAGCGGCGCAAGCCATGCCCCCCGAGGGGGGCGCGAAATTCTCGGCCCAATATCCTGGGCCCAGCGCTCACGATCCGCTGACCACCACCTCCTCGCCCTTACGCTGTTTAGCCGAGTCAGCTCGGTAGCTCTCGCCCGTCATCTCCATGATGATCGAGTGATGCACCAAGCGATCGATCGCAGCGGCAGTCGTCATGGCGTCTTTGAAGATACGGTCCCACTTCGAAAACACGAGGTTGCTGGTGATCATCACGCTCCTTCGTTCGTAGCGTTCCGCGAGTAGGGTGAAGAGCACCTCCATCTCCTCACGGTTCTGGCTGATGTATCCGATGTCATCAAGCACGATGACCTCAAAGCGATCCAGTTTGCGTAGCTCGGCTTCGAGTTTGAGGTCGCGCTTGGCCGCCAGTAATTGCTGCACCAAGTGACAGGCAGGTCGCCACAAAACGGAAATGCCACGTGCTACGAGTTCGTGCCCGATCGCGCTGATCACATGCGACTTGCCACGACCCGGCATCCCGAAGGCCAGTACGTTTTCTGTGCGCTCGACGAATCCGCCTTCGCATAGAGCTTGAAGCTGCCGCCTAACTTTAGGGTCCAGCTTTTCAAGCGTCAGGTTCGCCAGGGTCTTATCGCTTGGAAGACCTGAGCGCTTTCGTAGCCGCTCGACCTTGCGCTCTTCGCGACCTGACAGTTCGATCTCCACGAGATGTGCGAGACAGTCTTGAAATCCAAGTCCCTCGCGCTCGGCGCGAACAGAGAGCTCTTCATGATGCTCAACAAATGCTGGTAGCTTCAGTTGCCGGAGTCGGAGACTTAGGCTCGCCGGGTTCGAGGTAGCCACTACAGCACCTCCGCGAGTTCGGCCCCGAGGGCACCCAGCAGTTCGTCGAACTCGATGAGGTTGACCTCGGGATCGTCGAGCTGCGGGACTTTCGTGTGGTTCGGTGCGACCTCTTCGCGAATGGAGTCGGCGAGTGGTGCCTTGCCCGCCGCTAGCAGTTTGCTCAGCGCGCCCTCGACCGCGGACTCCATCGTGTCCGCCGCCAGTTTGAGAATACGCAAGTACTCGATCGTGGCCTTGCGCGAGTCCAACCTGGCACACAAAGAATCGTACGTGCGGCGAAACACGATCGTTGGGAAGAGGGCCTCGCGATAGCGGTATCGCTCGAATGCGCCGGGCTTACGCACGAGTGACCAGATGAGGTGCCTGTAGTTGATCAAGTTGCCACCTTCGCCTAGGACACGCTCGCAGGTGAGCTGCAGTTTTCCGTTGTAGCGGACCTCCAACCGATCTTCGTAGAGCCGCACGCGAACTTGCTCGCCGATCAGGCGCGAATGAACGGAGTACGTGTTGCGCTTGACGCGGATCGTGCTCCAGCTTGTCACGCGCACGTCGATTTCTTTGAACTCCACGAGTCGGTCCACATTGAGGATGGACATGTGTTCAAGATCTTCCCTCACTCGCGTGACTCGCGCGGCGTTCAACTTGGAAGTGGTCTTGTCGATGAACCGTTGGTATTCGGAAAGATCCTCAAAGTCGCGGCTTCCACGAAGGATCAAGAGCTGATTTAAGCGCCGTTTAAGCGCGCCGTTTGCGGCCTCGATATCACCGTTCTGCTCCTTCTCGCCCACTGCAATCGTGCGAGGAGTCATCCCAAGGTGCTCCATGAAATCCACGTACTCCTTGTTGAATCCGCGTGCGGGAGCCGACTGAGCATCGTCCCGTTGCGCCTTGGCCTTGTCGGCTTTCGAGAGCTTGTGCGTCGCAGAGGTGGAGTGATCTGTTTGGTGGAACTGGGGCACGCGGCCTAGCCGGAACACGGCGGTCTGCACGCCCCGTTTGATGGCGGCCATGGATTCGGACTTACAAATCGTCGCGCACTGCCAGTTCGAGTACGGCAGGACGAAGTGGCAGAGTAGGTGCAGAAACGACGCGCCAGCGATCGTGATTCCCAGCTCGTTGGCATCGGTGAAATCCGTCTGAGCGGCTTCGCCAGGCCGGTGCAGTTGAGCGAAGAATACCTCCTTCTCTGGACCCTCCTCGGCGCGCCAAGACTTGATCTTGCGCTGTAGGGTTCGGAGCTGGCCAGGTTTGAACTGGCCGGGCCGTCGATCCAGGAGGTCCTCGAAAATGGTCTTGGCCTCGAGTTCCGGCGCAGCCGCGATTTGCGCTTTGATTGCGGGCCAGGAAGCCTCAAACGGGTCGATTCGCGTGCGATATGTTCGCTCCTCGTGGAGCTCGGACGGCAGCTTCTTGCCTCCCAAATATTTGCGGGCTGTCTTGCGGTCCATGCCAGCCCGCAGGCCGGAGACTTCGACTCTCCCCGTCTTGCTGTGTTCTTCCATTAGCTTCCTCACTTGAACGTCGGTACTCGTCAAAACAGGCCTCCTGGTATTGCCAGGAGGGTAATTCAGCCGAGTCGACCCTGGTCGGGACGGGGAATTCTAATTGTCGTTGCGCGGGGAGTTCTAATTGTCGCTGGGCAGGTGCGATCAGGGCTTGGAACGCCAAGCCCTCTAGGCGACGCGGAGCGCCCCGCAAGTACTCCAACCTCGCCATCGAAACCGCGCTCACGGTTCGGTTGCTCTTCCATCTGCCGCTTCGCCAGACCGAGGGCTTCTTGCGCTCGTTGTTTGATCTGATGGGGCTCGGTCTCGACGTACCGGACCACACGACGCTCTCGCGAAGGAGCTCTATGTTGAAAATCGATCTCGGGGTGGTGCTATCCAGGAAGCCCATGCACCTGATCATCGACAGCTCCGGCTTGTCGATTGTTGGGGAAGGCGAATGGGCTGCCGCAAAGCATGGTGGGGACGGCAAGCGTGGTTGGAGAAAACTCCATCTCGGCGTTGACGCCAACGGTTGCATCCAAACTCAAGTGCTGACCAAGAGCAACGTCGATGACGTGACCACTGGGATCAAGATCATCAAAGCGACCAAGGGCAAGTTGACCCGAGTCACGGCTGACG
>CALCXM010000132.1 GCA_937905825.1 uncultured bacterium
TCCTTCCAATAGGAAACCGTGATGCCGAGCTTGCCCTCCCGCACGGAGTCGATGCCGAGGTACCCCGCTTGCTCCGCGGCGAGTTCTCCCATGCGCGTCGCCATCTGGTCGTAGCCCTCGGTCGCGTCGGAGAGGGTGGAGGTGAAGATGACCGCGTAGTGCGGGGTTGGGAACCGTTCTTGCATGGCGGTTCAGTGGACCAACTGCGCGAGCCCTTCTCAAGTTGCGCCCGCAGGAATTGCCGAGCGCCCCGTGCCGCACGCTCGCCCGCCCCCCCCCTCGCTATTCCGAGCCGAAGTCGATGGAGACTTCCACCACGCCGCCAGCCGTCAACACGACCTCCCGACTCCTGCTCCGACCTCCGGGCAAGCGAACGACCAAGCGGTAGTTTCCTGGGGGAAGCGCTTCCGACTTCTTGCGAGTGCCGAGGGGCATGTACTTGAACATGTGGGTTCCGGCGGCGGAGCTGCCCTCCATCGAACGCCATGAGAAATCCACGTCAATGGGGTAGCCGTCCTCACGCCAGAGCTGGGCAGTGACGCGCGATGCGTAGGTTGCGATTCTGCTCTCGCGTTCATCCCCTTCGAGGGTGACGCGAGTCCAGCCATTGTCCTCCATGCTCGGCCCGCTCCAGTGATCAGTGCCCTCGGCTCTCAGGAGGACTTCGTAGCTCTGGAGAAATCCAGGGTTGTGTTCCAGGGCGCTGACCCTGTCGCCCTCGTTCGTCTCGCCCAGGACTTCCAAGTCGATCCACGCGGGAGCGCTCAAGTTGGCGGTGAGCTCTTTGGTCTCTCCGGAGGCGATAGCTACTTCTGCTCGAAAGTCGCCCCAGCGCCGGTGAGAAAGGACTGTTCCGTGATGAGATTCAACGCCAGGCGTCGAAGTGACCTCAACGCGGTAGATGCCTTTTGGCAGGGCGAAGCGGGCGGGCCAGGCAGCTTGCCCCTTGCGGGTGCCATGCGAGGCTCGGCTGACCACTGTGATGCCGCTGATCGGATCGATCACGTCCACGAGGAGAGACTGATTGACGGGCTTGCCTTCTGGATCGCGGACTTGAAGGAGCAGCTCACCAGGCGGCTTCACTTGGTCGAGGACGAACACTTGATCAACTCGTCCACAACCATTCGGTAGGAAGACACGAGCGCTTTGCACCGCCTGACCAGGGGCAAAAAGGGAGACGATGAATTCTTGCTCTGTGGGAAGGTCGAAGACCACGGTGCCCGTGCTCACCTCTTTGCCGGGTTGCAAGCGTTGGGACGAAGAGTACAAGTGATTCCACTCGGGCGCGGGCAGCACCTGCAGCGTTGGATGTTTGGGCCACTGCTCGAAGGACCTCCTCGGGCAGTGGACCTTGATGGGCTCATGCGCCGCATCCAAAACCTTCACAATCAAATGGGGTCGCGATAAGCGCAGGACTAAGTTCTGGCCATTGCTCACCACCGGGGTTGCCGTCAGGAAGATCGGGTAGTCATCGCCCAGCCTCGTCCGGGCGCGCACCACAAAGTTGTCGTTCCGCAACCCACTGAAGAGGAACTGACCACGGGCATCCGTCCGCGTTTGCCGCAAGTGGAACCCACGTCCCTCGAGTGTGTAGGCGCGGCTGACTCCCACTGGAAGGGAGAAGGCGCCGTGAGGACTTTCCTTGGCCGTGAGCGCTAGCAAATCCAGACCCGGAGTCGGCAGGCCGCCAGAGTCGAGTACCACGCCATGGATGGAGCCGGGCCCCACCAGGTGCAATTCGAGGTCTTGCTGGGGGCCGTTCAGATCGATGTCAATGCTCCCGGAACAAGCGCTGCCGGGGTTTGGGGACTCTCTTCTTTCTGCGAAGAATTGGTGGAGGCCGGGATGCTCGAGGTGCAACGCGAACTTCCCATCGTCTTGTGCTGTGTTGGAACCGTCTTGTCGTCGCCGCCCCTGTCCGCCGATAAGCTCCCCAAAAATGGTTCCCGAGCAAGGGACTCCTTGTGTGTCGAGCAAAGTGCCGTTCAGGGTGACGCCTTGTCTTAGGTCTAGCTTTAGCTCTAGCCTGTTCAGCTTCTCCGGGCTGGGCTCGAGAATCGGGAGCCGGATGCTGTTCACTCGTTGTTGGTACCCGTGTTCGCGAACCACACCCCACAGTCGGGCAGACCGACTGCCAGCTAGGTTTGTGATCGCGCTCCAGGGCAAGTCAACGATCACGGTTCCCTCTTCGTCCGTGCGTCCAGCGTAGAGGGGGAAGGATTCGCCGCCGAAGACCTTGATTCCGAGTTCGAATTCGACGGCCGAAGAGATAGGCGGCGCTCGCTTCGGCCTTTCGTAGGAGAAGGCCAAGCGTTTGCAGGTGACTCGAATCCGCATGGTCGGACCCTTGTCCTCCGGTGCACTCGCTTCCAACCTTTCGTTCGGAACGTTCGGAACAAGTTCTGAAGCGTGAGGACCGCCCCCCTGATCCGTCTCCCGCGCCTCGGGTTGAGATGGCTTGGTCGCAATGGCATCCCCGGTATCTACTCGACTCGCAAGTAAAGGCGGCAGGATCTCCGGAGTGGTCCGTTGAACCAACCAAAAGCAGATCAACGTGGCGAGCACCAGGACGAAGACGGCGAGAGCTTTCGTCGATGGAGGGTACTCCACATCCCGGACGCCGGTGCCGCTACTGCTCGGACTCGCCCAGCCCAAAGGCGCGCTGGAAGTCTCGCCAAACTTGCTCTCGACAATTTTCGGGGCCCGCCAAGGTGACGTGCCCGGCTTGCAGCATGTCCGCCGGGCTTGCGGAGTCGTAGAACAAGTCGTAGATCGCTTGCGGAGCCCCATGGATCACCAGGTCGGCGTTCCAACTGGCTCCCACTTGCGACTCGAAGCGGTCGGTGCCTAGCCGGAATTGGAATTGGTGGCCTTCGGAGTCGAGTTGCACCAACCAACGCTCGCGGGTCGTGCGGTAGCGGCGCGCCAAGACCAAGAGCAGCCAGCGGTGATTCATGGTGGCGTCGGGGCCGGCGGCGGGGGCGTACTTGACGCCCCATTCCGCTAGGGCACCGAGGGCTGGGGCGAGGGCGCGACCGGCTTTGGTGAGGGCGTAGGCGCCCCGGGCGCTGCTCTTTTGATCCTGGTCGCCGACCTCGATGGCTTCGACCAATTCCGCCTCTTGCAGGGTGCGCAGGCGCTTCGCCAGGAGATTCGTGGTGAGCCCGGGCAGGCCTTCGAGCAGGGCGGAATAGCTCTGGGGGCCCGTCAACAGGTCCCGGATCAAGAGCAGAGTCCAGCGCTCACCGACCACGTCGAGGGTGCGCGCGACGCTGCAGATCTGTCGGTAGGTCTTGTTGGACATGGGGGATGGGGGCCGCTTTCGGGCTCCGGGTGCAAGTGTAGCTTGGTGAACCTGGGGTGCCTACTTGACACGCCGGGGATTCTGAGTATCGTTCTTGGAACTTTCTAACTTTACTTTTAGATAGTTGAACCTCACCATGAGCACTCTACCCAAGATCAGCGTCCGCCCGCCCTCTCCGAACAACGTCAAAATCGCCATCGCCTTGGCCTACAAGGGCATCGAGCACGAGGTGCAAGACGTCGCGGCCTGGGGCGATGGGGCCGCCGAGAAGCTGATCGAACTTTCTGGCCAGCCCCTGACCCCGGTGATCGAGCACAAGGGCGTCGTGCTCTTTGACTCCTGCGCCATCCTGCGTTTCCTGGATGCGAACTTCGACGGCCCGCGTCTCTACAGCGCGGACCGCGCGGAGATGAAGGAGATCGAGTCCTGGGAGATGTTCCACTTGGCCTCCATCGGACGCAGCATTCGCCCGGCCTTTGGCGTGGTGTTCGGTCGCGAGCCGGAGACGGAGCACGCGTCGATCCTAGCCAAGGTCAACCAAGATGCGCGCGAGGCCTCCGCAGCGGTCGAGACGCGCTTGGCCGAACAAGCGGTCAAGGGCAGCGCTTGGCTCGTGGGGAATTCGATGACCGCGGCGGACATCTGTGTCGCGAGCATGCTGATCTTCGCAGCCTTCCCGGAAGCTCTGCGCAGCTACAGCCCGCTTTGGAAGTGGTTCGGCGAGCGCGTCGACATCGGCACGGATCGGACCTTGTGCCGTGAATGGATAGGCCGCGTGTTCACTTACTTGCCGGTGCCGGAAGGAGTTTGATTTCCTACCGAGACGCCTCGCGCCCGGGTCCCCGCACCCGGGCGCCGCTCCGCGCGGCACGCTCAAAAGAAATTCAGAATGCTAGGACTCTCGGCTAGGCTGGGGACATGCCTCTATGTCGGGTGATGGCCCGACCCTCGCCGCCCGCGTCCGGGTGTTGGGGCTTCCCGCACTAATTTTCTTTGGTGATCTCTATGCTCTCCCTTCTTCCACGACCGGTTCTTTCCGGCCTCGCCGTGCTCACCCCGCTCGCGTTGGTATTGGCGTCTCCCCCGGATGCCACGACCTTCCCCTTCAAAGGCTATCAGAGTCAGAATCTGATTCAGCACTCCCCGAACACGCCCACCAAGACGGTTGTCTTGGACATGGATGGGGACTTTCGCAAGGACGCGGTGGTGCTCTCCGCGGGCAACCTTCACATGTCCTGGGCCGTCGGCTCCTTCATGAGTGCGGACACGATCCCGAACATCGGGGTGGTCCGCGACTTGGCCGTGTTGCCCGGACTGAACACCGGCGACCCGGAACGACTGATCACGATCGGCGCGGACGGCGCTTTGGCGTGGTCCTACTCATCGGCCACGGGCCTGTTCTCCTCGATCAACTTGAACTTGCCCAACTGGACCCTCGCCGGTCGAGTGCTCGCATGCAACGTGGACGCTGGGCAGACGGACAACGATTTGGTCGCTGTCGCCGTTGATAACGCAACCATCGGAATCGTTAGCAACGTCGGGGTGGTCTCTACAGACCCCAACCTGGCCCAGTCTATTTGGCCGACCCTTCTTAGCGCGGACGGCACCGGGACGGTTCAACCGGTGTTGGACTTTGCTGTGGGCAACCTCTTGGACGGTTCCACCAATCGGGATGAGTTGGTGCTGTTGCGCGCCAACGACCTGCGGGTCTTCGAGTTGACCGATGGAGCGATCTCCCTGCCCATCAACACGATTTCGGAAGGAAGCATCGCCGTGCTCAAGAACGAGGCCGCTTCTGCGGGCTTCGAGGAATTGGCGATCTGCGGCAAGGACAACGTTACGGGGGATCATTGGATCTCCACGGCCTACGCAGACTCAACCGTCCTGGCCCTGAGCCCGATCTACCTGACCAACTTCGGGGACGTGGTTGGCCTCAGTGCCGGGGACATCATCGGTGCGACCATGGAGGAGGACGACATAGATGAGATCGTTGTCCTCTTGCCCACGACGAGCTCCCTGGTCGTCTTTCAGGGGACTTTGATCGACGGGCACATCGAGTACCGCGGCGACCAGGAGGTGATGCCCATGGGCAGCGGCGTCCTGGACACATTCTCCCAGCACTCGCCCCTGATCGCAGACGTGGACAACGACGAGGTGATGGACCTGATCCACGTCACGACCTACGGGCCGCGGACTCACACCGTTGTCTTCCACGGGGAGCGTTCTGGGACCATCGCGAGCACTCCGCCGGGGACGTACGTTGCGCCCGGTCGGATCACGCTTCTGACCGAAGATGACAACATTCTTGATGCTGCCGGCGATCCGATCCAGCAGTACCACCCCTCCGTGGAAGTCTCGAGTGACGAGGAGTTCTTCAACGTGAAGCTGACCGTCGACATGCCCGTCATGAAGTCCGGACTTCCCGGCCTAGAAATCGTGACCTGGGTGCTGCGCGAAGGAGACGCAGGCATCGAAACCAATGCCTTGTTCCGGACCTACATCGGATCGCCTGCGTGGGACACCGGAGCGGTGGAGTATCGCTTCACGACCGATCAAAGTTGGTCGGGGGGATCCTACCCCACGACTGACGGAGCGCACGGCTCCGCGGGCATGACCTATGCGAACCCCGTGGGCGATCCGTCTTTGGTGCTTCCGGTTTACTCGGAGGCGGCTGCGCCTTCCATCGGGGCGCTCCACCACCCAAACTTCAGCCTCAGCCCGGACATCTTCTTCTTCGAGTTTCGCGCGGTGGCGGTCGATCCCCTGGACAACACCGACGTCAAGGACGCAGGAACGTCCATCTTCATTGCCCACTTCAACATGAGCGGAGACTGGGAAGGCACGACCGGTTACCTCGGTCAAAACTGGCCCGCTCTGCTTCCGGAAGAGGGAACCCACGCTCCCTCCTTGTTGGACGCGATGGCGACGGACGACAAGAACATGGTGGAGCACTTCGGCCTCCCGCACTACGGTCAAAACTACGAGGTGCGCGAAGTGGATCCTATCGAGGTTCCAATTCCGTGGCCCGTTCCTCCGGTGGGGGGTCCGCCGACATCGGCGAACTCCGGTGACCACATCGACCCGCCCGCCTGAATCTAGGCTCGACGGCGTAGGCTTGCACCCGCGAATCCAACCGCGAGCAGCATGACCAACCAGCCAGCCCCCACGACCCAAACCGGGAGTGGGGGCTGGCTCCGTTCTTGGGGAGGTTCGAAGAGCGGGGTTCCGGCGGCGCCGACGAGCTTGAGTCGCCCGTGGAGAAACACCGCCCGCGGGCCGTACTCTTCAAGCGCTTGCAAGCGTGAACTGCGCAGGGCCCGGGCAGGGGTTTGCGAGCTGGCGATGCCGCTTAGAATCTGCGCGGCCATGGACTCCGCCGGCCCCGCGAGCAAGTTGGAGACGCTCGAGAGAGTGGCATGGCTGCCCGCGAGCAAGAACGCGGAGCCCAAGTCCGTGCCGATTCCCGCTCCCCGTCGGCCGACCCCCGAGCCCGTCCGGCAAGCGGCGAGGATCGCGAAGGGCGGCGCTATCATGGGGGTTTGCTGGGAACGTTCGTTGGCGACATCGAAGGAGAAATAGAGGCCCTTCTCCTGCTTCGGAGAACCCGAAAGCACCAGAGCTCGATTGCTAAGACTGCTGCGAGTGTCGTCCTCCACCGCGTGCAAGAAGAAGAGGGCCACGTCGCTGGGGATCGCGAAGCTTTCGTCCAATGACTCCGGGGTGAGCTCTTGACCTCGGAGAGTTGCGACCGACTGGAAGGCACCGCTCTCGCTCGCGATTTTTCCTAGCTGCGTGGGCAGGGGCAAGCTCGCCAAGTCCGGCCACGTCTGTTGCGCCGCGGGGGAATGCTCTGCCCCTCCACCAAGGATCAGGCGCCCGCCCCCGCCAGGCGAGGCTCCCGCAGCTCGCGCTCGATCGAGGATCAGCAGGCCCGCGGGGATCGAAGGCCATTCCCATGTGTCCCGCGAGGTCCCCAGATAAGGCTCGTTCCCGAGAGGAAGCCAGGCGAGGTCACCGGGCAGAACCAACTCCATGCCCACCGTGATGATCTCACTGCGATCCGCGAGGAACGGCTGCATGGAGGCGGGGAGCAGCGCGGCGGCGAGCTTGCCAGCGGCCGCGCGCTCACGGGAGATTTTGGGGTCGTCTAGCGTCAGTCGTTCAAAGCTGCGCAAGCCAGATTCCAAGGCGCGCCTCCAAGCGTCATGATGGAACTGGAGGGAGATCGACGCGGGCAAGACCTCGTGTTGCACCGCGCGATCGTTGACTGCGAAGAGGTGCGAGTGATGGCGGCCGGTGGTCAACACGAGCAAGGCTTGTCCCTCGTTCAGTTGCCCCATCAATTGCTCGACGCTTGGCTTGGGAAAGCCCGTCCCGCGAACGAGTTCGCCAGCCATTTGAAAGTCGACGATGTAGCTCAGGGCTCGGCGCGCGCCAGCTTGGCCCTCTTCCACTTTGAGCGCTAGATCGATCAAGGTGACGATCAGGTCCGCCCGATCGCCGCTATAGAAGGCGGGGACGCCATGGGGATCGGGGGGGACCGAGGTGAACTCTTGAAGCAGTTTGTTCCACAAGGGATCCATGGCTTGCTGCCGCTCACGTAGTTGCGAGGCATCCGCTTGGGCTTGGATCTCGCGCAGGGCATGGAGGCGTTGAATGCGTAGATGGTCTAGCGAATTGGGGGAGGCCGCCACAAGCGCTTCGAGTTGGGGCAAGCGAGCCTCAAAGTCATCGAAATCCCCGTCGAGCAAACGCAGCTCGAGCAGGGTCAGCAGGGCCAGGCGCTTCGAATCGTTCTTGAGTGGGCCGGACAACGCCTGCTCTAGGTAGGTGCATGGATCCGTTCCATTCGCCTCGCCAATGAAGACGGACTCGGCCAAGGACACGCCCTTCCGGTAGCGCAACCAGGCGACTCGACCTGCGGACCAACCCAAGTCCAAGACCTGGTCGATCACGAGGATGGCTGCCGCGTGTCGGTGCGAGTTGATCAAGCACTCCACATGGAATTGAAGCAATAGGTCATGGCTCGCTTGCGCCGGATCCCAAGTCTGCGGAAGGAACGGGGCGAGGACGTCGCTGGCTTGTCCGGGGCGCGAGAGAGCTAGGAGAGCCTTGCACTTGAGCGATGCATGGGTGACCTCCGCCCACCCGCTTCCCGCTTCGATGCTCTCTTGAATGTCGACGAGAGCTCCCAAGGCGATGGCGGGCTCATTGAGTTCCAACAGGCGTCCGACTTGAACGGCCCGTCCATGGACGCGGCTCTCGCAGTCTTGCGGCAAGAGCTCCACGCACTTGTCCAGCAAGTTCAAGTCCTCCAAGTCGCGCATTCGAACCTGCAGGGGATCCTTGGCGAAGTAGGTTGAGAAGGCCCAGCCTCTGGCATTGGGAAGAAACGACTGCACAAAGGCCTGTCCGAGGCCCATCCACTCGGCCGTCGCGAGTTGCGCGGCGGGCAGAGAGGAGATGCGTCGCAGGCTTTCCGTCCAACCGTAGTTGGTGATGCGGTCCTCGCGCTCCAAAGACTCCGCGATGAATTGCAGACCGAGCTCGAGCAACCGTTCGGAGGCTTCCGGGGTGGGGACCTCTAGCTCGTTGAGCTCATCGAGCAGCGCGTCGAGGCGATCCACATCCTGATCGGGCGCACCGACTTGGGGGCTTGCAGGCCCGGGCATGGCGATGGCACCCGTCGCTCCGATCGCGACGAGCAACAGGCACGTGCCTAGAGTTCGATAGACTCGCTCTCGTAGGTGTCGGCCGGGTCGCCGAGGGGGTCGTGATAGATGTCCACGATCCAGAAGTAGGAGCGTACGCCGTTCCAATCGAGCTTTGATTCCAGGGGGGTCCATTCGCATGTCCCCTTGATCTTAGGGCTTGATCCGATCTCGATCTGCTCTCCTTCCGCGTTGTGCACGTGAACTTGATAGATCGCATCGGCTTGCACGTCCGGTTCCCAGCGGAAGGTCTCTCGCGAGTCGCCCGGGCTGCGCGGGAACAGGATGCCCCGGGCGCAGGTAGTGCCCATGACAGTCATCGGGTCGACCGGCGGCTTGGAGCTGGAGTCGAAGGTGAAGAGCAACATCACGAGGGCTGCAACCGACAAGAGGGCGACCCAGGGCCCCCAGGCTCGGCGGCTTGGCTTGCGGTCTTGCTTGGTCGGGGCCAGGACTCCACTCAAGGCCTCACGCACGTGGGAGGCGGGCCGCCCACTTTCCATCTGGGCGGACTCCGCCAGCCCTTCTCGCTGCTGGGCGCCCGCCGCGTCTAAACCCTGGCGCAGTTGAATCAGCTGGCTGAGTTGTTTTTTGCACTCCGGGCAATCGGCGAGTTCGCTCTCTTGCAGACCCTTTTGCGGGTCCTGCAGTTCGAGCAACTCGCAGAGCGCTGCTTCGTGTTCTTCTGAATGTGGATTGGGACTCATGGTCGCTTGCTATTGCTCGAAGTAGCTGTCGCCCAGGTGCTGGCGGAGTTTTAGGAGGCCCCGGTAGTACTGCGTTTTGGCGGTGCTCGAGGGAATATCGAGCCGTGCGCCGACCTCGTCGAAGGTCATGGATTCAAAGTGCTTGAGGCGGATCACGTCGCTATCCGGTGGCCCGACAGCGTCCAGGCCCAGGTACAGGGACTCGAACTCGATCGGTAGTTCCCTGTCCTTCGATTCCAGATGGTCCGCGCTCTCGATGCCCACGTCTTCGATGGACTTGTGACTGCGAAATCGTTTGCGCAGTCGATTCATGAACTCGAGATAGCTGATGCGATAGATCCAGGGCTCCAAGGGGCCACTGCCCGTGAATGTCGATCGCTTTTGCCAAATGATGAGCAAGGCGCTTTGGACCACGTCGTCGACCTCGGACGAATCCAAGGGCCGCCCCATGCGCGCATTGCGCGAGGCGACAATCGAGGCGACGCTGGTCAGGCGATTCAAGAATTGATTCGTTGCTTCCATGTTTCCCAAAAGGCTCCTCTGGACGAGGGCCAGGTCAGCGAGGGCCTGGGCCCTTTCCTCTTCACTCGCCCACGTCTTGGCATCGGTGGATAGTTTGGAAGAATCGCGATTCATAGAAAGTTTTGGGGGGACGGGCAGCGCAGGAGCTGGCCACCCTAACGGATTGTGCCCGGGTGACCAAAAAGAGAGGGCGTCGGAATGCTGTAGCCGTGCACAATCTCCTCGGTACAGATATGGCTGCCTCCTCGGCAAGTCAGCTGCGCCCACCCGACTCGCTCCAGCCACCAACCAGCCCACCATGAAACCGACTCTTCAGAGCGGCGAGCAATTCGCCCAAGACGTCAACTTGAGCGGATCCAAGTTCGAAAACGTGAATCTGAGCGTCAGCCAGTTTCATGATGTGAATCTCAGCGGCTGCGTTTTTGAGGACATCAAGCTCTCCGGCGCGCAGTTCAAGAACGTGTGCTTCGGGGACGTGGCGATCTCTGACGCTGACTACACAGGCATGACCATCGACGGCATCCCCGTGGACGAGTTGCTCGATGTCTACGCCCAGAGCGAGCTAGCGGACGACGAGGAGTAGGGGCGTAGCGCCCGTCATGTGGATCGAATCCGAACTCACCCAGGAAGTGCTGGACCAGTTCCCCGCTTGGACCTTCTGGGCTGCGCCCGTGGCCTCCATTCTCGGTGCCGGGGTCCTCTCGTTTGTCTATTGCTCCATCTGGGAGTGGGGGGCGCTCAAGTTCGCTGACGTGAACCAGGAGGATCACTGGACGGAGCGCGCGCGCAAGTTGGCACCGGTGAGCGGCTCGGTCAACGGGACTTTCTTGCTCTGCGCGATCTTGGTGACCCTCGGGCCCCTGCGCCTGCATGGACCCTTGACTCCCTTGAATCTGGGTTTCTCCTGCGCGCTCGCCGCTCTCTTTGCACTGGTCGGCGCCATGCTCGGGATGGGCCGCTACGAACGCTTGGTCTACGGGAAGCAGGCCACCCTGGCCGCACGCTGCAGGTGGCTCGCCGCCGTGTTCATGCTCTTGCGGCCCGGGTTCGGGCTGCTCCTGGTGATGCTCATTGCAATTCCGAGGACCCTTGGCCCAGGGGTTGCGTTCGTGCTAGGAGCGGGCATGCTCGCTTCCTTGGGAGCGGCCAGGGGCCTGCACTTCAGGGTCCTCTCCTGGCTAGGGCTGATTCGACCCGCGGACGATGAGTTGAATGGGCTGGTCGCCGAAGTGGCACGTGAACTGAAGTGTCCCCTGCCCAATAGCTACGAACTGCGTGTGCCGCAGGCCAATGCGGCTGTGGTGCAAATGGCCAATAGCCTGTTCGTCACCACGCCGCTCTTGAGCTTTCCACGGGAGGAAGTTCGCGCGGTGCTCGCCCATGAGTTCGGCCATCTCTTGGAGGCCCGTAGCACCATTTGGCTGCGCGAGTTGGGCACTTGGAACCTCTTGCTGCTAAGCCTTTTCGTTCCCGTGGGGGGCGCCTTCGGATTCGTTGTGGCGCTGTCCATGTGCTCTCTGCTCTTGTTTGTCGCGTTCGGTTTTCAACGGCGTGTCCTGCGTCTCGAACGGGCCGCGGACTTGGTGGCCAAGGATCATGAAGGCGGGCAGGGGACCTACGCTCGGGCGCTGGAGCGACTTCACGAGCACAACTTGATTCCCGCGGCGAGCGGGGCGAAAGCGATCACTCATCCCCATCTTTATGACCGCATGGAGGCCGCGGGCGTGACTCCTGACTACCCGCGGCCCGCCAATCCTTCCGCCCGGCGGGTTAGCGCGACTCGCCTGGCGAGCCTGCTCCCGCAGTTAGCGATCGTTGGGATCGGGTTTGCTTTGTACTCCAACCTCTTGATGCGACCCTGGGCCGGAAAGGGTGGGGAGCAAATGGCCGTGGCCCTGTCCGGTGGTCGCACGTATCCAATCCTCGCCATGGCGGAGCTGCGCGTACGGGAGGGCAACGTACCCGCGGCTCTGACCCTGGCGCGCTATGCGCATCTTCAAGGAGCGGACTACAGCCTGCCCTTTCGCATAGCAACGCTCTACGAACGGACGGGTCAATGGGAGCCTGCATTGGAGGCACTGCTCGAGTGCCGGGAACTGGAGGGACGGAGCGACGAGCCGAGCATGGCCATGGATCGCGGCTTGGCTTTCGTTCGATTGGGCGCGCTGGGGCTCGCCACGGAGGAGCTCGACCAAGGACGCCAGCTGATCCGCTCAGGAGCCTTTGATCGGCAGCCGTGGGTGCACGTGCAGTTCTCCTTCTTGGCGCTGGATCTCGGCCGAGTGGAAGAGGCCGAGGAAGCTCTGGAAAGGGCGCGGGTCCTGGGCGTGATGTCGGGCTATTCCGATCGCATGGAGCGCTACATCGAGAAAATGATCCAGGAGCGCGCGCAGTAGGACACCGGGCGGCCCGTTGGCGTGCGTCCCTGCGCCAATGGGAACCGATGGGTCAAGCGACTTGTGGAAGCGCTTCCAGCTGAATGAAAACGTCGGCGGGATCCTGTCGGACGGGGAAGGCTGCGTTGGCTTTGCCGAAAGCCCGGAGACTCTGCGCTTCCCCGGGGGCGAAACCATGGCACCCGGTGAACCCATGCCGTAAGGTTCAACTCTCCCTAACGAACAAGTGCACATGACCGCAAATCGTCTTCGCCTCCCACGACTGTTTCTCCTCGGCGCCCTCGGGGTTTGCACGGTCGCGTGCGCCACGCCAGAGCGCTTCGTGGACACTCCTCAAAAACGAGGGGAACTCGTCGAAGGCTTGCAGACCGGGCCCTGGACGTACTTCTATCCGGGGGGGCAAGTCATGGCCTCGGGCGAGTACGAACAGGACCGCCAAACGGGTTTGTGGACGTACTACTACGAAGGCGGCCAAGAGGAGTGGCAAGGCATCTTTGAAGCACTCGCCCTCGATGGACCGAGTTCGACTTGGTACGCGGATGGAACGAAGCGAACCCACGGTTACTTCCGCGCGGGAGAGGAATCGGGTCTTTGGTCCTTTTGGGGAACGGATGGGGAGCTCGAGCAAGCGGGCACCTTCTTGAATGGCAAGCGCAGCCTGCGCTGGTCGCACTTTCACCCGGACGGAATGTTGAAGGCGGAGGGGCACTACTTCAACGACCGCAGCACGGGCTTGTGGCGCTTCTGGGAGGAAGACGGAACGCTCGCCACCAAGTCCTTCCCGGCGCCTCCGGGTGTCGATCTGTTTGAGGAGCATTGGCCCAATGGGAACCTGCGCCGGGAGGGCTTTCTCTTGAAGGGCGCGCCCCATGGAATCTGGGTTGCTTGGCACGCTGAAGGCACCCCGCGTTTGCAAGGGGAGTTTCAGCGCGGCCTGCCCGTGGGACGTTGGCAAGCCTGGGAAGTGGACGGATCGCCGCTCGCAGTGGGGGACTTCGATGCAGGTCAACTCGCAACGAATTGGATCCTGTGGCTCGACCAACGAGCGACAGAAGTGCCCACCCAGTCCTTTGTCGCCGCGCCCCAGGCCAGCGGTTGGAGCGAGGATGGAATGAGCGCCTGGTTCCCGGCAACGGAAGTGCTACCGGTTTGGATCGCGGAACTGCAGCTGCCCGCCGAGGCTAGCGAAGCGGATGTGCAAGACGCGCCGGAACCGCGTCCCGCGCAACTGCTCGCAGCAGGACGCAAGCCGCGCATTCCGATCCGCAGCCAGCCCTGGACCGTGGACGAAGAGCAAAACATGGAGGCGATCGTTTCCCTGTACTCGAGCAAGTCCCAGGGCCGCCGCGCTGGAGGTCGCTACGGATCCCGCAGCCGAGGTCTGCAACGGGGCGATGAGGTCAGTGCGGAGAAACGCATCAACAAGCCGCTTCCCGTGACAGAACTTCTGCGCGGGGATGACGAGCGCTTGGACCTCAAGCAATTCCGTGGCGACCGCGAAGTCTTGCTCGTGATCCTGCGCGGTTACGCGGGCTACGTGTGCGCCTACTGCGCGGCGCAAACCAAGGCCCTGCGGGATCACTACGATGAGTTCGAAGCGCTCGGCACGGAAGTGGTCATCGTTTATCCTGGCAACCGGGATCGGTTGGAGGCCTTCCTACAGAGCTACAAGTCGCTCGTGGAAGAAGAGGGCGAATTGCCCTTCACCGTGGCCTACGACCCAGACTTCGCGTTGGTCGATTCCCTCGACTTGCGTTCCGACTTGGCCTTGCCCACGACGCTCCTGATCGACAAAGACGGCGTGGTGCGTTACGCCTACATCGGAACCGACAAGACCGATCGCCCCAGCGCCGAAGCGTTGATCGAAGCGATCAAGCGGCTGCACTAAGGACCCCGCACACGATGTCCGCCCACTCAAACTCACCGGGAGAGGATCCGCAGGCCGCAGAGGACCGGCCCACGGACGGGGAGGACCTGACCCTCGCTCACAAAACCCAAGGGGTGCCTGATGTGGACGCGAGCGCGGCGCAGACATTGGAACTGCGCCCCAAGTCCGTGCCCAAAATTCCCGGCTTGAAGATTGGCTCGTTGTTGGGAGCTGGCGCCATGGGGGAGGTCTTCGCGGGCACCCAGGAGTACCTCAATCGCGAAGTGGCGATCAAGATGTTGGGGGAGCGCTGCAGTGGGGCCTCGTACCAATCGCGCTTCAAGCGCGAGGCGACCCTGCTGGCCGGTCTGACCCACGAGAACATCGTCGCATGTTACGACGCGGGGATCGCTCCCGACGGACGCTGCTTCCTGGTGATGGAGCGCGTGCACGGGCCTTCCTTGGGAACTTGGGTTTCCGAGCAGGGGCCGCTTTCGCCGCGTGCGGCCCTGCGCGTGATCGTAGAACTGGCGCGCGCCCTGCAACACGCCCATCGTAAGTGCACGCTCATCCACCGGGACGTGAAGCCCGCCAACGTGTTGCTCGCGCCCTTGAAGGAACCCACGGACGATGGCTTTCCTTTCAGCGCGAAGCTGGCCGACCTCGGCCTCGCCCGGCCCGCAGACGCGGAACACGTGGACATGGCCTTGACCGCGGAGGGGGTGATCTTGGGAACGCCTTCGACCATGGCGCCCGAGCAATTCGATGACCCGAGCGGCGTGGACCGTCGCGCAGACATTTACGCCTTGGGATGCGTGCTGTTTTTTTCGCTGACGGGACGTTCTGCGTTTCGAGGTCGCACGCTCAGTCAGGTGGTGCAAGCCAAGTGGATGGCGCAAGCCCCGGACGCGCAGGAGATCCGGCCAGATGTCCCCGCGAGCCTCGCGCACTTGGCCCAGCGCATGATGTCCGCCAAGGCGGCGGATCGCCCGCAGAGGTACCAGGAGCTTTTGGAAGCCTGCGCCGGTTTGGAGCTCGACCCGGTCGTTCCAGTCGGATCTGCCAACATGCGCGTGGCCGCCGGGGTTGGCATCCTCGTGCTGCTCGTTGGAGCCTATGGCTATTGGAAGGTCACCAGTTCAAAGCAACCGGGGGAAGCAGCCGGTCCCGAACAAGACAGCAGGGAGTTGGACCCGCAGGCGCGCTCCCAAACTCCTGCCAACCAGAAAGCGCCGCCGGTCACTGGGGAGCCCGCAGCACCGGTCTCAGAGGCAGCACTGACGGAGGCCGCTCCGCTCTTGATCGAAGCTCCGCAACTCGATTGGCCCCGGGAAGTCCTGGCTCAAGGGGGAGAGCCCGTGCTCTTGGAGGTCAGCGTTCAGGAGTCCAGCGCGAACGAGCTGGAGCTTAACTGGCAATGGGAGACATCCTTGCCGACGAAACCCAAACTCAACTCGCCGCAACCCTTGCAGCTGAAGTTTGAGGCGCCAAGGGTAGAGACCGTGCAGACTCTGCACTTGCTTGGAAGTGTTCAATACGCCGAGGGCCAGGAACCCCTGATCTTGAGCTGCATGGTGCGCGTCTTCCCAAGTGCCGAACCGCTCAAGAATGAACGCAGCTTGATCGTCGCCCAAGACTACGGCGTCATGCCGCGCTACTGGGCCCAGCGCGAAGGGGGCACGCAGTTCGGTCAACTCTCCGCAGACGAGGGTCTCTTCTGCAAGAGCACGCGCAGGCGCACCCTGCACAGCACCGACTTGCCCGGCGGTTCCTGGACCTTCACGGGGACCCTCGCCGTTTCCGAGGGGGAAACCGTTCCCGATCGAATCGGTCTGGTCGTGACCCATCCACACGGCCGCCGCCACGAGTTCTTGGTCGCGCAGGGCAAACCAGCTCAGCTTGTGCTGCAGTCCTACACGAGGTCCGCGGGCGGATCTGATTGGTCAGCCGCGGATTGGTTGGCGGATGGCGAGCCGCGCCTGCTCGGCCCCGTCTCCCTCGGAGAACCGGGAGTGCCCCTGCGAGTTGCTTGGGCGAACCGTGAGCTTGTCCTGTCAGCGGGCGATCTCTCCCTCACCGTCCAAGAAGCCATCGCTCCCGAAACCCTCGCATTTAGCGTTCAGGGAGGGGCTGGGGAGCTACGTATTCCCAAGCTACTCCCGCCGCAATAACCTACGCCCCTTCCAAACCGCCCTCCAAGCGTTCCAACCCTCCGATCCAAGAGAACCGATGATGAGATCTACGTTGACCCTTTGCCTTCTAACCCTAGGCCTGCCCTCTTGCATCATCGCACCGGGAGCCATCCCGTTCGTCGGATCGAACCTCGGCGGGGTGTCCCAATACAACTTCCGCGGAGTTCCCTACGACGAGAAGGGCGCGTTGCAGTCCGACGTGACCATCGGCTTCCCGACCACTCGTGAGGATGGAACCCTGGCCTTCAATGCCTTCGGCAACATGGCTCTCTCGAACAGCAACGATGGGGGACTTTCGGGGAACGGCAACAGCCGCGAGCTGACCCGCGCGGACTACACGTTGAGTTATTCGGAACCGCTGCCCGACTTCGACCTGGTCGTCGGCGTGACGCACTACACCTATCCCAGCATCGGTGGACGGGCCAATCCCGGCTATTCCATGGGGTACGGCAGCGGCTACGGCGAAGGGACGACGCAGTTGTTCACTAGCGTCAGCGTCGACAAGTGGGACCTGTACCCCACGATCGAAGTCTTCCTGGACGTGGACGTGTCTCCCGGCTTCTACGTGAATGCACACATCGAACGGATCTTCGACTGGAAGCCGGAAACCTGGTTTGAGACTCGCTTGAACTTGGCTCTGGCCGAAGGCGGCTACGCGGAGCAGTACTACGGAAAAGAGAAAACCAGCTTGGCCGATTTGGGCATTGCCGGAATCATCAAGCACGAGTTCGACCAGAACACGATTCTCTCCGCGGGTTTGCACGCTTCTTCGTTGATCGACGATGACTACCGCGACCGACTTGACGCGGTTGGGGTAGACACCACCAACGTGTGGATTAGCGTCGGCGCTGGCTGGAGCTGGTAGGAACGGTCCGACAAGCACGGGAACCGAAGATGACTGGCGCTGCCTTGCGCGCTGCAGGTTTCGGGAGTTGCCGCGCTTGCCCCCCCGCTTGCCCGCGCTGTGGCACCAGGTCAGCTGCGGCGCCACGCCCGCAGCGGCACCCCTGAAGCCTCCATCGAGCCTCCCCGAACGGCCGACTCCTTCTAAGCCATGACTCACACTCTCCCCACGCTGGCCGTTCTCGTGCTCGGCTTGAGCTTTGGATCCACTGGACAGGAGAAGGTCCCGGCTGAACAGGTCCCGACCGATCCCGAAGCCTCGGTGGAAGGACGCGAGTCGTACTTGGGCAGAGAGATCGCCCGCACCATGCATTGGACCGGGGCGGAGTGGTTGTTGCGCGAGTCGCGCGAGGACGAGGAGCACTGCAGCAAGTTGCTGCAGAGCCTGGGAGACCTAAAGGGCAAGACGATCTGCGATTTCGGTTGTGGCAATGGCTTCTACAGCTTGCCCTTGGCCGAACGCGTGGGGCCACAAGGCCGCGTGCTTGCCGTGGACCTGCAACCGGAGATGCTCGAGCTACTCAAAGCGCGGGCGGCACAAACGACTTGGGAGAACATCAGCACCGTTCAAGCCAGCCTGACCGACACGGGGCTCGCGCCCCAGAGTTGCGATGGGATTCTGCTGGTGGATGTGTACCACGAGATCAGTCACCCGGTGACCGTCTTGAAGGGACTGCGCGAGGCGCTCAAGCAAGGTGGCAAACTCTACTTGGCAGAGTACCGCCTAGAGGATCCCAAGGTGCCGATCAAGTTGAAGCACAAGATGAGCAAGGCCCAGATGATCTTGGAGATGCAGGCCAACGGCTTGCGCTTCGCCGAGGAGGACGACGCCTTGCCCTGGCAGCATGTGATGGCCTTCGAGCGCGATCCCGACTTCGACGGGCAGCAGAATCAAGAGGTTGCCTGTGCCCGGGCGGTGGCACGCGGCCTGCGGCGCGCCCTGTTGGCGGGAGATCACCGGGCCCTCACGGGATTCGTCGGGGAAGAGGTCCGGCTGCTCGCGGGCTCGGTTCTGCTCAAAGCGGGGGAGGACATGCAACAGACGCGTCTGAGCAGAACCCAGTGGCATGAGCGTTTCGTTGCTGTCGCCGGCCAGTTCGACCCAGAGCAGTGGAAGGCGAAGGTCGCCAGCTGGAAACTCGAAGTCCGCGGGCAGGGAGAACCGCGCGCGGGCGCTGAACGGATGGTGCTCGTTGCTGAAGGCCCCGATGCCCGAGGCCAGTGGGTTTTCTCCAAGACGGACCGCGGGCAATGGTTGGTCAGCGCGCAGGAACTCGGCCTCTGAGCGGAACAGTTGACGGACTAATCGCTGCCCTGGGCCCTCGGCTTGGCGAGGGACTGCTCTAGTGCCTTCTTGTACATCCCGCGATACTTCTCGGCCGCGGCCCCTTGGCCGCGCGCATCGTAGGCTTCCGCCGTCAGCCACATGGCGCGCCGCAGGTGTTCGCGAATCAGCTCCTGGGAACCGCCGGTTGCGCTCAGGCATTGGGCGATGCGTTGGTGAGTGTCCACCAAGTCCGGGGCCAGCTTGAGCCGATCGCGCAGGACCTCCAAGGCGCGCTCCCACTCACGGATTTCCATCAGCGCTTGGGCGAACTTGCTCATGGCCCAAGAGTTGGCGGGGTTGCCGCTGAGGACACCCTCGAACAGGATCACCGCTTCTGCCGGCTGGCCCTTGGCGAGTGCGGACCAGGCCTGATTGCAGGCTTGCGCTTCTGCCATGCGATCCTGGGGAGCGAAGCGGTTCGTGGATTCCAAAGGATGCAAGAACTCCACTTGCGGCGAAGCGGAGCTGGTGTACCCGAGGGCGTTGAGGCTGGTGTAGAGCTCCTCGGAGACCGCGCTGTGGCGATCCGCGGCAAGCTTGGGCAGGTTGAACAGGGCGGCGATCGAGTTGCGATAGGACAAGGCCTCTGCACCCGATTCGTCGAGCAGGTTGTGCTCTTCGTTCACGTCCCCGCTGCGCGAATAGAGCTCCGGCTTGCTGCTGTGGATGTACTTGCGGCCCTCGTCCATCCAGCCCGCGAGTGGACTCCAACCATAGGAACGGTACCCGTAGTTGCTTTCGAAGTAGATGCCTGCGCGGTTCCCTGGCTCCTTGCTCAACAAGTCGTGGCCGTCGATGCCCGCCACTTGGGGCAGGCCCATGCTCGCAAGCAGCGTCGGATACACGTCCACCACGCTGCTGAGTTGGGTGACTTGCGTTCCCCCCTGGTCCGTGGCGGAGTCGTGCAACAGCATGGGCACGCGCAAGGTCGAGTCGTAGCACAGCAAGGCGTGGGTTGGCTCGTCATGCTCCATGCGCCCTTCCCCGTGATCGCCGACCACCGCGAGGATTTGGCGCCGCGCGTCGCGCATCCCATTCAAGCCCTCGCGCAGTGTTCCGAAGGCCGCATCCATGGCCGCCACTTCCCCCAGGTACGGATCCCCCGGGGCGCGCTCGGCGAACTCTTTCTGCGGAACGTACGGAGCATGCGGATCGAACAGATGCACCCAAAGAAAGAACGGGCGATCCGCCGGCCGCGAGTCGAGCCAAGTGAGCGCGCGCTGCACCGTCGTCGCGTCCGCCCGTTGCTTGTTCATCAAGGAGCTGTCCTGCGCCTCACTGCCCGGCTGGTCATAGTTTTCAAACCCTTGGTTCAACCGGAAGTCCTTGTCGAGCGCGAGCGAGGAAACAAAGGCAGCCGTCTCATAGCCCGCGTCCCTAGCCGCTTCCGCGAGTGTGCTCGCCGAACTCGGCAAGAACATAGGGCCGTTGCCGCGCACCCCATGCCGCGGCGGGTAGAGGCCGGTGAACATGGAAGCATGGGCCGGCAAGGTCAAGGGCGCCACCGTGCGGGCTTCCGTGAAGACGAGCGACTCTTGCGCCAAGCGGTCCAGGTGCGGCGTCAAACCCTGGGGCCCGCCATAGACTCCGAGGGCGTCGGCCCGCGTGGTGTCCAAGGTGACCAAAATTACATGGGGCGCTTGCTCCTCGGCGGAACATCCCATGGACCCTCCCAGGCCGATCAACAAGAGCGCGCAGCGCAGAGGCTCGGAGTGCATGGGCGGATCCTAGCACGGCGAGTCCCCGTCCAACTCACGCACCCGAGGCGCACCCAAAAAAAGCCCGGCGCAGCAGGTGTGCGCCGGGCTCGAGGGGACCCTGGGGGGGAGCGAATCTCCTCAGCTAGCGAAAGCGGTTCAGGCCTAACCCTGTTCCCTTCGCGCGCTATTGGCCGAAGCTGACCGAGTAACCGTTCGAAGTGTTGAAGCCCACACCACAGGGACCGGCCGGGTTGCGATACCAGATCTGGAAAAGCTGAGTGCCACCCGCGCTGAGCTGACCGAGGGCGTCAAAGTTTTGGGAGGCGTAGGCAGCCAGCCCGGGACCTTGGGTGATGGTTCCGTCGGGGCCCGAGTTCTGAATCGGAAAACGATAGAGCGGGTAGCCGCCACCGGTGCAGAGCAGTCCGTCCCCGAGGTTCGACTGGTTGGGTTGGGATCCCATGTAGACGATGCCCCAGCTGTTGGCCGGCAGGTGCTCGACAGTGATCACAAGATCATCGTTCAGAACACTGTTGCCCCCGAGACCGCGCATCTCAGCGCCGCGGCCGAGGCTGTTGGCACAGCCGCCCGTGGGGCCCAAGTTGTTGCAGGGGCAGTCGACGCCAAAGCAGAAGGGGAATCCTGGTTCGACGATTTCCGGGCTGATGGCCATGGCGGAGACGTCGACGCCTCCGGAAGACATGCTGCTAAGCACAGCGCCGGTGTTCACGTTCACGCGCAGCACCGATCCATCGTTGCCGCCCACGAGCAGCACATCACCGTCCATCACCAAGGCGTCCGCGTTGTTGGGCACACTGAACGCACCCGTCACAAAACCGGAACTGCGATCCAGCTTGTACAGGAACCCACCGGGTGTGCCGAGCACGAGTTGGTCGCCGTGGTTCGTCATGGATTGCACTTGGCCAGCGCAGGCGCCCAACAGAGATTGCGTGCCGTCCTGCAGGTTGATTTGGAACACGTTGAGATTCGGCGTGCCCACGTAGAGCATGTCCTGCACTCGCAGCATGGCGCCCACTGGGTCGGGAATCGTGAAGGATCCTTCCAGGGAACCATCGCGCTTGTCCAGAATCGAAATCGTGCCAAACCCGTCGCCCGCCAGCAGCGTTCCGCCGTAGTCAGCGAGGGCGACGACCGCCGCGGGCGCATCGAAGGCGTAGGTCGTGATGCCTTCCAAGGGCAAGTTCGGGTTGCCGTGGTACAGGTAGACGCGCCCGGTGACATCGCCCAAGTAGAGGTCCCCATAACTCTCCACCATGGACTGGATCGAGCCGCCGCAGGCACCGATCACGGCGAAGTTCCCGGTCACGGCGTCCCCCTTCGTGAAGAGCGTGTTCAAGCCCCCCGTGTACACGGTTTGGGCCTGAAGGGAGCTGGAAAGCAGGGCGGCGGCTCCCAGTGCGAGGCAGGAGGCGAGTGCTTGAGTCTTCATCTAAGTATCTGTTGGAAAGGTTGGGAAGGAGTGGGATAGGGGCGGGGCTGGTTTCCGTTCACACTCCTGAGCGACGCCTGTCACCGAGCGTTGCGACCTCTTCCCACAAAACTCTGCGGTCCTTCAATCGATCCCAAGCTCGATTCTCCCCGGGCCCACACGCACGGCCGCGTGGGAGCTGAGCTTAGTCGCCGGAAGCTTCCGATTCTTCGGCGGTGCCTGACTTGGGCTGCTGGCCCGCATCGTTCAGATCGCCGGTGTACCCCAGGGCTCTGAGCGCGGCGTTGACTTCTTTGGACTGGGTCGCGTCGAATTTGGAGTCCCGCGGGGGGGCTGATTCGAACCAAGTCTTGAGGTGCTTGCGCAATTCGCTCAGGGCCGCCTGCCGCTCGGAGTTGAGCTCTTGCATGAGGTTGTGGCGTTCCCCTGGATCCTGCTGCAAGTCGTAAAGCTCCTCGAACTTCAAGTAAGGGGTTCGGATGTACTTCCACCGACCGAGGCGCACGCTCTTGGACTTGAGTTGGTTTCTCCAATCCGCTTGCTTCTCGAAGCGTTCCACCGGTTGGGTGGCCTCGGAGAAGATCGGCACCGCGGCCAAGGCTTGCCCGTCAATCGCACCCATCAAGCTGCGCCCGGCGACGGGTTCTGGCAAAGGAATGTCGAGTAGGTCGAGCAGGGTGGGGAAGATGTCCGTGGTCGAAACCGGTTCAGCGATGACCGTTCCGCGGCCGCGCCCGTCGGGCAGATTCACGATCAAGGGAACGTGCAAGTTGGTTTCGTACACCCAGGCCCCGTGATGCCAGAAGTCCCCGTGCTCCCAAAAGGTCTCCCCGTGGTCGGCGGTCAAGAGAACCAGACAATCTTCCAAGATGCCCTTGTCGCTCAGCCCGTCCAGCAATCGGCCAATTTGCCCGTCGAGGAAGGCCAGCTCGCCTGCGTAGAGGGCAGACAAGTTGCTGTCCCCGGGCAAGGGATTGCCATGGGCCGTTTCTGCGAGCTTGCGCGAGAGACCCATCGTGTACACCTGACGTTCCTTTCCGATCAGCTCCTTTTGATGCAGGCCAATTTGATGGGCCATGTGACCGAAGTCGCTGGTCGACCACTCGTCCATGTAGTCGCTGGCGAAAGGCTCCGGTGGCGCATAGGGCGCGTGCACATCGAAGTAGTGAGCGAAGAGGAACAGGCGTTGACTGCCATCGAAGTTGCCGACGTAGTCGAGCAAGGCGCCGGTCACCTGGTCAGCCGTGCGCTGGTGTTGGTCCGCGTTGCGCCCATCGGTCAGAATGTCGAAATCCTGATCCCAGTGGTTAAAGCCCTGGGCGAACTGGAATTGCTGATCGAGGGCAAAGGAGCCGATGAAGCCTGCCGAGTGGAATCCGTGCTGCCCAAGAACTTCAGCCAGCATGATGTTGTCTTCACTCACCCGAAAGGCGTTGCGCGCCACCCCGTGCCGCCGTGGGTGCAAGCCGGTCATGATGGACGTGTGGGAGGCCAGGGTGCTCGGAGCCGCGGTGGTCGCGTTCTGAAAACGCACGCCCGTGTTCGCGAGCTTGTCGAGACGCGGCGTCTTGGCGGCCGTTCCCCCGTAAACCGCAAGGGCATCCGCACGAGTCGTGTCCATGGAGATCAACAAGATGTGCTTGTATGGACTGGCTGGACCCTTGGCCGCCTGCTCATGTGCGCCACAACTGGAACTCGCGAGGCTCAATCCGAGCAAGACAAGGGTCGCGAGGCGCTGGCCGGCGCCGGGCTGGGGGGAGCTGGTGGGGTTCACAGAAACGGACGGACGGAGGAGGGGGCTGGTGGGCGGGGGCACATCCTAATTGCAGAGCAAGCCCCGCGCCTCAGTGGAAGAGGAGATTCGCGGCAGCGCCCCGAGGGAAGGGGACGAAATCCATTGGGCGCAACCGGGGGCTGCATTCCTTAGGCTGATCGTCCCCGCCGACCCACTCCCGCCGGAGCCTCCCATGATTCGGACCTGCGCAGCCTTCCTCTTCAGCACCTCACTCCTCGCTTGTTCCGCGTCCCTGCAGACGCCCAAGGAGAGCGAGGAACGTCCAAACATCCTGTTCATCTACTCGGATGATCACGCCACGGGTGCGGTGGGTTGCTACGCCAACTCTGTTGTGGCGAGTCATGCGCAGACGCCAAACATCGACGCCTTGGCGGCGGACGGCATGCGCTTCGACCGGGCGTTCTGCACCAACGGAATCTGCGCACCGGCGCGTGCCGTGGTCTTGACGGGCAAGCACAGTCATGTGAACGGCGTGCCGGACAACGGCGCGAGCTTCGACGGTTCCCAAGCGACCTTTCCAAAGCTCTTGCGCGCCAGCGGCTACCAAACCGCTTTGATCGGCAAATGGCACTTGAAGAGCACGCCCACGGGATTCGATCACTGGGAGGTCCTGCCGGGCCAAGGGGAGTACTACTCCCCGGCCTTCGAACGTCCCGGCCCCAATTACGTGGAGGGCGCGCCCATTGCGGAGGGCACCATTGAACGCCGGCGGCTCCCGGGCTACGCGACCGAGGTGACCACGGACTTGGCCATCGAGTGGCTCGAACAGGAACGCGATCCCGCCAAGCCCTTCCTGCTCATGGTGCAGCACAAGGCGCCGCACCGTTCCTGGATGCCCGGACCCGAGGAGCACGCCCTCTACGAAGGTCAGCAATTGCCCGAACCCACGACTCTCTTCGATGACTACGCAGGTCGCGCAGACGGCGCCAAGACCCAAGAGATGACGATCGCCCGGCACATGTGGCTGTGGTACGACCTCAAAGTGCGCTCCGCACAATGGGGCCTGGCGGACGGGGAGCCAATTCTCGATGGACCTGACAAATGGGCCCAAGGCATGGAGGATCGCATGGATGAGGCCCAACTCGCCGCCTGGGATGCCGCCTACCAACCGCGCAATGAAGCCTTCGCCGCAGGGGTACGCAGCGGAGAGCTGAGCGGCGCAGCCCTCGTGCGTTGGAAGTATCAGCGCTACATCAAAGACTACCTACGATGCATCGCCGGCGTGGACAAGTCGGTGGGGGAGCTGGTCACTTGGCTAGAGGAGCACGGGCTCGATCAGAACACCATCGTCGTCTACACCTCGGACCAAGGCTTCTACCTGGGCGAGCACGGTTGGTACGACAAGCGCTGGATGTACGAGCCAAGCTTGCAACTGCCGCTCGTTGTGCGTTGGCCCGGGACAATCAAAGCGGGGGGCGTGGACGACCACCTCGTGCAGAACCTGGACTTCGCACCGACCTTCCTGGAAGCGGCGGGACTGAAGCCGGCGGCCGACATACAAGGCCTCAGCCTGTTGCCCTTGATGCGCGGTGAAGAGCCGGGGCCCGGTGCTTGGCGCGAGTCGATTTACTACCGCTACTTTGAAGTGGGGATTCACGCAGTGCCCCAACACTACGGCGTTCGTACGGAACGCCACAAGCTCATCAACTACTACGGGCTGGATCAGTGGGAGCTGTTCGATCTGGAGTTGGATCCGGACGAGATGACCAACCTGATCGAGGACCCGAAGTACGCCGAAACGCGCGAACGCTTGAAGGCGGAGTTGACGCGACTGCGAACTGATTGCGGCGATCAGGACTAGCCGCCCGTTGAAAAACCCTCTACTCGACTTGGTAGGAATTGCCGTGGCGGCGTCACGCTCGGCTCGGTGTGCTCAGCGGCCAGGAGGCCGCCTCCGCCACCTCTCCTTCGCGTTCCTTGCCACAACAATTCCTACTTCGTCTCCCGACGAGGCTTTTTCAATGGGCTGCTAGCCTGCGCCGGGCCGGAGTTGCGCTCATCCGTGATTCGCATCGATCTGGCTCTCCGCCGCAAAAGGCCTCCTTGGGCGGATCTGGGGTGGATACCTCGGTCGGCAATTCCAGATTTCCGCTCCAGCGATCGCCAGGAGTTCCCTTTGCAATGCCGGAACGGGGTTCTTACATAGGAATTCGCAAAGCTCAGAAACCCTGGGACGTCCCCGGGTAGTGTTCCTGCCGCCCTAATTAGGGCGCGCAACAGTTCTCACGGGGAAGGCAGGCTTTCCCGGGCAGGACCGGACCCCAGGGTGGCAGAACCCCTGGGGCTCGGTGGCAGGATTCAGAGTCAAGGCAGGTCATGTTTCTAAAACCGTATGCGGTCGTCCTCGTGGCGTCCGCTCTGGCTGCGGGTGTAGCTATCGGCATCGCAGCAATGCGCTCCTCCGAGGTGCAGCTTCCGGCGCAAGCTCCGGCAGTGGTCGCGCTTGCACCCCTCGACAAGTTCGCCGGCAAGACCGTGAAGAACGTGGCCATGGGCCTCGAGGTCATGCGCCAACGGGAATTGAACTGCCCGCAGGTCGGCGACTATGCACCTGACTTCGAACTGCTGCAAAAGGACGGGGAGTCGACCCTACGTCTTTCGGACATGCGCGGCGCAAGGCCGGTCGTCTTGATTTTCGGCAGCTACACCTGAGGCCCCTTCGCCCGGGCATCGGTCGATGTCAAAGCGCTTTCGGAAGAGTACGGGGAGCAGGTGGATTTCCTGATGGTGTACACCCGTGAGGCGCACCCCAAGAATGGTTGGAAGATCAAAGGCATGAGTCGCATCCGCGATCCGCGCACGATCAGTCAACGGCAGCGAGCGGCGGGGCGCTGCACCTCGGACTTCGGATTCGACTTCCCGACCCTAGTGGACGACATGCTGGACTCGACGGCTGTGCGATACGCCGCTTGGCCCGAGCGCATTTTCGTGGTGAACCCCGACGGTCGCATCGGCTTTGCGGGCGGCTGTGGCCCCAGCAATTTCTTGGTGCGCCGTGCTCCGGGAGTTAGCGACGCGAGCGGCACGGACCTGTCCCTCGAAGCCTACTTGCAGTCGATCTAAGATTCCGGTTGCGAGGCGCCATTGGCGTCCTCGCTTGCTGTGCCGGGCACATAGCCGTTGCAGCGCAGGACGGGTTGGGGCGGGTACTTGGCGAAGGCGGGGTCCTGCTTGGCCTTCATGCAACGCAGGAATCGCGAACCGCTAGGGGAGAGGACCACCTTCACCAGGGCGCATTCCTCGCACAGGTTTCGAAAACTCATTCGGACTGGGCGCTGACGTGCGCGTGCCCGCCCTCTCCAAGGGAAACGCGAATGACGTTTGCGTTGCAGCAAACGGGGCAGTCCTCCACGTACTCCTGATCGCGACCCGCCGAGAGATCAATAGGGATGACAATGTCTTCGCCGCAGGAATCGCAGACGTAGCTGCCTTCGTCGGAATCTTGGTTGGGATGTTCGGTCATGGGGGGTGGGCCCGGATTGCCCCGCAGAAAGCAAGGGCGCGAGGCAGGCGCGGCGCTGGTGCAGGGACGGATGGATAGAAGTGTAGAGAGCTTGGAGGCTTGTGCCTTGCCGTGCGGGATCGTGCCCGCGCCATGGATATCCCTCCCATGAAGCGCAGGGCGGCTTGCAGCAGGGGACAATAACTCGGCTGG
>CALCXM010000133.1 GCA_937905825.1 uncultured bacterium
GGTGGAGAACCTCGGACTCGGAGCAGCGCGGTTGGTACTGCTCGCGGCGAGCGCTCTGAGAGGCTGAAGTACGCGTCCGGCTGCTGGCCCTGATCGTGCCCGATGACCTCTCCGACGAGGTATTCCAGACGCAATGGGAGGCGATGTTGCAGGGCAAGGACCCAGGCTGGCTGGGCGAGCAAATCGCGTCGGGGCGCTTGAAGTTTCCCACGGAGGAGGTGCGGATCGAATTCGTGTCCGCAGATCGTCGTTTCCGGGCCCGAGCGAGCCTGACGAGCAGCGGACCCGGCAAGTACCAAGCAAAGGTGAGCCCCCGTGGAGCAGGGGAGGCGTCGGAAGACAGCCCCACCACTTCCATGCCGAGTCTCGACGTGACCCTGCCCAAGCAAGTTCACGAGGTCCGGGTCAGTGGCCTTGGACTGCGCACGCGCACCACGCACCACGCACCTAGATCCTATGGGCGCCACTCGGTCGAGGCAGGTTGCTTTGCGCATACTTGCCTCGGGGCGGCTCTGACCTCGGCGACGGTTCGCAAGGGGAAGAGGGGCCGTCCGGACCTACCAGCGCCCAACGATCAATCACCGGTCGCTGGCTAACCCAAAAGCGTCATGACCCGGACAGCCCAGACAGAAACTACCACCAGCGTCAGCAAAAATCTCTTCGTCGCCCTGGAGCTCAGCAAGGAAACCTGGAAACTCGCCTTCACAACGGGCCGGACCCAGAAACCTCGGATCCGGGATGTGAAGGCCAGGGACCTTCCGGGCCTGCTCAGCGAGATCCAGGCCGCGAAGAAGCGCTTCGACCTCTCGCAGGACGCGTCTGTGACAAGCTGCTACGAAGCCGGTCGAGACGGATTCTGGATCCACCGATTCCTGGAAGCCAACGGAGTCAAAAACTGGATCATTGATCCGGCGAGTATCGAGGTGGATCGACGCCAACGACGGGCAAAGACCGATCGCATTGATGCGCTAAAGATGGTGAAGCTCCTGGCCCGACACGCGGACGGAGAAGAAGTTCTCAGGATCGTGCGTGTGCCCTCGCTGGAAGCTGAAGACGAGCGCTTGCTCCCGCGTCAACTCAGCATGCTCAAGAGCAAACGGACGCAAGCGTCCAATCAGATCGTGGCCAAGCTGTTCCTGCACGGGGTCGACCTCAATCCGCGACAGGGCAACTTCTCGAAGAGAGAGTTCTTGCAGAAGCTAAAAGCTGCCCGTCAGTGGAATGGCTCTGTTCTCCCGCCGGAGCTACTGAGAACTGTCCGGGCGCTTTGGCGTCAGTACGCCTTGATCACGACTCAGATCAAGGAGCTCGAACAACGGCAACGGAAGATGCTACGCGAGGCTCGCATTGATCCGGAGGCCGCGACCGACGCCCAACGCAAGGGGGCTCTGCTCAGCCAGCTCAAGGGCATCGGAGACATCGGGGGTTACACCCTGGCAACCGAGTTCTTCGCATGGCGCAACTTCAAGAACCGAGGTGAGGTGGGCGCGCTCGCTGGACTGACCGGGACGCCCTTTCAGAGCGGTGACTCTTCACGAGAACAGGGCATCAGCAAAGCTGGAAACCCTCGCGTTCGAACGCTAATGGTCGAATTGTCGTGGCTCTGGCTGCGCTGGCAGCCAGAGAGTTGCACGGCGCGCTGGTTCAAATCTCGCGTGGGTAACGGAGGGAGCCGAAGCAAGCGCAAGGCGATCGTGGCGGTCGCACGCAAGTTACTCATCGAACTCTGGCACTTCGTTGAGCACGGCATCCTGCCGGCCGGTGCCGTCCTGAAAACCGAAGGCCGCGTCGAATCCGTCCCGGCCGAAGTCGCTGCATAGGACCTGGACAAATGCGAATCACGGTGCCTTTGGTACTCCGCTTGGAGAGCGGGCGGAACCGTTTCTCCGGAGCGCGTTCGTTGCCTAGATGAAGCGAGTTTCAAAGGCACCCCTCACTCAAATCGCGGAACGCCCAAAAAGGCGCCGCACAGAACAGCACGCGGCGTCATCTTGGGAGAGCAGCTCGAAAACCGATCGGTTGGGTGGGGCGCGTCAGCGCGTCCGCCGCAGGGCCACAGGCCTAGAAGGAGAGCTCTCGCACTTGGCTTTCGCAACGCCTGCGGGCGAATGCAGCATTTGGTTCTCCGGGCCATCGAGTCCGGGACGGATAGGAGCTTGTCGCGCAGCGGCCCTTCTAAGCCAGCCAAGATTGCGTCGACGTGCTCCGGGGAGGTGAGCTTGATCTGACAAGAAACTTGACAGGGTGGTGTTCATAGGAGCCCGATCTATTCATGAGTCGAATCACCATCAGCCCCAAATCAGGAGACGGCGGTACGAAAATAAATCGCCTTCCAGAACGCTTCGAAGCGCGCCTTGGACGTGTTTACGTCTATTCCCCGGCCCCTGATCCGGGCGAAGTCGGCCGAATTCCGGGATCGGTGAGGAGTCGACGAAGAGCTCACGACGATGGAAAGACCCCGGGTATTGTCCTCACTCCCCGCTCCTCACGCCTTCCATGAAAGCTCGTTTCAAGTCCCGTATTCTCCCCTATATCGCATCTCTGGCGGTGCTCCTGGCCTGCCCCACCTACGCGGTCACCAGCGGCGCCACGGCCCCTGAGCAGGTTGTGCACATCTACTTGGATGCGGACTTGTCAGGCGCGAAGGCATCGGGAGTTTCTATCGAGAGGGGCATTCGAACTGCGCTGGACGAAGCCAACGGAACAGTGGGTGATTTCGAGCTGAAGCTCCTCGTCCGGGATCACCGGGGCAACTCGGGACGCAGCAAGGACCACTTGGACGAATTCCTCGAGGACGCTGCAGCCCTTGCCGTTGTTAGCGGATTGCACTCGCCCCCCCTTCTCGCCCACCGTGACTTCATCAACGAGAACGAAATTCTCGTCATGGATCCCTGGGCGGCCGCTGGCCCGATCACAAGGTATCCAAGCGCGAACAATTGGATCTTCCGTCTCTCCGTAGACGATACCAAGGCCGGCTACGTCATCAGTCAGTACGCCGTGGAAGAGCGCGGATTCCGGCGCCCGCTATTGGTGCTCGAGAACACCGGGTGGGGGAAATCCAATGAGCGCACGATGGAAGCGGCATTGGAGGAACTTGGAACGGATCCTGTGGGTGTGCTCTGGTTCAACTGGAGCCTCACCGACCGCGGAGCGAAGGAGCTCTTGATGAATGCTCGCGCCCTGGACCCGGATTGCATTTTCTTCGTGGGCAACAGCAACGAGGCCAAGACCCTGGTCCAGAACATGGCCCGATTGCCAGAGGAACAGCGCATCCCCATCTGCAGCCACTGGGGTCTGACCGGCGGCGACTTCCCAAAGGTCATCGGAGCCGACATTCGCTCGAACATCGATCTCACCTTCATTCAGACCAGCTTCTCTTTCGTCAGCAGCGAGCTATCCGTCTTCCAGCAGTTGGTTTTCAATCGCTGCCAAGCCCTCTTTCCCGGGCAGGTAAAGACGTACGCAGACCTCGAAGCTCCGACGGGATTCATACATGCCTACGATCTCACTCGGATATTGATCGAGGCCCTCAAGCAAATTGAGCCCAGTGGAAATGCCCTCGAGGATCGGCGCCGCACTCGAATTGCTCTGGAACACCTGCGCGTCCCTGTGCAGGGTCTGATCAAGGTCTACGAACAACCCTTTGGTGTCTGGAGCGGAGACAACCCCGACGCCCACGAAGCCCTTGAGATATCGGACTACAAGATGGCTCGCTATGGCGACCGTGGTCAGATCGAGCTGGTGAAGTGAAGCGTGACCATGCCTACCTCACGATCAAAGCCCCCCAAATCTGAGCACTCCAGGATCGGCGTTCGTCGCCCATCCCGCGGTTGGACGACGACCAGCGCTCTGACCTTCTTTGTCGTCTCCCTTGTCATTCTGACGGGTGCTTGCTTGATCTACCCGGTCGAGAGGCTTGTTCGCGAGCAATTCGCAGGTATTCGCCGGCAGTCCACAGAGACTCTGTTGATGAGCCTCGGGGCCAATGTAGACAAGACGCTTCTACATCAAAGGACGGTGCTCAAGGACATCTCCGAATTCGCGATCATCACTCAAGCCGCCATGAACCCGGACTCGGTTGAGGTGGAGATGCAAGACTTTCTGGAGAGCCTCTCCGTCCTGGGGCTCACTCCGAATCTGATCCTGACCGACTACAAGGGGCGCACTCTGCACTCGACGCTCAGTCCGAACAGTGGCTCCTTCGCTGAGACTGAGGAGTTCAAGCAGTTGCTCTCGGGAGAGCTGAGCCACCACGCCTCCATCACCGCGCACGGTTCCGAGACTGTCGTGCGGATCATTGTGCCTATTCTCTACAACGGCTTGCCCGAGGGCGCTCTAGCCGCGGAGTTCCCGCTGAGTGAATTCCCGGGGTTGCTCGGCGCCGGGGAGCTGCCCGGGCACGTGGCTGTGACGCTCGATCTGGATGGCACGACCCTCGCGGCCTGGGGAGAGCCCAACGAAGGAGAGTGGATCAGCACTCCACTGCGCGAGCTTGAACTCAATCTGTTCCTCCAGCTCGATCCAGCCGAGGCCAACGCCGAGTTGAAGGAGTTGCTTGGGACCTTGGTGGCCGTCCTGCTGTCCGCCGTCGTGGTCCTTTCCTTGATCGCATCTGCTGTCGGGCGCTACTACTTTTCTCGTCCCCTCGAGCAGTTGGGTGAGGGTGTTCGCCTTCTGCAGCGGAATCCGGAGAAGGAGCCAATGGACGAAGGTCAAGCTCTACGGGAGGTGCAAGAGCTCGCTGTGCACTTCAACCAAATGGCCAACACGGTCGCCGTTCGGGAACAAGAGCTGGTCGCGGCACGAAACACACTCGAGGAGCGCGTCGAGCTCCGAACGCACGAGCTTCAAATCGCCGTCGAAGCTTCCAGTCGACTCAACGAACAGCTAGTCGCCAGCAAACAGTACGCGGAGGAGATGGCCCAGGCGGCAATCGTAGCCAGCAGTGCGAAGTCCGAGTTCCTGGCCACAATGAGCCACGAGATTCGCACCCCGATGAACGGTGTCTTGGGGATGACGAGTCTCCTACTGGACACTCAACTGGACGAGGAGCAATCCAACTGCGCCACGACGATCCGCAGTTGTGGTGAAGCGCTGCTCGGCTTGATCAACGACGTCCTCGACTTCACGAAGATCGAAACGGGCCATCTCGAAATCGAGCTGCTGGAATGGGAACCACGATCCATGGTGGAAGAATCGGTGGACATTGTCGCAGGCAAGGTTCGCGAGCAGGGTATCGAGATGTCTGCCTGGGTGTCCCCTAATGTCCCTCACCTCGTCGTAGGGGACCTGGGTCGCATTCGCCAGGTCCTGATCAACCTGGCAGGCAACGCGGTCAAATTCACACAGGTCGGCGAAGTCGTAATTCGCGTCGACGCCGAGCCCGCACGCGGTGGCCGCCAACTCTTGAATTTCTCCATCTCCGATTCAGGGATTGGTATACCGAAGGAACGTCAAGCCAAGATGTTCAAGGCATTCTCTCAAGCGGACGCCTCCACGACCCGCGTGTACGGAGGCACGGGCTTGGGCCTGGCGATCTCCAAGCAGCTCGTGGAGTTGATGGGCGGCGAAATCGGATTCGAGAGCAAAGCAGGGGTCGGTTCTACGTTTTGGTTCACGATCGATGCCGAGGTCCGGGAGGTCGTGGCCCCCGGTGACCCCTGCAGTCGCCCATACTCAGGTGCCCCTGTCATTCTCACTCACCCCAACCGGGTGCTGGAGTCAGAATTCGAAAAGGTCTTGGAGGAGCACGCCATCCCATGCCAACGGGCGCTGAACGAAGAGGAGGTGGAGTCCCTGTTGGGAGACCTCGATCGTGCACCGATTCTGGTGGTCGACGACTCCGCGGGAATCGACTGGCGAAAACTTCGCACGCGGCTCAGTGCCCACCCCTTGGGCGCGGGAATCCAGTGGATCGTCTTCTATCAACACCCGAACAGACCCCGGGACTTGAACCAAGACGGACACCGCCCGCCGATCCTCTTGGTCGCCCCGATGCTCGTCTCCAAACTGGCGGACGCGATCTGGTCGATCTCCGCAGAAGGTGAATCCTCCAGCACAGAAGACTCCTCGACGCGCGTCAGCAGTTGGGAACAGCTGTCCCAGAATGCCCAGGTTGAGCAAGAGAGCCGCGCCAATGTCCGAATCCTCCTGGTTGAGGACAACGTGACCAACCAAGTGGTGGCCAAGGCGATGTTGCGTCGCCTCGGTTACAAGGCTGACGTGGCCCACGACGGTCTAGAGGGAGTCGCCGCCGTCAAGTCCATCTCCTACGATCTGGTGCTGATGGACTGTCAGATGCCCGAGCTCGACGGCTATGGGGCAACCGCCCAGATTCGCGCGCTCAAAGGCGAGAAGGCACACATTCCAATTGTCGCGATGACAGCCAATGCGGTGGCCGGAGATCGAGAGCGCTGCCTGAACGCGGGCATGGATCATTACGTGGCCAAACCCATCCGCCCCCACCTGCTGGCGGAAGCGATTGACATGGCGATTGACTTGGGCAACAAGAGAGGCCTGCGCCGCGCCTGAATAATGCAGGCGAGTGGTGTGCCCGGGAAGAGCATCATGGGATTCGGGCCCCAGGCGGAGTAGTGGAAGCGACAGAAGCCGTGGGAGAGGGTGCCGTAGGTGAAGCAGGCGCGAAGCTCGTGAACGAGGTGGGGTGGCAGGCTCGGGCTCGATGGATCGGTGGCGATTCGGGCGAGGTCCAGTAGGTCCAGCAGCTGGGATTCTAGAAGGGGAAGACGAGGTCCGGCTACCACAGTCAACAGACCGCGCGGAACGCCCTCGCTTCTCGTTAGCACCCCTCGAACTCAAACTCGGCCTGGGGCGGTGCGCGGGGTGGCGAGGGCTGGATCAAGGCGCTCGGCAATTCGAGATGGTCGAGAATCTTGGCGACGGCTTCGACGCTCGTGATCGCTGCTATCCAGCGGCGCTCTGAACCACACTTCGCGCACCTCAAGGCATCGATGCGGAACACGCGCTTCATCAGCTCCGCGAAGCTGTAGCGGTGGAGTGGCAGCGGGCCAGTTCCACCGCATGAGGCTCGGCGACGAGGGCGCGGCGCGGGGACGATGTCGCTGCGCCAGCGTGCGGCTGGGGCCAGGACTCCATGATAGGTCAGCTGGTGCCAGCGCGGTGGCGGGACGAGAGAAAGGAGGGAGTCTTGGCCTCCTGGGGAGACGGCCACATGATCGAGTGGGTCGCACAGCGCCCCACCGTCGCCACGGTCTTTGGAAGTTACCTGGGCCAGTCGAGCTATCGTTTCGGACCCCGCGCGTTCCTCTCGGAAAACGACTCCGAGCTGGATGCCATGCTCCGAGAGCGGCGCATCGGCTACCTGCTGTTCAACTCCAACTTGCCTGAGATGTTGCCGGACTTGGTCCAACCGGCCGACCCGCAATTGACTTCTCGCTACTTGGCAGGGGTCAAGCGTGGATGGAGCGGCGGTCTACGTCCGGCATGGTTTGCGACGGCCATGGCGCGTCTGCTGTTGGCGGGCGCGAGTCTGGAAGAACAGCTTCCTGCGGTCGTGCGCCAACCGATCCCGTTCTTGCGTTTGGTGCACGTGGCGCCGGAACCGAGCCCCAAGCCTCTCTTGGGCGGGCTCTTGCCCAGGTGGCCCCGCGGTTGGGTGTGGCTGCACGTGCCTGGAGCACAACTCTTGTTGCACGGGAGTTCGGGTTCCGAGGTTGGAGTTCAATTCCAAGTGCGTTTCCCGGACTCCGAGCTGCGCGTGCCATTCGTGGTGCGCACGACGGTTGGGGAGACCGGCGTGGCCGTCATCCAAGTGCCCTACTGTACCGACGCTTCCAACGGGGACGGCCGAGTCGTGCCGGGAGCGGAGTATTGTATCGGAGCCGTGCGTGCGCCGCTCAAGGTCCCTGAGCCGGCCGTCTTGGCGGTAAGCGCGATCGAACTCTACTGACGCGGGATCCTCGCCCCAACCCGTGCGAGCATCTTGCGGTCTAGGGACAGGAAGGTCTGGAGTTGGGCGCGTGCCTTGACGATGGAGAGTTCTATCCAAGGTTCCCGATCACCAGCGCACCATGACCCTGACAAGCATTGCCCCCACGGGTGTTGAAACCTACTTCCACATGAATGACATCATCGTCAGCAAGACGAATTGCCAAGGCATCATCACCTACGCGAACGAGGTCTTCTTGAACGTGGCCGGTTACTCGGAGGGCGAGGTGTTGGGGAAACCCCACAACCTGATTCGGCATCCGGACATGCCCCGTTGCGTTTTCCAGTTCCTCTGGGACTCGATAAAAAGTGGGCGGGAGATCTTCGCTTACGTCATCAACCTGGCCAAAAACGGGGACCACTACTGGGTACACGCGCACGTGACGCCAACCTTCGATGGAGAGGGAAGGATCATCGGCTACCACTCGAATCGCCGAGTCCCCGAGCCAACGGCGGTTCAAAAGATCATCCCGATCTACCACGCGCTGACCCAAGCAGAGGCTGCTGCAGGTACGGGGGCGCCGGCGCTGCAGGCCGGGATGGATCGACTCAACTCGACCCTGAGGGATGCGGGCATGGACTATGACGAATTCGTCTTCTCGCTCTAGGTCCAAAACGATGAAGGACAACGCTATGAAACAAATGGGAAGTGGTCAGGTCGACAACGGTTCGGAAACTTTGCTTGAGGATCGTTCAGAGGTGGAGGCCCTGCGAGCGGAATTGGCGGCTTACAAAGCAGCCACCGCCCAAGCGATGGAGGTCATGACCCAAGCGGCCCTCGGCAATCTGGAGCCCCGAGTTCTCCGCATCGAGGGCCCTCCCGCAGTGTGCGCATTGCTGCACAGCATCAATCAGATGTTGGACATGACCGACGCCTTTGTTCGGGAAGCAGGGGCTTCCCTGAACGCCGCAAGCGAAGGCAAGTTCTTCCGCAAGGTCTTGGTGCGGGGCATGCGCGGATCCTTTGGACGCGGGGCCACAGCGATCAATCACTCCACCGACGTGATGGCAGATACCGCTGCCAAGCTGGAGCAGACGAAACGAGACCGCATGGCCATGGCCGATGAGTTCGAGCACATGATCGATGCCTTCGTGCAGTCGATTTCGGCTGCATCGACCGAACTGCATGTGACCGCAGGTGGCCTCTCCGAGAACTCTTCCTCCACGGTAACACGGGCCCAGGATCTCGCCGTAAACGCATCGGAGACCCAGGAGGCGATCTCCGCGATCGCGGCGATGATCGAGGAGTTCTCCGCGTCGATTTCAGAGATTGATCGGCAGGTCGTGACCTCTTCCAGTTCGGCTCAGGAGGCCGTCGCCCAGGCCACGGAGACGGGAATCATTGTCCAGGAACTCGCCGAGTCCTCGGATCGAATCAGTGAAGTGCTCGCCATGATCAAGGCCATCGCCGACCAGACCAACTTGCTGGCTCTGAATGCGACGATCGAGGCGGCCCGCGCGGGCGATGCGGGCAAGGGCTTTGCGGTAGTGGCCTCGGAGGTCAAGATCCTTTCCGGACAGACGGGAAATGCTACAGACCTGATCGGAAACCACGTTCGCGCGATCCAGGGCTCCACCCACGAAGTGGTGCAGGCGATCGGCTCGATTGGCCAAACCATTGAAGGCCTCTCGCAGATTGCCACCGCGATTGCCGGAGCGGTCGAGGAGCAGAGCGTCGTTTCCAGGAGCATGAGCGAGAACGCGCTCGGCGCGGCGAAGGGGGCTTACGCTCTCTCGGACCACATCAACGAGGTGGCTACACAGGCCGAGATCACGGACACGGCATCCCGAGATTTGGTCGCCGCCTCAGCCGAATTGTCCAGGCTCTCCGAGGTACTCAACTCGGAGTCCAGAGAGTTCCTGGAGTCGATTCGGAGAGACTAGGGTCGCTCCCTCTGCGAGGGATCGATGCGCAGGGCCGCTTCGCTCGAGAAGGAAGCGAGAGCCGATCCCGGGTCTATCCAGTCCAGCGCCTAAGCGACGACGATCGCGGACAGGGTTCCGCGCTGGGCTTCCTTCGCTTTGTAGAGCTGCTCGTCGGCCAGTTGCCAGAGATCGCCTAGCCCGGTCTATTCATGAACGCAATCGCCAACGGCGTTGGTGCAGAAATCGATTTGGTTCAAGCCTGCCCCTTCCATTCGCGAAATCAGCGAGCAATGCCGACCGACCTTGGTCGCCCGCAGCCTAGCATTCGATTCAGGATCTTGCATCCGATGGCAACCTCAACCTTCTGCGCAGACAGACCTCGGGCGTGAAGCTTGCCTCCAAGGATCGTCTTGTAGCGGAAGAAGGCGTTCTCTACCGCTCCCTGACGGTGGTATCCAGATCTCTTCTTCCACTCCCTGCGACCAAGCTTTTCGACCTGGCGAATCGTCCGGTCCCGTTCGGCTGACCGCGGCCCGCGTCCAGTGACCGAAGCAGAGGCGCTCGGCGGAACGACAACGCTGGCTCCTCTTGACTTCGCCGCCTCGTAGAATCCCACGGCATCGTAGGCAGCGTCAGCCGTGACTCGGGTCAACTTGCCCTTGGTCGCTTTGATGATCTTGATCCCGGTGGTCACGTCATCGACGTTGCTTTTGGTCAGGATCGGAGTCTGGATTATGCCGTGGGCGTCAACGCCGAGATGGAGTTTCCTCCAGCCACGCTTTCCACCCCCACCGTGCTTCGCTGCAGCCCATTCCCCTTCTCCGACAATCGACAAGCCGGAGCTGTCGATGATCAGGTGGATCGGCTTCTTGGATAACAGCACGCCGAGGTTCACCTTCAAGGTGGAGCTCCTTCGCGAGAGCGTGGTGTGGTCCGGCACGTCGAGACCGAGCCCCATCAAATCGAACAAGGAGCGCAAGAAGCCCTCGGTTTGCCGAAGCGGCAAGTGGAACAACAATCGAACCGTGAGGGCAGTTTCGATGGCCAGGTCCGAGTACTTGCTGGGTGCTCCGCGCCGCCCAGATGGCTTGGCACTCCAAGCTTCGACGGCCCCCGGGGAAATCCAGAGGGTGAGGTCGCCGCGCTGGACAAGGGCCTGGTCGTATTCCGGCCAGTTGGAGACGCGGTACTTCGTTTTGAAATTCGGGTGCACTCTAGAATTCATGCTCGGGCCTTCGACCGATTCATCCCGCTGCCTTGAAAACCGGGGTTCCTGGGACCCTGATGGCCGTGAATTGCGCACCAACGCCATGAAACGCGCCCGGTGGTCTTTCGCCAAGTTCATGCTGATCATGATTGTCGCCATCGCGTGCATGATCCCCTTGCAAATTCTTTTCGGCGAGAACATCCAGTAGCAGGAGGTGTCTTGCAAGGCCCGGCGCCACCCGAGCGATCACCCCACGAACCAGCGCGCGCTTGCTTGATCTTCATAGAATCGGCTGTTGCGCCCGCGGGATTGGTTGGAGCGGCCAGTCCCGTAGCAGAGCTTGAAAGCAGTGGTGCACCGCTCCCCCGATGACCTCCGTCGATCCCATTCCGCGGGCGACGCACTGCTCGATGGGGATCCCCTCGAGGCACAGCATCCGAAACGTCTTGCGCAATGGAAACGGCAAGCCATTGAAGCGCCTGCTCGCCCCATGAATCCGCGAGGCCAGCACTCCCACGCCGTTCATGAATTGGATGTGCTCCTGCGAGATGGAAGCTGGAGCATCGCCCAGCTCATCGCCCAGCTCATCGTTGAGCACAAGCTCGAGGATCGTCTCATCAATCACGTCCGTAAGCGCTTCAGCTGCGTCGCGCTCCAAAAGATCCAAACGGCCCTGAACTCGGCACACCACCAAGTCAACCAGCCGAGAGCAGTCCAAAAAAAATGCCAAGCCGCGAAGTCGTGCCGCGCACTTGCTCTCGAGCAACCCACCGTCCAACTCCCGTTCAACCATCAATTTTGCGGAATCAGGATAGCCAGCGTCCGAGGGCACGATTGAACACGACTGCAAGGGTTGGGGTGCATCCAGGTGATTCATCAACGGCTCTGGTTGTTGACATCCCTCCTCCAATCCCGAGTGGAAGAAGCGAGGGATTCCAAGTGTCGACGGCAAGCGGACAAGCGCCGCACAGGAGACGCGCTCCCGATCTGCCATTCGCTCTGATGGACACTCTGTGGACGATTCCCTCATTCACAATCCCGGCTTTTTCTCCAACGTGCTCCGTTCCAGCGGCACTCTTCAGATTCCCCAATTCGGTTCGGCCCGAGCGGAGACCTGGTCATCCAATGCACACGCGCTTTGAACTTGGCGCTTTGGCGCCATGCCAACTTGCACGCCTACCAATACATGCCAGCAGGCGGGGCCAGGCGCAGGGGAAGGGCTTCGAGGATGTTGCCTAGGGAGCGGCGGGTGGCGCGCAGTTCGGCGATCTCGCTGTCCGTTGGTTCGAAGACTTGGGCTCGATGGACACCGCTTAGGGTGCGGATCTCGAAGCGCCAGAAGGACTCGCCGGGTTGGAGGGAAGAACCGATGGAATGCGGCCACGGTTTGGAGGTGGCCAGACCAATCGTCGACCAAAGCTGGGCTGCCTCGGCGGTTGTCAAGGGATCGCGGCCTGTCCAATTGCAGGAGCCGTTGGCTTCGATCGTTAGGCTCCAGGGGTTGGATCCGGTGGTGGCGAAGGCGAACTCGACACGGGGAAGCACAGCGTCCAGAACCGCGCGCAGGCTGCCCAAGGCATTAGCAAGCTGGACGCTGGTTCCAGGTGCATGCAGCTGCTTCCCCCAAGTTGGCGGCCACGTCAACGCTTGACCATCGGCGGAAAGCTGCGCGAGACCACCGGGGACGACGCGGTAGATTGGGGAACCGGCAAGGTGCAGCTCGACTGCTGGAATCTTTTCCTTGGCCAGGCTTGCCAGGAGTCCCAAGTCTGCTTGCAGGAAAAGTAGGTACCGGGAACCCGTGGTGACCGCAGGAAGTGGGGCCTGGGTTCCAATGGGAATGAAACAGAAGACCCTTTCCAAGTCTCCCGGGGCCAGGAGCTTGTCGCTGATGGCAAGCTCATGAATGACGAAGGAACCATCGGTTGAGAAGCCTTTCCGCTGTCCTCGTGGTGTGCCTGAAAAGGTCTTGCGGGAAACCACCTTCGCGCTCACCACAAGATCCGCTTTCCTCGCAAGTGCATGGACAGCCCCTTCCTCTGCCACACTCAAATCAGTCCCCCTTCCAAACAGACCGGACGGGAACAGGCAGCCGATGAGGATAAGAAGCCCAAGGTGCATCCAGAGCGGAACAAGCGTCTTCATGGTTTTTTGGAGGTGGCGCAAGTTGGACTCGCTGCATGGTCCGCCCCTGTGGCTCAAACAGCGAGCTGAGGAGCGTCGTTGGGTGTATGGATGCCTATAGCCCCCCGGACAGACGACGTCACAGGACGAATTATCAAGCGGTCCGCGGAGCACAACAGCATAGGTTTGCCAACAGCATAGGTTTGCCAACAGCATAGGTTTGCCAAC
>CALCXM010000134.1 GCA_937905825.1 uncultured bacterium
TCGACATGTATCGCAAGCTGCACATCACGCCCAACGAGGTCTTCCATTGGGGCATGAGCGGCGGCAACGACATCCAAGTCTTTGACACGGACTGCGGAAAGATCGGGATCGTCGTTTGCTACGACGTGGAATTCCCCGAACTACCGCGCCTACTGGCCGACGACGGGATGAAGATCTTGTTTGTCCCTTTCTTGACCGACACCCAAAACGGTTTTACCCGCATCCAGCGCTGCTCGCAGGCACGAGCGATCGAGAATGAGTGCTATGTGGCGATTGCTGGAAGCGTGGGCAACCTGCCCAAGGTCAACAACATGGACATCCAGTTCGCTCAGTCAGCCGTCTTCACGCCCGCCGACTTCGCCTTCCCAATCAACGGGACCAAGTCAGAAGCGACGCCGAATGCGGAGATGACCCTCTTGGTGGACGTGGACCTGGACTTGCTCAAGGAGCTGCACAACTACGGCAGCGTCAAGATCATGAAGGACCGTCGACTGGATCTGTACCAACTAAAAAGGGTTGAAAAGAAACCGACCCCTCCGGCGCCCCGGCAGTCTCCACCAGCTTCCTAGCTCTAGAAGAACGCTTCCATACGGTATTTCCATACGGTATCGCACACCACTCGGAAATCCGCTTCCGAAGAGTGCCGCATCATCTCCGGTCAATCTGCCGGAAAGCCCCGTTGATGGGGATTGATGCGGCACTCCTGCGAAGAGTTCTTCTGAGCGGTATGCGATACCGTATGTGAAGAGTTCTTCTGAGCGGTATGCGATACCGTATGTGCGGTCAACGCGTCAGAGAGTCTTCGTCCGCTGGAAGAGACCCAAGCAGGCGAGCACGGCCGCGCACAGCAGCACTCCGAGAACCAAGAGCACCGGGTGCTGGCCGTTCGCATCCATCGAGATCCCGATCAGGGGAGCGATCACGAGGAAGCTGGAGCGGAACATCAAGCTGCGTAGGGAGATGAAGCCCGCCCGGTCCGAGGAGGGCACGCGGCGCTGCTCTTCGTGATGCAGGCAGGGGCCGAAGAGCCCACGCATGGTGGTCAGCGAGAAGTAGAACGCAACGCCCCAAACCGCGTGGGTCAAGCCCATCCCGAAGTAGCCGATGGCGATCAACAGCGTGCACAAGAGCACGAGGTTGCGCAAACCAAAGCGCTCACTCATGCGCGTGGAGGAAAGGGACGCGACGGCCACGGAATAGTTGGCCAAGGCCCACACCACCCCGAGCCACGCGGCGGGCAAGCCCGCGTCCGTCCCGTACAACTGAATGGTCCAGACCGGAATGAACGAGCTCATGCCGAGCACGATCGTGAGCAACACGATGCTGCGCAGATGCAAGTCCTCCACGGCCACGTGCCGGAACATGGCTTTGATTTGTTTCCAGTTGTCCGTAGCGGGGGGGCGGTGGCGCGCGGGCTCCACCAGCTTCCAGGCGACGAACAGGTTCAAGGCCCAAATCCCGACTTCCAAGGCGAAGGGCAGACGATGCCAATAGGCGTACAGGAGTCCGGCGATGATGGCTGCGGTGCCTTCTCCCAATTGCCCAAAGAACTTGACCCGGCCCGTCCAATGGCCGAATTGACTTTCCTGCCCCGACTCTTCCAGGGACTCGTAGAGCAAGGCCGTGTCGGTACCGGAAACCAAGGAATTGGCAACGCCGAGGACAGCCTCCGCAGCCAGGATCGTGAGGATCGAGTCTGCCCGCACATAGAGCGACCAGCCGAGCATGTTGAGCACGGAAGAGAGCAGCAAGGTGCGGCGGTAACCAAAGCGATCCGCCAGGTAGCCGGAGGGGAACTCGAAGAGCACCATCACCAGACCGAAGGCCCCCTGCAACAACATGATCTCTTTCAAGCCCATGCCGATGTCCTGCTTGTAGAACACCGTCAGGATGGCCATCGGGAACAGGCTCATCTGCAAGGCGTGAAAGATGCAGAGCAGCCGGGGATTGGATCGCAGGGAGGACATGGGGCGCAGAGGCTAACGAACTCGCGCCGGCTTGCCGTCCGAAATTGCCCTAGCCCGCTCTCCCCAGCGCGTTGTCCGGGCCACCGAAGGTGCTCGAGCCCGACCGCGCGGCAGCTCAAAACTGTAGGAAGAGCCCTTGCCCAGTCACGCATTCGCGACTGGGCAAGGGCTCTTCCCGATCAGGCGACTCGCCTGCGAATCAGCAGTTTACTTCGGGTGGGACTGCCAGATGACCTGGAGCATCTTCCATTGACCGTCGAACTTGCCGAGGTGGATGTAGTCAAAGCCCCAAGCCGCTTCGAGTTTGACCGCGGCGGTCTTGTCGAGTTGATCGAGGATCGTGACCTTCTGGGTGAGGTTGTCGCCGAGCGCGCCTTCCTTGTTGAGTTCCGCCGCCAGGGCCAGGGCTTGGTCGTAGGTCATGGGCATGGGGCTGTAGTCTGCAGCTCCGGCGGGGCGGTAGAAACCGAACTTGGACAGGTCCTTGTGCAAGGCCGTCTTCAGCAGCTCGGGTTTCGCTTCGTAGAAGGCTCGGGTGTAGTCCGTGACGACCTTCGTGATGGCTTCAGCGTCCGCTTTCTCCCGGGCCTGATCGATCGCGAAGAAGGAAACGAGGGACAGGAGCAGCGGCAGGCTGAGGAGGGTGAGGATGCGTTTCATTCGACGATGTGGACGGGAGAGAGGGGGGAGGCCGCTGAGCGGAGCCACCGAAGGGGAGGCTCGTCAGGGACTATTCTTGGCTACTCGCGGGGGAAGCGCACAGCCCAATCGCGGAACTTGCGTTTGAGTTTTGCCAGGAGTCTGGGACGCAGTATGCGGTCTGCGAGGGCCTGCACCCAGAACAGCTCTCGTGTCGAGCCTTCGATTTCCCTTTCTACGGTATGCTCTCTCTCCGCTCGATTGCCCGAAACCTGAGTTCGATTCTTGATGCCTCTCGTTCACCTGCTCGCCGCTCTTCTCCTTTGCCTTGTGGCCAACTCTCCTGCGGGGGGCCAAGTGCTTCCGCTGATTGAGCAAGCGCGGAACTCAGCGGAACTCGAGCAAGTTCTGCGCGAGCGCAGCTTGGATCCTGAGTCGCCCCAGGCCCTGGAGCGCTTGAGTGAACTGTTGGGCAAGGCCCAGGACGAGGACGGTGAAGTCGCCTATCTCTTGTACGCGATCGACGCCTACGACAAGGCCGACGGTCTCGCGCAGAGCGACAAGCAGGCGAAGATTCGCAGCTTGGAGCGGCGCCTCGAGCGCGTCGGCGCAGGCCTCAGCAAAGTTCGCAGCAGTCGCAACGCCTACTTGAAGGAGTTGACCTGGGTGCTGCGGCTCTACGCGAACAACCAAAAGAAACTGCGCAGCGCCCTCGAGGTAGGCGGTCGCGTGCTCGCCTTCCGGCCTGATCATCCGGTGGCTCGCCGCATCGTCGAAGAGGTCATGGGACAGGGGGATGACTCTCGCGCAGATTGGCATGGGGGGCTACGCGCTGAGGGACTGCGATTGCTCGGGCAAAAGGAGCTGACCCGCTCGCGCACTTTCCTAACGCAATGGGCCAAGGACCACCGGCTCTGGCGCCAAGCGGGCGTCATTCGCTCCGAGCACTACATCGTGAAGAGCAACATCGGTTACGACGTGGCGAGCAAAGCAGCCCACAGTTTGGATCGCATCGCGGATTACTACGCGGAGTTCTTTGAGGTCGAACCCGAAAGCGTCACCGAGCGCACTCCGGTCTTCCTCTTTCGAACCCGTGATGAGTTCATCCGAGTCTCCGACACTCCGATCGCGAATCATCCCGGAGTGCTGGCCTTCATCTGGAGTGGCTACGAGGACTCCACCCTGGAGGGCGAGCCGGAACTGCGCTCGCAGATCTTTGGCTACGACCCGAGGGATCAGGGGCGTAGCTTGGAGAGTCTATGGCCAACCTTGTGGCACGAGGCGAGCCACCAATACATGTCTCGGGTGACCGAGGGTCGGCCCAGTCCGCCTTGGATCGCCGAGGGCATGTCCTCCTACTTCGAGGGCGCGCGCTTCAGTCGACAGGGGGAGATCCTTGTGGGGTTGCCGGCGCGCATGCGTTTGGAAAACCTGACGGGGCTGCTGCGCGGGGGCTCTCACCCGCTCGAGCAGATGTTGGCGGCCGAGGGCAACTTGAGCGGCCTGCACTACGCGGTGTACTGGGGAGTGGTCTACTACCTACGCCATGGTCGCGACGGGGCTGGCAAACTCCTGCGACCGGAAGCCCTTCCGCGGGTACTCCAACTCTTGCGCGAGCGCGATCTCGGCGGAGATGAACTCTTCCGGCTCGGTGTCTTGAACCGCAAGGGCGAGACCTTGGAAGAGTTTCAAGCGGATTGGGAAGCGTGGGCACTGACCCTGCTCGATCTGGAGAGCAGCGCGCGGGAGCGTTCCGAGTCCTTTGCCGCCCTTGCTCATCGGCAGCTTGAATCGGGGAACGCAGCGCTCGCCCATGATCTGTTCCGTGAAGCTCTGTTGCGCGCTCCTAACTGCTTGAGTGCCTTGCAGGGCATGGCGGATCTGCGCCTCGATGCCTGGGAGGCGACGAACAAGAAGGACCGGGATCTGGCGGACGAAACGCTGTACTGGGGGAATCGTTGGTACACCGCTGCCTTCGAAGCCCAAGATGATTCGATGCTCGAACGCGCCACTCTCGTGAGCAGTGCCGTGGACAAGGCTGGGTTCACGAAGATCAAGAATGCCGAAGCCAAGTACCGCAAGTCGATCGAGTCCATGATCGAACGGACGGTCGAGAACGCACGTCCAAAAACGGCGGTGGCCATCGCTCGGCTCTTCCTCGATGACATTCTCGGAGGCAACCGCCGAGACGCCCTGGCCAAGGAATTGAGGATCGCAGGAAAGCTGACCTTGGGACGGACCTTCCTGGCCTTTGATGGAAAGACCATGGGGGGGCTTTCCGCGGGAGCCCAGCAGTTCAACGTGAAGAGCGGCTGGGTCGAGGGCGAGTCCAAGCGTCCCAAGGAATCTCTGTTGTTCATCGATCGTGAACTTTCTCCGCTCTTTCATTTGCAGGGGGAGTTTCGTCTCGGAGACTCCAACACCATGCTGGGATTCTGTTACTCGAGCGAGCAGGCGAATCAGTTGGAGGGTTTTCTTTTGCGCCTGGCGGACGGTGCTCTGACGGCGAAACTAGAGCAGGGCTACCGGCCCTTCGATCTCCTTCCCAAAAGCCGTGTTGGTCATCTTGCTGAGGCTTTCCAAGCCGAACGCATGAGCACCAGCTACGTCCTGGAGGAAGCGACCTTCGCTCTGGACCCCAAATGGAAAGCAGGGGATTGGTTGTCCTTCCGACTATCGCGCACGACACCCGGTTGGCTGGCCCTGGTCGTCGAGGGCGAGGTGGTGGCGACGCGGGCCGTGGACCCCGCAGGATCGGAAGTTTCCCTCGGGCTGTTGCTGTGGGGCGGCCAACTCAACTTGCGCAAGTTGGAAGTTGTCGAGCTGGATCGCCTGTAGCGATTCGACGAAGCCTGTAGCGATTCGGAACAGCCAGTAGCACTCCGACAAATCCTCTAGTCGGGCAGCTTTGTTCGACCTCCGGCCAGCCTAAAAACTGCCTCCGATTGAAAAGGTCAGTCCTTCCAAGTCGTCCTTCTTGCTGGTCTTGCCGAAAAGCCACTCCACCCGATAGTAAATGTTCTTTGTGGCGATGCCTTCGAGCGCGAAGAAGGCGGCGGCCGCTTGCGTTTCCAAGCGTGAGCTAACGGTCAAGCCGTCGGTCTTGAGGTCGCCGCTGATGTCGGAGTACACCACGCCGAGGGAAGGGGAGATCTCGCCCTGCAAGCCGATACCCGCCCGCGCTAGCAGTTCCGTGTAGGTCAGCTTCGAATGACGTTGTTCGAGGAACGCTCCGGTTCCAGCGCTGAAGACGTTGACGTCGCCGCTGTTTTCCACGCGAGTCCAGCCCGCTTCGTACAAGAAGAAGGGTCCACCGGCTGCCGGCAGAGACAGCTCTCCGTTGATGCCGAGGCCCCATCCATCCCCGCGCAATTCCATCTCTTGATAGGGGCTGTCCGCGATCGTCATCTTCTCATCGACGTAGGTGAAGAAGAGTCCGCCGCTGGGTTGCCCAAAGCGCAAACGGCCACCGAACCGTCGACGATCGACTTCTTCCAAGTTCGCGTCGGGACGATTGAGGGAGTCGCCGGTTCCGGCGAAGTTGAAGATCTCCGCGCCCGTGTACTTCCAGCCACTGCCACGAAGCTCGAGTTCGAGGCTTTGCGCCTGCGCCAGGTGGCCAAGCAACAGGCAAGCAACGCCGGTCCTGAGGATGGCGGGGAGAGTGCGAAGGGAATTGAACATGGAGTCTCCAAAACGAGTGGGATCGAACCCGTCTGTTCCGCTGGCATGCGTAACGTCGGGGGGACAGAGGTGCGATTGAATTCGACGGGACTTCAAAAGCGCGCGATTGTCGAGGCTCATCATCCATGGTTTCGCAGGACAGGTCCACCGTGATCGGGGAAGCGGACGTTTGATGGAGGGGGCCCGCGGGCCCGTGGGGCGGGCAACGTCCGCACTTGGACGCGCCATCGCAAAAGGGCCGGCGTTCCGCGGAACGCCGGCCCTTGAAGCTCTTGAAAGTGGTGGACTACAGGATCACGCGTGAGTTTCCGTGGTCCGGGTGCTCCCGGTGCGGGTCGTGTTCCCCATGCGGCCCATTCTCGGGCTCAGGCACTGGCGGGTGCTCAGCGTGCTCGGGAGCCTTGGGCGGAGCTGGCGCCGCAGAGCGGAGGGCTTGCCCGTGCTCTGGCCGTCGAGCGGGCAGGGGTGCACGGAGAAAGTAGCGTTGTCCATGCGGATGGGGTTCAGAGTGCGGTTCCCCATGGTGCTCTGGCTGAGGCTCAAAGCGCGGTTCCGCCGGCGGAGCATCGGTGCGCAGGAGCGTCCCGCGGGTGGCGCCGTGTCGACCGAGGAACAGGCTTCCCTCATGGGGACTTGGCGCGGGTTCGTCGACTCTTGGGCGAGCCGAAAAGAATGGCTCGCGTGGAGTCGGGAGCTCTTGCGTTGCCCGGTTCGAGTCCTGCCCAGGGAAGTGCGGTGCCGCCGGGTGCGGAGGTTGCGAGTGGTCGTGGAAGTGCAACCGCTCGTGCTCGGTGGTCGGCGCACGGTGTTCCCCTGATGCCCGGGGCGCTTGACGCAGTGGATCAGGAAAGCGCGAGTCGGTTTGGCCTTCAAACTTGCGTTCAGGCCACTCGCGGAATTGCGGAGCGGGTGGCGGTTGGGGCGCGGCGTGCCGCGAGCTCTCCCCAGGATGCCTAGCGCCGAACAGTGGGTTCGCTACCCGTGGCGGAAGACGTTCTCCGCTCCCCGCTCCGACGGACCGTTGGCCCTGGACGCGTCTTGGGAGGTGCTCAGCGTGGGGCGCAGGGACCTGCCCATGTTCGTGAGTGAACTCCGGCTCCGGTGAGTCGGAGTGGGGAGCATGGCCGGCGCTATCCCGGTGGAAGTGATTGCTCACCCGACCTCTGGAGTCGCCCGTGGGACTGGTATAGATGCCCGTGGAAGGCTTTGGTGTTCGCGCGTCGAAGTGGAATTCGTTCCCGGTCTCGCCGGCTCGTCTCTCCAAGTAGATATCGTTGGGGGACTCGTGGGGTTCAGCCTCGAAGTAGAACCGGTTGGCGGGCGCTTCCGCTTGCGTCTCAAAGTAGTAGCCGTTGGCCGGTGGCAAGTGCGTGGGAACTTCCGGAGCGGAAGCCTTTCGATGGCACTTGCAAGCGCAAGGGTCCCCATTGGCGGGGGCAGTCAAGGAGGCGAATCCATAGGCGGAAACGCCGAGGGTGCCGACCGCGAGGGCGGTGGCTAGGGTTTGCAGGGGCCGGTTGACGGGCCTCCTGTCGGCGTTTTTGCCGAGCATGCGTCGAATGCGGTTCATGAGTGATCCTCCGAGGGTCGAAACCCCCAGTTGCGGTTGTGCCCCGCGCCATGTTTCCAAGGCGGTAAGGGCTCGGGCGTAAGCAAGGCCGTCATGAGTTGCAGCGACCGCGCGATCGTCACAACAATACTCGCGCTCCTCGCGAATGCCCTGCGAGACCCACCAGACGACCGGGTGGTAGAAGAGCAGGGCTTCCACGATGGATTGCACGATGTTCACAAAATAGTCACGCCGGGCCACGTGAGCGAGTTCGTGGGCGAATAGCGCCACGATCTGCTCGTCGGTGAACCCGGTGAAGAGTCGAGCGGGGATCAGCACCACGGGCTTCAACCAACCGATCACGGTGGGAGCGCTGATGCTGGCGCAGTGCACGACGCGCGCATGGGCGCGCACGCCGAACTCGCGGGCTAAGGAATTGAAGCGCCCTTGCCATTCCCTGGTGAGCGCAACGCCCGGCAGTCGTCGCCGCATGCGAGACACTTGCAGGCAGCCTCCGACCAATCGCAAGAGCAACAAGCACACGCCCACAAACCAGGCGCCAACGATCCACGGCAAGGCGCTGGAAAGCGTGTCGAGCATGCCAGCAGCGAGGGCTGGGTTGGCCGTCTGCGCTTTGGCAAGAGGCAAGAGATCCAACGCTTGCCCCGAGCTTTGCAGGCTGACGAAGGTTAGCAGCGGTGCGAGAACAAGTGTGGCGAGTGCAAGGCAGCGCGCCCCGTAACGTTCTTCCGATGTGCGCCGCTGCATGCAGGTGAGCAAGAGCTGCAGGGCACCACCGATCAACAATCCCTGCCAGAGAAAGTGAATCAAGGTCCAAGCCAAGTTGATGATCAGGTGATCGAGTTGATGTTCCATCAGGCTCCTTCCTCGCTTTCGATCCGTGCCAGCAGGTCGCGTATCTGATCCAATTCCGCGGGGCTGCTGCGGCGCTTGGAAAGCGCGCCCATCACGAGCTGCGCCGCGGATCCACCAAAGGCCTTGTCGAGCAAGTCGTCGATCAGAAAACCCTTGGTCTCTTCTTCGTTCGCGATCGGGCGGTACACGTGGCTGCGACTGGACTCGTCGCGGCCGACCAAACCGGCCTCTGCCATCAGTTGCAATTGCTTGAGCGTTGTCGTGTAGCCGCGCTTGTTCGCTTCGGGCAAGGCCTCATGGACCTCGCGAACCGTGGCCGAGCCGAGCTCCCACAGAACGGAGAGTAGGGTCAGTTGGGCGTTGGTGGGGCGGGTTGGTTGAGTCATGTGGATCTGGAGGGTTGTGCTCCTGTCGACCGGTTGTACGACATTCATCGTAGTTGTCTACGAACTGTTTCGTAAGTAAACCATGAAAGCGCCCTGGCGGGTGGCAGGGGTCGGTTTTTGGGGGAGCGGGGCCCCGAAATCTCAGCTTGTGGGCCGTCGTGCTCGGGGCGCAACGATTGTCTCTAGAGGAATCTCCCGTGGAAGGTTGCGGCGGAATCGGCTGGTGCGAGGCAAACTGTCCCGAACGGTCCTTTCCCCCGACTCTCCTCCCCTCAGCTTGAATCATGAAGGCACTCTCTCCTCTATCCCCTGTCCTGGCCGCCTTGGTCCTGGGTTCTTCAGCATTTGGACAGGGGGCTGACCTCTGCGCCAACGCGCAGCCCGTCGCCGGTCTGGGGGTCTTCAACTTCGACAACAGCGCAGCCAGCACGGATGGATTGCCCGATCCACTGTGCCTCGAGTTTGGAGACGACACCGTCCAGCTCGACGTCTGGTTCACATGGATGGCGCCTACCTCGGGCACTTTCGTGGTGGACACCTGCGGCCAAACCACCGTCGACACCAAGATTGGAATCTACGACGGTTCCTGCGCGGGCACGGTGCTCGCTTGCAACGACGACACTTGCAACTTTCAGTCCGAAGTGAGTTGGCAAGGAGTTGCGGGACAGGTCTACCTGATTCGCGTCGGCTGCTATCCCATCAACCCTGTCGGCGGCACGGGGACGTTCACCATCTCCGAGGACGCACCTGTCTTGAACCCGGTGAACGGATCCTACTACCAGATCATCGACGCCCCCGGGATCACCTGGGCGCAGGCGATGCTGGACGCGTCGAATATGACCTACCAGGGGCTCACGGGTCACTTGGCCACGATCACCGATCAACAGGAGAACGATTTCATCTTCAACATCGGTGATGCTCACTACCGCTACATCGGCGGCTTCCAGAACCTCGCTTCGCCGAGTTACGTGGAGCCCACCGGTGGTTGGGAGTGGATCACTGGCGAGCCCTTCACCTACACCAACTGGTGGCCGGGTGAGCCCAACGACACGGGCCCGGCTGGCGCAGAGGACTACCTGGAGTTGCTCGAGGGCGCCCAATTTGGCACGTCCTGGAACGACACGGGCAACGATCACGCTCACGGCTATGTGGTTGAGTTCGATGGCTTCGGCACTCCCGGCACACCTTTCTGCCTCGGGGATGGCACGGACGTGGGATGTCCCTGTGGCAACTTCGGTCCGGGTGCTGGCGAGGGTTGCTTGAACTCCTCCGGCCAAGGGGCGACCTTGACCTCCTCCGGAAGCGCCAGCATCGCATCCGACGACATGGTCTTCGATGGCGCGGGTTTGCCTGCGAACAAGCCCACCCTGCTGTTCACCGGCAATGCGTCGACCTCCGCCCTTCTCGGTGATGGCGTGCGTTGTGTCGGTGGTCAGATCCAGCGTTATCCCGTGCAGCTGTCGAGTGCCACGGGCACCGGCGCTTGGGGCCCTGGCCTGCAAGCGGTCGGCGGTTACAACAGCGGGGAGACGCGCTACTTCCAACTTTGGTACCGCGATCCAACGGCGGGTCCCTGTGGCACGGGCTTCAACCTGTCTTCAGGCCTCTCGGTGACGTTCGTCCCGTAGCCTGCCTTCGACTGGCCGAGATCCCTTTGGGGGACCATGGCCAGGTCCACTTGCTTGGCGGGCATGCGCCTACTCCGTGAGTTCGACAGCATCGAACCGACTCGTTCCTTTTGGGAGTGGGTCGGTTCGATCGCATTGGCGCTGGGCGAGGGCGGACTCCCTGCGCGCCCTTCCTCGCTAACGGCTCTACGCCAACTGAAGTTTCTTTCCCGCTCCGGCGCGCTGCTTCATACTGTTCAGGCCTAGTCCTTTCACCAGCCCCGAGCCGACGAACCGATGATTCCCCCGAAGTCCACCTTGCTCTGTGCACTGCTTGCGCTCGCTTCCCCCGCCTTCGCCCAACGGGGCATCGGTCCGGACGATCCCGCTTTCCTGGCCGCACTCGAGCGTTCGGACATCAACAAGGCTGGTTTGGAGATAGCGGTGGGCGTCACTCCGGAGCGGGAGCAAGGGGCCATGCGTTGGTTGATCGCGCACATGCCCCAGGGCGATCTGTTGAGCTTGAGCACCATGTACTTGGCGGAGAACCATCGCTTGGCCTTTGAGGCTTGGAACACGGCGCCATGGAAGGACAGTGTGAGCGAAGAGGTCTTTCTCGACGCGGTCTTGCCCTACGCGTCGGTCAACGAGTTCCGGGACGAGTGGCGCGGCAGCCTGCGCGAGCGTTGCCTGCCCTTGGTGGAGGGCGCCAAAAGTCCGTCCGAAGCCGCCGCCATGTTGAACAACTCGATCTGGAAAGAGTTCAACGTCAAGTACTCCACCAAGCGCGAGAAGCCGGACCAGAGTCCTTTGGAAACCATGCGCTCCGGCCTGGCTTCCTGCACGGGTTTGAGCGTGCTCTTGATCGACGCCTGCCGTGCAGTGGGCGTGCCCGCAAGATTCGTTGGGACGCCCCGTTGGAGCGATGACAGTGGCAATCATTCTTGGGTGGAGATCTGGGACGACGGTTGGCACTTCACGGGGGCTGCAGAACCCACCGGCGACAAGCTCGATCAAGGTTGGTTCTCGGCACGGGCCGCCGGGGCTCTCGCGGATCAAGAGCAGTACGCCATCTACGCTGTCTCCTGGCGCGACACGCCGATCTCCTTCCCGATGGTTTGGCGACCAAAGGACAAAACCGTCAACGCGGTCAACGTGACGGCCCGCTACACACGAGCGCAGGACCCCTTGCCTGCGGGGCAAGTGCGCGTGCGGTTCTGCGCGTTCGACGGGGGCATGAGCCGAGTTGCGGCCAGCGTGCGCATTGAACCGATCCTTGCGGAAAAAACGCAAGACGCCGCAGCGACGCAGACGCTGCTGCGGGACCTAGGCCAGACCAAGGATGAACGCTTCGATTCGAACGATCATCTGGTGGGCAACTTGAAAGCAGGGCAGGCCTATCGCTGTGAGTTCCAATGGAACTCAAACTCCAGTGTGCTCGAGTTCGTCGCCGCGGACGAGTTGTTGATCACCGTCGGCGGCGACTCGCAAGCGAACTGGAGCTCCAAGGGTCTGACGCGGGTCGAGGCGCAGCAGGAATCCGATCGGCTTTGGACTGAATACGCGAGCAAGGAAGAGCCCGAGGCCCGTGCCAGAGTGGATGCGCGCGTGCTTGAGCTGGGGGAGCTGCGCATGCCGTTCGACTTCGAGATCTTTGGCGAAGTACCGCAGAGCGGTCACAGTCTCTTCATCTCCATGCACGGCGGTGGCGGTGCTCCCAAGAAGGTCAACGACCAGCAGTGGGAGAATCAAAAGAGGCTCTACCAGTTGACCGAGGGCATCTACCTGGCCCCTCGTGCTCCAACGGACACATGGAACCTCTGGCACCAGTCGCACATCGACGTGTTCTTCGATCGCTTGATCCAAGACATGGTGCTGGCGGAAGGGGTCAATCCGGATCGCGTTTACTTGACGGGCTACAGCGCTGGCGGGGATGGCGTCTATCAGTTGGCGCCGCGCATGGCGGACCGCTTCGCCGCCGCGGGCATGATGGCTGGACATCCCAACGAAACCCTGCCCGATGGTTTGCGCAACCTGCCCTTCGCTTTGCACGTCGGCGGAGAAGACGCTGCCTACGACCGGAACAGGATCGCAGCGGATTGGAAACTCAAGTTGGCGGAGCTCGCCGCGGCGGACCCCGGTGGTTATGTGAACCAATGTGAAGTCCACGCGGGCAAGGGCCACTGGATGGATCGTGAGGAAGCACCCGCGCTTGAGTGGATGGCGGAGCACTCGCGAAGCCTGCGATCAAAACGAATCGTGTGGATCCAAGACGACGTGCTTCATTCGCGCTTCTACTGGCTTCGTAACTCGAAGCCCAAGCCGCGCGAACGAATCGTCGTGGAGCGTCGCGGACAGCTGATCGAGGTGCTTGAGGCTCCCGGGAGCTGCCAATTGGAACTCTTGCTCGATGACTTCATTTGCAATCTGGATGAAGAAATCGTCGTCTTGCAGGGGCGGACCGAACTGTACCGCGGCAAGGTTCGGCGCACGTCCGCGGCCCTCACTCAGACCCTCGCCGAGCGCGGAGACCCCCGCGCAATGTTCTGTGCAGTGCTCAAAGTGGAGACTTTGCCCGAGTAAGGCTTTGGCTCGATTTGGAGACGAAAGCGCCATTTTGTGACCGCGGGAGCTTGTTTTTGGATTTGGGAGAGCCGGTGAATACGCAATCTTCATCTCGGAGCTAAAGCTTGGAGGAAGCTCCACGCGATGAGGAGGTGCATCCCCCCTGCAAAAATATGAGAGTCCTAATCGCTGAAGATTGCCCCACCACCCAGAGACTGCTCACCGCCATGATTGAACGGTGGGGCTATGAGACTCTGGTGACCTCCGATGGAACCGAGGCCTACAACGCGCTTCTTTTAGAAGAAGACATTGAACTGGCCGTGGTGGATTGGGAGATGCCCGGCATGGACGGGCCGGAACTGTGCCGCGCACTCGATCGAGCATCGCGCCATGTGTACTGCATTCTCTTGACCGGAAGAGAGGGCGTGGAGAGCATGGCCGAGGCCCTGGAAGCGGGGGCCAGCGACTATGTCTGCAAGCCCTGCTGCCCCACGGAACTGCGCGCGCGCATACGTTCCGGTGAGCGCTTGCTCGGCTTGCAGAAACGTCTGCAGTCGATGTCCACGAGTAGCGAAGATTGCACTCCCGAGAATGCGGTCGAAGGGATCCAAGAGTTGGCCTCCAACCTGCGCGAGATCCAAAAGTCCTACACCGGTGTTTCCCTCGTGATGGGGGAAGTGCGGCAGTTGTTGGAGTGCGTGGAGAGTGGAGAGGGCGCCAAGGAAGCCGCTGAAAGAGTGACTAGCGCCATGGCCGAATACGGCCTGAGCGAGAACGAAGGGGACGTGCCGCGCATCATCGTAGAAACCCAACGAGTGGTTCGTTCCATGTCGGAGCGCCTCTACATTCTGCAGGAAGCCAGCTCTCCCTCTGAAACAGCAGAGGATGCTGAAGCCGCAGATGGCCCGGGACCCGATGAGGCCAACGAGCCAGACAAGCCCGAAGAGTTGAAGCAGGCCAGCTAGGGCTTTCGCGGTATTTCCATACGGTATCGCACACCACTCAGTATTCGGCTTCGGACGAGTGCCGCATCATCTGCAAGGTGAGTCTCAGCCCAACACGCTTGCCGAGTGGGCTTGGAGGGCCGTTCGATACGCAAAGGCGCGATTGGTGACCGGGCGCCAGCTCCCCGGGGTGTCCGATCTTGCTCTCCGTGCCAAAGCGCACAGGCGGACGCGGGCCCCGGTGATTCAGGGTGATGCGGCACTCTTGCGAAGTGTTCTTCTGCGGGGTGTGCGATACCGTATGGAAGTGGACTTCCGAGTGGTGTGCGATACCGTAAAGAAGGGGAGACCCCCGTTCGGGGCTCTGTTAAAGTCCAGCCCATGAACTGCATGATTCTGACGGCTCTGCTCTTGACTTCCCCGGCCCTGTTCTCGAACGAGACGCACGCTCCTGCATTTCTCGATAGATCGGCTCAGGAGCTCTACCTGGCCAACTGTGCCAGTTGCCACGGGGTGAAGGGCGATGGGCAAGGCACCGCTCAACTCGAGCGGCGCGCGCGTAGTTTCGTGGATGGCGGGTTTTCCTACGGCAATACCCCGGAGGCCATCCGCCGGACGCTGCTCTACGGCATCCCCGGAACGCCCATGCCCGCTTGGAAGGACGCGCTGACGGAAGAGCAGATCGCGGTGCTGGCGGACTATGTCATCGAGCTCGGCCCTGGCCTTCCGCCTGCGCCTTCGAACACGGAGTTGGTGATCGCGGATCGGCCCATGGTCGTGCGCGGGCACTTGCCGCCGATCAGTTCCAGTGCAGAGACACAGCCCCGCGGCTTGCTGCTCGGCATGCCCAACGGATTCAGCTTCGAGTACCGCACGGATGACCTGCGCTTGCTCGGCATGCGCCAAGGTCGTTTCGTCGATCGCACGGACTGGGTTGGACGGGGAGGGACCGCGCTCAAGCCGCTGGGCCCCGTAGTGCTCTTGGAGTCCGGGGGAGCGCCACCGCCGACGTTTGTTCAAAACTCCGTGGCCGGACGTTTTGACCTCCGGGCGCGACTGCGCGGGACGCGCGTTCAGGGCGACAAGATTTGGGTGCAAAGCCAACTGCTCAACATTCAGGGCCAGCCAGTCGCGGAAGTGGAGGAGACCATTCACTCTTTGGTGGCACCTTTTGGAAGTGGCTACGAGCGCGTCTGGCGCGTGCGTGCCCTGGACATTCCCTTGGCCTTGGAGTTCGCCGCAATCAAGCCATCGGCCGCTTCCGTGCACTTGGAAAGCCTTCCCCAGTGGAGAACTCAACAGGGGCGCAAGGACTTGCGCACGGCCCATCCAGCGCTCGCCGGAGAGATTCTCTGGCTGTTGCCTGACTTACCCATTGCAGTGCATCCGGGACAGCGGACCGAGTTCGTGCTAGGCCGCATTCAACTGACCCTCGAAGCCCAAGCCGAAATCTCGGAGGGGAAGTGATGCAGCTTTTCAAACAACTCTGGCTCGGAACCCTTTGCGCTTCCACGGCCCTAGCTCAATCCGAAGCAGACCATTGGACGGTGGACTACTTGCAACCGCCTCCAGGCGTCAGCTTGGAAGTGGGGGGCATGGACTTCCTCCCGGACGGACGCCTGGTGCTCTCCACGCGACGGGGACAGGTTTGGATCGTCGAGAATCCCTTGGCGGATGATCCCGCCGACGCCAAGTTCAGCTTGTTCGCGGAAGGACTCGTGGAAGGCCTTGGACTCAACGTGGTCAACGACGAACTCTACGTCTTGCAACGCACGGAGCTCTCGCGACTCAGCGATGAAGACGGCGACGGCCTCTGCGACCGCATCGAAACCCTCTGCGATGGTTGGGGTGTTTCCGGTAACTACCACGAGTTCGCCTTTGGACTGCCGGTGGATGTTCAAGGCAACTTCTACATGTCCTTGAACCTGGCCTTCTTGAATCCCAAGTGGTGGCACGGCAAGTCGCCGGTTCCCTATCGAGGTTGGGTGCTCAAGGTCACTCCCGAGGGAGAGCTCTTGCCCATGGCTTCCGGACTGCGCAGTCCCTGTGGCCTGGGTCTGAACTCCGCCGGGGAACTCTTCGCCACGGACAACCAAGGGGATTGGATGGCCGTCTGTCCCATCTTCCACATCGAAGAGGGCGGCTTCTACGGACACCCCGCTTCCCTCGATTGGACGAAGGAGTACCAGGAGACGCGCACCTTCGCCTCCGACACCAACCCGCCGACGGTTCCCCGCAAGAACGCCGCCGCTTGGATTCCCTATGACTGGTCGCGCTCCACGGGCAACTTGGTGTTTGACGAAACCGGTGGACGCTTCGGCCCCTTCGCCGGGCAGATGATCCTGGGGGAAGTGACCAACGGTTTGATCTTGCGGGCCCAGTTGGAGAAGGTCCGCGGTCAGTATCAAGGGGCGGTCTTCCCCTTGCGCGAGAAAGTTGGCGCGGCTTGTCGTGTGGAGTTTGCTGAAGACGGAACGCTCTTCGTCGGCATGACCAATCGCGGTTGGGGTGGTCACACTCCTGCGGACGGTTTGGCGCGCGTGCGCTTCACCGGCGTGACTCCCATGGAGATGCTCAGCGTGCACTTGGTGTCCGACGGCTTCGAGGTGACCTTCACCGAACCCTTGGATCCCGCGAGCATCCCCAGTCCCGAGTCCATCGGCCTGCAGGACTACGACTACGACTATTGGTGGGAGTACGGATCGCCGGAACGCCATCACCGGCCGATTTCGGTGCAATCGGCGACGCTCGATTCCTCTGGTCGGGTCTTGCACTTGAAGACGGAACCCTTGAGCGCGGGCAAGGTCGTGCGCTGCAAGTTTGAGGGCATCAAGTCCAGCAGTGGCTTGCCACTCTTGCACACGGAGTTCGCCTACACGATCAACGAGCTCGTAGACGGCCCGCTCTCCACGGAGACCGTGGTCAAGCTCGTCCCGCCGCCTCCGGTTCCTGAATCAGAGGAAAGCGGTTGGCTGCGTTTGACCTGGGGCGATGCCCTGGACATGTGGAACAGCAGCGGCTGGGAACTCGTCGATGCGGAGCTCGATCGCGACGACCCGACGCGCTTTGCCACGCAGCCTGGCGTCAACGCACTCTGCAATACAGGCAGCGCGCAGCCTTCCGACTTCGTTTCCAAAATTGAGCACGGAGACGCGCACATTCGCATGTCGTTCATGTTGCCCGAAGGCGGGCACTCCGGTCTGCTCTTGCAGGGACGCTACGAAGTCCAACTGGCGGATGTTTCCGAGGTCAGTGCTGCGGCAAGCGGTGCCGTGGGTGGCCAAGCTCCGAGCCGATCCGCGCACCTGGGCGCCGGGGCCTGGTCCAAACTGGACATCGTCTTCCGTGCAGCGCGCTTCGACGCCGCGGGCAACAAAACCGAGAACGCGCTGATCGAAAGCCTGACGATCGATGACGTGCTCTTGCAAGAGAACCTCGAGCTCACGGTGCTGTCCGACGCGGCTCTCGGCGGCGAGGTTCCCATGGGGCCCCTCTGCATTCGCAGTGAAGGAACGTCCGTGGGCATCGGCAACGTGCAGGTGAAGTCCCTGCAGTCCCGCGAAGACGACCGCGATTGGATGCCCCTCTTCGATGGGGGACTCGAAGCTTGGACCATCGACGGCGCGCCGTCTTGGGAGTACGACGACGGCAGCCTTTACGCCGAAGGCAAGAAGTCGCACATCTACAGCCCGCGCGCGGACTACCGCAACTTCGAATTGCGTGCCCAAGTCAAGATCAGCGAAGGCGGAGACTCCGGCATCTTCTTCCGCAGCTCCCAAGCAAAAGGTTGGCCCGCTGGCTACGAGGCGCAGATCAACTCGAGCACTTCGGACCCACAGAAGTGCGGAAGCCTCACGGGATTCAGCCCGCGAGTGGTGCACTTGGTGCCGCCGGACACTTGGTTCGACTACCGCATCTCTTGCCGAGACGAAGGCCAGGGCACGCGCATCCGCCTTTGGGTGGACGGCGTCTTGGTCAATGACTTTTTCGATGGAGCGCGCACCTACGCTACCGGGCAGATCGCGATTGAGCAGCATCACGAGGGTTCCGCCCTGGAGCTGCGCGACTTGGAAATCCTGGAGTTCGAGGACTAGGGTCTCAGGCCTCTACAGCGCGGTCTGGCGGCCGCGACTCTACGCCCTCCCGCGGCCCTCAGAGATCCAACAGCCTCGAGCTGTGGATCTCCTGGGCGCCGGTGAAGTCCAAGAGTTCGCGCACGTGCTCGGAACGAACCCCGCCACCGGGCATCATCACGAGGCGGCTGCCCGCTTGAACCACCAGCTCGCGCAGCAGCTCGCGACCCTCCCAAGCACTCGCGCCATCCCCTGAGGTGAGCAGGCGTGTGACCCCACACTCGATCAAGGTCTCGAGGGACTCCTGGGGATTGGGGATGGAATCGAAGGCCCGATGAAAGGTCACGGGCAGGCCGTCGGCGGCTTGCACCAGACGTTGCAGCTGGACCCGATCGATGCTCCCATCGGACTGCAGCACACCCAGCACGATTCCCTGCGCGCCCGCACCGCGCACGGCCTCAATGCTCTGCAGCATTTGATCGAGTTCCGCGCTGGAGGCCGTGAAGTCTCCGGCCCGCGGGCGCACCATGGCAAAGATCGGGACGTCCAGTCGTTGCACGACCAAGCGCAACTGCCCGAGGTCCGGGGTCAGCCCGTCTTGGTCCAAGCGCGAACAGTACTCGACGCGCTCCACACCCCCGCGCGCGGCCTCTTCAGCGGCGGGCACATTGTCCACGCAGATCTCACGAAGAATCACCGGTTGGGGGGAGGGCCGCTTCGCCGTTACTGAATCGTGACTTCAGCGTCTTCGACGATGAGTTCGTACTTGTAGCCGAAGCCGAAGTCCTTGTCGGCGATCAGAGTGCCCTTGATCAAGACGATGTCGCCGACGGCTGCGGTGGCCAAGGTGGTGATGGTCAAGTCGTGCTTGCCCGGCTCACCCGTTCCGTCCTGCAGGTGCATCCAGTTCTTCTTCATGATCGCGGCGGAGTACTTCACGACCCGGGCGCGGATGGTCACTTCCTTGCCCACGTAGTCCGCAGAGTTGGTCAGCACTTCGCCAATGGTTTGGCCGTTCTCTGCTGGCGTGACGATCGCTCCCTTGCTGGCCGTCGCGGCCTTCTTCGGTTCGGCCGAGGCAGCCCCGCCCTTGATCGTTTCGGCGGTCTGAATCGAGGAACAGAAGTAGATCTTCTCGAAGGTGCGGCTGAGAGAGCTGGCCTCGAAGTTGTCCATCAGGAAGGAATCGCCCAACCCGGCGGCTTGTCCCACTTGCACCTTTGTCGGGGGGCCCGCGGCCCACACTTCCCCATTGGGAGTGTCGAGCTTGACGTAGGTGTAGCCGCCGGAATCCATGGTCTCCATGACGATGCCGACCAGTGTGCCCTCACGGAAGGCCGCGGCGACCTCTGCGGCCATCACCTTTGCACCAGCTGCTTCGGCCGGGATTGACGTTTCCTTCGGAGCCTCGGCTTGCCCGGCCGACTCACTGGTTGCCTTCACGGGGGCAGATGTCTCCTGCGCTTCCGTGTTGCTCTCGCTGTTGTCGGGGCCATTGGAGCAGGAACTCAGAAGCGTGAGTGAGGCGAATAGAGGGATCCAGAGCTTGGACATGATGCAATCAGAAGTGGTTCGAGAGGGGGCCCGTACGCCGAGCCTGGTAGGCCCCTCAGCCTATCCATTGGGATAGGGGGAAGTGAATGGGCCCCGGCAAGATCTTGTCGGGAATCGCTTCCCGGGAGGGCCGGCCTGCGAGGGGAGTGGGCCATCGCTAGCTGCTGCCCAAGGCTGGGAGCCGTCTCCAGCAGAACTTGGAAGCGAGTCCCCAGGACTGCTTGCGGTCGAGCCTCGCTTCGGGCAATCCTGCTACACTTGGCAGCCTCGCGCCGGCTCCAGCCCCTGGAGCCCTCTCTCGCTGGCAAGTGAACCTGCCGCGCCCCCCCCCCCCCCCCAT
>CALCXM010000135.1 GCA_937905825.1 uncultured bacterium
GAGCACCACGTTGGGGGCTTGCGGCGGAGCACCGGACGGCAGCGCTTCGAGGGGAGCGCAGGAAGCGAGAAACAAGCCGAGCAGCCCGGCGCGCATGGAGGGGGAGAGCATGGCCTTGAGCATAGAGAGTGGGGCGCGCTCGATCCAAGCGATAGACAAGCGGAACCATTCCACGCGCAATGCGAGACCGTTCCCGGGCTCGGTACCCCCCCCAGCCGCCGACTCTCAGCGGGCTAGAGCCTGCTCGATCCATGGAGCCACGCGCTCGAGCATGGCGGGCAGTCCCTCTGCGCTGAAGGAGTGATCGACGCCCTCGAGGATCGAGAGCTCCGCACGACCGTCCGCCGCCTCGCTCAGATCCACGGAGTCCTGGACCCGCACGATCTCATCCTCGGAGCCGTGCACGATCAACCAAGGAATGTTGAGGGTCGACGCCTGTGGCAACGTGCTGCCGATGGAGAGCAAGTCCGTGCGCAGGTCCTCTCCCAGGGGGCAATGAGCTTTGCCAAGCAGGGAGGATCCCAACTCCAAGTCGCCAAAGAGTCGCTTGAAAAAGTCGGCGGTGTGCGTGATGGCCGCGAGGGAGACGAGAGTCTTGATGCGCGGGTCCTTGACCGCTCGCAAGAGCCCGACCGCGCCGCCCATGCTGTGGCCCACGTAGCTCACGTTCCAGTCCTCGAGCGCCTCCAACACGCTGCCAAGGTCAGCGACCTCCTTGGTGATGTTGGACTTCAAGAACGAGCCTTCCGACTGCCCGTTGCCGGAGAACGCGATGCGTAAGGAAGCGATGCCCCGTTGACGCAAGCACTCGGACAACCCCTCGGACCAGGGACGTTCCTTGTCGGAGGTCAAGCCGTGCCCGATCACGACGATGTCCCGGCGTTTTGGGTCCCCGGGAACGAAGCTGCAGGCCAAGCGTTCCCCTTCAGCGTTTTGAATCTCGGGAGGGTGCATGTGCGCATGTTGGCATGGGAAGGGCGGCTCATCCAGCTTGCGGACCCTGCTTCTTGGTTGCCTTGGGGCGCTGCGCAATGGAGTGACCGAGCCTTGTTGCGCGGCTAGACTGCCCCAGATGCGGAAACGAACGACGAACTCAACTGCCCTCTCCATGCTTCTCTTGGGGCTTGCCGCGCTTTCACCGGAAAGCATCCTCCAGCCGCTGGCTCAGGTTGACTCGAGTTCGAATGTCCCGATTCTTCACGAAGCGTTTCCAAAGATGGGGGACCTTCAGTTGATGGGGGCGGAGAAGGGATCCGTCTTGCTGCAGACCAATCAACCCGACGTGAACGGTCGCATCACCTATGCCATTCTTCAAAAGCAGGTGATGATCGACTGGAAGTACAAGGTGCTTGGTTTGACCGATGGAAAGCTCTTGTCGGACCCGACTCTTGCACGCTGCAACCAAGTGTTGACTTTACAAGAGGGTACCGAGCTTGGGCAATCTCCACCACTTTCAGGAACCTGGTGGAGATTGCCCGAGCTCGGCGCCCCCTTTTAGGGCGGAATCACTGTGCTCCACAGTGCCCTGGGCCGAATGAATTGGTCGTAGGCTTCTTTCTGCCCCGAACAGGCATCCCCCGTCGGAGCGAACAACACTCTTGTTTCACCAGCCGATTACCATTCCATGGGCTTGATCTGTTTTTTGTAGCTTGGCGACCAGATTGGCGCTACTTTGCTGAGCATGGGAGGGGAGAATTCAATTGATCGCGATCTCGAAACCGGAAGCAAGCGTCCTCCTCGGTCCGGAGAGTCTAGCCGAGGCCCAGCGCAACCCGTCGAGCCGGATCTGGATCTGCCGTACATCGAAAGGTTCGTGAATGACTATGTTCGGGAGCAAGCGCTTTTTTTGGATGTTGAGGAGCTGTTGGTCCGCGTGACCGCGCACACTCAATATCAGCGAGGTCTCGGGGATAGTGTCGAGCGCCCAAGAAGCGCTGACCTTAGGGCAATCACAGGGCGCGCCGTGCAGTCATTGCTCAGGGAGCGCGCCCAGGACACGTTGGAAGGAACGTCGGAAGCGTTTCTACCGGACGAGTGCGACCAGTTTCTGAGTTCAGGAATTGGGGTGAAGGCTAGTGACACCCGAATCGTTGCTCTGAAATTCAATCGACTTCCGCGTCGAGTGCGCCGGGCTTTCTTCGCGGTAGCATTGAGGCTAGAGAGCATGCAGGACTTAGTCGGTACCGAGTGGGAGAGTGTTGAGGATCTGCGGCGAGACATTCACCAGGCACTGCTGGTTCTCATGAACAGAGGAGGCACTAGCTGTGAGCGCGAATAAAAAGCTCCGTACCGTCGATGAGAACCTTCTTGGCTTGCTGAGGGAGATGGGGGCTGCGGATCACCGTATCGTCCGCAGGCTAGCCTCAGCCACCGCGAGTGAAGGCAATGAGTGGCCATTGCGGCGGCACAGACCCCGACCGACAGTGACTTCGATCGAGGAGCACGTTCGTGCTGTCCATAGAGAGGAACTAGGAAGTCTACTGCAGGATGCCTGCATGTGGACGCTGCTCGCGTCGGAGGAGTCGAGTGGAATGGTGTTCCTCAACGAGGTCGGCGGTGTTCCACTGGAACCGATGGGGCTAGCGGACTGGAGCCGAGATCTAGCCCGGAAGCGAAGCGCTTATCAGGATCCCACGGGGGCGGAAGCTCAAATGCTTGTGCTTGAGCGCCTGAGGCACCCTCATCGTGGGCAGTTACCGACGCTTCGTGAAATAGCCGTGGCCGGGATGGCTCTCGCGCCATCGACTGCCTTCGAAATATATGTCGCCCGTGGAATTCACATGGCAGGGGATGCAGCTGGTGCCGGAGTCATGCTTGAGCAGGCCATTGAGCGGTCAAGCCATCCACTGAACCGAGCGGTTGCTGCCAGCACGCGTGGATGGATCGCAAGCGAAGCCGGCGACCGGGCGCTCGCGACAAAGTGGTACGCCGCAGCTTGCGGACACGAGGGCTTCAGCCCTGTTTACGCCATGAGCTGGCTGTTCAATGCGCTCCAGAGCGGGCAGGTCGATGAGGCAGAGCAAGCCGCAATTGAACTATCAAATCTAGGTGCGTTATGCGAAGCCACTCTAGCAGACTTTTGTCTCCGCACTCGAACTGCCCGAATGGGACGCGTGTGGAGTCCCTCCGGGATTGCAAGCGGTACCGGAGCCCATCTAAGTAAAAAGGACGATGACCATGTCGACAGGATTCTTCAGCTCTTCCGTTAGTCGTATGAAACGCCAATCTCGCTGGCATCTGGCCTGGATGCTAGTGGTGGTGTGGATACCCCTTGAATTCTCTACTGTTGCTGCTGCTTCTGCTCCAGGGCCGCTAGCCCAAGGTGGTTCGGGGACGACTCCACCTTACACACGAGCCCGCGGAAGGATTCCCCAGCAAGAGGTGGGGGGGGTCCCCGTTCCGACCGGCTGATTGAGCTCGATGAAGCTTTCACCGGGGATGGTGCGAGGAATCGGGTGCGTACTCGTCACGCTTCTGGTTGCGTATGGACTAGCTATCTTCTTTCAGGGGGAGGTAGGGTCCCGCGGCGGGATGGAAGGGGCGGACCTGCAGGCCCCTTTGAACGTGGAGACGGATGTCCAGGGCGCGTTTCCCGAGGGAACCAAGTCGCTACCGGCCGAATTGTCCGTGGATGATGGAGAGCACCGAGCAGAGGCGGTTCCCGCAGGCCGTCCCCATTCCACTAGGGGACGGGTTCGATCGGATTCCGGAGAGTGGCTTGACTCGGTCCAGGTTAGCTGGACGGCTTGGGACAGCCGGTTCATGGAATTTGTCTCGTGCGAGGCTCCAATTTCAATAGAGGAGATTGAGTCGCGGTCGATCACTGTTGAGACCGATGAAGCTGGCTGGTTTGAGTTTGAGAGGGGTCCTCCGCTTATCGACGGGGAGCCTTCATTCCTCTGGATGACTCACCCGAGCCACCTTGCACAGTCAGTCGAGTTGCAGCCGGGTGTGAACCAATTAGAGGAGGGGGCCACCTGGATTCTTGTGAGAGCAAAGCCAATGGTGGCTCGTGTTCGTCACGGGGCCCTACCGGTTGTCGGTTCGGTTGTTTACCAGCAAGTGGACTTTCCAAGGGATAGCACCGCATCACTCGACAATGGTGTCCATGCGCCAAAGGCCCTTCTCGTGTTTCTTAGATCAACAGAAACCGGGGCCGATGGGGCGGGCCCTCTCGTTCCGGCGAAACACACCCATCGGATTGTGGCCACCTACGGTGATCTCCGATCTGTCCCATGGACCGGGGTCTCCGCGCAGGTGATTCAGCTGGAGCTCGAGCCGACTTGTACCCTGACGGGCTTTGTCGGTATACCCCCTGGTCGTGACGCGGACATGGGGATGCCTCAGGTTCGAGTGTACCGCCACCATGGTCCCTTTACGGAGGAGCTCGCTGCAGTCGAGGTTCGCGGGGATGGAACTGTAGGTCCTGCGCCCTTGCCAGTCCTTTCGGCCGACTCGTACTCCTTCCAACTAGCAGGAGGAGCCTTTACACCGTCGGAGAGACGGATAGCGCCACCGGTTGTCGGGCAGCATGTGCACTTGGAGTTCGAGGGAGTATTCGGATCATCACTGTGGTTTCAAGGGTTTGACCTAGCAGATGAGGTTTTGATGAACACCGTCGTTCATCTCACCTGGGAGAGCGACGGCTTGACGGGTGAAAAAACTGTTCAGGCGAGGGACGACGGCCTAGTTTTTGTCCGGGGCATCCCAGCCGGAACTGCACGTTGCTTCATGACCGCGCCGGGCTACGGGCGAACAGACGCTGGCCTGATTGCCGTTCCCGAACGAATCCCGGCGATACACGAGGTGGTCCTAGGGAGAGGCTATCGGGTAGCCGGCCGCTGCTTGCGGGGGATTTTCCCAGTCAACGACTTCGAGGTTCGGTACTGGCCAATCAACAACCATGCACTGCGAAGCTCTGTACGAGTCACGGCAAGCGAGGACGGCAAGTTTGTTCTCGAGGACTTGTCCTCTCCAAGAATAGCCCTCCAGGCGATTTCAGAGGATTACGGGCGCTCCGCGGTGCTCACGCTGGAATTGTCGGATGGAGCCGCCGAAGAGGTTATTCTTGGGATTGTCTCAGCCCAGACACTTAGCGGGTCGGTTGTGAACTCGAGCACCGGAGAGCCAGTGGTTGGTGCCCGGGTCGAGGTCCATAACAGCCACGTTCACTATGAGTTGGATGCCGTGGGGCCTCCGATCTTGACTGCGTCTGACGGGGGCTTTTCCCTTGATCGGCTTGGTCCTGGTACGAACGTCGTCTCCGTCTCTGCGTCCGGATACTCTTCCCGAGAATTGGAAGTTGTCGCTGGTGCGCGCGCCATCGACCTTGGGGAGATCAGTTTGAGAAGACGCCAGAGGCTTACCGCGCGTCTGGTGCTAGCGGAGGGTAAGGATCCGAGCGGCTACGCTCTAGCGACCAGCGGTATAGGAGCGATTCCTGCCACCGGGTTTGACTCCAGCGGGGAACTGGAAGTTGAAAGTGCGAGCGAGGGAACCTATCTCTTTCGAGTCACGGACAACAGTGGACTGGGAGAGGTCCTTGCAACCAAGCGGGTCACGCTTCGGGTGGGCGAGGACTGGGACTTGGACTTCCACCTAATCTCGGGCGACCGGACACTCTTGGTCACGACGACGGGCGTCGATCCGAGTTCGGATCCCACAAGTTTCGTTGTCGGCGCGACGTATCACGACTTGGATGGGAACGAGGACTTCCAGGCGGTACGACTCGATCGTCACGGAGAGGCCCGCGTTCGTGGGAAGATTGGTGCTGGGCCCGTTAGCCTGCGAGTCTCCGGCGGGAAGTCGCCTCAGGGCGGCGGAGCGACCCGGATGATCTCTCCCGACGAGCGTGGCGAGATTCCGATCCATGTGGAGCTCACATCCAAGGCGGTTCAAGTACGCGTCGTGGATGGGGCTGGGGTCCCGATGTCAGGGGTCGAAGTTCTACCGCGTTCTGATGAGGCGGCGGGGATGGTGCTCGGGTGGCAGTTCACGGACGCGGCCGGGGAAGCTCGCTTCCGGGCTTTGGCTCCTGCAACCAATGAAATGACTCTGTCCTCGATTTCGGGTGGCGTTGTTGATCACGTTCCTTTTGAGTTTCCAAGAGATGGGGAAACCGTGGAGCTCCGCTTCCACATGAACTCCTCGATCGACGTGTTCTTGCACGATGGTGGGGCGTCGATCATCACAGCGGACTGTAGGCTCTCTTCGGGGGAGTTTGGGTACACACTCACACCGGGGCACGCTCCTGACGATACAGGCCATGTTGTTTTTTCTGGGCTTGGGGCCGGGGAGTACGTTCTTCAGGCAAGTGCCCCCGCGAGGTGGACCATTTTTCAGCCCGTAGTTGCAAGCCCGGCACGGACGGAAATTGCCATTGAGCTCCGCCGAGTGGGCAGTCTCGTAGTGGACGTGGTCGGCCTCGACGGTGGTTTACGAGCTGGCCTACCAGTGACCCTCGTCTACGTTCCGTTGGCAGAAAGCGTAAACCGTTGGGTAATGGACGGTAGGCTCTTTGGCCAAGCGGCGCCCTTGGCCACCGATGCTCAGGGTCGGATCCGACTGGAGGGAATTCCGCAGGGGTCGTATCAATGGCAGTGTGGTGGAGCTACCGGATCGATCGAACTCCATGCGGGCTCTGTGCTGGAGACGGTGATCGAGGTTCCCTAGTTACTCACTACGGTAGGCGTAGTCGATGGTTGGCGTTTGTCGTTGGGACCGAAGGTATTTCCTGGTAATCGACCAACTCGGCCCTTGCAGGTCAATGGTGTGTGACACGGTCTGCCCCCAGGGACTATTGGCGCGCCCAGGGATGGATGCCCTGGATCACCGCTTCAAATCCGCCAACAACGAACGCACCTGCCGTGTCGTCGGGCCTTCGTCGCCGTCCCAGTGTTCTAGCAGGCCTTCGTAGGCGCGGATGGCGTCTTGTTTGTGGCCGAGCTTGGCGCAGGTTTGGCCCATCCAGAAGAGGGTCAGGAGGTGTTGGGGGTTTTGCTTGAGGGCCTCGGCGAAGGCGGCTTTGGACTCCGCGTAGTCCCCGGTGAAGTTGAGGCAGGTGCCGAGGTTGCTGTAGACGGTGGCATTGTCTTGTCCGCCGGCGATGCTATGACGCAGGTAAGGAACCGCGTCTGCGTGGCGCTTGAGCTTCATCATCAAGAGGCCGTAGTGGGCGTTGAAGATTGGGTTCTTGGGGTCCTCGCGTAGGAGGTCGCGCAGGATCGCTTCGGCCTGTTCGTTCTCGCCACGCTCGAGGTGGCCGCGCATTTGGTCCTCGCGCAGGATGCGTTCGATGCCGTCCTTGGGGTCCGCCAGGGTCAACTCGGGGGTCGTGTCGGAAGCGGTGCCCACGTAGCCGAGGTTGGCGAGCTTTTCGCGCTCGTCTGCGGTCAGGATGCGGCGCGCAGCGGCGATGCGTTCGGGCACGAAGTTTTCGGAGAGCACGCGCTGCAACTCGGCTTCCAGTTCAGCGGATTCCTGGGACTTGGCTCGGTGCAAGTTGTGCTCTTCACGGGGATCCTCGTCGAGCTTGTAGAGTTCAGGCCGCGGCACGTGGATGTACTTGGTGTCCTCGACCGTCACCCCTTGAATGGGCGCCCAGCCATAGTTGAGGCGCGGAGTCATGCTCTCAAAGTAAACCGTTAGGACCTCGCTCGCTTGCCCGTTCATCAACGGCACAAGGGAACCGCCCAGGGACGGAATGTCGCCGGGGGCCAGGTCGAAGAGTTCCAGCAGCGTGGGCAGGATGTGCGTCGAACTCACGCGCTCCGTGACCACGTTGCCCGCGGGCAAACTGGCGTGTTGCAGGATCAGCGGCACGTGCAGCACCGCTTGGTAAGCGAAATAGCCGTGGGTGTTTTCCCCGTGCTCGCCAAAACTCTCCCCGTGATCGCTGGTGACGACCACCAGGGTTTCGTCCCGGCGACCGAGACGCTCCAGGTTGGCGAGCAACATGCCAAGCTCGTTGTCCGCGGTGTGCACTTCCCAATCGTAGGCACGGTTGCGGTATTGGGCTGGAATCGTTTCGAGCGGCGGGTAGGGCTGGTGCGGCTCGAAGTAGTGAACCCACATGAAGTAGGGTTTGCTCGGGTCAAGGGTTTCCAACCAAGCGACGGCATCGCTGTTGACGTCCCTGGCAGATCGTTCTTCGAACTCAGCTGTGGGTTTCTCCTCCAGCTGGGGAGTGTCCGAATAGACGTCGAATCCCTGGTCCAATCCGTAAATGGAGTCCAGCACGAAGGCGGCGGTGAAGGCTCCGGTTTGGAAGCCAGCTCCTTGGAAGATCTCCGCCATGGTCACGAGTTCGGGCAGGGCCCGATGGCTGCCGTTGTCCCGCGCTCCATGAAAGGGCGGGATCGTGCCAGTCATGATGCTCGTGTGCGACGGGAAGGTGAGCGGCGCCGTGGAGCTCGCTTCCGTGAAGCGCACTCCGCCCGCGGCCAAGGCATCGAGGGCGGGGGTGGAGGCCAGCTTGTAGCCGTAACAGCCCAAGTGGTCCGCCCGCAAGGTGTCGATGGTCACCAACAGCAAAGAGCGGGGCGGCCTGGCCTCGGAGTGGCTTTGGGTCTCGACGGAATCTTGTGAGCCGCAAGAAAGGAATAGGAGGGGTCCGACCAGGAGGGACAAGGCGCTGCGCTTCATGTGGCAGAGTCTAGACATTTTTTGAGCAGCCTGCTTCCCTCAGGGGTGGCGCCGTTCCGCACTCATTTGTGCTTGTCTGAGGAGTTCCCGGCACAGGGCCGGCCTTAGCACCATTGATCCTCTTGCTAAACTAGGAGCAAGCTCATGCGACAGATCGTCCTAGTCCTCGGTGCAGGCGCGAGCATGCCGTATGGATTCCCGTCCGGGCAAGAACTCAAGACCAGCATAGGGGCTCTGGCTTCCTCAGAGCCCGCAACCGGGATTCTGGCGGAACTCGCGCTAGGGCCGCTGCTCCGAGGGGCTGACTTCACTGATCTGGAGATTTCTGAGTTTGGCAAAGCCCTCGCCGGCAGTAGCAAGTTCTCAGTTGATGCCTTCCTCGAGGGTCGCGCCTGCACGGACTGCTGACGAAGACTGGTTGGCCTACATCTACAACCAACTGGGCGTATCGAGAGGTCGTGGGTCGGCATTAGATAAACTGCGGGACCGTGTCGACTTCATTACCTTTAACTATGACCGTTCTCTTGAGGCCTGGATCCGGCACTGCCTAATAAACGATGAGGGCAAATCGAGTGAGCAGGCAGGTGAGATGCTGAGGCGTTTCAGGATCGTCCACCCTCACGGGAGAATTGGTTCACAGGAGTACGGAGAACCGGTTCCTGCCAAGGATCTCCGGCGTGCCGCTGAGGAGTTGCACCTAATATTTGAGAGCAACGTGACGGAAGGTAGGGAGTATGTGGAGGCTCGACGGCTGCTCCAACTAGCAGACGATGTTTGCTTTGTTGGATTTGGCTATCATCGCGACAATATTTTGAGGCTCGGGATTTCAGCAGAATGGCCGAAGGGAACCCATCGGGCGGGCATCCCGGAGGAAGATGTACTCGACATGGAACGGAAGAAAATTCCGAACGTGTACGGAACTACGTTAGGGTTGACCAAGGAGGAGATCCAACGTGCACAGTCACACTTCGAATACGACATTCAACCTCAGTTTCGACCAGAGCTCAATAACCTTACTTCTGCGAAGTTCTTCCGAAGCCACGAGGTCATGGACCGAATCCTTGAAGCTGATAGCTAGTCTTCAGGATCTATCTTGGTTGGGGTAGAGCCCAAGTGCCGATCCAGCTACCCCCTATGGTGTGAGATGTGCGCAGGCGTTTGTTTGTAGACTGGGAGTCTTCTTCAGTCGACCCGCGAAGGCTGGGCGTACTTCACCCGGCAGCCGTAAGATTGCTGGAAACTCGGCGAGACCGCTTTGCCCGCCTTCAACTGAGCGATGGCCCGCGCCAGGTAGTTTTGGCCTTCCGCGCCGCCGCGCACTTTGCCGAAGGGCATGTTGTCCACGGCGCCCACGTAGACGAGCACGCCGAGCTCGTTGATCAGGAAAACCTCGGGGGTGGTGGTGGCGTCAAAGCGCCGGCCGACGTTGCCCGACTCGTCGAGCATGACGGGGAACTCGATGCCCCACTCCTCGATGGACTGGCGCGTGACCTCCAAACTTCCGCCCATCTTTTGCATCGAAGCCGAGTTGATCCCGAGCCAGACGATGCCCTCGCTGCGCGCTTGCTTGGGGTAGTCCTTCAAGAATCCGCTGGTGTGGTTGTGACGCGTGAAGGGGCAATCCGGGTTCAGCCACTCGATCACAACGATCTTGCCTAGGTAGTCCGCCAAGCGCACTCGAGTGCCGCTGGTGGTGGGCAAGGTGAAGTCTGGGACGAGTTCACCAAGAGTCGCGAGCTCCAGGGAGGCGGCCTCCCGCGCGCGGGCCTCCTCGGCATTGCCCGCTTCCAGAACTTGGCTGGAGTGGCAGGCGGAGAGCAGGGGACTCAGCAGCAGAGCGAGGAGAAGTGAGTGCGTTCGCATGATGGCTCGTGGCGTTTAGTGCAGCAGGTCGCGCACAAGGTCGTCGAACTGCTGCGCGCTGCGTTCCACGGACCAATGGGTCGCGCGCTCACGCAGTCGGGCCCGCTGATTTTGATCTCGCAGGGGAGCGGGGTCCAGGGTGCAAGCGCAGAGTCGTTCAGACAATTCCGAATCTGAGCGGTAGAGGTGCTGTTCGAGCCCGTTTCCGAGCACTTCCGGATAGCTCAGGCGCGCGGGGACCAGGGGCCGGACGCCAGCGGCCAGGGCTTCCACGACGGCCATGCCGAAAAACTCGTGGTGCGCCGTGCTGACCACGAGATCGCAGGTTCCAAGCAAGGCGCGGTAGGCGGCGGGGTCCTCGAGGAAACCTTGGTGCGCGATGTGCGGACGCAGGCGTTGCAAGCGTTCTTCTACGCCGGGAGGGAATTGCTGGTATTGCTCGCCGAGCAGCACGAGCTCGAAATTGCTGGTGACCTTGCGCAAGCGCTCGAGGGCTTCGAGGAACTGCAGCGGGTTCTTGTCGTGCTCCCAGCGGTGGGGGAAGAGGATGCGCAGGGGCGAGCCTAGGTTGCCCTGGCCCAAAGGAATCGAATTCACATCAACGCCCGGGGCGATGACTTGCGCGCGCTCCATGGCCGCCTCGAATTCCTTCAACGGCGTCGGACGTGGCAGGCGGCACAGGAACTCGGCACCGGCTGCGTTGAACTCGTCCCGATGAAACTGCGAGTTGAACAGCACCCGGTCAGCGCGGATCGCGGACAACACGTTGGTGAATCCGTAGCTGGTGTCGGGGGACGTGTCCTCCCCGTGCACCGGGTAGGTCAGTTGATTCTCGTGGAAGTACAGCAAGCTCGGCAGCGCGCTCCACTGCCCTGGCATGAACCCGAGGAACCCGGGCAGGTCCAAGTAATCCGTGGCGAGAATCACGTCCGGCACAGGGGCTCCTTGCAATTCTCGGGCGATCTGCCAGGCACCGCCGCGCATGCGCCACTTCCAATGGCGCGCGGGCAAGCCGCAAACTTGCACGTCCAGCTGGCTGTGCTCTCGCAATCCCTGCAAGAAAGCCGCGTGGGAGCCCCCGAGCCAGGGCTCCAGGGCCAGGACTCTTGCGGGAGATTCGGGGGAGGGGGCTGACATCCGCCCCATTTTGCGGGATCGAGGGCTCCAGGTCTCGGCCCAGCTGCGCCCTTCGCTACAATCTTCCCAACCATGTCAGGACGCAATCGATACAGCGTGTTGCGCGAACCCGTTCACGGGGACGTGTACCTCACCCACGAAGAGTTTTCCCTGCTCGACACCCGCGAGATGCAACGCATGCGCGGGGTTCGGCAGCTCGGAACCGCCTACCTCGTCTACCCGGGCGCCGTGCACACGCGCTTCGATCACATGATCGGCAGCGTGCACATGACGCAAAAGATGATCGAAGGCATCAATCACTCCTTCGAGCTCGACCCCGTGGGGCAGATCGCGATTCAAGCGGAAGAGGCCCGCGTGATCCGGATCGCGGCCTTGATCCACGACGTGACGCACATTCCGTACGGGCACAACTTGGAGGACCAGGACGGGATCTTCAAGCGTCACGATTCGGTGGAGCGCTTCGTGCACATGCTCGGCCCGACCACGGAGCTGGGCAAGCGCTTGGCGGAGATTGGCGTGGCGGATCAAGTGCTCTCGATCTTGACCAAGGCCCGTTGTCCTGGGGCAAAACCGATCCCGGCCTATTGGTGGCAGATTGTGGCGGGCACGATTTGCTCGGACATCCTCGACTACTTGCAACGGGACGCCTACTTCACCGGGCTGCGCTTGCAGGTGGACGAGCGCGTGGTGAGCTACTTCAAGGTGGACCGGGTTACGGGCAACCTGTTTATCGATCTTTGCAAGCACGACCTTTTGCGCGAGGACATCTTGAGCGAGATCGTGCGCATGTTGGAGGCGCGCTATTACTTCTCCGAGCGCGTGTACTACCACCACGCGAAGGTGGCCTCCGGCGCGATGATCGCCAGGGCGGTGGAGCTCGCTTTGGAGGAAAAGGCGCTCGAGGAGTCGCAGTTCTACGATCAAACGGACTCGTCCCTTTTGGACTTGCTCGAGCGCAGCACCGAGAACGCCTCGATCGGCGCCCGGGAAGGCATTCGGTCCCTGCTTGGGCGTTTGCGTTCGCGACGCCTGTACAAGCGCGCTTGCGTTTTTCCCCGCTACCAAAACGAGGCCGTGCAGGAAGCCCTGGTGGAACGCTTCTTCGCGGAAGGCGGGGCAAAAAATCGGCGGGCGGTGGAAGAGCGCATCAGCAATGCCGTGCGCAGCAAGACCGGCAAGGAAGTGCGCTTGATCGTGTACTGTCCCGCCAAGCGCATGCAGCTCAAGGAAGCCAAAACTCACGTGCGCTGGCCCGGGGAGACGGAAGTCTTGCCGCTCTCGCGCTTCGCCAAGCACGTCCCACGTTTGGCCGATCTGGAAGAGTCCTACCGCAACCTGTGGAAGTTCTATCTCTTCGCAGACACAGATGACCCGCAACTCCTGGCGGAGGTGCGGGCCATCGGTGAGAAGGAATTCGCGGAAGCGACCAACGCCTACTCGACGTAGACGCTGCTTGGTTCTTCGCCTAGTCGGCGAGGGTCCATTCGATGCCGCCCAAGAGGTGCTGCATGAAGGCGGGGTTCAGCCAAACGTCTTCGCGGTGGCCGAGGCCCGTGTAGAACATGCGGCCCTTGCCGTAGGTCTTGCACCAAGCGTTGGCGTAGTCGCCGTCGGCGCGCGCTCCCTTGGCCAGGCCCGAGCTGGCTTCGATCATGCTGAGTAGGTTCTGCTGGGAGCTGCGCTTCCAGTCCTTGAACTGGTAGATCTCGTCCTGGATGGTCCAGACGGTTCCTAGGTGCGCGGTGGAGGGGTGCTCTTGATCCTCCACCAGCAGGGTGACGGTTTCATGCCAGGGGTGTCCATCGAAGACGCCGCCGACGAAGTCCACGTAATCGGGCTTTTGCTTCCAGGTGTCCGTGGCGCAGTGGATTCCAACGAAGGACCCGCCCGCTTTCATCCAATCCAAGAAGCCCGCGCGTACCGCTTCGGAAACGGGCAGGTCCCCGGTGGTGTAGAACATAACCACGTCGAACTTGGCGAGGGATTCCGCTTCCAGGGTGGAGCAGTCCTGGGTCGCGACGATCTCGTATTTGTCGGAAGCTTCCCGCAGGAAAACGGTCTCCGCGAAGGATGGCTGGTCCGCTGAGGGACGCTTGACGACGCTGTGACAGAAGCCCGCGGAGTGGGTCAAGAACAAGAGTCGCGGCTTGCCGCTGGGAACGTCCGCCGCCGCTTGGCGTTTGTCCTGGCCGGGAACCTCGATCAAGGTGTACCAAGCTCGACTGTGGACTAGTGGCTTGCCGTTGCGACTTTGCAGTCCGGAAGCGTTGAGAGCGTGGACATAGCCCGCGCGCATCTTCTCCAGCTTGAGCTGCACCGTCCGCGGACCCGTGATCTTCACGGACTGCACCGCAACCTGTTCGCGATCGATCTCCGGTGCGCCGTAGTTGGAAACGTACTCGTAGGTGTAGCTCTCGAACTTGTAGGAGCCGGGCTGCGCTGCGCTCTGCTCATCGATGTCCGCCGTGAACTCGAGCTCAAAGCCGTCCTCGAGGGCCCGCATGTGCAGGATCTCAAAGGGCGTCTTGCCGTTCCAAACGAGTCGCTGCAACCCGTAGCTGCGCTTGCCGATGGAGCCCCAACCGCGGTCGGTTTGGCCCACGAACATGGAACCGTCGGGAGCGAAGGCCATGCGATTGACGCCGGAGTCGAGGCGTTCGATGAAGGGGTAGCAGGCCCCTTGGTAGTGCCCGTTGACCAACTCCAAGTCCACGCGCATGACCGTGGCCATCATCTGGTCGCCCGCGAAGAACTGATCCTGAAAGGGTCCGAACTTGCCGCCGGTGGTGTCGAGCACGAGGTCCGCCGTGGACTGCCCCATGGTCTTGTAGGGGAACCAGACGCTGGCCGGTTGGCGTTCGGGCTCCGTGTCCTGGATGGTGTCCGCGTCCTCGCGCCAGCGCAGGCCGGCCGGGTGACCGATGTAGCTGTCTTGTTTCAAGTAAGACAAGCGGTTGGTGGCTACGTAGTCCCCTTGGTTGTCCACGTAGAACATGGAGCCGTCCTTCCACTTGCCGATGCCGTTGGGAGAACGCAAGCCGCTGCACACGGGGATCATTTCCCCTTCGGGCGTGATCTTCACGGCCCAACCGCGGTAGGGCACCGTGGCTTTGCCGAGGGATCCGCAGAAGCCCACGTTCAAGGTGACCCAGGCGTTGCCCTCGTCATCGAACTTGGGACCAAAGGCGAACTCGTGGTAGTTGCCGGAGACACCCCAGTCGTTGTTGAAGGCCTGGTAGAGGTCCGCTTGGCCGTCCCCGTCCCCGTCGACCATGCGGGTGAGCTCACCACGCTGCACGGAGTAGAGAGCTTGCACGCCATCTTCGTCGCGCCACTCCAATCCGAGGGGTTCGTGCAGTCCGCTCGCGAACTGCTTCCAACGGGCGGCCAGGGGCGGCTGTTCGTAGGCGTTCTCCACGAAGTACACGTCACCACGGCGGGTGGCGAGGGCCGGGGTGCCGTCGGGCATCACGGTCAAGCCGCCCACTTCGATCACCAAGTCGTCGGGGATCGGAATCGTGAGCGCCGTGTAGTGCGAGCGCATGGGGTGCTTGGGGAAGTCGCGGTCCAGGTAGTAGTTCAACTGGGCCTCGGTCTTGGCCGACATGGGCTTGTGGGTGAGGATTTGGTATTCCCACCCGCCGTAGCCGTCGACCACTTCCACGAGCACGTGGTTGGTGCCCTGCTTGAGCTGCAAGACCACCGTGTCGTCCGTGGGGGTCAACCCGCGCGGCACGTCCTTGTCCAAGAGCAGCTCACCGTTCAACCAGAAGCGGCAACCGTCGTCGCTGCCCATGGTGTACTCGACCTTGGTGTCCGTCTTGGCTTCGATCGTGGTGTAGAGGTAGCCCGCGACGAGATCGTGCAGG
>CALCXM010000136.1 GCA_937905825.1 uncultured bacterium
TTCTCTTCGTCACCGGTCAGCTTGAGGCCTACGACCTTGCATGAGAGCCGACCATCGGACCCGGTTTGGCGGGTGGCTTCGGAGATCTCGCCGCGCTCCGGGTGCTCCAACCGGAAGGTCACCGGGAAGCCAACCAGCGGGTCGCCGTTGACCATGGCCTGAAAGACGATCGGCTCAGCGAGTGAGCTGTCGGCGTAACCTTGCTGGCCGTTGCCCCCCACCACGCTCAAGCTCAGGTTTGAATCGCGGTAAGCGCTGATGACCGTCGCCATGCGCTTCTTCAATTCCGCGTAACTTTGCTGGTACTCCGCGTAGATCGGAAGCCCCTGCTTCACGACCACATTGAGGGTGACCATGCCGGCCATGATCTCGTCGAGGGCCACGTGCTGTTCGATCAAGCCCTTCAAGCGCCCCGCGGCGGTGCCTTGCTCGTTGTCCGCACCGACCTTCGCAAGGGCTGCACCGACGCCGTCCAAGACACCACGTGCCTGGATCTGGCGGTCCAGCACCACCAAAACGTACATGGAGTTCGAAGCAACGTCGTGGTAGCGCCCCGCCTCCTTGCTGCCGATCAGCAAGCTCTCCGTGTTGTTCTGAATGCGTTGCAAGTACTCCGAGGTGGTGGTGACGTCGTCGTTGATGCCGACCTCTTTCAAGAGGGACTCCGTCACGCTCTTCAACTTCGAGTTCATCTCTGACGAGATCTTGGTGCGACCATTTTCCATGGCGCTCTCGGAAGCAGTGATCAGATTGCCATCCACGGGCGCGTTGCCCACGTTGACCATGAAACGGCTCGGGGGGTACTTCGGATGCTCAAGCGGTCGAAAGACCCAATCGGGCGTAGGGGTGGCCGCGGCGGCAGGCTGGGATTCCGTCGTCCCTTTGTCTTTGTTGCCGCCAGACATCAGGTTGCAGCTGGAGGCACCGAGCAGGATCAGGGCAACGGGCAGGAGGAGACTCTTCATTGTTTTCTTGGATGCGGGCGAACCCCGTCAGCGACTCTTTGGATGTCGACGGGGTTCGTGGGGGAGGTGAAAGGGGTGGCGCTTGGGAAAACGGGCTTAGGCTTCCGGAGTGGCAGGGGCGTTGGCGGCGTTCAACTCGCGGATCGCTTCCGCGTTCTCGATCGACCGCTCACAACGCTCAAGTCCCTTGCTGAAGATCTCCTCGGGGCTGGCGTCGGTTGCCTTCTCGTAGAGGACTTTGGCTTCCTCGAGCAGGCCTTCGGCTTCCAGAGCGGCGGCCTGGTCGTACCAGATGCGAGCGTCCATTTCGGGTCCGCCATCATGGGCAGCTTCTGCTTGCTTCGCGTAGTCGCTGGCAGCGCGGTCGTACTGACCGGACTTCATGCGCTTGAAGCCTGAGACCAAGTAGGGGTACTCGCTATCTTCCCAGGGCATTTGCCAGAAGCCGTCGCCGACGAACAGAGGAATCGTCACCGGCTGGGTGGAGATGACCCAGGTGCGCTCGAAATCCGTCAGGACCTCGTTCATGGCCTTTGTGAGGTTCTTGCTATGGCTGATTTTGGCGACTTCAACCCGGGAGCGCCCCGACTGGGTGATCTCCGGAGTTTCCTTCTCGAAGGACTTGCTGGTGACTCCACCGGTCCCGATGTCGGTGAACGCGATGGAGACGGTCAGGGTGCAGTTCCCCTTGTTGACCCACGTGTACTGCTTCCCTTTCTTTTCGCGTGCCACGCGCTGCTCATCCGATTCAAGACTGAGCTCGAGAAGACTCGGAAGGAGCTCCTCCTGAATCGGGCCTTGCTCGTTGACGGTGATCACGACGGAGCCGCTAAAGAACCCAGTGGGAGGAACCGCCTGGCCGAAGATGTCACTGAGGGCATCGCTGTGTTCAGAGGAGAAGTTGTCCCAATCCTTGGCGCTGCGCTCCCGGTACTGATCAATCTTCTCGAGATCATTGGCGCTCACGGGCTTGAAGCCCTGGTTTCCTTTGGACATCGACTCGCTCATCTTGCCACTCAAGCGCTTGGCCAGGCTCTTTTCGTCCGAGGTGTTGCCCACCAAGTCGTAGAACGCCACTCCGGCTTCTGAGTTGATGGGATTGCTCGGCGGGAACTCCATGTCCACCGTAACCGACTTGGTCGCCAGGCATCCCGTGGTCAGGAACGGCAGGAGCAGAAGGACCGGAAAGAAGGAGCGCTTGAATTTCGACATGGGTGGGCAGGTTGGGGAAGAAGCGAAGGGAAGCCTCATACGAATCGTCCATGAGCGATGGACCGCTTCCGTTCGGGGTTGGTGGGTGGGGATCGGATCGAAGTGTAGAAAACCGCAGGCCGGACTCTCGAGCGAGTGAGAGCTACAAAGCCCAATTCCGAGGGCATCATAGCGAAACAGAACAGCAGTTCACCCCGCTTGGTAAAAGGATAGGCCCTCACAGTTCCCAGAGCGGCGGGTGCCGGCCCCGATCCCGGGGAGACCTGCGAGCCATCGGAACTCACAGGTCCAACTCAGGCCAAAGGGATTGGTGTTTGGGATCTCCATCTTGAAGGGCAGAGGACGGTGATCCCCGGGCACTCAGGTAGGGCAAGAACGGCAAGAAAACCCACGATTATTCCCGGGGAATTCTGGGTGGCTGAGAGAATGCTCCGCCAAAACCCGGCCGCCTGTCCTGCAGCTCCCCGCCGGTATCCCCGCGCCACGCCGGCCAATCGCCACGCCTAAAGATGTCCCATTCCGCCCTTCCGATCCGCCTGGCCTTCGCGGCCACGCTTCTCTTCAGCGCGAATTCCTGTGAGCTGCCCCAGGGGACTGGGGAAGCCGTGGCTCCGACCCCCGAGCCCGAACAGGTGGAGGTCTTCCGCTGGTGGGATCACCCGGACTCCATCGAACAGAACCTACTCGCCATCGGTTCCACGGGCATCGGGGCACACATGGGCATGACCCGCAATTCAGCGATGATCGAGGGACGCAGCAAGCTGCAGGTGACGCTCGAGGCGTACGCCATGGATCTCATCGAAACTTGGCTCGAGAGCACAAGTCGTTGCGAGGATCTTCCGGGGCTGCGCCTGGCCATCAGTGACCCGTACTTCATCGGACACATCGCAGCCCCGATTTCGCGCACGGCTCCGGTCATTCTTCATCAGGAGGAGAACGGCAAGCTGTACGCGTTGATCGCCCTGAAGAGCCCCAACGGATTCCTGAAGCAACTGTCCTCCCGACTGAAGCAGGAACTCATCGAGGTCGAGACCTTCTTTCCGGAGGACGAGCTCAAGCAAACCGTTCGCCAGGACTTGGACACTCTCATCAAGGCCGAGAAAGAGCGCATCAAAACGTCCCGCGCGGCCTTTGAGGCGGGCCCGATCGAGACGGAGCCGTCCACGGATCACCTGCGCTATTCCTCGGACCGCTAGACTCGGCAAGCCGCTCAGCGCTGGCGCCCGAAGGTCGAGCATGGAGCACGCCCGGGCGTGGTCGTAGAGCGCGAACGCTTGCCGGCTTGAGACAGCTGGCTGGTTCAAGGCAAGCGGCTGGTTCGAACAGAGGCCGGCGCTGCAGGACGAAGCTTGGGGTCCTGGGCCTGGATCCCTCTCAGCCCCGACCTGCTCGGCGTGAGCTAGAAAGATCGGCCTGCGGATCGCTGTCTGACCAATCGTCACGACTCCGATCGCCTGCTAAAGTGCAAGCATGCCGACCTACGCTTCCAAGGACGAACTCGATTTCGACCTCTCACAACTGCCATGCCTGCCTGCCTTCGATCACGTGGAGATGGCTGCCCCGGACTTCTTTGATGTGCAGTACGCCATCAACCCGCACATGCTCGACGCGAGCGGGGCCCTGCAGCGCATCGATCGAAAGCTCGCTCAGCAGCAATGGAACAGCGTGCGAGAGGCGATCGAGTCCGCCGGCGTGACGGTCACCGTGGAGCCCGCCCTCGCGGACCATCCAGACTTCGTCTTCTGCGCCAATCCCTGGCTGCCGATCCCTGCGGAAGTCACCGGGGAGGGACCGCACTGCGTCCCGAGCCGCATGGCCAGCGACGAACGAGCTGGCGAAGTCGCGCGCTGGTGCGAAAGCTTGGCAGACCGAGGTTGGAAGGTGGCGCCACTAACGGGGACGGCGAAGTGCCTGGAAGGCACGGGGGATGGGCTCTGGCATCCCAGACGCCAGCTGCTGTGGGCGGGCATTGGCTCCAGAACGGAACGCGGCGCCTGGGAGGAGCTTGCCGAACGCTACGGGCTGCACGTGGTGCTCTTGGAGTTGCAAGACCCAGCCCTTTACCACCTCGACACCTGCCTCGCACCTTTGGATGAACGCACTTGCCTTTGGAGTCCCAGCGCATTCACGTCTGCCGGCGCAGCCCTCATCGAGCAGCTATTTGAAGACGCGATTGCCGTCAGTGAGCCCGAGGCCCATGAGTCCTTCGTCTGCAATGCCTTCGCACCCGATGCGGGTGGAGCGGCACGGCCCGTCGTCCTGCAGAAAGGAGCGCAGCGCGTGGTGCGCGAACTGAGCGAGCGCGGCTTCTCCCCCATCGAAGTCGAGACCGACGAGTTCTTGAAGGCGGGAGGCTCCGTCTTCTGCATGAAAATGGCCCACCCTGTGCGGGTGGACCAATAAGTATCGAACTGGAAGCGAGAGCTAGTTGCCCATGTCCGAGGGCATGGACTCCGCTCCCTCCGAGTCCTTCCGATCGTAGCGCAGGGACACGTTCTTAATGCCCATCTCGACGAGCCGGCTATGGTCTTTGCGCAATCCGAGACTGTGAGCCTTCGACACCACGCTCTTGACGGAGCGCTGCAAGTTCTGCGCGATGTCTAGATTGGAGTTTTGCGCGTAGAGCTCCTTGAGCAGTTCAATCTCGGCGGCAGACCAGCGCGGCATGCGGGTCGGTGTGGCGTTGCGGTCCGCGATCTTTCGAACGAAGGCCTTGTCCTTTGCTAAGCAAAGCTCCGCCGCCTTCGCTGTCACGGATTCCACTGGACGCCGAAAGACCCGTGCAATGTCGCGGTTCGTGCGAGTCCCGTGCAGGCGCTTGAGATCACTCAGCTCTTCCTGACTCCAAGGGCGCTCCACTTGGTTTTCATCTAAGGACTCCAGATGATTCTCCACGCACGCCGAAGTCCGTCCAAAGATCCGTGCAATCGTGTCCACGTCGCAGACACCCAAATAGCGTTTGAGTCGTTGCGCTTCCCCAGCTTCCCAAGGACCTTCCTTGTCGCCGGGAGGAAACATCGTCTCCGCCATTCGCTCGATACTTGCGGCCGGTCGATTGAGTTCTCTGGAGATTTGCTCCAAAGACTTTCGTCCGTACAAGTCTTTCAGTCGCGCGACTTCAGCCTGGGACCATCGACCTCTTCTAGGCCGATCAGACTGATCGCTTCCCCACTTTCTACCCCGCATCCGCCCCTCCTTAAAAAAAATCTCTCTCCAGCAGCTTAGCCGCCCCGCCAGATTTTTGGTCAGGTTCGCGAGGGGTCAAGCTGCCCCGCGCCCGCAAGACGGGCGCTCCGAACACATTACGGATCCGTAACTCCCAAAGAAATCACGAAGGGGCGCCGGGCGGGGCGCCTAAACCATTGCCAGGGAAGCACTTCCGCCTCGAGGACGAAAGGAGGGGGCTCAGGACTCGCTGGAGGCTCGCTGAGAGCCGTCGTGCAGCTTGACTCTGGTCGCCTCCAGGAGCTCACGAATGCTCGCGGCGTTGTCCAAACTGCACACAGTTTTCGCCAGTTGCTGCGCTTCGGCGAGGGTCGACTCGCGGATGCCGAACTTCACCTGGGCCACAAAATTCTGGGCTACCGAGACCCCGGAATAGCCCATGCCGACCAACAGGAGAGCGGTCGCGTAGTCCCCCGCCATCTCACCGCACACGTAACACGGCTTGCCCGCTGCCGCGGCGCTCTTGGCCACGAAGTCGAGGCTCCACATGACCGCGGGGTGATAGGGATCATAGAGCCGCGAGACCCAAGGATTGTCGCGGTCGCAAGCCAGGAGGTACTGCACCAGGTCGTTGGTTCCAACGCTAACGAAGTCCACGCTCTCCAGGATTCGCGGCATGGTGATCAAGGCGCTGGGCACTTCCACCATGATCCCCACCGGGATTTCTTCGGCGACTTCGAACCCTTGGTCTTCGAGCTGGGCGCGCACCTCGTTGAAGATCACGTGAAGGCGCTCCACCTCCGCGTTGGAAGTCACCATCGGGAACAGGACGCGCACTGGCCCGTCTGCACTGGCCCGCAAAATGGCGCGAAACTGAACGCGCAAGAGATCCTGCCACTCCAAGTAGACGCGAATGCCGCGCCACCCGAGAGCTGGGTTCACCTCATGGGGCGTCTTGAAGTAAGGCAACTGCTTGTCATTGCCGATGTCCAAGGTGCGGATCGTGACGGGCCTTCCACCGACCCCTTCGATCACGCGGCGGTACATGCGGTACTGCTCTTCTTCCGACGGAAACTGAGTCCGTTCCATGTAGAGGAACTCGGTGCGCAAGAGCCCCACGCCGTCGGTGTGTGAGGGATCGAATCCACTCAAGCCCAGATCACGGGTGCTCTCCACGTTGATCCGCACAGAGAATGGGTGCCCATCGCTCGTCTCGGCGGGAAGCGCGGCGTGCACCGAGAGGCGTTCCAAGCGCGCGCGACGCCGGGCTTGCCGTTCCAAGAAATGGTCGACGGCCTCTTGGTCGGGGTTGAGCTGCACAGTGCCCTTGTCCCCGTCGACGATGATGCGCATGCCCTGCTCCAAACGGGAGAGCAGGTTGGGAACGCCAACGACGGTCGGAAAACCGAAGGAGCGAGCCAAGACCGCACCATGGGAAAAGCGCCCACCGGTCTCCGTGACCACGGCGAGAACTCGATCGCGATCCAGGAACGTCACCACGTGCGGCGTCAGTTCGGCCGCGGCAAGCACCACCTGGCCCTCGCTCGAGAGCAAGGCCTCGCGACCACTGCTCATCAATTGGGCCAGAACCATTCGCCAAGGTTCGGAGATGTCGGCACCGTAGGAGCGGACACTGTTGCCCTCCAACCCACTCATGGTCTTCTCCAGGACCCCGATCAAAAACTGAACGCAGTCCTCTGCGTTGAGGCGCTCCTCAGCGATGCGTGTCTGCACTTTCTTGAGCGCCAAGGGGTCCTGCAGAATCATGCGGTGCACGCTGAAGATCTCTGCTTCCTTCTCGGCGATGCCCGCAGCGAGCAACTTCTTGCGCTGCTCCTCTAGGCCTTCACTGACCGCCTTGATCGCCTGGGCGAGGCGCTTGACCTCGGCCTCAACTTCGTCCTCTCGAATCGACCAGGTCGGAACGATCTTAGGTGTGGCGCGGATCACCTGAACCGGCGCCATGGCCAGGCCCGGTGCGACGGCGGTGCCGTGGATTTCTCTTGTGTGCCCCAAATCAGTTCCTCCGGTTGGTTGGCCCCGAATGTACTTCCATGTCGGCCATTCACCACCTTTCGCCTGCGCTTCCCCCCCAAAGGAATGTTCTTTGCCTAAAGATGACCCTCTGTCCCTTCCGAAATTCGGGGATGACGCCGCGGACGGCTAGCCTCTGAGGGGAGGGCTAATCCGAGGGGTCCCACTATTTATCAGGGCAATCAGGGCAAATAAGACTGGATCGTCTGCGGGAACCCGCGGATGAAAAATGGGCATGGACGGATCCAAAGAACAGACTCGCTACACCGACCTCCAAGACTCGCGATCAGGCCCATGGAGCGCCTTGTTCGGAACACTGGGAGGACTTGCCATTGTCGGTGGCGGAGCACTCGCCTTCGGGAGTCAGATCAGTCCCGGGATGGGCTGGATCGCCCGCAGTCTCGGGCGCATCGGACTCGACAGTGGAGTGGCTATCGGTTGCGGTGTGATCAGCATCGGCGTTTCCATCGTGTTTCGCCAACTGCACCGCATGAACGCGAAGCTAGCGGCTGCGGAAGAGTCCGTGGAGCGCACGGAATTCCTGAGCCTCGCCATGCGACAGCTCTCGGAAACCATGAATGTGATCCACAGCGAGATCTGCGAACTGAAGGATCACCAGATTGCGATGATGCAGGCCGACCAGGATGGGAACGTCGCTGAGTCGGTTGGGATGCAGGTCGACGCGACTTACCGCCTGGCCTCCAGCATCGACCAGCTCGGAGCCAACTTCGAAACGCGCCTCGGTCAACAGACGGAGCTGGTCATGGACTCCCTCCGGCAGTTCTCGGAGTCCATCAGCTCGAAGCAAGACGAGCTGAGCTCACTCATCGAAGAGGCCGCACAAGACGCCGATGAGCGCTGGCCCGAGTACGATCCGGGCACACTCAACTCGGAGCCGCGCCTGAAAGGAAGAAACGGCTTTGGCGAGTATGAAGACGACGAGGAACTCCAAGTCGAGGTGGAACTCGAAGGTTGGGAAGAGATCACCGAGTCGAAAGTGGACGTTTCCTCCTACGATTGGGACTCAGTCAAGATTCCCGAACAACACCGCAAGACGGACCTCGGCATGCTGGACGACATCAGCGATGTCGAATCCATTCCCGCGCCACTTCCCAAACAAGAGAGCTCGAAGGCCGGGAACGATGGACTTGGCCTGCTTGACGAACTGTCCGAAGACGGTCGACGAGTGGAGCAAGAAGAGCCCCCTAGCTTGGTTCGCGGGAACAGTATTCCCCTGAAGAAAGCGCAGGAGCCCAGCGGACTCAGCGACGACGATTTGGAAGAGGCCTGGGACGTCTTCAACGAGACCGATCAGGAGTAGTCCAAGGCCAACCGCCTTAGAACGGTCAGCGAACAATCAGAGCGGGGTCCGACATCGCAGCCAACTGGCTCGATCTCGGACCCCGCTCTGAATTGATGGCCGCCTCGGCGGCTGGATGCGCTAGAGGCCCGGCCGACAAGGGGCGATTCCTCGCTCGGCTCCCACGAACCGCCCGGCTGCGTTGCCTGAACCCCCATATAGCTTCAACTATGTGGGGAACCCGGCGCCTTGCCAGTCGATCCGTGGAACCCGATCGAGAAACCGCCCCTTGTCGGCCAGACCTCTAGGAGTCTGCGCCACAGATAGCGGTCCGCGAGATACCGAGCATCGGGCCCAGGTCAAGGAGTGACAAGTTCCCAATGGTTGGATGCCATCGGGGACCTTGGCAGGACGCAGAGATGGGTTCGAGGATCGGTATCTCGCGGATCGCTATCTGTGGCGCAGGTTTCTAGTCGTCCGACTTGAAGAATTGGGCGAAGGGGTTGCTACCGACTTCCTTGGAAGCCTGGTTCAGCTTGCGCAAGTCCACGCGTGCATCGCCTTCGTCCCGGTCTCTACGACCGCCACGACCGCCGGCTCCAGCGCGTCCTCGACCGCCTCCGCCGCCACGGCGGCTTTGGCCGGAGCCCGCGCCACCCAGTCCATCACGACGGGTTTGAGCCGCGCGAAGGTTCGGGTTGCCACGGGGACGATCGTCCCGATCTCGGCCACGCCCACGGCCGCCAGCGCCGCCACCACCGCCGCGACGGGCACCGCCGCCGCCGCC
>CALCXM010000137.1 GCA_937905825.1 uncultured bacterium
AACCCAAGGGTTCGGCATGAACGAGGGGTGTGAAAGTGAACCTGGTTCGGTATCCCGTGGTTCGGTATCCCCGTCCAGGCTGCGAAGGACTTGGGAAGTGCGGCGATGCTCAACGGCAGCGGAGCAACTGAAGCACGCCAAGCTCCAGAAGCGTCAGATCCGAACGTCTCGCGGGGAAGCCCGGGTGCAGGCTCGCAAGGATGCCGTGTACGCCTACCGAGCGGTTCGTGAGTACTTCCCAAGGGAGGCCGAGTGGGTCTCCGAGGCTTCCTTTCGCGCGGGGGAGCTGTTGCGTTCCGGAGGCGAATTCGAGGCGGCCATTTCCGAGTTTGAGCACGCCGAGCGGGCGGGACTCAAGAGCGCCTTCCGGGCCCGGGCAGGTTTGGAGCTGGGGCACCTGCATCGACGCGCTGGACGCATGAACGACGCGCTCAAGTGCTTCGAACGGGTGGAAGCCCTAGGGCCTGACTTCGCGGAGCAACGGGACTTGGGGGCCTACTGGCAGGGAAAGGTTCACGCTCTGCTGCGCAGGCGCAAGGACGCTCGCCGCTGCTATCAAAGGGCCGCGGACACGGGTGTCGAGCCATTGCAACGCATCCGGGCCTTCGACGCTTGGGCCGACGTGCTGATCGGCCAAGGGGAGTTGGAAGGAGCAGCGGGAGTCCTCAATCGCTGTCGGTTGGCCCTCGATGAAAAAGCAAAGGAGCTATCCAGCCTGGGCCAGCGAGTGCGCGGCGCCTTGGACCACATGCGTTCCCCCGGGCGGCTCGCGGCCGCCGTTGCTGAAAGACGTCGCGCTCGAGGTGGTTGACGACTACCGGATACCGAACTACCGGATACCGAACCAGGTTCACTTTCACACCCCTCGTTCATGCCGAACCCAAGGGTCGGCATGAACGAGGGGTGTGAAAGTGAACCTGGTTCGGTATCCGGTAGGTTCGGTATCCGGTAGTTCGGTATCCCCCGGCTTAGCAGCCGATCGCGTAGTACGTGAAGCCCATGGACTCGAGCACCGGGCGCGAGTAGATGTTGCGACCGTCGATGATGACCGGGTGCTCGAGGGAGTCCCGGATCTGTTCGAAGTCCGGACGACGGAACTCGTTCCATTCGGTGACGATGATCAAGGCATCCGCGCCGTCCAGGGCGTCCATCGGCTTGGAGGCGTACTTGACCGTGTCGCCCAGGTAGTGCTTCTTGCATTCCTCGATCGCTTCGGGGTCGAAGGCCGTGACGGTTGCGCCAGCGGCGAGCAGTTCCTGGCACAGCACGATCGATGGCGCTTCACGCATGTCGTCCGTGTTGGGCTTGAAGGCCAGGCCCCAAACAGCGAAGTGCTTGCCGGTCAGATCGCCGAAGTGTTCTTTGGTCTTTTCGAAGAGCACGTGCTTCTGGCGCTCGTTGACTTCTTCCACGGCCTTCAAGATCTTGAAATCGTAGCCGTGCTTCTCGGAGGTCTTGACAATGGCCTGCACGTCCTTCGGGAAGCAGGACCCGCCGTAACCGCAACCGGAGAAGAGGAAGCGCGAGCCGATGCGCTCGTCCGTTCCGATGCCAGCACGCACGTGGTTGACGTTGGCGCCGACCAGCGAGCAGATGTTGGCGATCTCATTCATGAATGAAATACGCGTGGCCAGCATGGCGTTGGCGGCGTACTTCGTGAGCTCAGCGGACTCGATGTCCGTGTGGATGATCGGGTTGCCCGTGCGCACGAAGGGCGCGTACAGCTCGCCCATCACGTCGGCGGCGCGCTGGTTCTCGCTTCCAATCACGACCCGGTCGGGCTTCAGGAAGTCGTCGATGGCGGCACCTTCCTTCAGGAACTCGGGGTTCGAGACCACGTCGAAGTCGTGTTGGGCCACGGCGCTCATGGTCTCCTTGACCTTGCGCGCGGTGCCCACGGGGACCGTGGACTTGTCGACGATCACCGTGTAGCCAGTGAGGTTCTCGCCGATCGACTTGGCCGCGGAGAGCACGTACTTGAGGTCGGCGCTGCCGTCTTCGCCCGGGGGGGTGCCCACGGCGATGAAGACCACCTGGGCTTTCGCGATACCCGCGGCGTAGTCCGTGGTGAAGGACAGGCGCCCGTCGTTGACATTGCGCTTGAGCAGCTCTTCCAACCCTGGCTCGTAGATGGGCACAATGCCATCTTGGAGCCCGCGGACCTTGGCCTCGTCGATATCGATACAGGTGACGTTATTTCCGCTCTCAGCGAAGCAAGTGCCGGCGACGAGGCCAACATATCCGGTTCCAACGACTGCGATACGCATGTGGGATAGTGTAGGGGTGGTGGTAGGGGGTGCCGGAATGGCAATGATTGTGTTCGGCAGGTTGAGCTCGTAACTCGATTCTCAGCTCAACATTGGAGCTTCTGCGCGCAGAAGGATAACGTGTCGTCTCGATTCTGGAACGAGGGCGATTAACTCAGTGGCTAGAGTGCCTCCCTTACAAGGAGGAGGTCGGGGGTTCGAATCCCTCATCGCCCACCAGAAACGGCCTTCTGGGCTCGCGAGGTGTGATTTATCCCTCGGAGTTCGTCGCGCAGGGTTCCACCAAGTAGGCGCGATGGGCGCCTGCGAGGCGCGCGATCAAGAGCTGCCCGCGGTCCTTGCCCGGGCCGCGGAACTTGCGCTCCAGCTCCTCCGGCGTACTCGAATGTCCCCGCTTTCTCACGGATATTGGACCGACGCCGTGCTCGCCCAGCATCTTGCGCACGTGCTTGCGGTCGAGGGGTGAACTGGCGAGCACTTGCCAGAGCCGCAGGAAGCGTCCGCTCGGTCGCTGCTGCCCGCCGAGGTAGGCGATTTCAGCGGCGAGTGGCGCGAGGCCTTCCTCCTGAGCCAGGTTGCCCAGCAGCCCGGAACGCAGCAGGGCCGGGTCCGGGTCACCGATCCACTTCACGGCTTGCGCGCGCTCGTCCGAGAGCGGGGCGATCCGTTGTGGACTGCCCTCGATGCGTTCCTCTATGCCCTCGCCATCGAGTCGTGTTGCGATCCTTTCACTGGCCTTTCCAGTCGCGAGAAGCCCCGTCCATAGGGTGATTTCTACGAGTTCGCCTTTGCGGCTCAGCCACTCCCGGCGGCGTGGCAGGTCTTTGGGCAAGCAAGCTTCCTCCGCCGCTTGCAATCGTTCCGGGTCCAAGGCGGGTGCGAGCTTCAAGCAGGCGCCGGCATGACTGGCGGCGACCCGCAAGGCTTGCGACAGAGCTGGGGACCAGGTCTCAGGATCCGCCAAGCGTTTGCCCTCTTGGCGGCGGTCCGGATCGATCAAGCACAAGTCCGTTCGGGCCGCTGGAAGGCCTGCATCCGCAAGAATCACATGTCCGGGCAGTTGGTGGTGCTGCAAGTTGGCCCGGGCGAACTGCACATGCTCCATGTCCATGTCCGCGCTCAATGTGTTCATGTGCGCAAGCCCGAGCGCGATGCTATCGGCGCCGACGCCACAGGTCATGTCGTAGGTTGTCGCCCCAGGAGCGGCCTGCGCCATGCGGGCGGCTCGCCAGCGTGCAAGGACCTCCGAACTGGCTTGCGCCAGTCCCTTTCTCGTCAGGAAAGGAAGTCCCATAGTCGGAAAGCGCTTGGCTGCACGACCCCGTAGCTCGTGAAGTGCCGCAGCTTGCCTCGCAACTTGCACAGGAAATTTCTTACTCAGAATGGTGATAACCCTGAGTGTGGGAATGTCTTCCGTCAGTTCTTGGAGAGCCTGATGAACACTCTGCTGAAAGATAGGGTGCATACCTGTTGGAATCGCTGTTCTCAAATCCGAGAATTGGGACCGGCGAAAGCCAGCGTGTCCCGGGCGCGCAAAGCTACCACGAGTCCGTCGCATCGAGCGTGCCGACGTCACTCTTGATCCCTGGAACTTCCCCTGAGTTCCGCACTTCACTGCCAGACGAGGTCCAAACCTATGAGCCGTATCCTTGTAATCGACGACGACCCGGGCAACCGATTGATCATCAAGAGTCGCTTGACCGATCAGGGTTACGAGGTGTTTCTCGCGGATACGGGTGCGGGGGGACTGGTCGATGCGCGCAACTCTTCCATCGACCTCTTCCTCGTTGCCGCAAGCCTTGGGTCGGGCATTGACGCCCCCGAGGTTTGCCGCCGCTTGAAAGCGATCCCCGAGACCTCGACGGTTCCGGTTTGCATCTACAGCCAACTTGGAACGAGCGCTGAAGAGTTGACGCGGGCCTACGAGGCCGGTTGCGACTCGTTTATCCCTAAGGGAGAGCTCCCCGCGCTGGACTACATCATTAAGGTCCAATTGCACAACAAAGCCGTGTTGGAGGATCTGTCTGAGCAGAATCGCGTGCTCGACCAGCACAACCGCAGATTGCGCGAAGAGGGGCAGCGCGAGGCGGATCGTGAAACCTCGCGGGCCTCGAGCGGCGAGCGCAGTTTGATTTTGCGTGAGTTAGCTGCGAATCGACCCAATGGCGTCTTGCTTGTCGACGCCGAGGGCTTTGTGCGCTCCGCCGACCGCGGCGCTTGCGAGATCTTCGGCAACAACGTTGAGCGCCGGAACCTCGGGTTCCTCGCACCGGCCAGTGGCCTTGAAGCTTTTGTGCGCGATGCGCGCTTTGAAGCCCGCGACGGATTCCGTTTTGACCTGGCGGCGATCGGTGGACGCTGCGCGCGCTCGCTGACAGCGTCGGTGGTGCCCTTGCTCGGCAAGTCGAGTTCGGAGCGCAACCTGTTCAAGATCGTTCTGCTCTTGGATGCCGCCAAGCGCAAGATCGCAGCGGAGATGCTGCACGTCGCTGAACCAGGTATTCCTCGTCAACAACTAGGTACGTTGGTGGACGCGGCGCGCGAAACCTACGCCGTCGAGATGCTTGTCGGCGAGAGTGCTGGGGCGGTTCGTTGTCGCGAGATCGTCGAAAGCTTCGGTCGTCGTCGACAGCCTGTGCTCTTGATCGGCGAGCGTGGTGTTGGGAAAACCCGGGCGGCGCGCACGGCGCACTTCGCCGGACCTTTCACGGGACCCTTCTTGCAGATCTCTTGTTCGGGTCTGGAGGAATCGAACCTGGAACGCGAACTGTTCGGCTATGTGCAGGGCGCCTTCCCCGACGCCTTGAACGATCGCCCCGGAATGTTCCAACGTGCGGCGGACGGAACGCTCTTCCTTGAAAACATCGACAGCTTGAGTCTGCGCTTGCAGGAGCGAGTCTTGCGCGTCATCGAAGAAGGCGTGGTTTGTCGAGTGGGCTCCGAGAGTCGTGAAAAGGTCGACGTTGGCATCATCGCTTCCAGCCGCAATCCGCTTCAGGGCGCGGTCAAGACCGGCGCGTTCAACCGCGGTCTGATGGAGCAACTCAGCGAGAACGCGGTGACCCTGCTGCCCCTTGCGGATCGCGAAGAGGACATCATCGCCCTGGCGGGTTTGTACGTGACGGTCTTTGGCCGGCGCCACGGAGTGCGCATGATCGATCAGGACGCCGTGGATCTCTTGCTGCGCTACCCGTGGCCAGGCAACGTCAGCGAGTTTGAGTCTTGCATTCGCCAGGCCTGCGCCAACGCCGACGACGCGCAGATCAACGCGGAGCACCTGCCGCCCGCCCTGCGCGACAGCAACGAAGGACTCGCGACCCGCGAGGTGATTCCCGCTCCGCGGCGTGATAACGCTGGCAGCGCGGGTGTCGGTGGCGTGATCCCGATGCCGAGCGCCGGCAGCGGATCTCTGCGTCGCCGTCAGCCTTGGGACATCGGGGAGGAAGATCCGATCAGCTTGGAGTTCTACGAGAAGAAGGCTCTGCTGCGCGCCCTCGACCACGTCGGCGGCGACAAGTTGGCCGCCGCGCGACTGTTGAAAGTCGGCAAGAGCACGCTCTATCGCAAGCTGAAGCGTTTCGAAATCGATTGATCACGCAAGCCGTGGCAACCAGCAGTCGTGGGGGGAGCGGGCGAGTCCTCCCGCTGTCGACGCGCCAGAGCCACGGCGAACTTGCGGATTCGAGCGGGGCACTGTGGAGCCACGTCGGACTCACTCAAGCGCAATGCTCCCATGGGGAATGCGCGCGGGGCTCAATGGTCCCAGTGGGGTTTCGTTCGGGGCGCGATGGCCCCATGAAAAACCGGCGGCGCGGGGCTGCTGCGAAACGTCCGCGAACGCAATGAGTCCCGTGAGCCTCCTGGATGGCTACCCCAAGGACCCGGCTGTCTGCGCTCGATTGGCGGATGGCTTGGTCGTTGTGCATTCTGCGATCGTGCTGTTTGTCGTGCTCGGCGAAGCGGCGATTCTGTTGGGGGGGTGGCGCGCTTGGCCCTGGGTCAAGAACCGTTGGTTACGGGTTGCGCACTTGGCCACGATTGCTGGCGTTGCGATCATCGCGGGGCTGGGGAAACTCTGTCCGCTCACCGTTTGGGAGGCGGAACTGCGACGCAGAGCTGGGCAAGAGCAAGAGATGACAAGCTTCGTCGGCCGCTGGTTGCGTGAGTTCCTGTACGTCGATGTGCCCCTTTGGGCGCTCTCCCTTAGCTATGTGGCCTTTGCTCTGCTCGTGGTCGCATCGCTCTTCTGGGTGCCGGTGCGCTGGCGCGCGGACTCAGCGCCTTGCCCGTCGATCCGTGGAACGCAAGATTGAATCCGCGTTCTGTCGGCAGAGCCTCTAGTGGAGCGGCAGAACGACGATCTCCGCCGCTAGGTCGGAGCCGGAGTCCTGCGGGCTGGCGGGGCCGCCGAGGCTTCCCGTGTTGCGCAGGGTGAGAACCAGCTCTTGCACTTCCAGGTCCTCCGGCAGCACGGCGCGCATGAGGTGGATGCGCCGGCCAGCTGTCTCGGTGATCAGCATGTTTGAGCGGGCGAGTCGTTGCTCACCCTGTCGCATGCGCCCCGTCGGATTCAAGTACCAGCGCTCGCCCTCCGCATCGTCCGCGTAGACCACGAGGTGACAGAGTTGCGGGTGGCCTTGATGTTCCAAGTCGATCACCAGCTCGCCCTCGGACAAGCGCGCAATCAGTTTGGGCCCCAAGCCCAAGGACCGCTTTCGCAACAGGGTTGCGCTGTCCATGCCGTCCCTTCGTTTGAGCGGAATCGTGAGCCACTCGTACTCTTCAAGCGCGGCGACAATCAGGGCCTGGCGGCCCGGCAAGAAGTCGATGTTCCGGCTCCACTCTTCGGCCAAGCCGACCGGTGTTAAGGGCTGGTTCCGCCAAAGGCGCCAGGCGGGCAAGATGTAGTCATTGCCGTTCCGAAGGGCAGCGAGCACATCGACGCGCCGGCCATAGGGAGCGTGACTCGTGCGGGTGGACGGGGGGGCAGCGGTCGTTTGACCGAGCAGGTCGCGCACTTGCATCCTGGAGAGGTAGGCCAAGGATCCGGTCCACGGACTGAGCACCGTGTAGCGTGGATCGAGCTCGTCGCGCATGAAGATACCGATCTCCCGCAAGTTGTTCGTGGCGAGAGTTTCCTCGTCCAGTCCCAAGCGGCCGAGTTGATCATTGAAGCCCAAACGTGGGGCGCTGGTGCTTGCCATCCAACGCCTTTGCACGCCCTCCAAGGGAATTGGGCCGATGTCCCTTGGCCGGAAGCTTCCGAGAGCAGTGGCGAAGACCGCGACGTAGAAGCTCGCGGAAGCCAGGCTACGAACGGTGACCTTGGTGCTGTTGCGTGCCGTGATCAAGCCCTCTTGACTCGCGATCAAGATCAGCGGCAGGATCGGGACCATGGATTCCGAGAACGGTGAATAGCCCCCGCCTTGCAGGACGATCAGCGCCATCCAGGCCATGATCAGAAGCAGTGCGCGCTTGCCCGTTGGCGATAGGTAGCGACGCATTAGGTACCAGAAACAATAGATCAGCAGGCATGGGCTCGCGCTGACCACAAAGAAGTCGCGAATGTAGGCGAGACCGTTCCCGACTTCGCCGGGACGCAAGTCCACGAGGTCGGTCATCCAAGCGGAGATCCACTGGCCTGCGAAGTGCCAACGCATGGCGGTCAGCGCGAGGAACCCCAGTAGTGGCGCCAAGAAAGGGCTGAGCTTGGGCAGGGCTTTTCCCTTGCGCGCCGCGCTCCTGCGATCGATCAGGCGTAGAACAAAGAAGACGACCGCGAGCATCCAACCTTCGTCTCGGGTGAAACCTGTCAGGACCAGCGAGAGGCCCAGCAGTTTGGAGTGCCTGCGTTCGTACGCTAGGAAGGTTCCCGTAATGAGGGCTGCCAAAAGAGCCGACTCGGTCCCACTGACGGCGCTGGCTGCCATCGCACCGCTGATGGCCAAGAGCAGCGGGGTGATCAGGCTTGCGGTGCGATCCGGGTGGAATCGAGTGGCAAAGATCAGAGACGCACCAGAAGCCGTGACGCCTACGCAGCGCACGAGCATGTTGATTGGCAACGCCAGGCGTTCGATCGCCGCGCAGATCAGCACCCACAAGGTAGAGGGATAGCTCTCAAATCCGCTGACCCCCACGGACCATGTCCACTTGCCTTCGAACACCAAGTTGTGGGCCACGCGGAAGGCGGCATAGGCGCGGTCGTAAGGCGGCGACATGGCTCCGATCGTGTCCGTACGAATCGCCAAGCTGTGGGCGACCAGGACGGCCAGGGCGACGAAGATCACGATGCTGCGGTTCATGGGTGCCCGAAGTGTGCCCGCCCCGGGTCCGATCCTCAAGGGGGCTCGGCGCGCTTCCACAGACGTAGGGGACGCCCGGGCCTGGCTTGGCATCGGCGAGGCCATCCCTCCCTCGCCGGCTCCAGCAAACGGGGGCGCGGAGGCTCCAACATTCGGGATCGGCAATCGCAATCCGCGCCTCCGGGGGCCGAGTCCGAAAACAGTGCAAGGTGCGGCTGAAGAGCCTATGCTCAACAGGACCCAGGATCCCACGTCCCCGGCGGGCAGGCGGCTTGCATCGGACGGTTCCCCCAACACATGCGCAAATCGACCCGTTGTCCCCAGCCGCCGGGAGCGTCAGCCAAGACGATTCCAGCCCTCGAAGTGAATTCGAGCACCGGGGCATGCGCGGGGGTTGAACGCAAAGCGGGTGCTTGGGGGCTCGACCGCTTGCGCTTGCCAGATCACCTGGTGCGGGTCAGCTGCATTCTGCTGCTGGCCTGTTTGGTGACGGATGGAAGGTCGCTCGGCTACGAACCTGCTGGCACTGGGGGTTGGTATCAGGCGAAGACAGCCCACACACCAGGCAAGATGAAGGGCGTGTTCGTCGGTCGCTTGGCGGGGTTTGTCACTTGGCCTGAGAAAGCCTTCAAGGACAAGCAGGACAAACTTCGGGTCGTGTTCATTGGGGACGACTCGGACGGGGTGGAGACGGGGTTTCGAGCGGAGGTGATCGCGAAGAAGAATTCCTCGAGAGCGCTCGACGCAGGTGGACGCTACTTCGCCGCTCAGCATTTGAACTTCGTTCCCGAATCGAAAGACAGCCAGGGAAAGCGCCTGCCCAAGCAACCAGCGGAACGCTTGGCTTTGGAGAAAGCGATTCGGGAGTGTCATGTGATCTACATCTCCGCGCCGAAAGCCGGAACCCTCTCGAACGCCGCTGAGAAGCTGCGCACTATCGAATTGCTTCAACTTGCGTCGACGGGCCACCAGTTGACTCTGGGCGAATCGCCGACGTTCTGCGAGTGGGGTGGAATGGCACGTCTGTTTGTGTCGCTGGAGAAGAAGCTCTCCTTCGACATCAACCTGCCTCCGATGCGCAAGCAAGAGTTACTGGTGCACTCGCGCATCCTGGACTTCGCGAGGAAGACGTACCGGTGAGGGGGCGCCGCCTCTTGCGGATTGGGGGAGGAGCTTCCTTCGGGGGGCGCGTGCTGATCGCTTGCCTGATCTCCACGGTGGTTGCGCTGGTGCTCTTTGCCGGGTCTGCCTTCGTGTACGAGGGCCAGAGTTCTGAGGCGCACTTGCGGGAGCAGTTGAGTTCCCTCGCGCGGATCTTGGCCGTCACCAACAAGCAAGGAATGAGCCTGGCCGAGTTGGGCTTGGGAGGAGCCGCCTTTGAGGCGGACAAAACGGCCTTTCGCGAAACGCTGCACGAGGATGAGCGCGTGACCGGCGGGGCGCTTGTCCACAAGAGTGGCGACTTGTACCTGGCCTATCCGGAGGACCTAAAATTGGAGAGCTTCTTGCGCCAAGAGCCGCTGGGGGGAGAGCTGAGCGCGGACGGGACCCTTTGGATTCACCAACCGGTTTTCTTGGACGGGGAAGAGATTGGCAGCGTCACACTGCAAGGCAGTCGCGAGGTTCTGCGGGAGCGGCGGGTTCGCTACCTCTTCCTCTTGGTCGGTGCCACGTTGCTTTCGACCTTGCTGTCGGTGCTCATCACCAACCGGTTGCGCAACAGCCTGACGCAGCCGATCACTGACATGATTCGGACGACGAATCAGGTGACCGAATCGAAGGACTACAGCTTGCGGGTCAACGAAGGGGGAGACGGTGAGTTGTTGGATCTTGCCGCACACATCAATCACATGCTTTCGAGCATCAATGAGCGAGACAACCGCCTGAGTCAGAGCGAACAGGCGGTGCGCGAACTCAATGACAGCCTCAATGACAAGAACAAGGAGTTGGAGACGATCATCTATGTGACGTCCCACGACTTGCGCAGTCCGTTGGTCAACATCCAAGGCTTCGGGAAGGAGCTTCAGGCGGTTTGCGAAGAGCTTGCAGAGTTGCTGAAACAGGGGAAAGGAGCGGATTCTCCAGAGATCCAACGCATCCTCGAGTGCGACATCACGGAGGCCTTGAGTTTCATCGGAGCGAGCTCGGCAAAGATGGGCGCCTTGCTTTCGGGTCTCTTGCGGCTGTCTCGGCTCGGCAGCAGCGCCATCGCTCCCCAGACAATCGATGTGAATCAAATGTTCTTGGACATCCGCAGGACCTTCGAGTTCCAGCTCCAAGAGCACCAGATCGAACTGCATTGCACGGAGCTCGATTCCTGCTACGGAGACCCGATCCAGGTGAATCAAGCGTTCAGCAACCTGCTTGACAATGCGATCAAGTACACGGCGATCAAGTTCCCTAGCCCAAGCGCGGCCGCAGGAGAACACGGGCGCATCGAGGTGTCTTGCAGCACCTTGGGGGGGCAGGTGGTTTATAGCGTCAGGGACAACGGTGTTGGCATCGCTCCCGAGTATCAGCAGAAGGTCTTCGAAGTGTTTCATCGGCTCGACCCGAGCCTGACGGCGGGGGAGGGCTTGGGGCTCTCCATCACTCAACGAATGGTCAAGCGCAACGGCGGTTCCATTCGGGTCGAGTCCAAAGCTGGCGAGGGCGCGACGTTTTTCCTTTCGCTCCCAAGCGCCCGGATGACCGGTCGGGATGGAGCGAGCTCCCGAGAGGAAGCCCCTCCTCGTTCCGTGTGAGGCGCGCTTGCGCTTCGAAAGCTACTGGTTCGTCGAGCTGTCCGCGGCGGGGGCCACGGGCAGGTAGATGTCGAAAGTAGAACCGACTCCCGGTTCAGACTCGATCTCGATCCAACCACCCGCCTTGGAGACGATGCCATAGACCGTCGCGAGGCCGAGACCCGTGCCGCCGGCGCCTTCCACTCTCTTGGTGGTGTAGAAGGGTTCGAAGACGTGCTGTTGGGTTTCTTGGGTCATGCCAATGCCCTCGTCGCGAACTGAGATGACCGCATATCCCAACTCGTGGCCATCCTCCGCCCCATTGGAAGCGGGCAGATCCGCCGCATGCTTCAGGTACGTGGTGACGTGCACCTGGCCACCCTTTGGCATGGCGTCGCGGGCGTTGATGACCAGATTCATCAGGACTTGTTCGACCTGTGCGGGATCCATGCAGACGAGCAACGGGCCGTCCCAGTATTCCGTGACGAACTCGATGTTCTCACCGATTACACGCTCGATCATCTTGTGGGTGCGCGCGATCTTGGCGGACAAATCGAAGACGTTGGCCTGCATCGTCTGTTGTCGGCTGAAGGACAACAATTGGTTGGTCAGAGCAGAAGCGTGCTGCGCCGCATGGCTGATCTGGTCGATCGACTCGCGACTCCCGGATTCGGCCCCGAAGTCCATGGCGAGCAACTCCGCGTGTCCCAAGATAACGGTTAGAACGTTGTTGAAATCATGGGCCACGCCGCCGGCCAACTGACCGAGGGCTTCCATGCGCTGGGCGTTTTGCGACTTCTGCTCGAGGCGCTCTTTCTCGCTCACATCGCGCAGCAGAATGACGTGATGGGTGATCGCTTCGGAGTCATCGAGAACCGGTGCGACGTTGATGTCGACGGGGAAGGAGCGGCCCGATTGGTGTCCAAAGTTCGCGCGCGTGTTGCAGGCGCGCCCAGCGCTGATGCTGCCTTCGATCTGGGCGCGAGCCTGCGCGCTCTCCGCTTGCCCTAGCACCTCAGCGAGGCCGTGCCCGAGAAGCCCATCTCGACGCAGGCCAGTCAACTGCTCCATGGCCGGGTTGATGTAGACGATTTCGTTGGTGAGCGATTGCCCGGTGCCGGAGACGATGATCACGGCGTCGGTCATGTGCCGGACCGCCATCTCGAGCAGGTGCAGCGCGTTCTCTGCTTCTTGCAGTCGCCGTTCCCGGGATAGCTCGCGTAACACCTGCTCCACCACGGTCGGGAGGCGCTCGAGAAAGACCTCGTCCTTCATCAAGTAGTCCCGGGCACCGCGTTTCATCATCTCGACCGCAACGCGTTCGTCGCCGTAGCCCGTGATGATCACGAAGTCCGTCTGTAGACCCTCACTGCTGACAAGCTCGATGAGTTGCCCCGCGTCCATGTCTGGCAAGCGCAGGTCCAACACGATCAAATCCGCTTCGTTCTCACGCAACCAGGAGAGGGCAGCTGCTCCACAATCTGCCTGGGATGGAACCAGGCCTCGGCTTCGCAGGGCTCGTTCAATGAGTGCGCGCAGCCCACGATCGTCATCGACGATCAGGACCTTGGATTCGCACTCTTGAAGCCCGGCGATCGTGGTCATTTCTTCACTTGGGGGACCTGGACGACGAGCAGGAACATGCCGATGCGCTGCAGAACCTCGACGAATTGCTCGTACTCGACGGGTTTGGTGACGTAGCTGTTGCAGCCGTGCTCATGGCACTCATTGATCTCGTCGGGGTTGTCGGTGGTGGTGAGCATGATGACGGGCATGTTGCTCCAGCGCTCATCGCCCTTGATCCGCTTCAGGACTTCCAATCCGCCTACGCGCGGCATGCGCAAGTCGAGCAGCATCAGGTACCCCGGCTCATCAGGCCCCGGATGATTGGCCTCTTCATCGTAGAGGAACTCGAGCACATCTTGGCCATCGGCGAAGCGCGTGACCGTGTTGTGGACTCCTGCCCGCCTCAAATTGCGTTCTGCGAGTGAAGCATGTCCATCGTCATCCTCGACGATCAAGATGGTGACGCCCTCTTGCATCGGTCCGTCCTCCTGTTGGTCTACGCGCCCGAGACTACAGCAATGCGGTGAGGGCACAACACCACAATGCCAAACCCTGCGCGCCGGATCCTTTGCCCTGCGCGTAGCTCTGATTAGGGATGGCAACTTGCCAGGAAGCCCATCCGATTGCAAAAGGGGTTTGGTTCTGCAGCCCAATTGAATTCGGTGCGAGCCTAGAGGCCTGGCCGACAAGGGGCGGTTTCTCGATCGGGTTCCACGGATCGACTGGCAAGGCGCCGGGTTCCCCACATAGTTGAAGCTATATGGGGGTTCAGGCAACGCAGCCGGGCGGTTCGTGGGAGCCGAGCGAGGGATCGCCCCATGTCGGCCGGGCCTCAAGGAGGCCTGGTTTGTGAGGTGCCTCGGGCAGCCCGCGAGGGAAGTGTTGAAAAGCCGGGGTTATGGATTGGCTAGACTCAGTTAGGTGGACTTTCCTTCGGGGCTGGCCGAGACTCCCTTCATGAAACGACTCCTACGACTCCTGGCAGTTTGGCGACGGCATTTGGCGATCGGGGCCCTGCTCACTCTCTTCGTTGGCTGCAACCTAGACCTACCGACCCTGGGCGGACGCCAATTCTGGGCAGACGTGGCTTGGTCTGAGGGTTGGCGAGTGCAGCAGCATGTCTTGACGGGGCACAGCCGTCTGCTCGATCCGGGCGATACGCGCCGGGCTTGGGGCCCCGAGGAGTTCTGCATCGCCAAGCTTCCCGCCCAGCAGGCAAAGAGGCTTGTGATCCTGTTGCATGGTCTTGGTCGCACTCGCTTTTCCATGGACCCCATGCGCAGGGAACTCGAGGCCGGAGGCGAGTGCGTCGCTTCGTTTGCCTATCCGAGCACGCGCGCGAGCATTGACGAGCACGCGGCCCAACTGGAAAAGTTACTCAACCGCCTCGAGGGTCTGCAGCAGGTTGCGTTTGTGACCCACAGCCTGGGTGGTCGGGTGCTGCTGCGGCTCCTGGAGCGCGAAGGCAATTGGATGGAGCGCATCGAGGTTGACCGGATCGTGCAGCTCGCGCCTCCGAACGGGGGGTCGAGCTTGGCCCGGCAGCTCGCGCAGGTGCCACTGGTTTCCACTCTGATGGGGCCGTCGTTCATGGAAGTGCGCAATCCCGCGACCCAGGTTCCCCCGCCAGGAGTCCCCGTTGGTGTTGTCGCGGGTTGTTTGCCGGGTCCCTTCAACCTGAATCCGCTGCTGGCCCCGGGCAACGACGGAGTGCTGACTGTGCCGGAGACGCGGCCCGCTTTTTCCCATGAGTTCCTGCAGGTGCGCGCTGCACACACCTTCCTAATGAACTCGGAGCAGACTTTTACTTCCGTCCAACGATTCCTGAATGGTGGGGAACTGAGGCTGAACTCATCGGCCACCCGGTTCTGATTATTTGGGCTAGACTCGGAAGACGCACACTCCGAGGACCGCAGCCTCCGGCGACCGCACTCGCGGGAAGACTGCATTGACAAAAGAGAACCACCCTAATGTCCCGATCCGCCACTTTCAGAATGAGCCCTCTCGCCGCGGCCCTGCTGCTCGCGGCTCCACCTGCTAGCGCGCAAAACATCGAAGTGCTCTACAGCAAGATCGACGTGAGCCCCACATCGGATACGCCCTGGACCCTGGATCTAACTGGAGCACCGGCCCCGTCCAAGTGGCGTTCGATCGATGACTTCGCGGTGAGCCACGATGGAAGCACATGGGTGTTGAAAGGCAGCAACCGACTGAGCGCCGATGAGACGAACATGCTCGTCATGGGAAGCGCTGGCGGTTCTCCCCTGCTCGCCTCAAACCTCGCTCAAGAAGGGCAGCCGGTTCCCACGGAGGCACCTGGGGTTCTCTGGGACTTCTTCGATTCAATCCAGCCGGTGGCCTTTGACTCCACGGGAAACATGGCCATGAGCGGACGCTCAAAGGGGCCGCCCACTGGACAGCGCGAACGCATCATGAAGCGCACGTCCGCGGGCGTTTGGTCCGTGGTCTTGCGCGAGGGCGATCCATTGGTGGGCTTGACGGACACGCCCGCGACCAGCGCCGGTGATGAAGCCTTGGGCAACTCCGTGAGTAGCGTGCACCTCTTGGACGACGGCCGAGTCGGCTACGTCGTGACGCCGATTCAGAACTGCTCCTCCTTCAACTACCCCGCGTTCCTGCACGACAACACCGGGTTCCTGCAAACCGGCGCGTCGACCCTCGTGGGCGGCGAGGTGTGGGATGGCATGGACCTTGGGGATAGCGGCGGCACCCCCGATGGAACCTCCTACTACATCCAAGGGGACACGACCAACACGGACACGGCCGCGGACGATGTGTTCACCGTGAACAACACAATCGTGATGCAAGAAGGTCAACCGGTGGTCGCCGGCGGACCGATCTACGCCGACACCTTCCAGGCCAACATGGCCGCCAGCGGGGATTGGATCGCACGGGGAGACGATCCGGCCAACGACGATTGGTTGGTGATGAACGGCCTGCTGCTGGCCAAGACTGGTGACTCGGTCGAGGGTGGCGTCGAGCTTTACGCCGACTCCTTCGCCGCTTGCACCGTGAACAGCGCTGGGGATTGGGCCCTGATCGCAACGACGGACAACCCGGACGCCGCGCGCGACGAGGTGTTGGTCGTGAATGGCGTGGTCCTCGTGCGCGAGGGCGATCCCGTTGACTTGGATGGCAACGGCAGCTTCGACGACGGCGTGTTCATCGGGGACGGAACGCCGACCTCGAGCGCCTTCGCTCCCAATGACTTGGCCGTGACGACGTCAGGAATGGTCTACTTCATCGGGCGCTTGAACGATGGCATGGGCAACGATCTGAACGACGCCGGCTTCAGCACTCCGGATGCGTTCCTACGCGTCCAGGCCAACGTCGGGCCTGGTCAGTCCTACTGCTTCGGCGACGGGACCGGCGTGGGCTGCCCATGCGGGAATGCGGGCGCTGCAGGTGAGGGTTGCGCGAACAGCACCGGAGCCGGCGCCATCATGACGGCCAGCGGAACCGCGGACGTGAGCAACGACAGCTTGCTGCTGACTGCGACTCAATGTCCCATCGGTATCCCGGGGATCTTCTTCCAGGGACACAACGCCCTCGTGACTCCCGTCTTCCTCGGAGACGGACTGCTTTGCTTCTCCGGCCCGATTCAACGCTTTGCGGTGACGTTCACCGATGCTGTGGGTGGAGCGGATTCCAGTGCGACCACGATCTCGGTCTCTGGTGCTGTGAACTCCGGTGACACCCGCTCCTACCAGTTCTGGTACCGCAATCCGCCGGGACCCTGCAGCGGTGGATCGAACTTAAGCAATGCCATAGAAGTTCTCTGGCAATAGAGTTCAGGCGCCGAGTGCTCCGGGCACGCTCAACTTCGGTTGGACGTGCCCGGAGTGCTATTCCTCGGTTGCGGAAGCGCCGACATCCTGGGCGAAGTTCAGCAGGTTGCCGTCTGGGTCCGTGACGTTGAACTCGATGTGACCCCACGAGGTTTCCATTAACTGCTCTCCGCAATCAACGCCCGCCGCAAGGAACTCATTGCGGACCGCTTCCGCGTTCTCGATGAACACTTGAGTTCCCTGGCTGCCTGGGGGACCGTCGCCTTCAAAGGAAGACAGCACCAGGTGCACACCGCCCCGCGCGACTCCCATCCAACAGGGATCTAGGCGGTTCGCGTTCGGCCGATGGAAGTACCTTTGCTCGAATCCCAGCTTGCCGCAGTAGAAGGCCTCGGCTCGCGCGGAGTCGGAAACTCCGAGAATGGGCAGGGCGGTTTGGAACATGAAGAGTGCGGGGGTCAAGAGTTGTGGGCTCGTAGCGTTTGCGTCGTTCAGTCGTCGCGAGGCTCGGCTGATTCTGAAACTCGAAAGCTCATGGAGATCTTGCCGTGCTCTAGGCCGGATTCCACGGCCTTGTAGGCCCGCACTGCAAGCACCCGGCGCCAGAAACCGAGGGCCCTCGCGTTGCTTGCGGCCACATGCAGGCTCCAGCTACCTGGCCTCGAGTCGAACACAGTGCGTGCGCAGTCACTTGCCAAGCCCGTGCCACGCACTTCGGGGGTCAGGAACATCTCGTAGACATGGTAGTCCGTGGTTTCCCCAATGGCCTTGGCCCAACGCTTGCCCATCACGAGCAAGAAGCCCACGGGGCGTTCGTCCGCCAGGAGGACGAAGCCGTGCAGTTCGCCAGGTTTCGTCCACCAGGCTTCTTGCAACTGCATGCCCGCTTCGACGCCCTCATCGTAGGTGGCCAATTCGATGAGGTAGGCCTCCCATAAACTGCGCACAATGGGCAGGTCCTGGTCTTGGATGAGCCGCACGCGTCCATTCGGTTCGGTCATCCCCACAGGAACTTCCGGGCGGGTGCTGTGAAGCGCTGCAGTTGATCTTGAATGTCCACCGGCCACTTTGCCGTGTGCAGATCGAACTGCTCAAAGTCCTTGGCGAAGAGCGCTCGGGAGGCTTCCTCAAAGTTCGGCTGGTCTCCGGCGATGTCCCACATGAAGTTGTGGGTCGCATCGACGGACCGCCGAGCTTGGTCCTCGGGTGCCTTCTTGAGGCGAGCCTCGTCCACGAGCTCGCGAAGGGCTGCGGAGGCACCACCTCGGCGTTGGCGCAGCCAATCCCAGTGGCGCGGGAGCAGGGAGACTTCGCGGGAGACAACGCCCAGCTTTGGACGGCCGGGGGCGCGCTTGACGGGTTCCTCGACCGCCGGAGAAGGGGCCAGGGGATGCTTCGCCAGGCGTTGCAGCATCTCGCTTTCGTCCCCGCGCAGGTCGATGTCAAACGGGCTGCCGGTGCGCTCCGAGTACAGGGCGAGTCGACCCCGGGGGCCCTGCTCCAGCTCGCGTTTCGTGGCGATGGCCACTTCCTGCAGGCTGCCGAGGGCGATGCGATGGGGGCCGGAGAAGGCTACGAAGCTGGGTTTGGGGGCGCTCATGGGGGGTGGTCGGTTTTTGCCCGGGTAGAATGGAGCGATAGTATTACCCAGGTAGAAAGGTTCTGTGAAGGTCGAACACGGGGAATCCAGGAACTGCGGGGAAGGATCTGGATCCTGTCCACATCGTTGCCTGACAGTCCCGAGTGTGGCCGCGAGCGAGGTTCGCAAGGTCCGCACTGGGCCGCCCGCTAACTCTCAGACTTCGCTTTCGATGTCGTAGCGCTCAACGCCCTCGAGCGCCCGATCCATCAAACCCTGAACGTCAAACTCAGCTTCCGCCGCTTCGCAGACTTCCACGCGACCATGGATGATCGGGCGGTTGGGCATGAAGACCGTGCAGCAGTCGGGCTCGGGAAGGTTGGAGAGCTGCAGGGTTCCGATCTTCTCCGCCAGTTCGATCGCGTCTTCTTTGTCGTAGGTGATCAAGGGGCGAATCACGGGCAGCTCCGCCGCGGCTTCGATGCAGGTGATGTTCTCGATGGTTTGGCTGGCGACCTGGCCGAGGCTCTCGCCCGTGATCAGTGCCTTGCATTTGTCGCGGTAGGCCAAGCGGGAAGCGAGTCGTTGCATGAAGCGCCGATAGAGCACGGTGCGGTAGGCCTCCGGAGCCTTGTCGCGGATCGTTGTTTGGATCTCGGTGAAGGGCACGACGAAGACGCGACTGGTCGGTTGGTAGCGCGAGAGTTGGCGGACCAAGTCGAGCACCTTCTTCTTCGAGGCCTCACCGATGTAGGGGTAAGAATGGAAGGTGATGAAGGAAACCTGGCAACCACGCTTCATCGAAAGGTAAGCGGCTACGGGCGAGTCAATGCCGCCGGAGATCAGGCACATGCCACGACCCAAGGTACCCACGGGCAGTCCACCGGGACCCGGTAGGCGCTTGACGAACACGTAAGAGCGTTCCGGCCGGACTTCGATCCCGAGCACCAGGTCGGCGTTCTTCAGGTCGATGCGGAAGTCGCCCAACTGCGGCAGGATTTGATCGGCCACGTGGCGATCGAGTTCCGTGGAGAGCAACGGAAACGACTTGTCCGCACGGCTGCTTCGGACGCGGAAGGAGAGGTTGTGCTCGACCGGGTATTCGCGCAGCACCTCACGCATCACGAGCAAAGCCTTCTCGGCAATAGCTTCCTTCGTGGACTCACAACCCCAGGCCGGGGAGACGGTCTTGATGCCGGCCACATCCTGCAAGCGCACCGCGAGCTCGGCCACGCGTTCTTCAGCAAAGACGGCCAAGCGCCCGCGTTTGTTCTCCACGTGCACCTTCGTGATGTTCTTGGTGGCGGAGCGGATGTTGCGGACCAGCGCGTTCTCGAAGGAGGGGCGGTTCTTGCCCTTGAGGGCCAACTCGCCGTAGCGAATGAGGACCATCTCCGGAGCTTGGGTGGTGGATGGGGTGCTCGATTGTGTGGTCATGGGGGGGCTCTACAAGTGCGCCAACTCGCGCGCGATCGACTCGAAGACTTGAAGGGTGGTGCGGATGTCTGTGTTCGTTGTTTGGTCGCCGATGGAAAGTCGCAGGACTTGGCGCGCGCTCTTTCCGTCGAGGCCGGCGGCCAAAAGGACCGGGCTGATCTCTTGCTTGCTAGCCTGACAGGCGCTGCCCACGCTGACCGTGACTCCACTCGCGTCTAGGTGATGGAGCCAAACTTCGGCCGGAGCTCCTGGCACGAGCAGCGAGAGGATCCCCGGTTGTTGCGCGGTTTCGTCAGCGGCCTCGAGCACGCGCAAGCCATCGATTGCCTGCAAGCCTAGGCGTAGGGTTTGGCGGTGAGCACTCAGCAGTTCAATGGTGGCAGCGCGCCGCTCATTGGCCAATTGTGCCGCACAGCCGAAGCCGACGATGGCCGGCAGGTTTTCCGTGCCGGAGCGGTGGCCGTTTTCCTGACCGCCACCAAAGACCAGCGGGCGAATCTGCACATCCCGGGCGAGCACCAAGGCGCCCACTCCTTGTGGGCCGTGGATCTTGTGGGCGGAGAGCGCGAGGCTGTCGGCGCCCAACTCGAGCATGGAGAGGCTGACTTTGCCGAGCGCCTGAATCGCATCCACGTGCACCCAGGCATGCGCGGCCTTGCTCTTCACGATGCGCGCCACTTGGGCGGTGGGGTAGATGCTGCCGAACTCGTTGCTGACGAGCATTTGGGCGGCGAGCCCGACTCGCTCGTCCGCGGCGTCCGTGAGTTCCTGCAGGTCGAGTTGGCCTGCGTCATCCAACTTGCCCGTGTGGATCTCAAAGCCTTCCTCGCCGAGTGCATGGGCTGCGGCACGCACCGACGCGTGTTCGGTGGGGCCCACCAGGACGCGCTTGGCTGACTCGCCGGCGGCACGCATGATGCCGAGCAGCGCGAGGTTGTTGGCCTCGGTTCCGCTGCCCGTGAAGATCACGCGCCCGGGGCTTGCTCCGACGCTGCGCGCCACTTGTGCCCGGGCTCGGTCGATGGCCTCGCGCGCTGCCACGCCGCGCCGGTGCACGGAGGAAGCGTTGCCCCACCGATCACCCAGGAAGGGCGCCATGGCGTCGGCGACTTCCTGGGAGAGGGGAGTTGTGGCGGCGTTGTCGAGGTAGATCCCGGTCACAGCGCGATTGGCGTTTGCCTAGAAGCGGCGCGGTCCTCCGCCACCTCCGCGGCGGCGACGGGCAAAGCCTCCGCGACGACCACCGGAGAAGCCTCCTCCTCCGCGACGACCACCGCCTCCGTTGCCACCGAAGGATCCACCACGGTGTTGAGCTCCGCCGACGACTTTGGTCAAACGCAACTCTTGGTTGCAGATGCGGGTGTTCGTCAGCAAGTTGAAGACCTCGCGCGGCATGCCCTCGGGCAGGTCGACCGTGGAGAAGAAGTCATAGATTTCGATTCGGCCGATGTCGCGACCGTTGATGTCGGCTTCGTTCGCGATGGCTCCGACCACGGACCCTGGGCTGGCCCCGTGCTTGAAGCCGACTTCGATGCGATAGCGTTCCATTCCCGGCTCGGTCGGTCGCTCGAGGGGGTGTGGACGGTCGCCCTGCGCCTTGTTGTTCTGCGGCTTGTCGAAGCTCTCGTCGAATCCGCGCTCTTCCTTTTCCGGTAAGAGCAAGGGCTGCTCGCCCTGGGCCATGCTGGCCAAGGCAGCGGCCAAGGCCTTGGGGTCGGTGTCGTGCTCTGAGATGTACTCGTCGACGATCTCGGTGTAGAACGCGTTGTCGTCGGCCGTCAACTCTTCCGTGATGCGCGCCTTGAAGCGCTCGACGCGCTGCTTGTTGACTTCCGCGTTGGAGGGCAACACAAGGCGTTCGATGCGGCTACCCGTGCTGCGTTCGATGTTGTTGAGCAAGCGCCGCTCGCGGGGCGTGATGAACAGAATCGCGTCGCCCTTGCGGCCCGCGCGACCCGTGCGGCCGATGCGGTGCACGTAGGCTTCCGTATCGTTCGGGGCGTCGTAGTTGATGACGTGGGTGATGTGCGGCACGTCCAAACCTCGGGCGGCCACGTCCGTGGCGACCAGGATGTCGAGCTTGCGCGCCTTCAGCTTGTCGATGGTCATCTCCCGGTGATTTTGCGGGATGTCGCCATTCAGCGGCGCGGCCGCGTGGCCCCGGGCTTCTAGCTTCTCCGCCAATTCCATGGTGGCCAGCTTGGTGCGCACGAAGATGATCATCGCGTCAAAGGGCTCGACCTCGAGCAGCCGCGTGAGGGCCTCGATCTTGCGCTGGTGGGGAACGATCTGGAAGCGCTGGGTGATCGTGTCCGCCGCCGTGGCCCGGCTTTGGAAGTGGATCAACTCCGGCGAGCGCATGTGCTGGTTCGCGATGTTTTGGATCGCGCGCGGCATGGTGGCCGAGAAGAGGGCCATCTGGCGCTCCTCAGGCAGGTGCTGGAGAATCCAATCCACGTCCTCCAAGAAGCCCATGTTGAGCATCTCGTCGGCCTCGTCGAGGATCAAAGTCTTGAGCGAGTCGGTGGTGATGGAGCCACGCTTCATGTGGTCCATCAAGCGACCGGGAGTGGCGACGATCACGTGCACGCCGCGGCGCAGGGGACGCAGCTGCAAGGGATAGGCTTGTCCGCCGTAGATCGGCAGGACGTGGAAGCCGGGCATGAATGCCGCGTACTTTTGGAAAGCCTCGGCCACCTGAATGGCGAGCTCACGCGTGGGCGTCAGAACCATGACCTGCGGCGCGAGATTGTTGATGTCAATCTTCGCCAAGGCAGGCAGAGCGAACGCTGCGGTCTTTCCGGTTCCCGTGGCCGCTTGGCCGAGCACGTCCTTGTTCTCGAGCAACAGGGGAATCGTGCGGGCTTGAATCGGGGAGGGGACTTCGTATCCGACTGCTTCGAGCGCCTTCATCAGGGGCTCAGGGAGATTCAGGTCGGCGAAGGTGGGGCCAGTGGGCGCAGACGAAGCTGCGACCTCCTCCATGGGGGAGGTGGTTTCGATATCAGACATCTTGTTGTTCGGAGAGGGGTTTCGGCGCACGATCGGCCGTTGCCCGTCTCTAACAAGCGTTGGCCGTATCTTTTAGGAGCAGGCGTACGTAAAGCGCACGCCTTGATCCTCAGCCGCGAATACTATCCCGCCACGCCACCTTGGGGGGAGGGGGTCCGTCGGCTTTCTTTTTGAAAAGAGGCTATTGCCCCCCAGAACGCAGGCGGATGGGGCGAACATCAACCCGCGAGGTCTCCCCCGGGTGGACTCTGACCTCTTCTATGTAGCGATCCTCCCCGGCCTCCACCCGCAAGCTGTAGAGCCCGGGCGGCAGGTCGAGCACCTGAAACTGGCCGGAGGCGCTGGACAACACGGGAATCCAGGGGCGATCCGTGCGGTCCTTGGGGGTCACCCGCACGAGGGCCCCGACGACCTCGTCGCCCTCCACATCGATCAACCGACCCGAGATCTCCCCACAGCTCTGTTGCAGAGCCAGGGTTTTCGAGGCGGCTCCGTGGACGATCACCCCCTGATCCTCGCCGATCAAGTTGGGCCAGGTCCCGCCCACGGCCCAGGGCGGCAGCAGTCGCAAGCGGTACTCCCCGTGCAGCAGCTTGGAGAACAGGAAGCGCCGATCCGCGCCAACCAAGGTGCGCACGGGGATCGGTGCGCCGATCGTCTCGGGGGGCAGAACTGGGATGAGTTGGACCTCGTACCCCAAGAGTCCCCGGCCGGCGATGGCCGCCAGGATCTCACCAGTCAGCTCGCTTTCCTCGATCTCGGGCAGGGTCGGCGGCTCGGAGACGGGTGGGTCGTAGAGCAGTTCGAGCTGCGCGTTGGGGGCGACTACCTCATAGGTTCTGCGGTCCTGGGCCCGGCGCGCCAGGGTCACGGTCAGTGGCCCCGCATCCAGGTTCGTCAGTTCGAAGCGCCCCTCGAGGTCGGAGTGAGTCCAGATCAGCTCGCCCTCCGATTGGGTCATGACGAGCACTTCCGCCAGGGGGACTCCCTCCATTGCGAGGACCTGCCCGGAGACGGAATGGGCGTGCGGGCTAGGTTCGTAGCCCTCCAAATCCAAGACGGGGGGGTCGGGGATCGAGAGCAACCCCAAGCCATCATGCTCGGCACTGCGCACCGCGATGGCAAGTCCGAGGACGACGAGTCCCAAGTAAGGAAACCAGCGGAGAAGGCGCTTCACGGGAGGATGGTACGTTACGGCGAGCCCGAAACGACCATGAAGATCCTGCCGACTCCGAGCCTCCTTTTTCTGGCTACGTGCCTGGGCGCCTCCGGGCGCCTTCGACTGGACCACCTACCTTGGGAATCCCGGGGCCAAGGCTGGCGCGTGGATCCGACATAGCGCGACGGCAATGGGGAGAGGCGCGACGGTCAGGCCTCTCGAGTGATTCAGAACTCCACCAAGCGCGTGCCCTTCGCGTTGCGGCGCTTGCGCCTGACTTACGTTGGATTGGAACGGTTAGATCTCCCCGTCGGGCAGGTCGAAGCCCATCACCTGTTGCTGACAGATGAAATCGGGGAGATCCATTCGGGCTCCTGGTTCGCCGCCGAGGGGAGCGCGCCCTGGATGCACGTGATGGTCCAAGAACTGCATCCAGATGGCGTGAGTTGCCGCCTGGCTGCCTTGGAACGCACGGCCTACTGGGAGCGCTAGTGGAGGTCGCTGTTCCCCCGGGAATGGCCCAAAATACCCCAAAGGGAGCCGCTAGTCCCTTTTCATAGTTGGAGTTCAGCCCTCTCTGAGAGGTTGTCGATAGGTGCCCGCGTACGAGCCGAATTCAATCTGGCGCAGAATCTGAACAACTCTCTATGTCAAGCAATCTACGCAAGAAGACGCTCATTCGTCCTGCCATGCAGCTGCGAATCTGCATGACGTTCATCGCCGCTTCCGCTTCCGGCCTGACCGTCATGCTGGCCTTCGCTCTGGCCCTCTTGCAAGGGGTTCACATCGGCAACGACGACGCCTTGTCCGTCGTCATGCCCGCGCTGATGAGGGCCTACTGGGTGGCTATGTTGGTCACGATTCCGGGCACCCTTGCGGTGGGCATCCTCTCGACCTTCCTGGTGGCGGGCCCGATGCACCGCTTCACCCTGTTCTTGACGGACATCGTCGAGGGCAAGCAGCCCGAGGACTGTCACTTGCGAGCGGGGGATGAGTTGACCGACTTCTGCGATCTGTTGAACAAGGCAACCGCGCCCCTGCGCGTGGTGCAGTCCGATGGAGCCGAGGAAGAGCTGCGCGAGAGCGCCCCGCAGTCTTCCGAAGCCGCTTGAGCTAAGCGGATCCCCGGGCTCTGGCCGATCTGATAGAGTCGGCTCCATGGAACCCAGATCGCCATCCAAGGAACTTTCGACGCGTGACGGTTACGACCGTTGGGCGAGCTTCTACGACGAGTACCCGAACCCCTTGATCGCGCTGGAAACCCCTGAAGTCAGGCGTTTGGTGGGGAATGTGGTCGGGCGCAAGGTGCTCGATTTGGGATGCGGAACCGGTCGCCACAGTGGATGGTTGGCGGAGGCTGGGGCCCAGGTCACGGCCCTCGACTTCTCCAGCGGAATGTTGGCCGAGGCGCGCAAGAAGATCCCCGCGCAGAACGTGGAGTTTGTGCATCACGACTTGAACCAGTCCTTGCCCTTCGAAGACGCGCACTTTGACCACTTGATCCACTGCCTGGCTCTGGATCACTTGGACGCGCCCCAGGCTATGTTGCACGAGATGCGGCGGGTCTTGCGTCCTGGCGGTCGCGCGGTGCTCTCGATGATGCACCCCGCCATGTTCCTCAAGGGAACCCAAGCGCGCTTCGTCGACCCGGGCAGCGGCGAGCTGATCAGCATCGAGAACAACCGCTTCAGCATCAGCGAGTACGTGCTCTTCGCCCGGGATGCCGGTCTTCGAATCGAGCACATGGCGGAGCACAGCTGCACCGCGGAGATCGCAGTGCGCATTCCACGGGCCGAGAAGTACGTGGGTTGGCCGACGCTCCTGATTTTGGTGCTCGAGGTCCCGGCGGGGTCCCTATGAGCGCGACCCAGGCTCCTTGTCGGCCGGGCTAGTCCAGAATCTCTTCGATTCGCCCCAGCAGGGCCCGCTTGAATTCCTCGGCTGGCGGGAACTCATCGCAGCCCGTCGCGCGCACACTCTCCACGAAGTCGTCCAGACCCCGCTGACCGGCCCGCAGGTAAGCGAGCAGTTGCACCCCGAGCTGCAGCTTGTCGATCAACTTGACCAGCCGCGCCTCCCGGGAATCGCCGGCCTGGTAGTCCCAAAAGGCCTTGTGGAGGCCGGGATCGAGGGGCGTCAGCAGCTTTTCCGCCGCCGCGTGCTCGGCCGCGGGCTTGCTTCCGGCGGCCAGCAGCTGGGAGCCCGACCTTGGAATGTCCCCCAACCAGGCCTCCGGAGCGTCGTGGATCAGGCACAGGGTCAACAGCCGGGCCATGTCGACGGGCGGCTCGATCCGCGGACCGAGGGCCAAGGCGAGGTGGGAAACCCCCAGGATATGCCCGGCGATCGACTCGGGAACAGGGACCCCGCCCTGGACCCAGCCAGTCCGTGGCAGGCGATCCAAGGGGAGGAGTTGCAGCAGCGCTTCGAGGCAGTCGTTCATGTTTTGGGAAGAGAGAGGTCCTCGGATGGGATTTCCCGGATTGCTGGGGGAGGCCCCTCACCCTATACTGTCCGCCCCGAAATGCGCCTCAGGAACCCCGAGACAGGGGTTCGAGTGACCCCCCGCGGGGTCGTATCCTAGCTGCTCGGCAATTTCATTTTCCCGACCCTTCTCGTCCCATTCCGCGGGGCTCAGAATCCGAGGGGAAGGGACCCGAACACCCACGACCTTCTTCGCAAAGTGAGAACACCCTACCTAGCCGGCAACTGGAAGATGAACCTCGATCGCGCCAGCGCGCTCGAGCTCGTCAACGCCCTGCGTGTCGCCGTCGGCACTCGCAAGGACGTGGACGTCGCTGTCTTCCCGCCCGCTGTCTACATCGAGGAGATCGCGCGCGCCCTGGCCGGCTCCCCGATCAAGGTCGGCGCTCAGAACTGTTGCGACGAGGAGAGCGGCGCCTTCACAGGCGAAGTCTCCGTGAGCATGCTGAAAGACGTCGGCGCTGAGTCAGTGCTGATCGGTCACTCCGAACGCCGGCACATTTATGGCGAAGCGGACGACTTGATCAATCGCAAGGTGCACCGCGCCTTGAACGTTGGCTTGGAAGTCGTTCTCTGCATCGGCGAACTCCTGGAAGAGCGCGAAGCAGGCAAGACGGAAACAGTTGTGCGCACCCAACTGCAGAACGGCCTCAAGGACGTCTCCGCAAAACAGATGGACAACGTCGTCATCGCCTACGAGCCCGTTTGGGCTATCGGCACCGGCGTCGTCGCGACTGTCCCCCAAGTCGCCGAGATTCACAGCTACCTGCGCGGATTGCTCTCTGGGCTCTTCACCGCTGCGGTCGCTGATCAAGTTCGTATTCAGTACGGAGGTTCGGTCAAGCCGGACAACGTGAAGGACTTGATGGCTGTGGCTGATGTGGACGGCGCCCTGGTGGGCGGCGCTTCTCTGAAGCCCGAACTCTTTCAACCGATCATCGACTTCGCTCGCTAGCAGGCGACTCGCCCTTCAGGGGCATTACAGACCACTTGCCCTGCGGGGCTCACTCTCTCGAATTCCGATTCCATGGAACTGGCCCAAACACTTCTCTACATCCTTTTCGTCATCTCGGCGATGGTTCTCGTCGTCGTCATCCTGCTCCAAGAGGGCAAGGGAGGCGGCTTCGGTGACGCGCTCGGTACCGCCGGTCAACAGACCTTCGGCGTCGCTACCAAGGGCATTCAAAACTTCACGGGAGTCGTGGCTGCGGTGTTCATGGTGAGCGCCATCCTGATTCACGTTGTCGTGCGTCAAACCAGCACCCATTCGATCGTGGGCGACGGCCCCACCGTGGAGGCGCCCGTCGTCCCCGGTGGTGCGAGCGCTCCGGCCGCCCCCGCTGGCGGCGGCGAATAGCTGGAGACTCACGTGCAAGAGGCTGAAGTCTTCGAACACTTTCGCGACAGCGGTGCCCTGCTCGAGGGGCACTTCGAGCTGTCCTCGGGGCTGCACTCGGATCGCTATTTTCAATGCGCCTTGGTGCTGAGCGAGCCGGCCCGGGCCGAAGTTCTGGCCAAGGACTTTGCTAGCCAAGTCAACGTCGAAGTGGACTGCGTCGTCGGTCCCGCCATGGGAGCCGTGGTCTGGTCCCAAGAAGTCGGGCGCGCTCTAGGCAAGCGCGCGCTCTTCACCGAACGCAAAGACGACGTCATGTGCCTGCGCCGCGGTTTCAGCTTCCAACCCGGCGAGCGCGTGCTCTTGGTCGAAGACGTCTTGACCACCGGCGGCTCTGCTCGCGAAGTGATCGAAGTGCTCGAAGCCCAGGGAGCCAAGGTCGTGGCCTGCGGCGCCCTCCTGAACCGTTCAGGACGAAACCCGTTCGAGGAGCTGGGCTTGCCCTTGTTCGAGGTCGTGCGCACGGAAGTCAAAACCTGGGAGCCCAAGGAATGCCCCCTTTGCGCTGCCGGAGGAGAGGCGGTGAAACCGGGTAGCCGCAAGGGCCCGGGAGAGTTGGCTTGATCCGCTCCATGACAGGCTTCGGCCTGGGGGAGGTTCAAAACGGGGGATTCACCGTGCGGGTCGAATTGCGCTCCGTGAATCACCGCTTTCTGCAAGCGCGCTTTCGATTGCCCTCTGAGTTCTCGAGCCTGGAGCCCAAGGTCGACAAGTTGGTCAAGAGCCAGCTCAATCGCGGCGCCGTGACCTTGACGGTCATCGTCGATCGCCGCAGTTCCGACAACACGGTGAATGTGGACGAGGAAGCTGCCGGGCGCTACGCCCACTTGCTGGGGAACCTGGCGCGCAGCATGGGGATCGAGAACGACATGACGATCTCGACCTTGGTTGGACTGCCCGGCGTCGTCAGCACCCAATCCGCCGAGCAGGACCGGGACCAAGAAGACGCCAACCTGCTCGATGCGGTGAGAGCAGCCATCGACGCGCTCGTGCAGATGCGGGAAACCGAAGGTGCCAACCTCGAAGCGGACATTCGCGCTGAAGCCAAGGAAGTCGCTGCCCTGCGCAAGACGATTGGTGAGCGCATGCCGCTCGTGGTGCAGCAGCACTTCGAAAACATGCGCCAGCGCGCTCAGGATTTGATTGGGGAGGGCGCCAACCTGGACCCCAAGGACCTGGCCCGAGAGCTTGCGATGCTGGCAGAGAAAGCCGACGTCGCGGAAGAGGTCTCCCGTTTGGACAGCCACCTCGAACAACTGGACGCAGTGCTCAAGAAGGGCGGTGAAGTCGGCCGCAAGCTCGACTTCCTGATCCAAGAGCTCTACCGCGAAGCGAACACGATCGGATCCAAAGTCGGTGACGCGCAAGTCGCCCACTCGGTGGTGAACCTAAAGACTCACATCGAGCGGATCCGAGAGCAGGTCCAAAACATCGAATAGGCGGCGACGAGCAAGGATCCACATGGGGACGAAAGGCAAAATGGTGGTCATCTCAGGGCCCTCGGGAGCTGGCAAGAGCACAGTTTGCCGGCGCGTCCTCGAGGATCCTGAGGTGGAGTTTTCCATCTCTGCGACAACTCGAGCGCGCCGCGATGGTGAGGTCGACGGCCGCGACTACTACTTCTTGAGTGCGGACGAGTTCCGCCAGAAGGTGGAAGCCGGCGCCTTCATCGAGCATGCCCACGTGCACGGCAACATGTACGGCACCTTGCGCGCACCGATGGACGCCGCTCTGAAGGCGGGACGCATCTACCTGCTCGAGATCGACGTGCAGGGCGCCCTGCAGATGAAGGGCATCGACATTCCCGGCCTCTACCTGTTCATCGCGCCTCCGAACTTTGAGGAGCTGCGCAAGCGACTCATCGGGCGCAACACCGAGACTCCCGAAGTGCTCGAACGTCGCCTGCAAAAGGCGGAAGACGAATACCGCGAGCGGGTGCGTTACGACCACGTGATCGTGAACGACAACTTGGAGGATTGCATCGCCGAAGTGCGGCGCTTGATCGGATCTGGGGTGGAGGGATGAGTCGCGTGCTCTTAGCCGTCAGCGCTTCGGCCGCCCTGCACAAGGCCTGCGACCTGGCGAGCAAGCTGACCCAAGAGGGCCACGAGGTTCGCACCTTGATGACCGCCAACGCCGCGCGCTTGATCTCGCCACAACTCTTCGAGGCCATGACGGGGCAAGCCGCCCGGGTCAGTGAGTTCGAGGGCGAGCGCGAAGGCGGAATGGATCACATCACCTTGGCACGTTGGGGCGAAAGCCTGGTGTTCGCGCCCGCGACGGCCGGAGCCCTCGCTCGACTGGCCCACGGAGATGCCTCCGATTTGATTGGCACGGTGGTCTTGGCATTGCAACCATCCACGCCGCGACTCCTGTGCCCTGCGATGAACCCTACTATGTACGCGCACCCCGCGGTGCAGCGCAACTTGGAGCAGTGTCGTGCGGATGGTTGGCAAGTCCTGGACCCCGGCTCCGGAAGGTTGGCCTGTGATGAGGAGGGAACTGGCCGCCTGCGCGAGGTCCCCGAAATCCTCCAACGCGTGCGGGAGCTGCTCGGCTAAGGGCCGGGCAGAACGCAGGACCCATGACTCCGCCTTCCGCTAGCTCCCCACGTTCACACGGACACATCGTGGTCAGCGCGGGACCGACGCGCGAGCACGTGGACCCCGTGCGCTACCTTTCGAATGAGTCCAGCGGACGCATGGGTTTCGCGATCGCGGGTGCCGCTGCGAAGGCTGGCCATGAGGTGACTTTGATCGCCGGGCCCGTGGCTTTGCCCACGCCGGATGGGGTCCAGCGCATCGACGTGGTGAGCGCAAGAGACATGCTTGCTGCGGTTCGCAAGGCCTTTGAAAGTGCCGACGCCCTGATCATGAGCGCCGCCGTTTGCGACTGGCGTCCCCGGCGAAAGTTGGCGGGGAAGTGGCGCATGAAGGACGGCGGGACGGAAAGCGCCAGCCTCGACCTGGTCCGCAACCCGGACATCCTGGCCACGCTGGCCAAGGGCAAGGGCTCGCGCCTGGTGATCGGTTTTGCCCTGGAGACAGGGGAAGGTTTGAGACGTGCCAAGGCCAAGCTCGTGCGCAAGAACGCGGACTACGTGGTCCTCAACGACCCTTCTGCTCTTTCCGGAGCGCGGGCTAGCGTGCAGATTCTGGGCGCTGACGGCAGCCTGGAGGAGCTTGTGGATCAAACCAAAGAGGAAATCGCGAAGGCTCTCATCGGGCTCTACGACAAGTGTCGAGCTGTCTGAGCTTTTCATCCGATCTTCAAGAACCCGGGGTACGGTGCACTCGTGAAACCAAAACCTAGAATTGCGATCGTCGAGGACGAGGAAGACATTCGAGAGATCCTCGAGTACACCCTGACCCGCGAGGGCTTCGATGTTGTCTCCGCCGCGGACGGCGCCAGCGGCCTCGAGCTGATTCGCCGCGAACGGCCTGATCTCGTGCTGCTGGACTTGATGTTGCCCGACGTGCACGGCCTCGAAATCTGCCGGCAACTCAAGGCGGACGAGCAGACGGACGGGATCGCCATCATCATGGTGAGCGCCAAGGGCGAGGAATCAGACATCGTCTTGGGCCTCGGGTTGGGTGCGGATGACTACATCCCCAAGCCCTTTGGTGCCGCTGAACTCGTGGCCCGTACACGCTCAGTCTTGCGGCGCGCCGACCGCGCGCTGGAAGCCGATTCGGGCACGGACGTTGTCCTGCGCGGAGCCCTGAAGGTGGACCCCGGAAGCTTCAAGGTTCACCTCGACGGCGAACATGTCGAGTTCACGGCAACCGAATTCAAGATCCTTCACCTGCTCGCGAGTCACCCGGGTCGCATCTTCAGTCGCAGCCAGATTCTCGCGGACTCTCGGGGTGAGCTGGCTGCTTCCTATGACCGCAGCGTGGATGCCCACGTTCGGACGATCCGCAAGAAAATGGGCGAGCATCGCCACATGATCGAGACCGTTCGAGCCATCGGCTATCGTTTCGCGGACCCCGCCTAAATCGCTGGCCCCGTCGATTCGTGAATCGATGGAGCACCCCACAAGCGACCTCACCTCGATCAACCCATGAAAGGCATCGGATTTTTTTGGAAGGTCTTCGGCGGAACCATAGCCGTCGTCCTGATCTCCGCACTCGTTATCTATAGCTCCGTGCTCTCCACCCTTGGAGAACGCGTGGAGCAGGAGAGCCGCGTCGTTGTGGCCCAGCAAGCGAACCTGATCGCCGAGCTCGCCCGGGAGTCTTGGAGCCTGGAGACGGGAGTGCTGGATCACGGGGCCCTGGGGCGGGTCGCACGGAGTTTGCAAGGGGAGCGCATCACGATCATCAACGCCCTGGGGGTCGTGACTTTCGATAGCCACGAGGATCCGCTCGTGATGGACAATCACTTGCAACGGGCCGAACTGCAAGATCCGGGCGCTCCCGTAAGACGCTACAGCCGCACCATCGGGAAGGAGATGCTCTACTGCGCGATTCCCGTGAGCGTGGACGGCAAGCTCGAGTTCTACGCGCGCGTGGCCATTGCCTCCGTCGAGATCGAGGCCCAAATCAGTGCATTGCGCCGGGCCATCCGTGACGGAGTGTTGCTTGCAGCCCTGGCCTCCCTGCTCTTCGCGGCCCTTTTCGCCCGGCGCGTGAGCGGGCCCCTGAGTCGTATTGCGGGGCTGGTGGATGAAGTTGGCCGAGGCCGGACCGATCGTCGCCTGAAGGTCGAGAGTGGCGATGAGGTTGGGCAACTGGCTCGCGCCGTCAACAACATGGCCGATGACTTGGCCGGGCAAATCGGCCGCATCGAACGGGACAAGGCCGAGAGGGAAGCGATTCTCGCTACGATCGCCGAGGGATTGGTGGCCCTCGACAGCCAGCGTCGGGTGCTCTTCATCAATCCGCCTGCTTGTCAGTTACTAGGGGTCAACGCAAAGCAGGTGGTGGGGGATCCGCTGCTGGACCTCGCGCGTCATCCCATTCTGGCGGAGACCGTCAAGCGCTGCGCGGAAGCGGCGGAAACCGTCCACTCCCACGGAACCTTTGGGGCGGGCGAGACGGAACGCCACGTCCAACTCTCTGCGACGCCCCTCGTCGGAGTGGAAGGTGTCGGCAGCGGTTGCGTGCTCGTGTTGCGGGATGTGACCGAGCTACGCCGCTTGGAATCCGTGCGACGAGACTTCGTCAGCAACGTTTCCCACGAACTCAAGACGCCCTTGACCGCCATGCGAGGTTATGTGGAAGCGGTGCTCGACGATGCGGAGATGAGCGTGGAGCAACGCTCCTCGTTCTTGGAGAAAGCCCAGCGCAACACCCAGCGCTTGACGTCGATCGTGACGGACCTGCTTTCCCTGTCGCGCCTCGAGTCGGATGAGCGTGAGTTCGTCTTGGAGTCCCGGGATGTTTCTGAGCTCTTGCGCGAAGCTGAGAGCGAGATGAGCGACTACGCCGAGAGCCGCAACATTCAAATTCTGCTGCCCGAACCCGAGCAACCCTTGCGTGTGATGGTGGACACGCCCGCCATGCTGATGGCGCTCACGAACCTGATCTCGAATGCCATTCGCTACTCCGCCGCAGGGGGTGAGGTGGTCGTGCGTGCCAGCGCGCTAGAGGATGAAGTGCATCTTGAAGTGCAGGACCAGGGCGCCGGCATCCCGCCCGCCGAACTGGAGCGCATCTTCGAACGTTTCTACCGCGTGGATAAGGCGCGCTCGCGGAACTTGGGCGGCACTGGCCTTGGTCTCTCCATCGTGCGCCATGTGGTGAATGCCCACGGAGGCCGCGTGGAAGTTGCAAGCAAACTCGGCCGGGGCTCGACGTTCTCGATAGTTCTGAAGGCGAGCTGATGCAGCTTGCCATGGGCGTTTGAAGGAAGAAACCTGGCGAGGCCGCGGCCTTGCTGGGGATTCGGCATGCGCCCTGGAGCGATGGAAGGGGGCCAACGTCTTGGGCACTTAGGCGGCGCGCGGCAGGCTCGCTCGAGCTGGTCTTCGCAGGGGGCGAAACGGGCGGGTCCAAGAATGCACTCCGCGAATTTGCAGGCTGGTGCAGGCCCCGTGGCGCAAGGAGCTGCTTGACTGGGGGGGGCTTGGCACAGGGGTCTACGACCGACGGAACTTCCCGGTCGGCCCGCGCGAGGCGTTCGCGCGAGAGGGCCAGCCCGGGGAATTTCACTTCTGCACGACCTTCGCACCCGATCTTCACACCCCGTTCACAGAGCGCGGAGACACTTCGCCCATGAAAAACAGCATCTCAATCATCCTTTGCGCGGGGCTTCTTGCGGCCTGCGGCAGCTCGACGGACGACACGGTTCAAGCCTCCGGAACGCTCTCCGGCACGGTCGCGATTGACGGGTCCTCTACGGTCTTCCCAATCACTGAGGCCGTTGCGGAGGAGTTTCGCAAGGTCCAGCCCAACGTACGGGTCACCGTGGGTGTTTCCGGCACCGGCGGCGGATTCAAGAAATTCATGGCTGGCGAGACCGACATCTCCGACGCCTCCCGCTACATCAAGCAAAAAGAGGTGGACGGCTGCGCTGCCGCAGGTATCGAGTACGTCGAGATCCCGGTGGCCTACGACGGTTTAGCCGTGGTGGTCAGCAAGGGCAACCTCTTTGCCAAGTCGATGACCATTGCCGAACTGCGCAAGATGTGGGCCGCCGACGCGACCGCCAAGACCTGGAAGGACATTCGCTCGGAGTGGCCGGACCGCGCTTTCCACCTGTACGCACCCGGACAGGACTCCGGCACCTTTGACTACTTCACCGAGGTGGTAAACGGCAAGTCCGGTAACTGCCGCCCGGATGCGACCTTCTCCGAGGACGACAATGTCCTGGTGCGCGGTGTCTCCGGCGACCCGGACGGCATGGCTTTCTTTGGCTTAGCGTACTACGTCGAGAACGCTGACAAGCTCGGCATCGTCGCCATCGACGGTGGCGAGGGCCCCGTGGTTCCAAGCATGGAAACGGTAGAGAACGCAACCTACGCGCCGCTCTCGCGCCCGCTCTTCATCTACGCTGGTGTGACGGCTGCAGAGCGCCCGGAAGTGGACGCGTTCTTGACCTTCTACCTCGAGCAGGCACGTACCCTAGCCAGCGAGGTTGGCTATGTGCCCTTCCCCCAGGAGCTCTATTCGGGCATTCAGGCGCGCTACAAGCAGCGCGTCACTGGAACGCTGCGCGACAGCAAAGGCACCGTTCAGTCCCTCTACCAGTAGTCCTGTCTTCAAGGCGCTCACACGACTGCAAAGATGGAGAGATCCAGCCTACAAGGAAGCGCCAGGCGGCGTCTTCAAGACCAGTGGATTCAATACGGACTGCGAGCCTGTGCTGGGCTCGCGGTTCTCACCAGCCTTGGGATCCTGTTTGTGTTGCTGAAGGAGTCTTTGCCCTTCTTCGAGGAGGTCAGTCCGATCGAGTTCCTGTTTGGAACCACCTGGGCTCCTCTCATGGAACCGAGGAAGTTTGGAGTCCTGCCCTTGGTTTCGGGGACCGTGCTTGTGACGGTCGTTGCCGCGCTGGTGGTGATCCCCGTGGGGAGCTTGGCTGCCATCTACCTTTCAGAGTTCGCCTCCGATCGCAAACGTCGGATTCTGAAGCCCATGCTCGAAGTCCTAGCCGGAGTCCCCACGGTGGTGTACGGCTACTTCGCCATCGTTGTGGTGACGCCAGCCCTGCGCTTGATCCTGCCCCAGGCGGAGATCTTCAACGCGCTCTCGGCGGGACTCGTGGTGGCGATCATGGTCATTCCGACCGTGGCCTCTCTCTCGGACGACGCCATGCGTTCCGTGCCGCAAGCCTTGCGGGACGCGGGGCACGGTCTGGGTGCGACGGACCGCGAGGTCGCCATGGGAGTTGTCTTTCCCGCGGCGCTTTCCGGTGTCTTGTGCGGTTACGTCTTGGCCATTGGACGGGCCCTGGGCGAGACCATGATCGTGACCATGGCGGCCGGTGCGACGCCTCGCATGACGGCCAACCCATTGGAGTCCGTACAGACCATGACCGGATACATCGTGCAAGTCAGCCTCGGCGACACGCCTGTTGGCACGACCGAGTACCGCAGCATCTTCGTGGTCGGCTTGGCTCTGTTCCTGATGACCTTGTGCATCAACATCTTGTCCTTCTGGGTTCGTTCTAGGTTTCGGGAGCAGTACTCATGAGCCGCTTGGAAATCTTCCCAGACTTGCTAGAGCAGCGCCGACGCAAGGACCGCGTCTTCAAGCGCGTTGCTCTGGTTGCGACCATGATCGGACTCGTGGCCCTGGGGGCCTTGATCCTCGGGGTGCTCGTTCAAGGCCTGCCGTGGCTGTCCATGGACTTCCTGAACAACTTTCCCTCGCGCAAGCCAAGCAAGGCCGGGCTCAAGGCAGCGTTCTACGGCAGCCTTTGGTTGATCAGCTTGACCACGATCATCGCTGTTCCGATCGGCGTCGGGGCGGCGATCTACTTGGAGGAATATGCCAAGGACGACCGGCGCCATCGCCTGCTGGAGCTCTTGATCGCCAACTTGGCCGGTGTGCCGTCGATCCTCTATGGGCTCTTGGGCTTGATCGCCTTCGTGCGCATCTTCGACTTGTTTGAGAAGGACACCGTCTTCCTGGGCATTCCCTTGCCCTTCGGACGATCGGTTTTGGCAGGGGCCTTGACCCTGGCGTTGCTCGTGCTGCCCGTCTTGATTCTCTCCACCCGCGAAGCGCTACGGGCGGTGCCGGACTCCTTGCGCCAAGCGGCCTTCGGACTTGGGTCGACCCGTTGGCAGTGCATCCGCCACCACGTGTTGCCGGCCGCTTCGCCGGGAATTCTCACCGGCGTTGTGCTCTCCCTCTCGCGGGCCTTCGGCGAGACAGCACCCTTGATTATGATGGGCGCCTTGACCTACGTGGCCTTCACGCCGGAGAGTGTTTTCGACTCGTTCACGGCCATGCCGATTCAAATTTTCAACTGGGCTTCCCGGCCCCAAGCGGACTTCCAAGGGGTCGCCGCCGCTGGGATTGTTGTGCTCTTGACGGTGCTGCTCGGGGTGAACGCGATCGTCGTGGCGCTTCGCAACTTTCTCGAACGGAAAAGGATTTCCTGACACCTATGGATCAAAGCAAGCCATCCCCAGAATCGAACTCCAGACCGCGCGGTGCACCCCCGTCGAAAATCGGACGTGTTGTGCTCGAGACACGCGATGTCAGCATTTTCTATGGGGAGACCGAGGCGGTCAATGGCGTCAGTCTGCAGATTCCTGAAAAGGAAGTGCTGGCCCTGATCGGCCCTTCCGGTTGCGGCAAGAGCACGTTGTTGCGCTGCTTCAATCGCATGAACGACTCCATTGATGGTTGTCGCTTGGAAGGCAGCGTGCTCTTGCACGAACAGGACCTCTACAGCAAGGCGGTCGACCCGGTTGAGCTGCGTCAACGCATCGGCATGGTGTTCCAGCGGCCGAACCCCTTCCCGAAGTCGATTCGCAACAACATCACTTGGGCCCCACGCATGGCTGGCTACCGGGGAGATGAGGACGAGCTTGTGGAGCGTACCTTGCGCGAAGCCGCTCTCTGGGAGGAGGTGAAGGACAAGTTAAAAAGTTCCGCGCTCTCCCTTTCTGGTGGCCAACAACAACGGCTCTGCATCGCGCGTGCCTTGGCCATGTCACCGGAAGTGCTCCTGATGGACGAGCCCTGCTCGGCCCTCGATCCGATAGCGACGGGGCGCATCGAGGAATTGATCCGTGATCTGCGAGAGCAGTACACGGTCGTCATTGTGACCCACAACTTGCAGCAAGCGGGACGCGTGGCGGATCGAACAGCATTCATGTACCAGGGCGTTCTGATCGAGGTCGACGAGACCAGCCGACTGTTCACCCAGCCTCGCGAACAAAAAACAGAAGACTACATCACGGGCCGTTTCGGCTGATTCAAATGACCGACCACCTGCACAGAGACCTCACGAAGGTCAAAGAACAAGTTCTAGCCATGGGGGGGCTTGCGGAGGAGGCTCTGCAATCCGCTCGTAGCGCGTTGCAATCCTCCGATCCAAGCAGCTTGGAGCGTTTGCGCGGGATCGAACTGCGCATTGACACCCTGCAACTTCAGATCGATGACCAAGTATTGAAGCTCCTGGCCTTGCACCAACCGGTTGCTGGTGATTTGCGTTTCGCGATGGCAGCGATGAAAATCGTCAATGACCTCGAGCGCGTGGGGGATCTCGCCAGCACAATCGGTGAGCGCCTCCTGATCGTGATGAAGCACGAACCGCTTCTGGTTCCCTTGGACTTCGAGCGCATGATGGCCCACACGGCGAACATGCTTGCGAGGTCTTTGAACGCCTTCGTGACCTTGGACTCCAGCATGGCGCGTCAGGTGATCAAGGACGACGACCTGATCGACGAGATCAATCGCACGCACTTTCAGACACTCACGGCGGAGATGAAGCGAAGCTCAGATTCCGTCGACGCGGCGCTTTCACTGCTCTCCATCTCGCGCTGCATCGAACGCATTGCGGACATGTCCACCAACATCGCCGAGGACGTGGTCTTCGTGGCGGAAGCCACAGACATCCGGCACCCGAAGCTGGACGCCTAGCCTGCTCTATTCATGAGTCGATTTGCCAATAGTCCCAACTCGCTCTCTG
>CALCXM010000138.1 GCA_937905825.1 uncultured bacterium
CCAGAGAGCGAGTTGGGACTATTGGCAAATCGACTCATGAATAGAGCAGGCTAGGTCGCCAGTTCGCGCTTGAGCCACAAGCGGGCCGTCGTCCAAGCGCGTTCGACAGCGCGCACGGACATGTTCAATACGTCCGCGACTTGCACGACAGTCAGTCCGCCGAAGAAACGCAGGTCGACCAGCTTGGACAACTGCGGGTCATGGCTCGCGAGCCGTTCGAGGGCCGCGTCGAGCTGCAGCAGGCTCCCAGCGGGCTTCTCTAGGTTGTCGAGAGCCTCGTCCAGGGGCACGCGCTCGGCTGATCCTTGCCGTTTCTGCGCCGAACGACCGCGGGCGTGTTCCACTAGAATGCGCCGCATGGCCCGGGCTGCAATTCCAAAGAAGGCATTGCGATCGACTTCCGTGGGGGCAGAGAGCCAAGAGTCCGGTTCGCGCTCCAAGCGCAGCCAAGCTTCGTGAATGAGTGCCGTCGGTTGCAGGGTGTGTTCCCGGCGCTCCCCCCCCATGTAGCCCCTAGCGAGCTCATGCAGGCGCTCATAGACCAAGGGCAAGAGCTCCTCGGTCGCTCCCCGCTCGCCAGCTTCGAGCCGCCGGAGCAGAATCGTTACGTCGCTCATGGCTCGTCCCCCACAACCGCTGCCGAAGAGCTGGAGGAAGCATTGGCCGCTTTGACACGCAACACTTCTTCCAAGAGTCGCGTGGCGGTTGAACCGGCGGCGCCTTCCAAACTGCCCTGGGTTTTCAAAGCGGTCAGGACGATCCTCAACGGTGCTTCAGCCCGCAGGTACTCCCCGCGATCCACCAAGTGCCGCGCTTCGTTGAGCCGGAAGGTTGCGTTCAGCAGGCTGTTGGCTGGTAGCAATTTCTCACAGAGCTGGCCAAGTCTCTCGAAGTATGGAACAGCTTCAGCGCTGCGCCCGGCCTTCTCCAGAAAGCGCGCATAGTTGTTCAGGTTCCGGATGAAGTCTTCCGACTCGACACCGATCACGTCTTCGGTGTACTCCAACGCTGCCAGCATGATCTCGCCCGCCTCTTCTTTTTGGCCGAGGGTATCCAGGGCCTGCGCCAAGTTGTTCCGGGTGTACCAGAGCAAAGGCGAATCAGGATCGAGCACTTCCTCCATCCGATCCAGCACGTCGCGCAGCACTTCTTCCGCTTCCGCATTGCGACCCAAGTAACTAAGTACCCCGCCGATGTTGCTGGCCTCCGTCAAGGTCTTCGGGTGGTCCACGCCAAACACCTCTTCTCGCAGCGCGAGGCATTGCACCATGAGTTCATAGGTTTCCTCGTAGCGACCACGGTCTGCAACGATCTGCGCCACTCGAGCAATGGACTCGATCGTGGCGGGGTGCATGAGCGTGAACAACTGTTCGCAACCCTCGACAACTTGGCGCGCGTCGGCTTCCGCCAGCTCCATGTTGCCCTTGGCCCGTGCCAAGGCACCGCGAGTGCTGATCAAGTCCAAGTAGCCCTTGGAGCCCGTTCCAAGGCTCTCCGCGGCTGCCGGCAGACTCACATCGAGCAGCGCCTCGACTTCATCCCAGCGGCGCAGAGCGATCAGTGTCGACGAGTAAATCACCGCAGCGACACTCGTCGCCGGGTCATCCGGGCCCAGTACTTGGAGCCTGCCGAGGTAGCCCAGGCGCGCGTGCTCCTCGGCCTCTGCCGTGCGCAGCATATCGCTGTGGCAATAGGCCAGGTTCATGTGAGCACGATAGACATCCAGCGGATTGATCAACTCCCGCCCCTCGGCCAGCTCCAGCACCCGGGCGAAGTTGGCCTGAGCGAGACGCAGCTCACCCAACCCGTAGAGCGATGCCCCGATCGAGTTGTGCAGGGAAACGGCGACCTGTGCTGGGAGTGCCCTGTTCTTCAATCGCTCGGACGCACTCTTCACCACTTCGACCATCGTCACGTCTGGACCGAGACGCGAGGGGTCCGCCGTGAAGAACGACTCATCAAAGAACTCTTGAGCGAGTTCGAGCGACCGTTTTTGCGAGGCTTCTAGGTTCCACGCTTTGACTGCATCCAAGTACAACACGTTGGAAGAGACAGCCCAACCAAGAATCGCAAGGGTCACGAGGCAAATCAAACCCGCCTGCATGCGATGGCGTTGGACATACTTGCGAATCGCGTAGAGTCGACTGGGCGGCCGGGCGTGCACGGGCCTGTTGTCCAGAAAACGTCGTAGATCCCGGGCTAGATCTTCAACGGAGGAGTAGCGCCGGCCCCGCTCCTTGGCCATGGCTCGCAGCACGATCCAGTCGAGTTCAACGGGAACAGCGGGCGACAATTGGCTGGGCCGGATGGGTTGCTGATCCCGAATCCGCTCCGCTGCCTGATGCAAACTTCCGCTGACATCAATCGGTTGCCTGCCGACCAGCAACTCGTAGAGAATCACTCCGAGGGCGTACACATCCCCGCGTGTGTCCAACTCCCTGGCTCCTTCCGCTAGGGACTCCGGCGGCATGTACGCCAGCGTGCCCATGATTTCCCCCGTGCGAGTCAATGCGAGACTGGCCTGGCCGCCGGTGAATTGGGCGCAGCCGAAATCGATCACCTTCAGGCGACCCTCCTCGCCAACGAGCAAGTTCGATGGCTTCAAGTCCCGGTGCACCACACCCTTTTCGTGGGCATAGCTCACCGCCTCGCAGGCTTCCAGGAACAAGCGGATGCGAGCGACCAAATCCAACCCCTGTTCCTGCGCGTAGACCTGCAGGTAGCGGGCCTCCGGCACGAACTCCATGGCGAACCAGGGAAGTTTCTGGCCGCCTTCAACCCAAGTGCCAGAGCCGTATACGTGGGCGATGGACGCGTGCTGCAATCGTCCAAGAATCTCTGACTCGTGTGCGAAGCGCTGCTCGGCTCGCGTGCTGGCCAGACTGGCGCGTAGCAACTTGAGCGCGACCTCGCGGCGCGGTGAATCTTGTTCCGCCAGGTAGACCGTTCCCATTCCACCGGAGTCGAGCAGGCGCAACACACGAAACCCATCGATCTGCGAATGCGGGCCCCCTGCGTCCAAGGTGAACCCTGCGCCCCCTTGACCTTCAGCTTCGAGAAAGCTGCCAAGACCTGCCTCTTCGTCCAGCAGATCCATGACTTCCAAACGCACAGCGTCGTCTTCGCAAGCAGCCAGCAAAGCCTCCCGCCGTTCTGGCGAAGCCCCGTGCAGCTGCTCCAGCAATTCTCGAACCCGGGCCCATCGTTCCGTTGCACTCACGATAGGGCCCATTCTCCGGGCACCACGAAGTTCCCGCAATGTGTGGATTCGAAGAAGTTCCCCCAGGAACGGGGGCGCCCTAGAGCGCGGGCGTCATCCGGAATTCGAGCCTAATCCCGCTGGGGCCGTAGCACATCATGTGGATCCCGGGCCCGGCCCCGGCTAACTGCGGCGCAAACTCGATCTCCACGTCCGAGCGTTCGGCAAGCCTCTCGTGCAGGGCGTGCAACTGCTCGAGGGTTCCAATCCGAAACGCAAGGTGGTGCAGGCCAATGTTGGCAAAGCGATTGAACTCCGTGACGCCACCGGGTTCCCGGACTTGCCAGAGCGTGATCTTCACCTGCCCATCACTCACGAACGCGGCTGGGTACTCGGGCTTCCCCCCGACCAATTCAAAGCCCAATGCATCGCGAAAGAAGCACACCGCTTCCTCTAGGTCGGTCACGGTCAAGCCAACGTGGTCGACGCCTTGGGTAAGAGGTTTCATCGTCATGGGGTGATTCTAGCTCGCCTTCGCGCAGCAGCGAGCTTTCCCCGGGAATCGACCTAGTTCTCGGAGAAACCCGGTGACGCTCGCCGCCGGCGCCAGATGGGTTGGATGCGCGCGCGGGGCTCCCCCGCTGCCTCTTTTGTCTCCAGCAGCCTCCTCCTCTCGAATGAAACTCCACATCTCTCCCATGAAACTTCTGGCCGTCCTACTGGGCCCCCTTTCGCTGCTCGCTTCGGCAAGCGCCCGCGGGACGGATTTTAGCCCCGGGGAGCTCGTGCTCTACACGCCGGCGCTGCACGGCTTGTCCAGCGGCTCCGGTGGAGTCGTGCGCATCGACCCCGTCACGGGCATCGTCACCCCAGTGGTCGACTTCCAAGGATCGACTCAGTCCGTGCGCGGTAGCCTTGCTTACGACCCCTACCGCGACCAGTTGCTTTTCGTCGGTTCGCTTTCGCCTGCGGAACCGAAGAAGCTCTTCGCCTACGATGGGTCGGGCAACTTGATTGACCTTGGCTTCCACAACACGACCCTCAGCTTGATCACACCGGCGAGCGGCGGTCGTGTCTACATGTTGGAGTCATCCGCAAGCACCGGCCTGCGCTACCTCGACAAGAACAACGCGATGCAAACGGTGATGGACGCCAGCGGATCGCAAGCGTTCGTGGCTCCCACTTGGAGCATCTCGGTCATGCTTTACGACCCGGGCACGAACTCCCTGCTCATGGTCACGCCAAGCGGAAGTCCATGGAACTGTGGACCGGTCATCAACTCCAATGTTCACCGTCTGCAGCTCTCCGCAGATGGTTCGCGCGTGACCTCGGAGGAGTCTTGCCTGTCCATTGGAGCCGACTCGAGTGGCTCGAATGGTCCCGTAGGGATCTCGCGCACCCCCGCTGGCGAAGCCTTGATCGTGATCGACACCAACTCGAACGCCACCCAACCGCGCATGCAGCTGATCGATCCGGTCTCGGGGACAGCCGGGCCCTTTGCTTCCAACGGATACGCGGGAGCTGCGGCGACCAATGCAGGCACCTACTCCTCCGCCTTGGGTCGGGCGGTGATTCTCGATACGGGAAACGACTTGTTGCGTAGCTTTGGGCTCGGCGAGAGCGGCGCTGGAACGCTCATCATCCCTTCAAGTCAGATCTCCGCGGCAGGCTCGAGCGGGGAGAGTGCCACCTTGATTGAGATTCCCGTCCAAAGTACGGCGGGACTTCTCGGGATCTATTGTTCTGCCAAGCTGAGCTCGAGCGGTTGTCTGCCCAGCATCTCCGGCTTGGGGAACCCGAGCGCGACTCAGCCCACAGGTTTCTTTGTGAACGCCAGCCAGATTGAAGCCCAGCGTTTCGGTCTCTTGTTCTACGGCCAGAGCGGTTCGTCAAGCGCGCCTTTCCTGGGGGGAACCTTGTGTGTCGCGCCTCCGATCCAGCGCACGATTGCTGTCTCATCCGGCGCCGCGGCCCCCTGCAGCGGAACCTACAGCTTCGACTTCAATGCACACGTGGCAAGCGGCGTCGATCCGAGTCTTGTTCCCGGGTCCGTGGTGCATGCGCAGTATTGGTTCCGCGATCCCGCGGACGCCTTCGGCATCGGACTCACGGACGCCTTGCAAATCACCTTGGCCCCCTGAACCTTCGGGGAGGCTAGGGGGCTGGGGGGCCCGCTTGTCGTGCCCATTGCGCGGAACAAGCAGTCCGTGAGCGCGACCTGTTAGCTGCGCACGAACTCGATGCTCTCCTCCAAGAGCTCCTTCCATTTCCGCTTGTTTGGTTTGGGAACGGACAGCCACTCCTTGAACACGCGACCCGCTGGAGCGAAGGGTTGACCTTGACCTGCAGCGATCAATTCCTCCACGCGCAACTTGGGCAGCTTGACCACGAGCCCCGGGCCTTTGACGTCGACGAGCGCCAGGAACTCCTTGTCGACCCGCAAGCAACGGCCGCCCATGATGGTCCCTTCGACCAGGGTTGGATGGTTGGCGTTCAGCTCATCGGCGAGCTTCCAAAAGAGGGTCTCCGGTTTCATCGGTCGGTGTCGAGAGGGGTCATTGGCGGCGGCAAGATCCGCCCGTGGAGAATCCCCGGGTGGGAGCAGATCCTGGGAGGGAGCCCGTTTTCGCGGGCGATTGGAGCATTCCGGCCTGGCGGCAGCTCCTGACAATTCCCAGCGGAGCCGGCTTTTCGCGGGGAAGCCTGCCCCAGGAGCCCCTTCCGGCTTCGCCGCTGCCCCCAAGAAAGTGGCTTGACAGGTCCCGGCCAACAGGTAACCTCCAAGTTACCCATGAACGAAGAAGCCCTCGACCGTTTGCTCTCCGCCATGGCCCACTCGGGTCGGCGGCGCATGCTCGATCTCTTGATCGCTGCACCGGGAATCAGCATCAAGGCGCTCGCGTCGCATTTCGACATGAGCCGTGTTGCGGTGCTAAAACACGTGCAGGTGCTGGAAGCGGCGCAGCTCGTGCTTTCCAGGAAGGAAGGTCGAACGCGGCACCTCTTCTTCAACGCGGTCCCCATCCAACAGATCCACGATCGCTGGACCGACCGCTACAGCGCGTTCTGGTCCGAACGCATGATCGATCTCAAGCAACGCGTCGAAGGACGTGCCAACGAACAGGAGAATCACAAGAGTGCCTAACCCTACCCCCTCCATGTTTCGCGTCCTGATCCAGGGCACCGTCGATGCCGTCTGGAAGGAGATCACGCGGACGGACGCTCCGATCGCTGCGTTCTTCAACAACCGCATGCACGTCCGGGAACTGAAGCCAGGTGCGCGCTTGGCCATGCGAAGTCCCGACGGCAAGTACACGGGCGTGGTCGGCGAGATCCTGGAGTACGTGCCCCAGAAGAGATTCAGCCACACTTTCCAGTTCACCAACTTCGACGACCCGCCCTGCAAGGTGACCTATGAGTTGGAGCCCGTGGATGGTGCGGTTCAATTCACCTTGACCATTGGCGACTTGCCCGCTGGAACCAAGACCGCCAAGCAGATGGTTCAGGGCGGAACGATGATCGTGAACACCTTGAAGGCCTTCATCGAAACCGGGCAGCCGAGTTTTGGGACGCGCATGCTCTACGTGCTGTTCAAGGTCATGGCGCCCTTCAGCCCAAAACGCTGCCTGAGCAAGAACTGGCCCATCGACGGGCCAAACAAATAGTCCAGTCCCTTTCCCCCTAGCCCCAAATACCATGGCATCCCCCGAAGAAATGGCCGCCACCATGCTGGCCAACGTCAAAGAGAAGACCGGCAAGACCCTGCCCCAGTGGCTCAAACTGACCAAAGCCAGCAAGCTGGAGAAGCACGGACAGATCGTCAAGATGCTCAAGACGGATCATCAAGTCACCCACGGCTTCGCCAATCTGATCGCCCACGAAGCCTTGCAATCCGGAGCGGCGCATGCGGACTCTACCGACCTCGTCGCAGCCCAGTACTCCGGCAAGAAAGTAGCTCTCCAACCGATCTACGATGAGTTGCTCAAGGTCATCACGAAGCTCGGCAAGGACGTGGAACTCGCTCCCAAGAAGGCCTACGTGAGCCTGCGCCGCAACAAGCAGTTCGGACTGATCCAACCCTCCACCGCGACGCGCGTGGACCTTGGGCTCAACCTCAAGGGAACCGAACCGACCGATCGCTTGGAGGCTTCGGGCAGCTTCAATTCCATGTGCACGCACCGCGTGCGCTTGAGCTCCCCGAAGGACGTGGACGCCAAGGTCAAGGCTTGGATCAAGCAGGCTTACCAAGCCTCCTGAGCCAGCACCGCGATCCGGTGTCGCCCACCCAGTGGAAGCGCAACAACAAGGTGTGCGGCACCAGATCGGATCTCTAAACTGACCCCATGAATGCACACGGTAGTCGCCTGATTCCCTCCCTTTGCTACAACGATGCTTCCGCCGCCATTGAATGGTTGGAGCGCGCCTTTGCCTTCAAGCCTCTCTTGGTGGTCCCCGGGGAAGGGGGCTCCGTCCTGCACTCCCAGCTCACGTCGCAGGATGGCAACGGCATGATCATGGTCTTCACCAACCGCAACGAACCCGATGGCTTGCGCCCCCCCACCCTTTTGGGCGGCGCAGCCCAGGCCTTGTACATGGTGGTCAAAGACGTGCAAGCCCACTTCACCCGCGCCCAAGCCGCCGGGGCCACGATTGTCCTGGAACCCAGCGCCCAAGAAGACCGCGGCCTGCTCTACTCCTGCCGCGACCCCGAAGGCCACTCCTGGCACTTCGGCGAGTACGACCCTTGGGACGGCCCGCATTAGGTTGGGGGTTCGCCAGATCCAATGGCCCGAGATCCGCAGCTTGAGCGAGCGCGTCAATCCCCTCTACTTCAGTTCCTCCGGTTGAACGCGCGGGACGGCCTCAGCTCCATCCATACGGACCCTCAGCTCCTTGACTCCCCATAACGCAGGGTGTAGCGAGCGGGCCAAGTTGCCGGACTCGGGAATAACGATGGAATAGGGCGGAACCTGGAAGGCTCCAAGGCCGTTCTAGTCCTTCGCAATGCCTCCCTCGTCCCTCGAGTAATCCATGATTCGACAGATCCTACGGGGAGCCCTGATGGTCCTCGGCCTCCTGCCCGGCGCCTACTCAATGCAAGCTTGCACGGGCTGCACACCCCTGACCGACCTCGGCCCTGGACTCTACCTCGGCAGCTACGAAGGCGGTCTCTACAGTGCCGGACTCAACCTCCCTCCCCCAGCCCACCAGGTGGCAGCGGATGGTGCCTCCGCGAGTGTGGTTCCCCGGGATGCGAGCGGTGCGCCAGATCCCACTGGGAGGATAGCGTTCGTTTCGATCTCCATGTCGAACTGCAATCAAGAGTTCTCTGCCTTCGAGCGCCGCGCTGACTTGGACGAACATCGGGCCGCTAGCTTGACCGTTTTCAATGGAGCCGAGTCCAACCAGGCCATGGATGTTATTTCCAACCCGAACGCCGGCTACTGGAACAACCTCGCTGCCAGACTCCTCGCGGACGGAATCAGCCCCGCTCAAGTTCAAGTGGTCTGGATCAAGGTGGCCGACTTGGGCCCTGCGAGCACGGTATTCCCGGACCACGCCAATGACTTGAAGGCGAACACGACCGCGGTGCTGCAGATTCTGAAAAGCAAGTACCCGAACTTGGCCATCGCCTACCTATCGAGCCGCGTCTACGGGGGAAACTCACCTGATCCCCTTCGCAGCGAGCCCCTGTCCTACGAGACGGGATTTGCAGTCAAGTGGCTGATCGAGGCCCAGATCGCGGGCGCTCCCGCGCTCAACCATGACCCGCTGTCTGGACCAGTCGTGGCGCCCGTCGTGATCTGGGGCCCCTACCTCTGGGCAAATGGAACGACTCCACGTCTAGATGGACTGGTGTGGCTGCCCGCGGACTTTGAAGGGGATGGTGTCCATCCCTCCCCTTCAGGGGAACAAAAAGTGGCAGCGCTGCTTGAAGAGCTCTTCCATGGAAACGCCTCGCACGTTCAGTGGTTCGGGAAACCGACAGGTGCACGGCTAGTTTCCTTGGATGCCATTGCGGACGCTAGGGTCGATGGGAATCAGGTCAACATCAACTATGGTTCCAGCGCGACTCTCAACTTGAGTGGTCCCTTGCAGCGATCGTTTATCAAGTTCGACCTCACGGGAATTCAAGGAACGATCTCCGCGGCCAAGCTGAGCCTGATGGCTCCGGCCACCAGTGGGAACACCCCAGGAACCCAATTGCAAGGTGTCAGCGACACCTCTTGGCAGGAAGGGCTCGTGACCTTCACGAATGCCCCGGCCATAGACGGGCAAGTTCACGGACAACTGCCAAAAATCAGTCGAGGAGCGGCCGTCTCCTTTGACGTGCTGGCGGACGTCTTGGCAAGCCCCGGTGGACTCCTGAGCTTCGCTCTCCTGGACGCCTCGGGGCAGGCCTCACAAAAGCGCTACCTAAGCCGCGAAGGGGGCGGCGCACCTCGACTTGTCTTGACCTTGGAACCGCCTTGTGACGAGCCGGGCATCCCCTATTGTCGCAGCTTGGAGAACAGTTCCGGTCAGTACGCCGAACTCTCCTTAAGCGGGACTGCCAGCATCACGTCAAACAACCTCGTCCTGCAGGCCTATGGACTCCCCAGTAGTGTTCCCGCGCTGACCTTCTATGGCTTTGCCAGCGCCCAGGTTCCTTTCGGCGAAGGGTTGCTGTGCGTGTCTAGTCCGCTAGCCCGACTCAACCCAGCTTCGCAGTCCACCTCATCCGGGGTCTTCACTCGAGCGTTCAACTGGAACGCGCCCCCTCTCTCAGCGGGCCCGTTTGGCGTCACTGCAGGAGACACCGTCTACTTTCAATGCTGGTACCGCGACGTGACCGGCGGCCCAGCGGGGTTCAATCTATCGGATGGAACCCAGGTGCTGCTTTGCCCATAGACACGGATCGAGGGTCGTTCCCGTCGAACTAGGCACTATTTCCAGGCGCGGGGCCTGGCGCTAGCTGGGAGTGCACCGCCCCCTCGCCTTGGTCATTAGTGCGCCGTCCGACCAATCAGGGTTTGGAACTCCGTGCGCGTCGCTAAGTCGCTGCGGAAGCAGCCCAGGACGGAGGAGGTCGTCATCAGGGAGTTTTGCTTCTCGACGCCGCGCATCATCATGCAGAGGTGCTTGCTTTCGATGACGACGCCGACACCCTGAGCATCCACGGCTTTCTGAATGTCCTTGGCGATGTCCGAGGTCAGGCGCTCTTGGATCTGCAGCCGGCGCGCATGGTAGTCGACGATGCGCGCTAGCTTGGACAGGCCGAGCACTTGGTGCTTGCTGATGTAGCCGATGTGGCAGCGGCCGAAGAAGGGCAACATGTGGTGCTCGCACATGGAGTACAACTCGATGTCCCGAGCGATGATCATGTTGTTCGCTTCCGACTGGAAGATCGCGCCATTGATCAAGGTGTCCAAGTCTGCGCGATAGCCCGAGGTCAGGAACTCCATGGACTTCGCCACCCGCTGCGGGGTTTTGAGAAGGCCCTCGCGATCCGGATCCTCCCCTAGTTCGATCAGGAGCTCACGGATCAATTCGGCGACACGTTCTTGGTTCATCAGCGATCTGCTTTTGACGGAGAGTTGTTTGAAGAAGCGTCCAGCACTTGGCGGAGGCGGTTCGTGATTCGGTGATCGGGCTCGAGGCGTTCGAGGGCCTGCGCAGTTGGAACGAGCCCGAGGGAGGCCAAAGTGTCCCCCGCGAGCTCGGCCAGAGGTTGCCAGAGAAAGGGCCGCTTGGGAATGTCGGGGTCGGGCAACTGCAAGTCGGAGTCCTGGGACACGGTCGCGCCGTGCAAGACGAGGTCCAGGTCAATCGGGCGCGCGGCGTGGCGGTCAGACTCGCGACGCCGGCCCAATTGGTGCTCGATTGGTCGCAGCAAGTCGCGCTTGAGCTCCTGAGGGCTCAGGCTGGAATGGGCCTGCCAAACCCCATTGAGGAAGCGATCTTGCTCGGGCCGTTCTGCAGGTGCCGACCAAAAAAAGGTGGAGCACGCGCTCACTTGCAGACGTTCCAAGAGCAGCTCCAGGGCTCGAACAACATTCTCCTCGGGATCGATGTTGGAGCCCACGGCGATGTAGATCGCGTTCTTCATGGATTCAGGAATCGAGCGGGCCGCTATTTTTGGCACAGGCTCCTAGCTCCGGGTGCGGGAGATCTCGACGGAGACCGTTCGTGCGAAACGCAGGGCGCCTGGCTTGTCCAAGCGAACGTCCACCTGCTGCACCCGCTCGTCCTTCAAACAGACCTGTGCGACTTCTTCAGCGAGGCGCTCGAGCAGAAAGCAGGAGGAGCCCGCAACGAGGTCCATGATCTCCAACTTGATCGTTTTGTAGTTGACCGTATCGGCCACATCGTCGCTGCGCCCAGCCGCGCGCAGGTCCGCGTGCAAGGTGATCTGGAACAGGACGTCCTGTTGCTTTTCGCGTTCCTCGGGATTCAACCCGATGATGCAACGCAGATGGAGGTCCTCGATTCTGATCTTATCCATATAGCTTCCCGTGGAGGTGACGACCCCCGTCTACGAACATGATTTGGCCTGTGACGAATTCACTGGTCAGCAAGAAGAGCGCCGCCGCGCTGATGTCCTCGGGAGTTCCCGTGCGTCGCATGGGGATCTCCTGGGCCAGGGCGGCGAATTGTTCGAGGGACTTGCCATCCGCCGGCAGGACCGCCCCCGGGGCGAGTCCGTTGACCGCAATGCGTGGAGCAAAGGTGAGCGCCATGGAACGGGTCAAGTCCGCCAGCATGCGCTTTGACAAGTGATAGGCCAGGTGCTCCTCATCCGGCCCGCTGATCTTCGAGTCCAACAGATTCAAGATCTGGCGCGCCTCGGGCAACTCGCTAAAGGCTCTGGCGAGCAAGAGTGGCGCCACGGCGTGCAGTTGAACGTTTTCCTGAATGTCCTCGGCGCGCAAGTCCATCAGCGTCGACGCATCGAAGATGGAAGCGTTGCAGACCAAGGCATTGAGCCCCCCGGACAACTTCGCCGCTTCTTGAATCAAGCGCGGACAAGCTAGCGGGTCACTCAAGTCGGCGGCCAAGGCCCAAGCTTTGCGGCCCATCTTGCGAAGCACCGCGACCAACTCTTCGGCGGCTTCCTGGGAGCTTCGGTAGTGAACGATCACATCCCAGCCCGCCGCCCCAAGCCTCAGGGCGATGGCCGCGCCGAGCCGTCGAGCGCCACCGGTGATGAGCACGGTCCCCGCTGCACGCTCGCTTTGCGCCGCGGGCTGTTCTGGGTTGGATTCGGGCGTTGCGGCCATTCGGAAGAGTCTAGGAGCCCCGGTCACAGATTGCGATCCGTGAGCGACCGATCCTCGACCCCATCTCTGCAGCGTGCCTCGTTCCCGAATGGCATCTGCCCCAGGGGGACTCGCCACGGCTCGATCTCGGCCCAATGTTCGGCGCCTCAGGAACCGTGCTTTGTCGGCTAGAACGCTAGCCCCTTCCGCTGTTGCGTCCCTTTAGCAGTGCTTTCAATCGGCCTTTCACGGCGACAAACGGACCCGAGTGTCGTGACACACCCATCCTGCTTGGGGACCCACAGGCCGCTTGGGGCAGGCCCTCAGCAACCTTTCTGGAATGGCGAATGCCCCGGCCTACACTTCAGTTCGGCGCACAGACTTCGTGCCCGGGCGCGACTAGGTTCGAAACTGCCCGACCAGCTCGGAGAGATTTTCCGCCAACCGAGAGAGTTCATCACTTGCACGGCGAGCCTGTTCGACACCGGAAGCTGTCTTCTGCGCGCCGGTGCTCACATCCGCAATCGTCACAGCAATCTCGCCAGTCGCCTCCGCGGTTTGCGTCACGCTGATCGAGACTTCCTCTGTGGCCTGACTGGTTCGAGTCATGCTCTCGGCTAGCTTGCGGGTCGTCGTGCTTTGCTTCTCGACCTCGGCGGCGATTCCCTTGGAGGCACCACTCACCGATTCAATCACGCTGCCGATCATCCCGATGGCTTCCACGGAGTCCACCGATGAAGATTGGAGGGCCTCAATTCGCGTACGGATGTCCAAGGTGGCCTCCGCCGTTTGCTTGGCGAGCACTTTAACTTCGCTCGCAACCACTCCAAAGCCCTTGCCAGCCTCCCCTGCTCGGGCCGCTTCGATCGTCGCGTTCAAGGCGAGCAGGTTGGTCTGCTCGGCGATGTCTTGAATTGTTTCGATCACCTTGCCGATCGCTTCGGCAGCGACGCCTAAACGGCCGACCTTCTCGTTGCTGTTCAGAACCAAGGTAGCGGCTGCTGCCACGTCCTCGGATGCCTTTTCGGCATTGGTCGCTATGTCGGAAATGCTCGCATTGAGTTGCTCCACGGATTCAGTCGCCGTCCGAATGTTCTGGGTGATCCGCTCCGAGGTGCGCGCAATGGTGCCCATCGTCCCATCCATCTCCTCGATAGCTGCAGCACCCGCATTGGATTGATCCGCCATGGAATTGGAGGTCTCCGCCATGTCGGATGCAGTCGAGGAGAGTTCCGTGGCCGCGCCCGCGAGCACCACCGTGCTCTCCGATACCGCTCGAATGGCGACACGGATCTTCTCGACGAAGGCGTTGAAGTGCTCGCCGAGCTCCCCGAATTCGTCGTTGCGCCTGCTATCGATTCGCTGGGTGAGGTCCCCGTCTCCTTCTGCCACGTCCCGCATGCGCCCCACGACTGAACGAATCCCGCGCGAGAAGGAGCTGATAAAAAGGAGATTAAAAAACCAGCAAGGCGATCATCGTGATCACTCCCACAGTCAGCATCCCTGTGACGGCGGCCTCCGCATGGTCTACTGATTTGACGACGGCGGCTGTTGTTTGATGCGCGTGTTCGCTGGTCGCGGCCATCGCTCGGGCGATACGAGCCTCTTGGGCCGCCTGCAGTCGATCGATCTGATCGGTCATGGCCTCAAAGGCTGCCAAGCGCTCGGGAGCCGACGCGATCAGAGCGGGTCGGGCGTCGGGAGCTACACCGCTGGACAGCGAATCTTCCAGCAACGCGCTCCACTCCCCATACAACGACTCTGTCTTCTTCCAGGTCGACAGCACGGAATTGTCGAATTCCGCGGAGGCCAGGGTCAGTCGTTCGTGAACCTGAACCAGGTTCTCCCGGGCGCTCGCAACGGCAGCTGCGTAGGTCGCGGAGTCGGTCGACAGCAGGGCACTCCCTTCTGCGAGGACGGCTTGATAGCCATCCCGGTCCGCATTGAGCAACCCATGGATGCTAGCGTTCAAGCGGTTCAACTCTGGCATGCGTTCCGCGGCCAACACGACAAGCTCCTCGTCGTGAAACTCTTGCAGGAAGCTGCCCAAGTCCGAGATGGACACGGATGCGTAGGTGAGCACCCCCGCCGTCACGAGCAGACTCGAGGACGTCAGGAAGAGTAGCGACTGCTTGAGGTTCATATGTCCGCTCGCACGGTGGGCCCGATCGGGCGGGTGTTGGGGTTCAACTGGGTCTGGCCTTGCGATCGACGGGATGTGGACGGCACTTGATGAGCAATCCCGATGGCGGGACGTGCCAAGAGCCATTCCAGTTTCTGTTCTGAGCGATGCCCAACACAGGCTCCATAGACCCGGCGAAACCCCTGGGTGAGTCAGAACTCGTTTCGGGGTTGAGGACCGACGAAGGGCCCCCTGTTCCGGCGGCGGGCTGCTCGTTTGCAACTCGAGCAAAACAGAGAACCAGCCGCTCGAGTCTGGTTCCCACTCTGATCCGACAGCACCCGCACGTGCTTCGACCGAGGGCCCAAACCGCATTGAATGGGAGCCATGGCCTTGCTGCCCGGACCTAGGCGAACTCGGGGGTCACAAAAAGGCTCGCTCCCGTGCCATGCAGTGCACTTCATGGCCAGGTCGCCTGCAGGTACCGGGGAGGGGGAAAGCCGGCGATTAATCAGCGATATATACCGCTGACTGTTTGGCAAGGGTGTGTGGACTGTAAAACGGCGATAGCGAAGGTTGAGGGTACCCCCTACCGTTGAGCCCCTGGCAGCCCAACAGCCTGGCCTTTGAGAGGGACCAGAACGATGGGCTCGTCGCACTGACAATTCGTACCTTCGAGGATCGCTAATGTGCGAGCACTGCTCATCGAAAGGGGGAATGCCGAAAGGCAGGACGCCAGACGCCAAGCGCTGCCCAGTGGTCCGGGTCCTCGTTCAACACTCAGGAAGAACCCATGAGATTGGTCAACACCCTCGCGTGTGCCCTTGCGAGCACATGCCTTCTGCCCACTTCTGCCTTCGCTCAAGACATGAGCGGAGCACGCACGGCACACCGCCTTGCCACGCAGCGATTGGAAGCCAACCCCAGCTTGGCCTACGACTCCGCTTCCCTCCTGGTCCGCTTCAATCCCGAGCAGAACGAAGCGGCTCGCGAGACCCTCAGACGGCTTGTGGGTGACGGCACCCTGAGACGCTTCCAGAGCGTCGAGAATCTGGAACTGATCGACGTCGACATGGACATTCAGCAGGCGATCGCTGCCCTGCGACCCTTCGTTCAATACGCAGAGCCCAACTGGGTCCAGCGCAAGACCGGCGTGCCGAACGACACCTACTTCAGCTTGCAGTGGGGCATGCACAACACCGGCCAAACCATCCAGGGCAAGGTCGGCGTTTCCGACGCGGACATCGACGCCACCGAAGCATGGGACACAGTCACCGGCGCTGGTGTCGTGGTTGCGATCATCGACACGGGAACCGATTGGGATCACCCGGACCTCGCCGCCAACATCTGGAGCAATCCCGGTGAGATCGCGGGCAACGGGCTAGATGATGATGGCAATGGGTACGTGGACGACGTTCGTGGCTGGGACTTCTACGACTCCGATTCCAACCCGGATGACGTGGACGGACATGGCTCGCACACGGCGGGAACCGTTGGCGCCGTAGGCAACAACGGCACCGGCGTGGCGGGTGTCGCTTGGTCTTGCAAGATGGTGCCCCTGCGCTTCCTCGGCCCCCAAGGCGGATTCACGGCGGATGCCATCTCTGCTGTGGAGTACTGCACCACCAACGGCATTCGGGTTTCGAACAACAGCTGGGGCGGAGGAGGTTTCTCCAGTGCCTTGAACAACGCGATCGCCGCTTCCAAGTCGGTCGGTCACGTGTTCGTTGCAGCCGCCGGCAATGACGGCACAAACAACGACAGCAGCCCGCACTACCCCTCGAACTACAGCCAGGACAACATCATCTCCGTGGCGGCGACGGACAATCAGGACGGTCTCGCCAACGAGGCGACCTGGGGCTCCAACTACGGAGCGAGCACGGTGGACATCGGTGCACCGGGTGTCGACATCGCGTCGACCTGGTCCGCCGGTGGCTATGTGTGGAGCGGTGGAACGTCCATGGCGACTCCCCACGTGACCGGTGTTGCGGTGCTCTTGCTCGGTCAAAACCCCAGCTGGTCGTACTCACAAATCATCGATCGGATCTACAACACGGCGCGTCCTCTCTCTTCGCTTTCGGGCAAGTGCACGACGGGAGCCATGCTGAACGCCAACGACGCCCTGAGCGGCGGAGGCAACCCGGATGTGACGCCCCCGGCCAACCCCACGGGTTTAGGGGCTAGCGCCGGCAACGGCAGCGTGAGCTTGGACTGGAACGACAACGGAGAGGCGGACCTGGCCGGTTATCGCGTCTATCGTTCCACAACCAGTGGAAGCGGCTACAGCGACATCTCCGGTCTCATCTCCGGTAGCAGCATGACCGACAACTCGGTTTCCAACGGCACGACGTACTTCTACGTGGTGAGCGCCGAGGACACCACCGGCAACGAGTCGGGGACATCGAACCAAGCCAGCGCGACGCCCCAGGGCTCCAGCGGCGGTCAGGTCGAGACCCTCTTCTTTGGTGGTTTCGAGAGTGGCATCGCAGCGGATGGCTGGACCGTATCGGGCAACGTTCAGCACAGCACTGGCGCCGACCAAGGCGGCAACTATGGTGCTCGCATCAAGCAGACCTCTTGGATCGAAGTGTCCGTCAGCACAGCTGGCTACGACACCATCGAGCTCACCTATGCACGCCGCACGCGCAACATGGATAGCGGTGAGTCCCTCACCGTGGAGTACTGGACCGGGTCCAGCTGGTCGACGATCGAGTCGACCTCCAGCACCAGTTGGGGAACGCCGAGCTGGTCCTTGGGATCGAACGCAGACAACAACTCAGCCTTCAAACTGCGCTTCCGCACCAACGCCAACCGCACCAACGAGCGCGGCGATGTGGATGATGTGGAGTTGGTTGGAACGACCCTGTAGTCGGACTCGCCCATAGCAGGAGGGAGGCCCGCACCGGCTGGTGTGGGCCTCCCTTCGTTCATATGCCCTTTTTGCGGGTCTAGCTTCAGTCTGGCGTGTGTCGGACCCCCGACCCCACGGTCAGAGGTGTCGGTCGGCACCTCGCCACGACAAGCTTCAAATCTCGTGCTTCTCCGAATCCTGTCCACCCGTTGCAGCGTTTAAACTGCCGACAGCCACAGCCGCCCCTGAACCAGGTCGAACAACAATCTCCATGCCCATCAAACTCAACGCCGACTGGACGAAAGGGACCCAGTACTTCGAGTACAGCAGCGCGGCCGATCCGAGCATGTCGCCGATTCCGGTGACGCTCTTCCCCGCTAGCCTGCATCAGATTCAGGAGACCAAGGTGATCCCCTTGGATCAGTCGAACTCCTTGGGGGTTCCCTATCCATGCACAGCGCCCAGCTTGCTGGCGAACTACTTGCACATCAACGCCGGCGAGCAGTTGCGCACGCGCACCAACGCAACGAGCCAAGTGCTCTACTGCATTCGCGGCAGCGGGTCCCTGCGAGTCAATAGCGGGTGCTTGGATTGGAGCGCTGGTGACTTCGTCGCCCTGCCGGGTTCTTGGGAGGTCAGCTTCGAGGCCAAAGAGGATGCGGCCTTCTACTGGGTCCATGACGGCCCCTTGCTCAGCTACTTGGGCGCGACCGCTTCCAGCGAACGCTTCCGGCCCCTCTACTTCAGCGCGACAGCGCTCAGCGAAGAGCTGGAACAGGTCCGCCAACAGAACGAGGGCAAGGCGCGCAACCGCAATGGCATCCTGCTCGCGAACGTGGACTGCCCCACCACCAAGACGGTGACCCACACCATGTGGTCCCTCTACAACCTGCTGCCGAAAGGCACGCGACAGAAGGCTCATCGCCACAACTCCGTGGCCTTGGACTTGTGCGTCACTGCGGGCGCAAACACCTACACCTTGATGGGCGAGAAGCTCGACGACGAGGGCAACATCCTCCATCCGCGCCGAGCGGACTGGTCCCCGGGCGCCGCCTTCGTCACTCCTCCCGGATGGTGGCATTCTCACCACAACGAGTCCGACGAGGACGCCATCGTTTTACCGGTTCAAGACGCTGCCCTGCACACCCACCTTCAGACCCTCGACATTCGCTTCTCCCGGGGCTGGTAGCGCTAGAGGCGCGGGTTGACCCCCCCGGGGCGCGGAATGTGGACCTTCGGAACAGCGTGTCACCGGGCCTGTCCAGAGTCCTCGAGCCTCAAAGGCTGACCAGCGCTTGACCAATTCGGGGGGGGATGAGATAGTCCCCGCCCGTTTCTGGCAGAGACTCGCCGACGGGGAAGGCGCAGCCAGTGTTGGGATCAGAAGTAAGAACGGGAAGGTCGGAAGACTCCCAGAGCGTTGCTCGCGCGACGACCTTTCTCTCACCGGGCCTGCCCGAGGAGCTGTTCCAAGGGATCTGCCGTTATCTGGCGAAGCACCTGGAGGGACACATCGAACTCTCCTTAGAAGCTCGCCACTCGGGCCCCATGCACGGAGATGTGGATCCCTTTCGCGATGGTCAAGCGGACATTGGATTCCTCTGCTCGCCCTCCTACTTGTACCTGCGCGGCCTGGAGCGACCCTCCGTGCGTTTGATCCCTGCGGCCTTTGCCTTCGGCGATCCGCGGGCCAAGGGTCAGCCGGTGTACTTCTCAGAAGTGGTCGTGCTCGCTTCCCACCCAGCCCGCAACTTCAAGGACTTGGCCGGGGGGACTTGGGGCTACAACGACGAGTGCTCCCTGTCCGGTTACTTCTCCACGATCTTCAAGCTCTCCGAACTCAACTGCGACGCTGAGTTTTTCGGACGCCGCGTGCGAACCGGGTCCCACGAACATTCCTTGGAAGGCATCCTGAACGGTTCCATTCACGGAGCGGCGATCGACTCCAGCGTCTTCGCCCACTGGCGTGAACTCCATCCGGACCTCGTACCGAGATTGCGCGTGATCGACTCCTGGGGCCCGTTCCCCATTCAACCGATCGTCGTTCGCGACACCCTTTCGACTTCCGTCTCCGATCACATCACGTCCTGCTTGCTCAATTTGGGTTCCACCCCGAAGGAACGCGAGTGGTTTGCTTCCTTTGGCCTGGAGGGCTTCGTCCCAAGCAGTGACGAGCTCTACGCCGAAGAACGGGACACCCTCGTCCGGCTGGGAGTCATCGCTCCCCCGCGCAAACAACCCTGAACATGAACTCTTCTAAAACGACCCCGGATTGCCGGGAAACGCTGATCGACTCGTACAAGCGAGTTCGCGCACGCACGGACTCCCTGTGCGCCACCCTCGAAGCCGAGGACATGGTGATTCAATCGATGCCCGACGTGAGCCCGCTCAAGTGGCACGTGGCTCACGTGACCTGGTTCTTTGAGGTGATGGTTTTGATGCGCACCGAGCGCAATTACGAGGTCTATCACGAGCGCTTCACGGAGATCTTCAACTCGTACTACCAAGCGGTAGGCAGCCCGTTCTCAAGGGCGCGCCGCGGGATGCTCTCGCGTCCCACCGTGGTTCAGGTCCAGGCCTATCGGCAGCACGTCGATCAAGCGGTCCTTGAATTTCTATCCGATGCCACCGGCGCCGAGCTCGCGGAGCATGGCCCGACCATGACCATCGGCCTGAACCATGAGCAGCAGCACCAAGAGTTGATGCTCATGGACATCAAGCACGCCTTCTCGGTCAACCCCCTAGCCCCTATCTATGCCCCGGCTGCACACACGCAGCCGGTGACTCCAACGGAGCTGCAATGGATTGGCTTCCCCGGCGGGACCCACGAAATTGGCCATGGAGGCAACACCTTCTCCTTCGACAACGAAAGCCCCCGTCACTTGGCGCGGGTCGGCGAGTTTGAGCTGGCCAGTCGAACCGTGACCTGCGGTGAGTACCTAGGCTTCATCGCCGACGGCGGCTACGAGCGACCCGAGCTGTGGCTCGCGGATGGATGGGATCTTGTGCGTAGCGGCAAGCTCAAACGCCCCGAGTATTGGTCCGCCGACATGGACCTTCCGCAAGTTTGGACCCTCAATGGAATGCGCCCCATCGATCCGGCGGAACCCGTTTGTCACGTGTCTTACTACGAAGCAGATGCTTACGCCACCTGGGCCGGCGCTCGCTTGCCCCTTGAGACGGAATGGGAACTGGCTTCAAGCCAACGCGGGCCCAATGGCGCCCTGCTCGAAGACGGAACCCTGCACCCGACCGCCGCCGATGCGCCGTCCCATCCCGACACCCCGATCCAGATGATCGGCGGTCTGTGGGAGTGGACCTCGAGTCCCTACACACCCTACCCGGGCTACAAAGCGTTCGAGGGCGACCTGGCGGAGTACAACGGCAAGTTCATGATCAACCAACTGGTCTTGCGCGGGGGCTGTTGCGTCACACCCAAGAGCCACATCCGGCGCACCTACCGCAACTTCTACTACCCCCACCAACGCTGGATGTTCTCCGGCATCCGGCTTGCGCGTTAGGTGGATTCCAAGCTCCTCGCGAGCTGAGCGGACCCTGTTGTGCAGCTCCAGAAAGGGCTCCGCACGGGAAGGAGGCTTCGTGGACTTGTTTGCCTTGCGCAGCGTCCCGCCTCAGTCGCCCAAGGCCCGTTCGATGCGTCGGCATGGGATCAGCCCGACGCCAAGGGGATCGCGGGCACTCGGGTCAACGGGTACGCTCGAAACCCGGGGCCCGAGCTGCGCGGCTTAGGCGTCGCATTCCCGGAGAAAGGCCATGTAGGCGTCCAGCTCGCGCTCCGGATCCAGTTCGAAGACCTCGTCGAGCACCTCCACCTGCGACATGCGGTCCGGGCGGAAGTTTCGGAAGTCCCGGCGCAACTCGCACCAGGCCGCCAGGGTCCACAGCTTGCCCCAGAAGTACAGCCCCAGGGGTCGCACCACCCGCGCGCTCTCGCTTCCGTCTGCGCGCCGATACTTGAAGCGCAACAGGTTGCGACCCGACACCGCACGGCGCACAGGTTCCAGGTTTGCGCGCATCTCCCCGGGGACGTGAAAGTCCATGGCGTAGAGCGGCAGGTTGTCGATGCGCGTAGCGAGCTTCTTGGGCAAGACCGCATGCACTTTGGACAGCACGTTGCGCGCGTGAGCCGCGAGCTTTTCATCCGCCCAAGCTTCCACCATGCGGGCACCCATGACGAGAGCCTCGACCTCGGTCGCGGTGAACATCAAGGGTGGCAAGTCGAATCCCTCGCGCATCACGTACCCAATGCCGGCTTCCCCTTCGATGGGAACGCCGCTGGCGATCAGGTCGCGGATGTCGCGATAGAGTGTTCGCTCGGAAACCTCCAGATCCAATGCCAGGGAGGCCGCCGTGTGAATACGACCCCCCCGCAAGATCTGGACGAGCTGGAAAAGCCTGTCAGCGCGTCGCATGCCCCACTCTTATCCGATTCACTTCGCGCAATCCACAGGTTCAGCGATGCGCTGGCCCAGATAGATCGTGATGCCGTTCGGATCATCCAAGGTCAGGCGACGCTCGCCCCAGGGCATGTCCTCCGGCCCATCGGAGATCTTGGCGCCGCCGGAGAGCAGGGACTTGTGCTCAGCGTCGACATCCTCCACCGGAAAGCAATAGAACAGACCTTCCGAACTGGAGAGCCAGCTTTCGCAACCCTCCGGCATGAAGGCGAGTTCCGGGCCGTCTTCACCGAGGCGCAGGCCGAGGTACTTTTCGTTGTCCATGGTGACCTCGAAGCCCAAGTGCTTGGTGTAGAACTCGCGGGTTTCGTCGATCTTGTTGGAGGTAAACAGGGGTGTCACGGTTTTGGTTTTCATCGTTCAATCTATGTGGGTAAGGCCCGCACCATCGCGGCCCGCAATAGATGTACAACGGCCCCCCTGACAACGTTGTGTCAGGAGGTTTTCGGAATCCGAGAAAAGATCCGCCCCGGCGTGGCGAGCTGTCTGTTCCCAGCAGCAGCCGCCTGCGAACCCGTTTTCTCGAGTGCCTGCTTCGCGGTTCTCTGGCCGGCTAGAAATCCCGCGAGACCGCGTGGCCGGCTTTCTTGATCGAACCGAGCTCCGTGTAGGCCGCTTCGAAGGCTTGCGCGTCGCCCTGCCACGTCGCCTGCTGAAGCGCGAGGATCTGAACGAGGAGCTTCGCCATCTCTTGCCGATAGGCCACAAGGAAGAGTGCGTTGTCCTTCTCACTGAGACCTTCGGGACCGTACGGCGTCTTTCCCATGGCCCGCAGGGTCGCGGACTCCATGCCACTCAGGATTTCGAGCAGCGCGCTCTGATTGACGACCAAGTCCCCCATCCGCTTCTTGATGCCCCGATGCCCCTTTTGCAGAACACTCATGGCTTCCTGCAAGGCAGTGTCGTCCTGGGCGCTAGTGGGCTGAACGGCGCTGGACTCCGCACGCAGGGCATGCGCGGGGACCAGGGGCAACCCCTGGTCAGGCCGGGGACTCGAAGAATTCTAAGCGGGAGGGTTGCCAAGCTTGATCGCCAACTGTAAGTTTGGACTCCAAATCGAAAGAGCCCAAGACATGACCCAACCCCAGCCCGACCTCCACCGCCGTATCGCCAACGCCCTGGCGCGGATCGAAGCGGTGAGTCGTTCTGAGCACCAAAGAGCCGCTCAGGTCGCCGCCCTCTCCCCGCTCCAGGTGCGGGTTTGCGTCGCCCTTCAAAGTCGTCCCGGCCTGCGCGTCGGAGCCCTGGCGCGGGAGCTGCTCGTCACCACCGGGACGGTGAGTGCCGCCGTCAGCGTCCTGGAGGAGAAACTCCTCGTCACCAAACAGACAGACCCCGAGGAGCACCGCGCGGTCGTCCTGGTGCTCACGGCCAAGGGCCGCCGGGAAGTGTCGAAACTCTCCTCTTGGCCAGACGCGGTCTTTGAGCCGATCGTTTCAGATCTCGGCGAAGAAGCCGCCGCGGCCTTGCTCGAATCCCTACTGCGTCTGTTGCAAGCGGTGGAGCGTCGCGGCTGGATCGACCCCGCGCGCATGTGCTTCCATTGTGAGTACTTCTCTCCGTGGAAAGGCAAGGGCAAGCGCCCCCACCGCTGTGAGCTCTTGAAGGTCTCCATCGGCGGCGCGGAGTTGCAGGTCGATTGCCCAGACTTTGAGCCAGTCTCCCCAACGGTTCAGGAAACACGCTGGAAGGAACTCAACCGGCACGCGTGACTTGCGCTTGTTCGCGGAAACGAACAGGCGAGCGACTAGGCGGGGCCGGATGGAGGACGGGCCCGCACTCTTGACACCCCGATACCCCCTCCCTTCTTTTTTGACTCATCAGTTTGGACTCCAAACAAAGAGCTATTCACTTAACCAACTCCAAGAAACCAAGCCCCATGGATCCACATCTACTTCTCCGCACAGGCCAGTTCACCCTGACCGTGCTCGCCGGCCTGCTCAGCGCCTGCTCCTCCACCCAGCCCCTTCAATCCCCACACAGCCCCAAGGCCTACTGCACAATGAACGAAGTAACGAACGACGAGAGCCGCCCCCCAGCCACCTCCCCGATCACCCTGGAAGAGCTCGGTCTTCTTCAAGAATCCCTGCTTTGGAGCGAGGATGACGCCCAAGCACTGCGACAGTCCCACGACATCCTGAAGCCTCAGACCGAGGACATCCTGGACGTGTGGTACGGATTCGTCGCTTCGACTCCGCAACTCGTCAAGTACTTCAGCAACGCCAAGACGGGACAGCCCGACGGTAACTACCTCGCCGCAGTGCGCGTGCGCTTCGGTCAGTGGATCTCGGACACGGCCAAGGCGGACTACAATCAAGAGTGGCTCAACTATCAGTACGAGATCGGCCTGCGCCATCACTCGATCGGAAAGAACAAGACCGACGGCGTGGACTCCGTCCCGATCATTCACCTGCGCTACATTCCGGCCTTGGCCTATCCGATCACCGCCACTCTGAAGCCTTTCCTCGCCAAGGGCGGCGCCTCGCAAGCGGACGTGGAGCGCATGCACCAGGCGTGGATCAAGTCCGTCCTGCTGCAGTCCATTCTGTGGAGCCAGCCCTACGTGAAAGCGGGCGAGTTCTAAGTCGCAACCTGGAGGCACAGTGGGTGGATTGCGATGCAGGCAACTCCCCCGCTGTCTGCCCACCTGCATCGCCCGCGTTGCCCCTGCCGTCCCACGCATGGCCCCAGGCCCACGGACGCGGTTCGCCAGCGAATCTTCGAACCGTGCGACATGTGTCAAGGACCGCCCATAGGGTCCCACCTCAGTTCGGCCAAAGGGTCCCACCCCGAGGACGCGATTCCCAGTTCGCGAGCATCTGGCAGGACTGCGCCTAGGCACCTGGGAAAGCGATCAAGGTCAGCGCCTGAACCTGTCTGTGCTAGGCGCGGGTCTGGTGGCCAGTGCAACCGGGCCCGATTTGATCTCCGCCCTGAACGGTGAGGAACCCGGTGAACTCACGGACGAGTTCGACGAGATCCTGGCCTTCATCCAATTCGTTAGAGATGGGGATTCCGCGGAGTTAAGGAAGCGACTCGACGCGCCTTCCGTCGAGCTCTTGGCTGTCGTCCTGCCGAGAATCTGGAACGAGTACGCCGCAGAGTTCGGGCAACCGACGAAGGTCACACCCGCGGAGTTGACTGCAGATCCCAACGGGCAGCGCAAGTTCGTCTTCCGACTCGAGCATGGGGACGAGCAGCGCTTTCTAATCGTGAACGCCCGAATCGACAAAGTGAGCCGTTTCGAACTGGAGGCGACCTGGAACAGTCCCCGTTGGTTCTTCGGGCCAGTCGGCGAGCGCGAGTTTGCGACTCTCGCCGGGGGCGACAAACGAGCCTCCGTACACCTATCACTCAAGGGCAAGCCTCAAAAAGCCAAGGAGCTTTTCTTGCGCTCAACGGCCAGCTGAACGCTTCGGTTGCAGCGCCCTAGCGAGTGAGCGCGGCCTTCGCCAACGGGGCCAAGCAATCAAGCAGCCAGCCTGGGCCCGCGCTCCCCAATCCAAGCCGGATCGCTCGCGGCGCGAACTGCTCGAGGACAAAAAAAGGAGGTACTTCCACTCGGCTCTGAGCGGAAGTACCAAAGGTCTGAGGACAACCGAGCCACGTCTGCGAGCACGAGTCCGAGCTCGACAAACAGGCAGGGGTAACCAGCCCTACAGACAGCACTGGGGTGGCGGCGAACCGCTCACAATCTGGACCCTAATCTCGGATGGAGAACGGGCTTGCGCCTAGGAGGCATCCGGCTTCCAAGGAACCCTGTTCACCTGCGAGTGAAGAGCGTCCCTTGCGGGCCTTGGTTGAGCTGACCTCCCGGTAGCCGACTGAGTCGAGCCGGAGGACAGGAGCCGTCTCGACGTCCATTGAGGAGGAAGATTGGGCTCGTACGACGACACCCATGAAGCAGGTGCCTGCGAAAACAATGGCGAACGTCAGTGCGCCGAATAGAAGTGGTCTCATTGATCAGCTGGGGGGGGGTAGCTGAGAAACGGAGTTGTCGCCCGGGGGGGGGTGAGCGACTTGGATCCTCGCCTATCGAGGACCCACTCAACAATAGGACCCGCAGCCCCCCCGGGTACAAAGGAAGACGGATTGTTTAGTAAATACCAATACGCCCCCTGTTTGGAGGCCCTAAGTAGGCATTTACACTCCTTGGGCCAGAACTATACACCCCCTTCAATGGTTCCTTCGAGGGTCCCAGGCCTACAGGGCATTGGGGCAAGACCGGGCGCCCAGAGGTTTCAGCCCGCGGGCTATCACCCAGGCGAACCAGGCAGACTCTCGAGGACCTGCTCGCCGAAGGATTCCGCGCCCAATCAGCGACTCGCGAGCAGCCCTTCTCGAGCCAAAACCGCGCGCAGCCCTGCCTCCTCGACCCATCCGCTCGTCAGCAACTGCACGTCAGCTGCGCGCCGCACAGCGATGCTTGGGAAAGCGCGGGCGCCGATTTGCCGGCGTTGTTCGAACTGCGAAAGCAACTCCCTGCGCATCTCCGGGGACTGGATGGCGATCGCAAACGGTTGCCGAGCAAACCCCAACTCTTCAGCGATGTCCGCGAGCACGCCCAAGTCCGACGGATCCCGCGCCCCTTGGTAGTAGGCCTGTTGGATCGCCTCGAACATCTCTTCGCCCCGCACACCGGCAGCCAGCACCGCACGGCAAGCGGGCCAAGTGGAACGCCGCGGCGTGCAACGCTCCCAGTACTCCCAGTTAAAACGCACGGGCGTTCGCGCCTCGATGCTGCGCCAGGCTCCGCGGATGTACTCGCTCGTCTCAGCCGACATAGGCTCCTCGTCATCCTCCGCAAGTCCGCCGAGGATCAGCCGGAATTGGACTCCATCGACCAGGTCCTCGCGAACTCTCTGCAAGATCGGCGCGAAGGCAAAACACCAGGAACACATGGGGTCCGCGATGTAGAGCAGCTGCGGGCTGGAAGTGCCCGTGGATTCCGGCGCGCTCACTTTGTGGGTTTCGCGCGCTCGGGGGCGATCTCGTGCAGCATCAAGCGGTTGCCGTTGGGGTCCACGACGATGGCCATCTTGCACGTCCCGTGGTCGATCGTCTCGAGCAACACCGGAGTACCAGCCGCTTTCAAGCGAGCGACCTCCTCGGCGATGTTGTCCGTCTCCAAGGCCATGTACGGCCCCTCCCCCGGAGCCTGCTCCTCCGAAACCTGGTGAAGCGCAATGGCCTTGCCGTCCGGGGTCGAAAACTCCATCCATTGGGAGCCGTGCTCCACGTCGAGCTTGAGACCCAACAGCTCTCCATAGAACTGCTTCGCCTTTTCCATGTCCTGGCTCGGGTGTCCGACGAATGCGATTTTTTTGATCATTGGGTTTGGGATGCCGCTGCTGGCTTGAGTGGGAATGGCGCACCTACTTTTGTGAAGGCGACCGGTGTGCATGACGCGCCAACAGGAGGAGCTCGGCAGGAATCCTAGGCCACGAAGCGCAGGAATGGCAACCTCCTCGCTCACCGACTGCTCGCCAACATTGTGCGCTGGTCCATCGACCGGTGCTCAACGCAGGTCCTTCAAGCGCAGAGCGACTCGAGCCCGGTATGCACGCCCTCAGACTACCGAACGCGGTGGATTGAAAGCGCCCCCCCGCTCCCACGGACGGGGAACGAAGGGGCGCGAGGGTCCAGGTGCAGCAAGCTACTGCCGGACGATCAGCCTAGAAGTTGAACGTAGTCCAGCGAGCCGAGTTGGACTTGGCCAAGTTCAAAGGGGCCCCCGGATCCTTCACACTCCAGCGACCGATGAAGGTCATCGGGCCAGCGCCAGAAGGCGAGATCGTCGTCAACGGCAAGCTCACGAAGGTCGTTGCGAATCCGGCCCCGTTCACGGTCGTCGACGCCATGAAAATGGGAACCGTCGAAGGCGGAACGAGGATCTCCAGCCGAGCCGTCGCCCCTGGAATGCAGTTCGCCACTCCAACTTTGAAGTGCACGGGGCTTCCAGGAGGGGGCAGGTAGGCGGGTGAGTTGGCGATGATCTCCGGAGAGGAGAAGCCAGCGATCGCCGTACCGAACTCATTCGACTCGAACACATGCTCGGGTCGCTCGCTCGCCAAGACTGGCTTGTCGAAGGGCTTGAGCCGTGCCGCGACGCGGTTGTCGAGCAGCCCAACCGCCAGGAAGTCCGTCACCTCTGCCGTCTCAATCATCGTCAGCGTGAAGCCAAAGATCGACTGATAGAACGCCAAGAGGTCCGGGAAGTTGTCCACCTGACCATCCGTGAAGAAGCGATGCTTCAACCCGATGTTGCGCAGGGAAGGCGTCTTGACCGTGATGCCCCGGATGTTGTGAAAACGCCCGTCGCTAAGCACGGAGTCAAAGGGATCGACGAACTTGCCGCCAGGTCCAAAGAGCGCGACGCCCCCGCCCACCGAGTGGCAACCGAAGCAGCCGACGCTCGACAACTTTGCCATCCCGTTCTGTTGGGAAACCGTCATGGTCCCCACGTCAATCGGGGCCTGATCAGGAATCAGCGTCCGCATGTAGTGAGCCACGGCCGCAGCAAAACGCTCACGGGTCACACCCGGACCAATCGCCAGGGTCGGGTTGGGATCACTGCTGAAGACCTTGTCGAACCACCAGTTGTAGTCGCCACCAATGTTGAAGGCCTTGCGGAAATCCAGGGGCATGTTCGCCGGGTCCGGATCGCACAGGGCCATCGGGAAGGAGTTGCCGATCTTCTTCTGGAGGAAGTTGCTGCTCCAGGTGAGGGCCTCGTGGCCCATTTCCACAGGAGAGAGCGGCGGCCCCGTCGAGAGCTCTTCACAAGCTGCCCAATCGGAGAAGCCTGGGATGATGCCCCCGCCTTCGAATGGGAAGTCCGGGCCGGCCCGCATGTCCCAAAACAACTGACTGAAGATGTAGGCACCAATCATCGGAGGGGCGATGATCGGAGTGACGAGACGATCTTCACTCGGGGTCGGACCCCCGAGGAATCCATACTCGACCTTGCCCGACCCGGCCGCGGCTTGGGCGATCACACCGGCGGACCCGAAGGTCCCCGCGCTGTGCGGGAAGAGGTTGCCCCGGCCATCCGCCCCAGCGGCGCCCGGATCATGGCACGTGCCGCAGGCCATGGTGCTATCGACACCGACCTGCTCCTCCCAGAACAAGGACTTCCCGAGCAGGATCTTGTTGTCCCGACGAACGAGATCAATGATGGATGCGGACGATCGGGGGAAGGGGTTTCCGTCGGGGGCTGCGGGATGCGGCCACGTCGACGTGTCAGGCGGTTCCCCAATCAGGCCCTGTTGGCCGGAACCGGGGGGGCTGTCACCAACATGGACGCGCTGCGCGTAAAGGGAACCACCGATCAGTCCGAGCGCTAGGGGAAGCGCTGCGAGCCGTGTGGCCTCTTTGGTTGAGAAGAGTGGGCAGAGTTTCTTCATAGGATTTTGGTTCAGGAATTTGGAGAGCGATGACTCCGTCTCGAATCAACCTACTGATTGGGGGTCGAGATGAATCTACTCGCGAAAACAGAACCAAGATAACCGAGGAAAAGGCCGGTAGGCTTGGGACGGAGAGCGGTGCACGGAAGTCAATTTCTGCGCGTGCATTTATTCATGGCTGGCGCCGCTTTGCAAACTCCAAGGTAGCCCACTTGCCTGCTGGACTTGCGTGGGGCTGCGTTAGCCAAACACCCGAATGTGGGAATCTCTCGGACCTATAGCAGGACTTTATGCACGCCAAATTATTTACATTTTGACGTCACAATCCATCTCTAGAGACAGCCGCAATCGTAACTTTGCACGGACGGTGTCGCCCGCTGGTACGCATCCGGGAGCATCCACCGAGTTTGGAACCCAGGAAGCCAACGCTTACCGGGGTACATCGATCCAGTACCAGCTCTGATCCCCATCCAGATGCTCGACCCATTCCTCGCGCTCTAGCACGCCCCCGTTGGACTCGATGACCCTGCGCGAGCCCGGGTTGTCGGCATCGCAAGTGAGCAACGTGCGCTCGATGCCCAGTTGTCGACAATGGGCCAACGCTCCCGAGAGCATGCGTGTGGCCACTCCGCGCCTGCGAAACTTCGGCGCTACGCAATAGCCGATGTGCCCCCCGTGCGCCTCAAGACCCGGCGTGAGCTGATGCCGAATGTTGATCACACCTTGAAGCGCCCCGTCCTCTTCCCAAAACAAAGTCGAACAGGGCACCCAACCTTCCCCGAGTTCGAGTCCCCTACTCCAGCAGTCGAGGGAATGAACCGCTTGTTCAATGCTCGCGTCCCGGGGACAGAAGTAGGCGTGGAACTCCTCTGGGATCCCGTCGAAAGCGCTTAGAAAGGCCTCGAGCTGAGGCGCGTGGCGCAGTTCCAGTTGAGTCAGGTGACCAGTCATAGCAATCAATCCATTTGGGGCGAAGGCGGAGCCGAGCTCCGAAGTCAAATCTAAGAACGACGGGTTCCAACACACAGTCTAGAATGCAGGTCCCCAGCGGCATAGTCGCTGGAACTCGCAAGCAGCCCGCGCTCTAGAATCCCATGAAGAATCAAGAAGCTAAGCAGCCGAAGCCGACTCGAAGGCTCGGCAAGTTGTTCGATCGCGGACTCGACGCGTACATGACCATCGAGGTGCTCGCTTTTGCCCTTGGTGTCCTCATCATCCTTGTCAGTTGGCTGTTCGGAGCCTTCGCCTAGCAAGCAGCGAACGCCCTCCCGATTCAGTCCGCTAGGTCCAAGTCGTTGTTCCGGACTTGCGCCAACTTCGCCTGGAGAGCTTTCTTCATGCGGGCCATCACCGCCTGGTGTTCGGGAACCTCGGCGAGATTCTCAAACTGCTTGGGGTCGCTCTGCATGTCGAAGAGTTCATACCCCTGCGATCCGTCCTCGCCGTACTGAAGAAAACTCCACCTGCGTCCGCGCAGGGAGAAGCCTTTGCCATTCACCACAAAGGCGGCGTCACGAACCTCGTGACTCGGGTCGTCGAGCATCGCGGCGATGTCGATCCCCTGCAGACGCTCCGGGACCGGAAGCCCGCAGAGGCTCGCCAAAGTTGGGTAGAGGTCCAACAGTTCCGTCAAAGAGTCGCACACGGCAGGAGCCTTGCCGGGCATCGAGATGACGAGCGGAACTCGCGTCGACTCTTCATGCAAACTGACCTTCGCCCAGAAGTCGTGCTCCCCTAGATGGTAGCCATGGTCGCTGGTGAAGATCACGATGGTCTTGTCGCGCAGCCCGCAATCGTCGAGGGCCTTCAACACCTTGCCCACATGGGCGTCCATGTACGCCACGCTCGCGAAGTAGCCCGCCATGGCCTTCTTTTGGCGAATGCCGTCCATCTGCATGTTCACGCTCGTCTTGTAGTTGATGCCCGCTAGGGGGATGTCCTCCCAATCTCCGGAGACCTTCGGGGGCAACTCCATGGCGCCGTGATCGTAGGGACCGAAGTATGACGCTGGCGCGACGAAGGGCACATGGGGCCGCACAAAACCCACCGCAAGGAAGAAGGGCTCGTCCCCCATCTGTCCGATCAAGTCCGCGGCTTTGGCGGCTGTCTTTGCATCGGAGTGAAGCGAGTCATCGCCTTCCGCTTGCACCACCACGAAAGTGTTGCCGCCCATCACGGGCTTCGTTCCATCCGGGTTGCCCTCCAAGGTCTCACCCTCACCCGCAGCTTTCCATTCTGGACCTTGGCTGTTGAAGCGCTCGGTCCACGACTGTGGATCATCCGCACCATCGCTGCCGTCTTCGATCCCGCCAGGAACGCCCATGTGAAAGATCTTGCTCACTCGCGCCGTGCGGTAGCCCGCCTGCTTGAAGTGCTCTGGCCACGTGGCGCGAGCACCGATCTGCGGCCGGGGGCTCGTGTAGTTCAGCAGCTCAATCGCATGTGGGTAGTACCCGGACAGGAAGGAAGCACGCGAGGGACCGCAGTAGGTCGCTTGGCAATAGGCCCGAGTAAAGCGTGTTCCACGGGCCGCCAGAGAGTCGATGTTCGGCGTTTGGCAGACGTCACTTCCGTAGCAAGACAGCGCAGTCGCTGTCAGGTCATCGGAAATGATGAAGAGCACGTTGTGGGGAGCTGTGGCGGGGGCAGGGACGCTGTAGACAATCGGTTGGCAACCCACTGGAACACAACCGAGAAGCACTGCGGCAAGGAACGAGTGAATCAATCCAGGAGGCCCCCCCTGCGCGTGTCGCATGGCGCCCATCAGCCGAAGCGCCGTGCGTTTCTCGCCTTGGCCTTGGCAGCTTCTTCGTCCCGGTTCTTTGCAGGAGTTTTCGTTTGAAGGGACTCGAGCAGCAAAGCGGACGCGGCTTCGATCGCCAGGGTCGCCGTGTCAAACGCCCCCTTGTTGGCCTCGGACGGTTTCGCGCTTCCGCTGATCTTGCGCACGAACTGCAAGGCGGCCGAGTGAATTTCTTCCTTGGTCGCGGGCGGTGAGAAGTTGAAGAGCGTCCGGATGTTTCGGCACATGGCACTGGGCAGTTGCGAGAATCGAAGCCTCAGAAGTCTACTCCATTTGGAAGACCCCTACAGATCGCCGTTCCCGTGCAAGCCACTCTTTGGGAGCTTCCCGCTCGCCAGCAAATCCGCCCAAAGTGGGCTCTTAAATGCAGAGAGAGGCCAGCGACCGATGATCGCTGACCTCCCCCGAGCGCGCGAGCGCCACCGAGCTGCGCCGACTAGGCCTCGAACGGTTCGCCTTCGGAGTCGACGTCTGCATCCAGTCTCTTCTTCACCTTGCCCAGGACCGCGGGCAACTCGATGCCAGCTTGCGCCGCGAGCTCGTGGACGGCGGGAAGCGATCCCACCAAGCCGGAGAGGAATCCAGCGGTGCTGCTGCCGCCGCCGCCCTTGCCACCGCCGGAGTCCCAGACGGTGATCTTGTCGATCTTGAGGTTTTGAATCGCTTTGACTTGCTCGGCCACCAAGGCCGGGAGCTGCTCGATCATCAGAAGCGTGGGGGCGATGTCCGGGTTCTCCGCACAGGCCGAGATCAGTTCTCGATAGCCCTCGGCCTTGGCCTCGAGCACCTTCTTGACGCCTTCCGCTTCCGCCTTGTAGCGAGCGAGCACGGCGTCTGCCTCACCGGCAGCGACGCGACGATTGCGTTCGGCTTCCGCGTCCGCGGCGATCACGATGCGTAGCTTCTGAATCTCCTGGTCGGCCAGGACTTCCTTGCCCAAGCGCGCCATCTCCTGTTCACGCTCGGCGATCAGAATGGCCTCGTAGGCCTTGGCCGTGGCCACTTCCGCACGTTGCTTTGAGGAGGCTTGGACCTCCACCAGTTTGGCGTTGGCTTCCGCCACTTGAGCCTTGGAGATGTTCTCCCCTTCCACCGCCTGGGCTTCCGCTTTGGCGACTTCGATTCGGCGCTCTTGTTCGGCCTTCTTTTCACCTTCCACAGCAAAGGCTTCGGCCTTGGCCACCTGGATTCGGCGGTCCTGCTCGGCCTTCTTTTCTCCGGCGATGGCCTCGGCTTCCTGGGCGGAAACGGCGACGCGTTGGCGGCGTTCGGCGAACTTTTGGCCCTCGACGCTCGTGGCACGCTCTTCAGAAACTCGCACGTCCTGCTCGCGCACGGCCGTCGCCTGGCCGATCGCGCCGTCGCGATCTTGCATGGCCACTTCCACCTTGGCTTGGTTGATCGCCTCAGCCGCTGCCCGTTGGCCGATCGCTTCGATGTAGCCGCTCTCGTCCGTGATGTCGCGAATGTTGACGTTGATCAAGTCGAGGCCGATCTTGTTGATCTCCTGGGCCACGTTCTCGTTGATCAAGGCCATGAACTTCTCGCGGTCCTTGTTGATCTCCTCAATCGAAAGGGTCGCGATCACCAAGCGCAGCTGGCCGAGAATGATGTCCTGGGCTTGCTCGCGAATCTTGGAGTCCGGCAAGCCGAGCAAACGCTCGGCCGCGTTGTTCATCAGAACATCGTTGGTGGAAACACCCACGGTGAACGTCGCTGGAACGTTGACCCGGATGTTGTTCAAACTGAGGGCGCCCTCCAGGGGAATCTCGATCACCTGGGGCTCGAGACTCAGGTACTCGAAGTCTTGAATCAGAGGGATCACAAACGTGCCACCGCCGTGCAGACAGCGCGCGGCCTGAGACCCGGAGACCCTTCCGTAAATCACGAGCACTCGGTTCGAAGGGCAGCGCTTGTACTGACGAATGATGAAGGCGGCCGCGAAGAGGAAGAGTAGCAGAACACTTCCGAGGGCGCCCATCCACCACATCGGGTCGACTTGGGGATCAGCGAGGAGTAGGGCGAGATTCATGGTTGCCATGTAAGTCGGGGTATGGGGAACGAGATACGAGGATTGTGCGGGTCGCGGAATGTTTGGGCTGAGTGAGTCAACCCAAACGGGCCATCATTCGGGGCCGACGGTCACGCTGTTGTCGTCGTTGACCTGCAGAACGATGACGCGATCATGGGTTGTCAACTCGGGTCCGGCGGACACGGCGTTGTACATGCGCTGGCGTTTGGAGAGCACGATACGAATCTGCCCTTGGCCTTCACCGCGGGGGGGAACTCGCGTGTAGACCTCGCCCACCTTGCCGATGGCGTCCGACATGGAGACGTTGCCGTTGCTCTCCAGTCCGCGCACGGACTTCAGCAGGCTCCCCAGAATCCAAACCATGCCGACTCCGCCCAAGACGCCAACACCGAGGGAGCGTTGAGCTCCCCAGTCCGCGCCGAGCAGGCCGCCGATTCCGACCCAACCGAAGCCCATCATGAAAGCGGACACCCCCTGAATGGAAAGCAGCTCGAAAGCGCTTGCCGAATCGGAGCCGTCCAATGTGCTGCCAGCGTCAGCGTCAAATCCGTCGCCACCATCGGTGCCGAGCAACATCATGATCACCAGCAAAAGAAAAATCCCGGTTCCCAGCAGAGCGGGGACCGAGAACCAGAGTGCTTGTCCTTCAAATAACATGTCGAGCATTTAGCGTGCCTCCTTGGCCGGGCAGTCTACGAGCATCCGAATCTAGATTCATGAGAATTAATTTCCTTTTGCCGGGACAGCCCTCTGACGAAGAAACACTCTTGGGGGCCCTCAAATAGTCCTTTCTCCCAGGAAGTGAGATAACCCCTCCCCCCTGATATGAGATCACCCCCGCCGACCGAAGCCCGCAGAGGTGATGCAAAGGCACCTAGTTGAAGGACCTAGTTGAACGTGATGTCCAAGCCGTTGGAGAAGTTGAATCCCCCTCCGCACGGCTGGTTCGCTGCATCCCGGTACCAGACCTGGAAGAAGCGGCGGTCCCCGGCGCCCCAGACACCGATGGTGGACAACGGGCCGTTCCAGCTTGCGCTGCCCGAGGCGTCCGCGAACTTCACACCGATGCGCTTGATCGCTCCACCCACACAGAGCAGTCCTCCACCGAAGGGGTTGCCGTTGCCGCCGCCGGGGATGTTGAGGCCGTTGAAGAGCAGCGCGGGTGCGTTCGGCGAAAGCTGTGTCGCGTGGAAGGACATGTCGTCCGTCGCCACGCTCGTGCTGCCGAAGGGAGCCAGCTTGGCCCCCACTCCCGAAGTGTTGAGGCAACCAGCACCTTCCGGTCCAGCGTTGTTGCAAGGACAGGCGGCCGCCGAGCCGTCACCCGAGCAGTACACCGTCGCGGTCAAGAGGTTCTGGCAACGAAGCTCTCCCCCGGGGAACGCTTGGGTATGCAGATTCGTGTAGGTCTGCTCGGCAATGATGAAGTTCTCGTCCCCGTTGTCATAGAAAAAGGTGAACGTGGTCGGCAACGGAAAGCTCATGGCGTGCATCGCCGGTCCGTTCTGGTTCTCGTTCGCCGGACCGTGAATGTGCGCGTTGCTAAGCGCCGGCAAGGTCGAGTCGACCGTGTACAGAATCGTGTCCGCGTTGGTGTCCATCAACCAAGACATGGTGCCCGTGTGGGTCGAGCCGCTCGGGTTCGGGCCCTGGACCCCGTCCAGGTTTCCGTGGAAGTGGAGCAGGTCGGCGGAAGCGGGAATGGACAGTGCGGCGGCGGCAAACAGGGCGGGGAGGAGGCGCATGGAAATCATTGGGCGGTTGGGATCGGGAAATGAACTCGATAGAGAGCGGCTCTCTGACTACGGGGGTACGAGCGTCAAGCCGGGGTAGATGTTGCAGGACATTCGAAGTTTTGGCGACCCTTCGTCCTGATTCGCGTCCCTGGTCCCCCGAGAAGCCGATTCCGGCCCTTCCGGGCCTTGTGCTCTGGAATCGAACGAATGCAGCGGCAAGGGCACGCCGCCACTCTGCCCCGCAAGAACCGATAGCGGGCTCGATCCATACTGGCCGATTTGGTAGGCGAGACCTATTCTCACATGGACAACTCGCTCGCGGATCACGGTGCTCGCCCATGAAACAACTCGCCTTCGTTTTCCTCGCCATCCTCGTTGTCGGTGTGGCCTGGTTGCAACTTGGTGGTCGGCCGGCGGAGTCCGATGCTCTCGTATTGGAGCTGGAACCGGCCGTTGTCTTGGAGTCAGTAAGTGCGGATCTGCCGGAAGTTACAAGTGCTGATGCACTCGCCCACGCGCCAGGCTCTTCCCAACGGAACGTGATCGAGGTCCCCTTTCCCAAGGACTTGAAAGGGACCAGGGCCCAAGCAGATCCAGCACAAACGGTGTCGGTCAAGGTCATCCTGGTCGAACCCTCAGGCCATGAACTCACGGACTTGTCGGGGTCCGTCAAGGTGGCAAGCTGGAACTCAAACAGCGCGACTCACGAGAAAGTCGGATTCAGCAACGGGGCCTTTGAAGTCTCCACAGCCGGAGCCGAAAGCCTGAGCTTCCTAGACTTTGAGTTCAATGGTCGCACTGCTTCCTTGATAGACGCACAAGAGAACTACCCGGTCGACGGAGGGACCATTTCCCTGCGGGTCCAATGGTTGCCGCATGTTCGTCTCGACGTGGTGAGCGCCGTGACCGGTGCGCACCTATCGGACATCACCGTGATCCTAGGTCTAGGCTGGACACCTGGGAGAGCGGTTCACCCTGGGCCGCTTGCTCGCAAGCAGCCCCTGGTCAAGGGCGCATCGTCCCCGGTCCTGCTCGAACCAAAGACCGCGAATCAATGGCAGAGCTCCGGAACCTATCACGTTCACAGTCCCGGATACGCCTGGGCCTTGGTCCGCCTGAACACGACGCAAGGCGGAGAGCGAGTGGTCCATCTAAGTCCGTCCGGCGGCCTCAGCATTCAGCCCGTTGGCACTCGCCCCTTCAAAGGCGCGCGACTCCGAGTCTTCTCAGCCGAGGAGGGTTCTCAACGGCTCGTTGCCGATTTCCCTTTGGAAGACATGGCCCCGGTCGTCATCGATTCACTCCTGCCTGGCAGCTACCTTGCGAAGGTTCAGATCGGTGAATCGCCTATGGGCGCGCAGACCATCGGTGAGGTGGCCGTCGAAGTCACGGCCAATATTCGGGCCCACCATGACCTAGTGCTCGACGTCCAGCCCCAAGCCACTCGCGGCCCCTTGGCGGGCACACTCGTGCTGCCGCTTGCGTGGAACATAGACAAGTTCGCGCTGAAGCTGGCGACCAGCGGAACACTGCCCTACGGAGTGGAGGAAGTGAAGACGATCAGGCAGAGCAAGATGGCTCCGAGCACCACGGAGCCGGGTGCCTGGTCCTTCGACTTCGGCGAGCTGCCTGCTGCTGACTACGGACTGCATTTTGAATCGACCCAGGCCCCTTCACCCCTACGCTATGTACATGAGTTCAGTCTGCCCGCGAACGGCATCAGTAGCTTGCGGGTTGAGATCCCGGAACCAGCCGATGTCGTGGTGCGCATCGTCGATGGGACGACGGGTCAGCCCGCTGTCGTTGGTGCCATCCACTGGCGCGCGTTGTCGAATCAAAAGTCTGCGTCCGGACTCCTCCAAGCCGCGCAATCCGGGGAATCGGAGGGCCTATTCACCTTCCGAGCTCCAGTAGGAAAGATCCGGCTCGGCGCCTTTGGGGGAGAATTCGATTCGCTGGATGAAAAACTGACCCTCCAACCCGGGGAGAACAGCTTTACCTACCAGCTCAACAAGAACTGCCCACTCGAGATCTTCCTGTTCGATGGCGAGACCATCGTTCCCTTCCCAGAACACAGTCTGCCTACGACCGAGCACCTAGACGGGAACGGCGAGATTCTCTATTCCATGCTCGGTAGTCGGGGTTTCAAAACCGCGATGAGCAAACCAGGTCAATATGTATTCAAGCTTCCAACCCCGGCTGGATTCCAAGAGATCCTGCCCCAGACGATCAGCGTCGCGCGAGGTGAGCCGACCGTTTGCGAGGTTCAACTGGAGCGCGAGTAGCTGCGGGCAATCGACTCCCACGCGGTCCGCACCCTGTCCTTGATCGGGACCTCCCCCAATTGGTCGGGAAAGGCCAACCCCACCCCCCACAAGCCGCCCCGAGCCCGTCATCATGGGACCGTGCAGTGGATTTTCAGAGAAAGCGAGAATCCTAGCGTCGGATTCTGCGGGGGAGGCGACGTGGGGTACCTGCTATGACCCCCTCCCCAAAACCCCACGACG
>CALCXM010000139.1 GCA_937905825.1 uncultured bacterium
TCGATCCGTGGAACCCGATCGAGAAACCGCCCCTTGTCGGCCAGACCTCTAGGAGAGGACAGTGGAGTTCTTGAACGAATTCCTAACTCAAGGCAGAAGGCACCCGGGAAGGGAACCATGAGACAATCGTCGTAGCCTCGGTAACCGCCTGCACCAACAGGACTAGCCCTTCACCCAAGCCCGCTTGAGAATCGCTTCGAACGTGGCCCTGGATCACAGCACTCTGAAATCTTTCGTTAGAACCGCCATGCTGATGACGCGCCTGCCCGCGCCTGTCGCCATTTTTTCACTGGGGATCCTGCTTGGCTCGTTGAGTTCACTCGCAGGTTGCTCTGCCGAGCACTACAGCCAACGAGCGGACGATGCTGCGACGCGCATTCTGGAAATCGAGGAGTCCCGGGCGACCCGTGAACGACGGGAATTCGTTCAAGTGCCCAGCTTGGTCACAGACGGGGAAGATCTCGATGAGACCGGCCGGAGGAGTTCCAAGGCCGAAGCGATCGAGTACGAGCCCACTCGCGTGCTCTCCTTGGGGGACGCCCTAGAACTCGCAGTGAAGGGCAATCGGGATCACTTGCGCAGACGGGAAAGCCTCTACTTGCGCGCACTCTCTCTGCGCGGCGTCCGCCATAGCTACGCGCCACAACTGGATCTCTCCCTCGGGTACTTGTTCAACGATGGTGCCGGGGGGCAGACCTCGCAGGGAGTTGGAGTGAACGGCGGCGTCAGCCAGGTCCTGCCTTGGGGAGGAACGCTTTCCTTCGACGCGGACACGGGGTATGAGACACAGGGATCGGAGCAAAACCACTCCACCTCGGCCGGTGTCCACCTGACCCAGCCGCTACTGCGCGGGGCGGGGGCTGCGATCAGCCACGAGTCTCTCATTCAGGCGGAGCGCGATCTCGTCTATTCCATCCGCGACTTTGAGTTGGCGCGTGAGGAATTCTCGATCGACGTGGCGAGTCGCTTCTTCAACTTGGTGAGAAGTGGCCGCACGATTGAAAACTTGCAGACAAACCTCGATGGGTTCGTCTTCTATCGCAAGCAGGCGGAAGCGCTCTACAACGTTGGCCGGGCTTCGGAGTTGGACGTCTTGCGCGCTCGCCGCAGTGAACTTAACTCAACCGACGACCTGATCAGCGCGCAAGAGGAGCGGCTAGTCTCCCTGGACCGCTTCCGCATCTTCCTAGGCTTGCCGAAGAGCCAGCCGGTGGAGGTCAAGCCGGAAGCCCCCGAATACGTGGACGCCAACTTCGACATCGAAGAGGCCGTCGACTTGGCCTTCGAGAATCGCTTGGACGTGATCACCCGAATTCAGCAACTGGAGGATGAACGTCGCGGCGTCGCAATCGCGAAGGACGGCTTGCGCCCGGACCTCACCCTGACCTCCACCTTCGGCACATCATCGGACCCCGTTCATAGCTTTGACGACCAGGACTTTCGGCGGGACGCCTTCACCGCAGGTCTTAGCATGAGCCTACCCGTGGATCGAGTGTCCGAAGGCAACGCGTACCGGCAGGCCCAAATCGGTATGGTGCAAGCCGAGCGCTCCTTTCAAGAGTTTCGCGATGACCTGGAGCTTCAGATTCGAAGCTCCTTCCGCGAGCTAGAACGCCGGCGCCAGTCTCTCGATATCCAAGAGGAGCTGATCTTCGGTCAGGAGAAAAACGTGCGCATCGCTCAGTTGCGGTTCGAGCAGGGTAGCGGACAGGTAGACAACCGGGATGTGACCGAAGCCAACGATCAGTTGCTGGAAGCGCGCAACCGGATGATTGACGAGAGAGTGAACTACGAGATCGCGAGACTTCAACTGCTGAAGGACCTCGGGATCCTTTTCATCGACGAGAAAGGGATGTTCCAAGAATGAAGTACATAGTGATGATGGCCCTGTTGGCGGCTCTGGGGGCCGCCGGTTGGAAGACCATGGGCGAGGCTCAGGCCAAGGCCGAAGTGATTGACGACTCCAGCGTCTACGTGGTGACCAAGGAGAACTTGAACATCACTGTGACCGAAACCGGCTATCTGAAGTCCAAGAACTCCCTCAAGCTGCAGCCCGAGTTTGAACGCTCGGGCGTGATCACCTGGTTGATCGAAGAAGGTGCCGATGTGGTGAAGGGCGACAAGTTGGTCGAGTTCGATAAGAGCGACCTGGAGGAGCAAATCAGCGAACTCAAGAACAAGTTGATCCAGTACGAGATGGAACTCGAAGCTGGGGAGGCGGAGCTTGGCATTCAAGAACGCGACAATGTGACCGCGCTCGAGAAGGCCAAGCTGGGTCTCGAACTGGCTGAGCTGACCATGGAGCGCTACCTGAAGGGGGAAGCGCCCAACGAACTGCGCAAGAAGAAGCTCGCCCATGAGAAGGCCGAGTCCGTCTATGGCCGCGGCAAGACCCGCTACAGCCAGGTTCCAAAGCTCTTAGAAGAGGGCTTCATGACAGAGAATCAGGCCGAGGAAGAGCGCATCAATCTGCGTGAAGCCGAGATTAACTTGGAGAACGTTCAGCGCGAGCTGGAGCTCTACGAGCAGTACGACAATCGCATGGAACTCACCAAGAAGGAGACCGCAGTAAAGGACGCCAATCGCGAGCTTGCAAACGCCAACATCAAGGCCGAGATCAACTTCAAGCAAAAGAGCGCTCGCGTCGCGCAACAGAAACGCATCGTTGCATCGAGCAAGAAGCGACTGGCGGAACTCGCTGAAGAGGAGGTGCACATGACGATGACAGCCCCCCAAGCCGGCCTCGTGCACTATGGCGATTCCTCCCACAACTTTTTCTGGGGCGAGGAGATCAAGATTGGTAGCACCATGCGCAAGGGCAACACGGTCATCACCTTGCCCGACTTGACTGTCATGCAGGTCTCGATGCAAGTTCACGAAGCGGACATCGACAAGGTCAGTGTGGATATGGCGGTGATCGTCACGATCGACACGCACAAGGGCCTGATCTTTCCCGCCAAGGTCACGGAAATCGCTTCGGTGGCCTCATCGAGTCGCGGTGAAGCCACCGGGAAGACCTTCGACGTGGAGGTCACTCTCGATCCCTTTGAAGCGGTCCTGCGCGCAGGGGTGACCGCCCGGGCCGAGATTCAGATCATGCAGATCGACGATGCCGTTCAAGTGCCGATTCACTGCGTGCAAGCGGAGGGCGAAGAGCACTTCTGTTTCGTGGTAGAGAACGGCAAGGCTGTGCAGCGCTCCGTCAAAGTCGGTCACAACAATGCCCAGCGCGTGGAAATCCTGTCCGGACTGCAGGCTGGCGAAAGGGTGCTGCTCTACGATCCGCGTGTGAGCGAGTCGGTCAGCGGCGGTTCCACTTCGGAAGGAAATTCAGCGAGTCCTCTCGATGGCGCCGAGGAGCCCAGCGAGTGAGCGAGTCCAGGCCGGTGATCGAACTGCGTGGTCTAAGCAAGGACTACGGCAGCGGCGACAGCACGATCACGGTGCTCAGTGAGCTCTCCCTGTCGATCGAGGAGGGGGAGTTTGTCGGTGTCGTCGGCGCCTCGGGCTCAGGCAAGACCACGCTCATGAACATCTTGGGCTGTCTCGACTCACCGACCCGTGGCAACTACCTGCTCAACGGAACGGACGTCTCTGGCTACAACGACGATCAGTTGTCGCGCATTCGGAATGCTTCGATCGGCTTCGTCTTCCAATCGTTCAACCTGGTGGAGCAGCTGACCGTCTTGGAGAACGTGGAGGTTCCGCTTTTCTACAACCGAACGCCAAGGAAGCACCGTCGGGCAATCTGCATGGAGCAAATCGAAGCGGTCGGCTTGGGCCATCGCCTGCGGCACCACCCGAGCCAACTTTCCGGAGGGGAATGCCAACGGGTCGCGATCGCACGCGCCTTGGCCAACAACCCTGCGATCCTCTTGACCGACGAGCCCACGGGAAACTTGGACACCAAGATCGGCCAGGAAGTGTTGAACCTCTTCCATAATCTGCACGAGGACGGCCGGACGATCATCATGGTGACCCACAACCCCGAGATCGCCTTGTCCTTGCCGCGCGTGATCGAGTTGCGCGATGGACGTGTGGAAGATGATCACGCCGCACGAACTTTTCTCGATCGCATGGAGGTTCACTAGATGTTCCTCGAGCGCGTCATCGAGGTCTGGGGCCTTGGCCTGCGCAATATCTGGCGCAACAAGCTGCGTTCGTTCCTGACCATGCTGGGCATGATCTTCGGAGTGGGCTCGGTGATCGCCATGCTCTCTGTGGGTGCCGGTGCGAGGCACGAGATCCTGAGCGCGATTCAAGAGCTGGGGATTCGCAACATCATCGTCAACTCGGTTAAGCCGCCTGAGGAGACCACCGAGGAGACCACCGAGGACGTTTGGAAGGACAAGTACGGGCTGACGTTTGAGGACGCGGACTACATCACGGCAGCCTTGCCCAGCGTGGAGCGCTTGTTGCGAGTCAACCGCATCCCCAAGCGCATCTGGTATCGTTCGAAACGGCTAGAAGGGGCAGTGCTCGGCGTGGCACCGGAGTACCTGGAGACCTTCGCGCTCGATGTCTCCCGAGGGCGACGCTTCACCGAGATGGACTCGCGCATTCGAGCCCGCGTGTGTCTAGTGCGTCGTAGTTTCGTCAAGCAGTTGAACACCACCGAAGACGCGATCGGCATGTGGATCAAGATCGGCACGCAGCCGTTTCAGATCATCGGGTTGCTGGCAGATGAGGAATTCAAATCCCACACCCGTGAAGCCTTGGCCATCGACGGGGTGTCCCAGGAGATCTACATCCCCTACAGCACTTCGATGCACATCTTTGGCACAGCCAACTACGTACAGCGTGGCGGCAGTCACGAGTACTCGGAGATCGACTTGGACCAGATCGTGATCACGGCCAAGCGCGACGAAGACGTGTTTATCACCTCTCGCATCCTGAAAACGATGCTGGACAACATGCACGAGAAGGTCGACTACAACATCATCGTGCCCTTGGAGTTGATGCGTCAGCGCGAGAACACATCGCGGGTCTTCAACTTGGTAATGATTTTGATCGCGAGCATTTCCTTGCTTGTCGGTGGTATCGGCATCGCAAACATCATGCTGGCCTCGATCACCGAGCGCACCAAGGAGATCGGCATCCGCCGAGCCTTGGGCGCGCGGCGCAACGACATCGTTTGGCAGTTCCTCACGGAGACCCTGGCGATCGCGGTCATCGGCGGGCTTTTTGGATGCCTCGCTGGTATTGCAGGCACCCAAGGCATTGTCGCCTTGACGAGTTGGAAGGCGATCATCGAACCGCACTACGTGGGACTCTCCCTGGGGATTTCGCTGACGGTGGGCGTGGTCTTCGGCATCTACCCTGCGCGGCGCGCGGCGTTCATGGATCCGATCAAAGCCCTGCGGCGCGAGTAGGCGCTGTCACGGCTCTGTACGCAAAGGCGCCTAGACCAGGTCTTGCAAGCGCTTCAGCTCGTTGAGTGCTTGCAGAGGCGTGAGTTCATCAATGCGCAATTCCTTCAGAGCCTTCTCCGCCGTGCTCGGTGCGCTGCCGAACAACGCGAGCTGACCGACGGCGGCTGCGGGCTTGGCCTTTGCTTCCGCGCGCGCGCCTGCGATGCGTGGCGCGAGGTCTTCTGCGTCGTCCTCGATGCTGTGCAGGATGTCCTTCGCGCGTTCGAGCAACTCCTGTGGAACGCCCGCGAGGCGCGCCACATGAATGCCGTAGCTGCGATCCGTTCCACCTTCGATGATCTTGTGCAGGAACACGATGGAGTCCTCCCACTCGCGCACCGCGACGCTGCGATTGGTGACTCCCGTGAGCCGGTCAGCGAGGTCCGTAAGCTGGTGGTAGTGCGTGGCGAAAAGCGTGCGCGCGCCGATCTTGTCGTGCACGTGCTCCACGATGGCCCAAGCCAAGGCCAAGCCGTCGAAGGTGCTGGTTCCCCGCCCCACTTCGTCGAGCACGACCAGCGAGCGCTTCGTCGCGTTGTTGAGGATGTTCGCGATTTCGATCATCTCCACCATGAACGTGGAAGCCCCGCGCCCAATGTCGTCCGCCGATCCGATGCGCGTGAAGATGCGATCCACCACGCCGATGTGCGCGCTGGCCGCCGGAACGTAGGAGCCGATCTGCGCCAGCAACGTGATCAGCGCCGTCTGCCGAATGTAGGTGGACTTACCCGACATGTTCGGGCCAGTCAGGATGGTGACCATCTGGTCGCTATCGTTGAGCAGGCTGTCGTTCGGAACGAAGGCTTGCGTTTCCGGCATGACTTCGATCACCGGGTGACGTCCGTCCTCGATTTGCAAGAGCCCGCTGTCATCCACCGTCGGGGCGACGTAGCGATTGGTCGCTGCGACCTGAGCCAAGGAAGCCAACACGTCCAGCTTGGCCAAAGCGCGCGCCGTGTCCTGAATGCGCCGGACCTCGGAGGCCACTTCCATCCGCAGTTCGTTGAAGATCGCGAGCTCCATTTCCTTGGAGTGCTCTTCGGCGTTCAAAACCTTCGTCTCGAACTCCTTGAGTTGGGGAGTGATGTAGCGCTCCGCCGTTTTGATCGTCTGCTTACGGATATAGGTCTCGGGAGCCTTGTCCGCTTGACCGCGCGGGATCTCGATGAAGTAGCCGAAGACGGAGTTGTAGCCGATTTTGAGTCCGCTGATTCCCGTGCGCTGCACCTCCGCCGCTTGAAATTCGGCCATCCAAGTCTTGCCATCACCAGCAATCTGCAACAGCTCGTCGAGCTCCGCACTGAAGCCGCGACGCACCAGTCCGCCTTCCTTGATCGTCGGCGGCGGGTCTTCCACTAACGTGCGGCGAATGCGGCCCACCACATCGTCCAAGGGGTCGAGTTCGTCGCGCAGGTTCGAGAGGGCTTCCGAGTAGGCGTTCGCGAGCTTGTCGCGCACCGGACGTACGGGCTCCAAGGAGGTGGCCAGGAACGCTAAGTCACGAGCGTTTCCGCGACCCGTGGAGAGCCGCGCGACCATGCGCTCAATGTCGCGCACCTCCCCGAGCAAGGCGCGGATGTCTTCGCGCAGGAACGGCGCCCCCTCCAACTCGCCCACCCCTTGCTGGCGATAGAGAATCGGCTGAACTTCACGCAAGGGCGAGAGCACCCACTCGCGCAACAGGCGTCCGCCCATGGGCGTTTTTGTTTCATCCAAGGTGGAGAGCAAGGTGCCATCCGCCCGCGAGTCGCGCTGGGTCGCTACCAATTCCAAGCACGAGCGCGTGGCCCGGTCGAGCATCAGTTGCCCGTCCTTCGTAACGTGCTCGATGGTCAGGATGTGCTCGCAGGCGCTGCGTTGGGTTTCCGCCAAGTACTCGATCAGGGCTCCCGCCGCGGGCACCGCTTGGCTGCCGTCCTCAAAACCAAAGCCCTGCAAGGTTGCCACCTTGAAGTGTTTCTTGAGAGCGCGCGCGGACGTTTCGCGATCGAAGCGCCACAGGTCGCGATCACTCAGTCGCGGACCAAACTGCCTCTGCAATTCCTCCGCGATCTCGGGCTCTTCCTTGGTCAGGTCCGGGCACCAGAGGACTTCCGCTGGAGCGATGCGCGCGAGCTCGTCCACGCAATTCCTGGCGGAGCATTCCGTGCCGTAGAAGCGTCCTGTCGAGAGATCGACCCACGCGATGCCGCAGGTGTCGCCCCGCAACCAAAGGCTCGCGAGGTAGTTGCTGGCGCTCGAGACCAGGGCGTTTTCCTCGGTCAAGGTTCCCGGAGTCACCACGCGCACGATGCCCCGTTCGACGATGCCCTTGGTCTTGCGCGGGTCCCCCAGTTGTTCGCAGATCGCCACCTTGAAGCCGAGGTTCACCAGGCGCAGCAGGTAGGACTCCATGGAACGCACCGGCACCCCAGCCATGGCGATCGCATCCGCGCCCTTGGAGCGCGCCGTCAGGGAAATCCCCAGCTCCTTCGAAGCGATCTCCGCGTCCTCGTGGAACAGCTCGTAGAAGTCGCCCATGCGAAAGAAGAGCAGGGCGTCGGGCTGCTCCTTCTTCGCTGCCCAGAACTGAACCATCATCGGCGAGGGTTCCTTGCCGGACTTCTTCTTCTTGGGGGTGGTCTTTCCGGCGACGAATACGGTCTTTTTGGGCATGAATCGAGGGTGCGGTGGCAGCGGGGACGCGCAGTGTACTCGTTCGTTCGCGGAGCTTGCAGGGGTGCCTCCAGCATGGTGTCCTGTGGACCTGGGATGGGTCCGCTCCATCCCACCCGCTTCTATGTCCTAGCCAACCCCCTCTCATGTTCCGACCCTTTCCCCGACGCCCCCGGGCTCAGTTGCTGCTCGTCCTCTTGGGCGGGCTCGTCACCGGCTGCAAGAGCTCCGGAGCCCCGACCGATCCGGCCCTGGCCGGCTCGAACTCCATGCAGCCGACCATGACCGCTCCCACGGACGATTCCGCCGTGCAGGAGCACCTGGTCCAGCACTTGAAGGCCACGCGGGTGGTGGAAGGCCTGCGCGAAGTGGACCTGGATCTAGAGAACCGCGGGGAGGACACGGTTCGCTTCTCTTACCAAGTGGAGTGGCTCGACCGCGCCGGGGCGCCAGTGATGGACCAGGACGCCCGTTGGACCCCCCTGGTTCTGGAGCCCGGCCAGCGCACGCCCCTCGCCTTACGCGCCCCGCATCCCGTCGCTGAGTCCTGGCGACTGGTGGCGGTGGCCCAGGAGTCTTCCGAGCCCGTGGACGCCTCCAGCAAGAGAGCCCCGAGCAACTAGGCCAAGTAGGGGCCCTCTTGCCCCTCTGGGGGGCCACATCTGGAAAAACTTTCCTGAGCGCGTTCGGATTCCACCCCGATATCTCTAGAGGTGGTGAAGAGAAGAAACAATGCAAAGCCCTTCGGGGCCAGCCGAACCCGAGCTCGCTGCACTCAGCGGGCTCGGGTTCGTTTGGTTTGCCGATGCCTCTTTTGAGCGAGGGCCTGCGTTGGCCAGCATCAAGTGCGGATAGGCCCTCAGAAGGGTTGAAATCGCGGGTTCCATCAAATTGCAATTTCTTAGTTCGGTTCGAGCCAGCGAGCCGCTAAGGGTGGTGTTCGACGGAAGCCGAACGGGGACCAAACTCTCTCTCACGTCTCAAACCTTGAAGCCCGCCGGGATGCTCGCCCGGCGGTCTTCTTTTGTATCTGGTGCGCGCAATCACGGGCCGTGTTCGGGCAGCGCAACCTGACTTTGAGGGTCAATTTAGGAAATCGCGTTCGCCCTCCCCGGCTCCCCCGCTAGGGGTCCCGTTCAGCGCAAACTGAACGGTGATCCAAACTCACCGCTCAGACGTAAAGTCCGCAAGGGTTCTCCCCTTGCGGACTTGCTCTGTTTCTAGGGCGCTCGGTTCGAGGACGCCAGAGTTTGTGAGGGGCCCGAATCGAGCGCAGCCGTCTGAGTTTCCGGCGTTCTGGCTCTTGGACTCAACGCGCAGAGATCGGGCGATCGAGGAAGAAGGCTTGGGCTGCTCCGTCCGACGCGCGCCCTGTCGCCTCTCCACCGATTGAACTCAATTCTCCACTCGCCCCGCGCCGCAATGGCATCCCACCTTGCGGCGGGCATAATGCTCCCATGGCCCTCTATTTAGTTACCGGCGGCGCCGGTTTCATCGGATCCCACCTCGCTACGGCCCTCATCCACCGGGGAGACCGTGTGCGCGTGCTCGATAACCTTTCCTCAGGCCGGCTGGAGAACTTCGCGGACTTCACCGTGGACGGCCCCGGCAGCGGTGCCCAGGTGGAGTTCATCGAGGGCAACATCACCGATCGCGAGGCCTGCATGCAAGCGGCCGAGGGCGTGGTGGGGGCCTTTCACGAGGCCGCCCAAGTCTCCGTGCCCTACAGCGTCGAGCATCCCGAGGAAAGCTACGAGGTCAACATCATGGGGACCCTGCGCGTGCTCGAGGCCGTGCGCGCTGCCGGGGCCAAGCGGGTGGTGATGGCCGCTTCCTCAGCTGCCTATGGCGAAAGCGAAACCCTCCCCAAGGAGGAGAGCATGGTCGGCGATCCGGTCAGCCCCTACGCGGCCGGCAAGCTGGGCGGCGAGCACCTGATGGCGGTCTGGGGCCGTTGCTACGGGCTAAAAACCGTCTGCCTGCGCTATTTCAACGTGTTCGGTCCGCGCCAAGTGGACGATTCGCCCTACACCGGCGTGATCGCCATCTTTGTGCGCGCGTTGCTCGAGGGGCGTGCCCCCAAGATCTATGGCGACGGCGAGCAAACCCGGGACCTGACCTACGTGGACAACGTGGTCGAGGTCAACTTGCGGGCCATGGATGCGGATTTGCCCCCGGGCACGGTCATCAACGTGGGTGGGGGCCAGCGCATCACCATGAATGAGCTCTACACCGCAATCGCAGAAGGCCTCGGATCCGAGCTCCTGGCGGAGCACGTTCCGGAGCGCCCTGGGGATGTCCGCCACAGTCTTGCCTCGGTGGAAAAGGCCAAGGATCTGCTAGGCTGGACCCCCGCAGTTGACTGGCGAGAAGGCCTCAAGCGCACCCTGGCCTGGTATCGGGCCAGGTTCGAACAATAGCGAAATCAGTTGGTCCGCCTCGGTTGCCCCGTTTGGGCCCTGAGGTTATCTTCCCGCCTCGAAATTGCCCCGGGATTGAGCTTTTTGGCTCTCCCGCCCAACTCTCCAACGCCAGACGACCCCGCAACGAGCGGGAGTAGTTCCATGGATATTCGCCAAGACTTGAAAGACCTGTTCGGACTCGAGAACGTTGACTACCGGGTCAACCTCTCCAAAGAAGAGCTCTTTCACGAAGCGATCGCCAACGATCGCGGCCGCACTCGCCCGGATGGACCCGACGACGATCAAAAGGCCTTCCCGACCAAGCTCGGTATCGACGGGCCCCTCGTCTACTACACGGACCCCACCTGCACCGGGCGGCCAACGGCGGACACCTTTGCGGTGGCTCACCCCGAGATCGAGGAGAGCGTCTGGTGGAAAGCGGACTTCAAGAAGTTCGACCCGGCCAAGTTTGACGGCTTGCTGGAGCGCGTCGTCGCGCACCTGAACGCCAAGGGCGGTCACATGTACGTCAAGGACGTCTACTGTGGCAACGACCCCTCCTACGCCGTGCCTTACCGCTTCGTCGGTGAGTACGCCACCCACGCCATGTTCGCCCACAACATGTTCCCCAAGGGGATCGAGGGTGTGGAAGACGAGGAAGGCAAGCGTTGGACGCTCTTGAACGTCCCCTCCTTCCACTGCGACCCGGAGCGTGACGGGACCTTCTCCCAGCGCGTGGCCGTGGCGGACTACAAGCGTCGCGTGGCCCTGGTCCTCGGTCGCGCCGACTACTGTGGCCTCGTCAAGAAGACGATGTTCACGGTCATGAACTACCAGCTGCCGGCCATGGGCCACATGTCCATGCACTGCTCGGCCAACATCGGCAAGCGTGGTGACGGCGCCATCCTGTTCGGCCTTTCTGGCACGGGCAAGACGACCCTGTCCGCGGACCCCGATCGCCTCTTGATCGGTGACGACGAGCACGCTTGGACCGACAACGGCGTCTCCAACCTGGAAGACGGCTGCTACGCCAAGCTGATCGACCTCAACAAAGAGGCCGAGCCCGTGATCGCCGCGGCGCTCTCCATGCCCGGCACGATCATCGAGAACGTCCCGCCCCTGCCCGGCAAGCGCATGGAGGACACCGACCCCCAGGACCTCGACCTGACGGACAGCTCGGTCACGGAGAACACCCGTTTCTCCTACCCTCTGAGCGCCAACCCGAACGTCGCCGAGGGCGCCATGGGCCCCGCTCCGGAGACCATCGTGCTCCTGACCGCGGATGCTTTCGGCGTCTTGCCCCCGGTCTCGATCCTGACCTCGAAGGAAGTCATGTACCACTTCGTCCAAGGCTTCACCTCGAAGCTGGCAGGCACCGAGGTCGGCATCACCGAGCCCAAGGCGGCCTTCTCCTCTTGCTTCGGCGCTCCCTTCATGGCCCGTTTCCCCTCGGTCTACGCCGAGCGCCTGGCCGAGAAGATGGACAAGAACGACACCCGCTGCATCCTGCTCAACACCGGTTGGGGCGGCGGACCCCACGGAGTCGGCAAGCGCATCTCGATCGGCGACACCCGCGCACTCCTGAACGCGGCCCTCGACGGCGAGCTGCACAAGGAAGGCGCCGAGTACGACGTGCACCCGGTCTTCAACCTCAAGATGCCCAAGTCCTGCCCCGGCGTGGACGCCAACATCTTGAACCCCCGCAACACCTGGGAAGACAAGGCCGCCTACGACGTGGCCGCCGAGAAGCTGCGCGACATGTTCCGCAAGAACTTCGAGTCCAAAGGTTTCGCCAAGCTCGGCATCGAGCCGGTGATGTAGCGAGCACCTGCGTGGGACGCCAGCCGTCCCACGCAATCAAACAAGCGGGGCTGATTCACTTCCGGTGAGTCGGCCCCGCTTCCTTTTGTTGGTCCTTGTGGCTTGCGATGGCCCGCTCGAGGTCTTCGAGAGAGAGATCGAGCTGGATGACTTGGCCGGTCTTGCCGGGGATGAGTTCAATCTGCAGGTTGGATCCCGGAGCGATTTGGACTCGTGGCGAATTCAGCTCAGGACCCCAATCCAAGGGTGGTGGGTCGTTCAGTTCACCGCGTAGCCAAATGTTGACCGTTGCGCCGGGAACTAGTTCGCCCGTGTCGCCATCGCGTACTTCGAGGGCAAGACTCCCTCGGTTCCCCGCGACTGTGAGGCCGATTGCATTCGTTGCACCGGGAACTACCTTGGCCGCTGAGCGCGGAAGAGTATCACCCGGTGTCTGGTCCGCTACGTCTGTTTGGGAGGCATGAGAGTCCGCCCCGCCCAACTCACCCGTTGACCAGAGAACGAGAACCAGCGTCACCCCGAGAGCGAGTGCCGCTGCGATGTGCGCCCTTCCCATCAAGGATAGAACGCAAGCAGGTAGGCGTCCGTCAGGTTGAACAAGGCTCCGCCTCCCGCGGGGTCCCGGTACCAAAGCTGGAAGCGGTAGATCGACCCCGGGGTAATCGGGTTGTTGCTCGAGGCCTGGACGAAGTAATTCATGTTCCAGAACGTGCTGCCCTTGAAGGACGTGACGACTGGTGAGCGCACGAGAGATCCCGCCACACAAAGGGTGCCGTTTCCGAAGGGCACGTTGCCCGCGTTTGGGCCGTAGAAGAAAACACCCGGGACGTTCCAGGGCAGCGGGCCCGAGGAGAAACTGATCGACCCGGCAGCCAGGCTGGCGCTGCCGTGGGCAGAGATGACGGGGGCGGAGCCCGTGGAGTTCAGGGAAGACGTGCAGTAGTTGGTGCCTGGATCGCCCGAAAGCAGGACCTTGTAGATGGCGCAGGGGTCGCCGCCAGCCATGTAGATGTGCGCGATGAGTGTGCGCGGAACAGCTGTTGGATTCGTGAGGTTCAAGACCTCGCTCTCCATGGTCGCGCTGGTCTGCAACAAGTTTCCGCAAGCGGACTCGTAGAGGGCCGCGTCGATGTTGCCGGCGCTCGGGTCGTGTTGGACATGGAAGTCGAGCCGAGCAAAGGGCGGCAGGGTGATCTCGTAGTAGTCATCGTCCCCTTGCTGGACGGTTCGACCCGTCTTGTACAGGTAGTCGTCGAAGGGCAAGACCTTCGGCGTGAAGCAGGTGTCGTTGTCCTCCCAATCATCCGGCGCGCTGCAATCCACGAGCTCCTGGCAGCGGTAGATCTTGTAGGGGACCGTGCCCGTGCCGTTCAAGTACACCTCACAGACAATGTCTGCGTCGACTTGACCTGGGTTCACCCAAGTGACGAGCTCGTCGTTTGTGGTGCTCGCGGACGAGGCCAGCAGGACCGTGCAGTCACTGTTCCAAAGTCGAACGTCGATGTTGCCGTCTGGGTGATCGAACCGAATCCGAAGCCTAGCCTCGTGGCCTGGTGCGATGCTGCCCCGGTAGTGATCGACCAAGTCCGCGTCGGAGACTTCCAGGCCATTCAGGATTGCCCAGCAGCTTGTGGTGATGCTGATCGGTTCCGCCGTGCCGCAGTTGTCGTTGACTGGACTTGCGTTGGCGGGTTGCGCGAGCGTGAGAGCGAGAGAGAAGGGGATGGCGAACAGACAGTTCATGGGGGGGGCTCCTTCGGGGGCGAGTGGTTGTGAGGTGCCGAGTCCTGAGCCTACTTGAGAGGCTGTGATCCCGCCA
>CALCXM010000140.1 GCA_937905825.1 uncultured bacterium
GCCGCCGCCGCCGCCGTAGCCGCCGCCGCCGCCGCCGCCACGGCCGCCGCCGCCGCCGCCACCGCCGCCACTGCGGGGCTGACGCTCTTGTGCTTCGTTGACGCGGATGTTGCGTCCGTCAAGCTCGGCGCCATCAAGGGCGGAAATCGCGTCCTGGGCTTCCTGGTCGCTGGACATTTCGACGAACGCGAAGCCGCGGGGGCGGCCTGTGTCACGGTCGGAAACGATGTGGGTGTCGGTGACGGTACGGCCGTCAGCCGCGAAAGTGGAGCGCAGGGTTTCCTCGTTGGTGTCCCAAGAGAGGTTACCGACGTAGAGTCGAGTTCCCATTCAGTTGTGTCTCAATCTTTTGTGCCGCCCGGCGGAAGGCCCGTTCTATCGGGGCCCGACCCAGGTCGGCTAGGTATCGGATGGCTGGGGTTCAGAAGAGAATCCCTGGCCGTTTCAAAGTTAGCACCGTTGTGCTCGCGGTCCGGGGTGAAGTGCACTTGCGTGCAGATCCCTCCGGTCGCGTGCCCATAGGATGGCCGAAGGTCCGTCAGTTGCACAAGGGGCTACGGGGCAAAATCGATTTCAGAAATGATTTGGACCGGACGGATGGGAGCCATGGCGTCCCGAATGACCTGGTTCAGTTCGTCCATTCTGTAGGGCTTGGAGAGCCTGCCGCGGAAGCCGTACTCCGTGTGGCGAGCCAGAATGGGCTCATTTGCATAGCCGCTCATCGCGATCGCTCGCACGTCGGGATCCAGCATCAAAAGCTCGCCAATGGCCCGTTTGCCGCCGATTCCGCCCGGGACCGTCAGGTCCAGAATCACCAGATCAAAGGGTGCTTTTGCCGCGAGAGCCCCGCGGAATTGCTCCACAGCAGCCAGACCGTCGGCGGTCACCACGCAGCGGTGCCCGAGACTTTCGAGCAGGGATTGCATGACCTCACGAACTGCTTCCTCATCGTCCATGACCAGCACCGTGAGGGACTCCGATTTGTGGGGGGCGGTCTTGGCTGGGGGGAGCAGGGGCAGGGCTTTGGGTTCGATCCCGGGCAAGAAGACTCGAAAGAGGGTTCCCCGGCCGACTTCGGATTCCACCCGCAGGGAGCCCCCATGGCGAGTCACGATGGAATGGGCCATGGCCAAGCCCAGGCCCGTGCCGTCCGCCTTGGTGGAGAAATAGGGCTCGAAGACCCGATGCAGGACACCCTTGCCAATCCCCGGACCGTCGTCTTCGATCTCGATCAGCACCTGCGGCTTCTGTCCGGAAGCGCTGGGGACGTCGTTATTCCTGGCGCGCAGGATGATGTGCCCCTTGCCGTTCATGGCCTGCGTCGCATTCAGGACCAAGTTCTGAAAGACCTGGATCATCTGCCCGGCGTCCATCTCGACGGTGTAGAGATCCGGCTCGAACTCCAGGTGACAAACGATGCTTGGGCTGACAGGAACAAGCTTGGCCGTTTCGCGCAGCAGCGGTTCGATCGCCCCCGGGGTGCGCAGGGGTTCGCCGCCTTCCGAAAACGTGATCAGTTGCTGGGTCAAACTGCGGGCTTGATTGACCGCCGCGTTGATCGACTCGATGCGATGACGTCCCTTGGCGTCCGGGCCAGTCATCCGTTCGAAGAGGGCCAGGTTTCCGATCACCACCGTCAACAGGTTGTTGAAGTCGTGGGCGATTCCACCGGCGAGCTTGCCAAGGGAATCCAGGTGACGGGCGCGGGCTGTGTTCTTTTGGCGCTCGGTGATGTCGCGGAACGCGATGACTCGTGAGAGGCTTTCCGGATGGCCGCTGATCGGCGCGGTGCTGGTTTCAAGCACTCGGCTCTTGCCGTGTTTGTTCGTGATCGTTGCGAGCCCATTCGAACGGCGCGGGCCCACATCTGGAACTCCAAAGCGCTCCTGAATTCCCATTCCGATGGACTCGTCCGCGCTCCATCCGGTGATCTCTTCCGCAGCTTTGTTCCAAAGCACAATCTTGCCGTCCGTGGCGAGCATCACCACCCCATCGCAAATGTGAGCAAGGGTGGCTTCCAGGCGATTCTTCTCGAGCGCGAGGTCCTGAGTTCGCGCGCTGACCGTGGCCTCCAGCTGGCGAGTGAATCGGTGTTTCGCCGCAAACCCGATCGTGCTGATCATGAGCGCAAGAACGGCGAGGGAAGCCCCAACGAGAAACCAAGTTCGTCCCCAAAGTGGCGGGATGATGGTGATCCAAGGGGAGCTCACCCGTTGACTGCTGGTGCCGTTGATGTTCATGGCGCGCGCATGCAGACGGTAGCGGCCAGGTGGCAAGTGCGAGTAAATCAAGTGCGGAGAGGCGAGCACGCCGAATTCGGACCAGGAGTCCTCGTAGCCCTCGAGCCACGTTTGATGGCGCACGCGGTCCTCGTCCACAAATGAGATTGTCCTCAGGAAGTAGACCAGCGCGTTGCGGTCCTGAGTCAACTCGTGCTCCATTGCAGGGGAGCAAGCGAGTTCTTCTTCGGCGCCTTCCGCAGTCAGGGCGACCAGCTCGAGAGTCGGGGGGGATTGGACGGCCAGGCTCTCGCGCGGATCGTGCACAGTCGCTCCGCGGTCCGTGCCGATCCACATGCGCCCTTGCTTGTCACAGAAACCTGCGGCCCGGTTCGTTTCCGCTCCGACCAGTCCGTCGCGCGCTGTGATGTGATGGGCCGAGCTGCCATCCCAACGGATGACACCGTTGTCCAAGCCGAACCAAGTGCTGCCTTGGGAGTCGTCGGTGATGAAGAACACGGGACGCTTCACTTGCAGCCCAGGCAGGTCCAGGGGAACGAGTCGGTCGCTGCCTTCGAGCTGATAGAGTCCGTCCATGGTTCCCGCCCAGACGCGCCCATCCGCGCGCTGCGACACGCACACCACGTCGTTGCCCTGGGGGTTGTCCAGGGAGCTCCACTGCCGCGGCTCGGGGACTCCCGCCTCCAAGACCCCTTGCTTTCCTGTGGTCACAAGCAGAGCGCCGGAGCGCGTTTCCAAGAGCTGGCGCGCGTTGCTTTTCCAAATGTTCGGGTGAGCCGGAACTTGGGTCCAGACCCCGTCTACCTGACGTAGGACCCGGTTGCGCGAAATCGCCATGAGCCGTCCCTGGGAGTCCCGGGCCACGAATCTGCAGGGGTTCCTGTCGGCGGGGTCCGAGAAAGGCAGGCGCGTGACTTGTCCCGAATCCCGCGAGTAGCTCAAGAGTCCCGCTTCGGAGGCGGCCAAGAGAATCTGGCCATCCTCGGCTTCAACCGCACCGAGGATCCGCTCTTGGTTGGCGGAGTTCGTCACGCGCCTGGTTTGCATGTCGGTGTCCAGGATGGAGATCGATCCGGGATGGCCGAAGAGCATGGCTCCGTCGGAGAGTTCGAGAACCACGGTGACCTCGTCCTCTCCGAATCCATGGCGCGCGTCGTAGCTAAACCAATCCCGAGCGTAGGTTTTCGTCAGCCCACGAAAGCCGCCGGACCAGATCAAACCCTCTCGATCGCGGAAGCCACAGATCATGCTTCCTGGATCGAAACCTTCCCGCCGTCCTCGCAGGATCGTCCCCTCCGTCGGTGTGTAGTAGTAGGCGAGCAAGGCACTGCCCAAGTAGAGCCCGCCCCGTTCGTCGGCGATCGCTATCTCGGGGACTTGGATCCCTTGATGGACGAATGCCAGCGCGTTGGGGTCACGCTTCAGGACGCCTTGGTTCAATTCGCCGAACCAGTCCTTGCCGAGGACCTGAATTCGTTCGGAACCCGGGACCTTCGCCATGAGGTAGAAGCGCTGGTCCGCTGGCGTGTCGACCCGTAGCAATTCGGGGAGCGCCGCTTCGGGGTTGAGCAGGTAGATCTCGTGCTCGGTGAGCAGGACGAAGCGGCCTGCTGTTACCGCTAGGCTGAGCACCGGAGTTTGCGCGCCGTCCAGAAGCTTCGTCCAATGAGTTCCATTCCAAACCACAAGCGGTCCATTCTCCAAGGACAATAGGAACCGCAACCCAACGCCGCTGCCGGTGGCCGCTATTTCCGCCAGCCCAGATTCCGGGAGTCCCCGAGGAAGCGGCAGCGCGAAGGGAATCCAAGCCAGGCCGTCATGTTGAAACACGCGGTGCGGGCTGCGGTGCTCGACCGCCAGCAGCGCGCCCTCTTCCGAGTGGACCACGTCCAGACGCTGATTGATGACCAAGCCGGGAAAGCGTTGCGTCTCCCAGGTCGAGCCGTCGTACATCACGATTCCTGATCGAGTGCCAACGCACAGGCGGCCGTCCTGGGCTTGGGCGATCGAGTGGATGCTCGTGCTGCGCAGCCCGTCGATTTCCGTGTAGGTCCGCGTGCGGTAGGACTGGGCCTCGGCGGGGTTCCCGAGGCAGGCGAGGGCCAAGGCAAGCACACAAAGCAGCCGCGGGACACAAGGTGAGGGGTTCACCCGATCAGGGTACCCCGCTAGGATTCTGCCATGAGCCCCAATCCGGAAGAGTTCGCCGTCGCCCTAGGCACCCTCGAACAGGAGCTCGATTGGAGTCTCCTGGGGCGCCTGCAGTGCTCTGAGGGTGGGGATGATTTCTTCTCCACGGAACAGATCGTGGCCAATCGCGAGGCCGGCTTGCTGATTGCCGGGGAGCTCGGCGAGCACCTGATGGGAGCTGTGGGCGGGCCCGGGCGAAGCCTCTACGTGGGAGCCGCCGTGGGGGAGTTGGTGCCAATCCTGATGGAAGCCTTGGTGCTCGGCCGCGAGTTGGTGATCGTCAATCAAGACAACGAGGAGTCGCGCGAACTGAATCGCGGCTTTGCGGCGGTCGAGGCCTCGGGCATTGGTATGCCGCGCATCCAGTGGGACGGGTTGGACGCCATCTCCGGTGAGTTCGATCATGGTTGGATGGTGAGTGTGCTCAACGACCCGGAAGCCTTTCCAGCCTTGCACGATGAGCTCTACGGTCGCAGCGGGGAGTTGGCCACCGGCAAGGGGGTGTTGGCGGAGGACGTGGCGGCCGCGACTCAGTTGGCTCAGTCCCTGCTCGCAAAGCTCTCGACGCGCGCACTGCTTTCGACGACTGACGAGGAGTTGCCGATTTGGCGCCCACTGTTCTCGAAGGAGCGTTGGTTGGTGAAGCCCGCGGAGAGCGCGCTGTTGACCGCGGTGGTGGGCGACCCCCTGCGCTTCCTGCACTTGTCGCGGAGCTAAGAGCCCATTGCGGAATGCTCAGCCAAAACAATTCGCTTATGGCGCGTGCAAAACCCCATAGCAAACTGCGCAGTGAATCACTGCAGAGCGCACGGTCACTCAAAAAAACAGAGCCCCGCCCCGGTGTGAAGCGGGACGGGGCTCGTGGTTGAAGCTCGCTAGAAGGGCTTCGCCTTCAGGCTAGAACGCTTTGGCGCGCGTCGTCTTCTTGCGCTGGTCGGCGTTCAAGACGCGCTTGCGCAAGCGCAGGGACTTGGGCGTGACCTCCAACAGTTCGTCGTCTTCAATGTACTCGAGGGACTCCTCGAGGGACATCAAACGCGGGGGCGCGATGTTGGCAGCGGTGTCTTTGGAAGAGGTCCGGATGTTGGTCAGCTTCTTGGCGCGGCAAACGTTGACCGGCAGGTCGCCGGGCTTGTTCTGCTCACCAACGACCATGCCTTCGTAGACCTCGTCGCCGGGCTTCACGAAGAACTTGCCTCGATCGCTGAGGCCGTCCAGCGCGTAGGTCAAGACCGGGCCAGAGCGGTCAGAGATCAGAACACCGCCCGTGCGACGCGGGATGGCCCCGCCGTCGGGCTGCCAGGAGTCGAACACGTGAGCGAGGATCGCCTCCCCTTGACTCAGAGTCAGCAGGGCGGTGCGCGCTCCGATCAGGCCGCGCGCCGGAATCATGAACTCGACCTTGGCGATGGCACCGTGGGCTTCCATGTGCAGCATCTCGCCGCGACGGCGGCCGAGGTACTCAATGATGCGACCAGCGTTGTCCTTGGGGACCTCGACGGTGGCCCGTTCGAAGGGCTCGCACAGCTTGCCATCGACTTCCTTGATGATCACGACGGGCTTGCCGACGGCGAACTCAAAGCCTTCGCGACGCATGCCTTCGATCAGCACGCCGAGGTGCATGACACCACGGCCCTTGACCTCGAAGGTGTCGGTCTTGTTGGTGCGCTCGATTTGAAGGGCCACGTCGCGCACGGCAGCGCGTTCCAGGCGCGTTTGCAGGTGACGGCTCGTGACGAACTGACCTTCCTTGCCGGCGAAAGGAGCGTCGTTGACGCAGAATTGCATGGAGATCGTCGGCTCGTCGATCTTGATCGCGGGCAAGGGCTCCACGTGCTCCGGATCGCAAAGGGTGTCCCCGATCGAGAGATCCTCGATGCCCGCGACCACAGCGATGTCGCCACAGGCCACCTGGGAAGTCGCCACGCGCTCGAGGCCTTCGTAGCGGAAGAGGCTCTTGATGCTGGCCTGTACGGTCTTCTTGCGGTTCGGGTGACAAAGGGTGACCCGTTGGCCTTCCTTGAGGACACCGCGCTCCACGCGCCCGATGGCCATGCGGCCCACGAAGTCCGAGTGCTCGAGGGTCACGGCTTGGAAGCGCACGGGAGCCTGGAGGTCGATCTTGGGGGAGGGGATGTGCTCGAGGATCAGACGGAAGAGCGGGTCCAAGTCCTTGCGCTCCTCGTCGGGCTCGTTCATGGCGTAGCCGTCACGGCCGGATCCGTAAATCACTGGGAAGTCGAGCTGGTGCTCGTCCGCGCCGAGCTCCACGAACAGGTCGAAGACCTCGTCGAGGATTTCTTCGGGGCGCGCGTCGGGGCGGTCGACCTTGTTGATCATGACCAGCGCCTTGAGCCCGTGCTCGAAGGCCTTGCGCAGCACGAAGCGCGTTTGCGGCATGGGCCCTTCGAAGGCGTCCACCAGCAAGAGCACGCCGTCCGCCATGGAGAGGGTGCGCTCGACTTGGCCGCCGAAGTCGGCGTGTCCTGGGGTGTCGACGATGTTGATGCGCGTGCCTTCGAACTGAATCGAAGTGTTCTTGGCGAGGATCGTGATGCCCCGTTCGCGTTCTTGGTCGTCGGAGTCCAGGGCGCGTTCCACCACGTGCTGGTTCTCGCGGAACGTTCCAGCGTACTGGAACATCTGGTCCACCAATGTCGTCTTCCCGTGGTCCACGTGGGCGACGATGGCAATGTTTCGGATCTCTTGGGCCTTCATGATCGATAGGGATGATCGCGCTGGATCAGTCCCGGGGGAGGATTTTTTGGACTCGGTCCAAACGGTAGGTCTTGAGGGAGTTCGAGCGGAGGCATTCCGCTTCGAGGTAGCCAGTCTTGTGGCGCTGGTATAGAAAACGCGGACGAACCCCCAGTTGGGTCGGGGAATCGCCCTGTGTGCCGTAAAGCAAAGTGATCTCGTCGCCGCTGGCGGTGGCCCGTTCGAGGGCGCGCAGGCGGCTAGAGATCTTGGGGCCCCGTGGAATGGAGCTTTCGATGGTGAGCGGCGCGCCGCAATGGGCTGCCAGGGAGTTCCACGAGTCGTCGAGGCCCTGTTCCGCCATGCGCTGCATGCACTCGGCGATCACCATCCAACAATACACCGCATCGGAGAGCGCGCGGTGATGGGGAGCCTCTTCTAGCTCCAAATGTTGGCAGAGGGTGACCAGCTTGTGATCGATGGACTCAGGGATGTACTTGCGCGCCAGGGTCAGGGAATCGATGAAGCAGCCGGTCGGGGGCGCTAGCTCGATCCTGGCGTACTCGAAGCCCAATACGGTGGCGTCAAAATTGGCGTTGTGAGCGGCCATCCAGCTCTCACCAGCCCATTGCTTGAACTCTTCGAGCACCTGGGCCGTGAGGGGCGCCTGCAGCACGTCCTCCTGGCGAATCCCGTGGATCGCCGTGGCGTCCGCATCGATCTCGACCTGGGGGCAGCAGAGGGACTCAAATTGGTCCTCGATCTCGCCGTCCACGACCTTCACGGCACCCAGCTCCAGGAGGTGCGGGGCGCCTTGCAGGGTGCAAGTCTCGGTGTCGAGGATGATGAGTGGAGAGTCCATATTCCGGTGGGTAAGTCGGGGATTGTAGCCGGGAACTTGGTAGGCAAACCCCTGGCAAAAGGAATCCCTCGCCGGATCCAGGACAAAATCGAAAAAATGGGTTTCTCACCCAGGGGATTGGAGTTCGTACCCTCTTGGCCTTCGAGCTCGCGTGGGCTACGGAGAGCCCCGCTGGGCCGAAGGGCCCATTTCACCACTCTGGACGACAACGATCTTCAGGACCAAGTTCCATGCAACACGATCCTCGCGCAACCGCAACCGCAACCGTCGCTACCTACGGGCAGCCCCAAGTTGTTGGTGACCTCTCGATGGAGGCCCGCTCGACCTTCATGGTTCGGGTCTTCACGCACCTCCTTGGAGCCCTGCTGGCCTTCACCATGATTGAGGTGGGGATCTTCTACCTGGGCTGGCATGTGACGATCACCAACTATGTGATGGAGCAAAGCTGGTTGATTTTCTTGGGGGCCTTCATGGTGGCGGGCTGGATCGCGGGACGCGCGGCCCATACGGCAAAGTCGCGCCTTGCGCAGTACGCGGCCCTGGTTGGCTATGTCCTAGCGGAGGCGTTGCTCTTCGTGCCGCTGCTGACCATGGCGGATCGCCAAGCTGGCGGCCAAATGATCGCCTCAGCGGCCTACGTGTCCTTGGCCGGATTCGCGGGGCTCGCCGCGATCGCCATTTTCAGCCGCAAGGACTTCAGCTTCTTGGGCGCCGCGCTCAAGTGGGGCGGCTTTTGTGCCCTCGGCTTGATCATTGGCAGCAGCATCATCGGTGGCTTTGAACTGGGCATGATGTTCAACGTGGGCATGGTGGCCCTGGCCGGCGGCGCGATCCTCTTTGACACTCAACGCATCTTCCGGGAGTACCCCGAAGACCGCTACGTGGGAGCTTCCCTGCAACTGTTCGCTTCGATCGCCCTGCTGTTCTGGTACGTGCTGCGGATCTTCATGAGCCGCGACTAGCCACCAGCTGTTCGCCATCCAGGGCGGCGCACACTTCCCCGATGTAGTGGGAGAGTGCGCCGCCTAACCATTTCTCCAGGCGGAAGGTGCTGCCCGAGAGGTAGCCCACGTGGCCTCCGTGAGGTTCGAGGTGCAAGGACACGCTCGGGCTGAGCTGCGTTCCTTGGTAGCTCTCCACCGTCACGAAGGGGTCGTCGATCGCGTGCAACACGAGGGTCGGTTGGGCAATCGTTCGCAAGCGCGCCTGGGTGGAGCAGCGCGCGTAGTAGTCCTCGGCGTCTGCGAAGCCGGAGAGCGGTGCGGTGACGAGTTCGTCGAATTCCCAAAGGGTCTTGGGGTTTGGAATCCCGAAGCCCGCGGGCAACAAGCCGTCTTGCTGACGTTCGCGAACGGCGCCCAGGCAACGCCGGACGAAACGCTTGTCGTAGAGTCTGTTGAGCCCGCTCGAAATGCGCACAGAGCAGGCCCGCAGGTCGATCGGGGGATTGACCGCAATGCCTCCATCTGGGCAGGGGAGCCCGTTCTCGGCGTTCTCCGCCATGGCGAGCAGCAGGGCATTGCCGCTCAAGGAAAAGCCGACAGCGATTTGGCGCGCCTCCGGCAGCGCCTTTCGAACCCACGCACTCACCGTGCCCAGGTCATCGCCGCGTCCCGAGTGGTACAGCCCGCGAGCCAGCCCGCGGCCCGCACCGCAACCGCGATGATTGATGCACAGCACGCTATGGCCCGCTTGTCCAGCCGCTTGAGCGGTGAGTCGCATGTAGTCGGAGTCGCTGTCCCCGGAGAGTCCGTGAAAGACGCTCACGAGGGTGCCGCTTGTCCCGGCTCGATAGAAGGCCTTCAGTCGGTCGCCATCGGGCAGGGGAATCTCCTTCGCCTGCACTCCGGCAGTGGTCCCGTTGACGAACGGCGCGCGAGTCGGAATCCCGTGGGCCAAGATCGTTTGCGCATGACCACCCCGTGCCCAAAAGGGCGGCGAGCAACTTCGCCGGTAGGGGGCCGGCTGGAAGTTCAGCACGGGGATCTAACCCTGCTGCAACTCGCGGAACTCGGGCAAGCCACGCAGCACATCCAAGTCCGCGTTGGTGCGCAACTCGATGGCGATGAAGTAGCCACGGTCGCGGGCCCGAGTCAGTTGCTCAATGGCGTCCGTGAAGTCGCCTGTCGCGGCAAAGACGCAAGCCGCGTAGAACGCCGTGTAGCCATCCTTGGGAGCCTTCTCGAGGGCCAGGGCCACGTGCTTGCGCGCCTCGTTGAAGCTGCTCAAGCGCGCCAGCAAGAGGGCCAAGTACAGGCGCGTCTCCTGGTCGTCGGGGTTCTCGCGCAGGTGCCCCCGGGCGGCGGCGATGCCTTCGTCCGCCACCTCGAGGGATTCCTCGTAGCGATCCAAGCGTTGCAGCACGCTGTAGCGGTGATCGTAGGAGGGGATGTGGGTGGGCTTCAAGTTGATCGCCCGACGCAGGAAGGTGGAGGCCTTCTTGAAGTTGCCCTCGCTGGCGAAGATCGTGCCGAGCAAGCGGTGCGCAAACCACTCGTCGGTGTCGAGCTGCAGGGCGATGCGGTATTCGCGGGCGGCCTCGGTCAGGTGGCCGGAGACGTGGAAGGCGAAGCCCAGGGACGTGTGGGCCTCCGCGCATTCGGGATCCAAGGTCAGGGCCTTGTCCGCGTTCTCGCGGGCGTCGACCAGGTAGGACGTGTCCCCGTCGAAGTAGAGGTACTTGCGCACCAGGGCTTCGGCCATGCCCGCATAGGCCAGGGCGCAGTAGGGGTTCGCATCCAGGGCGCGCCGGAAGGAACTCATGGCAGCCATTAGGCGCCGGGAAGTGCCCTTGGCGAGAATGTCGTGGGCCCGGTGGGTCATCTCGATGGCCAGGGCTTCGTCGCGTTGGATCGCCGGGGCCGGGGCTTCTTCGAGCTCGGGCAGCCGCTTGCGCAGGAGTCGGGCGGCGGCGCGCACGAAGTAGTCCTGCAGGGCCCACTCATCCTCGTCAGCGTGCTCGATCAGGTCCGCCACGTGGTGTTGGAAGCCCGTGGTTCCGTCCCGGAAGCGGGTCTCCAGGGAGAGCTCCAAGATTGCGCTGTGTCCATTCAAGCGGATCGACGTGTTCAGGATGAAGTCGCAGGACTTGTCGCGCTCCACGTCGAACTCCACCAGCTGGACCGTCAGGTCGGTGGTCTTTGTCAAAGCCGTGGCCAGGTCCTTGCGGAGGCTGCCGGCCAAGTTGTGACAGGCCTGATTGGGGCTGTCCGGGCAGGTCATCGGCAGGAAGTACAAGGTGCCCTTGATGCGCTTGCCGGGCGGCGTCGCCGAGGGGGACGATCGCGAGAGGCTCAGAATCGCCCCATTGACCTCCTCTGCATTGGCGTAGCGGTCCTCGGGTGCCGGGGCCAAACAGCGCAGCAGGATGGTCTCGAAGGCGGGCGGGAATCCGGAGCGCACTTCCGAAGGTCGGGTGGGTTTGCCTTCCAAGATCGCCATGCAGACCTCCGGGAACGACTTGCCGGGGAAGGGCAGGGAGCCGGTGGCCATGTGGTAGAGCACCGCTCCGAGGGAGAAGATGTCGGAGGTGAATTTCAGTTCGTCTCCACGGACTTGCTCCGGCGACATGTAGAGGACCGTGCCGACCAGGGTCCCGTGCTGGGTGATGGAGGATTCGTTGCTGGCCCGGGCGATGCCGAAGTCCAGCAGCTTCACCTTTCCGTTGTCCATCACCATGATGTTGGCTGGCTTCAAGTCCCGGTGGATCAGGCCGCCCTTGTAGACGTGCTCGAGGGCCGCGGTGACTTGACCAGCGATCCGAATGCACTCGTCGTAGCCGAGGGTTTGATCCTTGAGGATCTTGTCGAGGGTCCGGCCTTCCAGGTACTCCATCGCGATGTACGCGGTGTCCTGTTCCTTGCCGTACTCGTAGATGGTGGCGATGTTGGCGTGTTGCAGGTTCGAGGCGTGCTTCGCTTCCCGATGAAAGCGCTGGTCCGCGGCGGGATCAATTTCCGCGTGAGCACGAAGGATCTTTAGCGCAACCGTTCGGCCAAGGGTGAGGTCCTTGGCCCGGTACACTTCACTAAGCGGTCCTTCCCCGAGACGATCGGTCTCAGGATTGAACTCGAAATGGGCAAACTGCATCTAGGGATCCTGGGGCACGTGAGTTTTGCAATCCGACCTGTAAGCGTCGCATTCTACACTTGAGGGAGCAATTTTCACCGCTGTCCGTGGTTCACTGGGGGTAATTTGCCACCTTCAGAATTGGGGCGCAGCTCCAGCAGCAGACAGACCGTAGTCAACCATGTCTTATTCCCCCAACATCGAATCTGAGCCGAGCCCGTCGGAGGAGGAACTCCATTTCCAGGAAGCGGATTTCTACGCCCTCTCCGAGGGGTTGTCGAGGGACGCGCAATACAACGAGCAACGCCTCGTCTTGCGCCGGAAACTGGGTGGATTGGCCAAGCGCTTCGTCTCGAAAAATTCTGAAGGCAAAGCGCGCCGGCCGAAATTGGGGCTGGATTCCAGGACGAGTCTGCACAATCCGCATGCCTTCAACGGCAACCGGGTTCGGCGCATCTGGGCCTACATATGCCGGGACAAGGCGGAGAAGGGCCGCCTAAAGCGCGTGGTGGGGGCAGATTTGGCCAAGGATTTGGACGCCTCTTTCCGCAATGCCTACCTGTGCGTTGCGGTCGAGGCGGAGAGCATCGAAGTCTCCTTCAAGATCCATCAGGACGCCTGGATGGACGGCCAGAATCTGAAGCGGCGGGTGGACCGGGACGGGCTGGCGGACTGTGTGTCGGTGCTCAAGGGCTTGGAGGGATTCACCTTGAAGTTGGCCGACTGGAAGGGCGAGTGGCCCTGTGGTGAAATGGACGGATCCAAGCTCAAGGAGTTCTTGGGTTACTACGAACCGGGGACCCATTCCCTAACCGTGGAGCGCACTTGGCCTGCGCCCCGCTCTCAGCCCGCTGTGCGTGAAGCCATGTTTGGGGCGGGTGTACCGGATGCGCTACTCGCCGAGTTGGAGCGCTTGATTTCGCTCTACCGCTTTGCCGCTTGGTCCAAGGCCAGTGACTATTTGTTCGGCTAAGGCCTTACCGCGATTTCAATCAGATGCCCACAGACCAAGAGTCACCCCCCGACGGACCGTTCCCGGAAGAACCTCCGAAGCACAGCGCTGAACCGAAACGGCGGCGCTCCGGGCTGTTTGGCAGCCGGGTGATCTCCGTGGGAATGGTGCGCGGAATCCGCTTTGACCTGGATCCGAGTTGGTTCGTGATCTTCTTCTACGTCACTTACATGGTGGGCAGTGGCTTCGGCAAGGAGCATCCCGACTGGACCCCGTGGATGGTCTGGTTTGGCGCGTTGGCTGGCAGCACGCTGTTCTTTCTTTCCGTGCTCTTGCACGAGGTGGGTCACAGCGTGCTGGCCATCGCCCTAGGACTCAAGGTGCGCTCGATCACCCTGTTCCTCTTCGGCGGGGTGGCGGAACTCTCGGGGGAGCCCAAGCGCGCACGGGATGAATTCCTGATCGCCTTGGCGGGGCCACTGGTGAGCTTCCTGCTGTCCGTGGGGTTTCTGATCGTCAACCTGGCCTCCACCAGCGGGCAACCCGTCGCTGTCGTGAGTGCCTGGTTGGGGATCGTCAACCTAGGGGTGGCCATCTTCAACATGCTGCCGGGCTCGCCCCTGGATGGTGGCCGCGTGTTCCGGGCCGTTTTGTGGAAAGCGCTTGGAGACTACGAGCGCGCAACCGAGTGGGCCGGGAAGGTGGGCATCTTGCTCGGGAACGCACTGACGGCCTTCGGCCTGGTGCTTGCCATTCTTGGCGAACGTTGGTTCTACGGCGCGTTCCTAGCGTTCATGGGCTGGTTCCTTTCGCGCTCGGCCCGGGCCAACACGGTGCATGCGATCTTGGGCTCGCGTTTGCGCTCCCTTCGGGTGCGGGACGCTGCGCAGATCGGCAACCCGCCCGTGGATAGTTGGGACACCCTAGAGGAAGTGGTCGAACACGTTCCGGATGTGAAGGTGGGGGGCGTGCTCGTCTTGGACGACGGTGACCTCGTCGGGGCCCTCGGGCCCGCCGAGCTGGCCCAGGTCCCGGTCAGCAAGTACGCCTTTCACGCGGTGCGCAAGTTCATGACTCCCTTGCGTCGTCTGATCCGTGTCGCACCGGGCGAGACGCTCTTCTCAGCCCTTCAACTGATGGACAAAGAGAAGGTCTCCCAATTGCTCGTGGAGCAAGAGGGCCAGCCCCTCGGCGTGCTCAGCCGCGAGAGCGTGACGCGAGCCGTGAACCGGGCCCCTGGCTCCGCGCCCGCTGCAACCACCGCCTAGAGGCCGGGCCTCTAGGAGTTTGCGCCACAGATTGCGCCTCGCGGACCGCTATCTGTGGCGCAGGCCCCTAGTCGTCGTCGGCGGAGGCTGGCTCATTGAGGAGCGAGTCAAGGCTCGGGGGCGCTTTGGAGCCGTCCGCAAACTTCTCGGGGAAGGGGTATACGGAGCTTTCGCTGCGGGTCGAGAAGTCGATCAGGCCCTGGAGAGTCGTAGAGGACATTCGAGTCTCAAAATCAGCCGAGGCGATCTTCCAGTACTCGTGCATGGGGCAGGCGCGCTCGTCGCTGCATTCCGCCTGGCCGAGGAAGCACTGGCGCTTCTCGTAGATCAATTCCTGAGAGTTTGCAATTTCGTAGAGGCTGACGTCGTTCGGATCCTTTGACAGTCGGAAGCCTCCGTTGCGACCCCGTTGGCTTTCCAGGATCCCGCGCATCACGAGGGGCTGGAGGATCTTGCCGAGAAAGGGAGCCGGGATACCGAGGCTCTCCGACATTTCGCGTGCCAAGTGGAATTGCACTCCTTCGCGGTGCAAAGCCAGGTAGGTGAGGGCGCGAATCGCGTACTCGGTAGAGCGGGTAAAGGGTCTCACTGGATCGTCCTGGGATGGGGCGGTTCGGGGGCCTAGCGGGGGCTCTACCCTAATCCGTCGGCGGGGAAGGGCCAAGCCCCCTTGAGAATATCCGTTCTAGCTTGCGACTCGGTAGACCCAACTGCCCGCAGCGCGCACTCGCTCGTACTCGTCGTCGATGTGAATCGTGGTTTCTGAGCCCCCCAGGAGCATCGTGCCACCTGGTTTTAGGATCCGTCGGATCTTGCCGAGGATTTCGCGCTTCACGGTCGTGTCGAAATAGATCAGGACGTTTCGGATGAACACGATGTCGCAGGGAGGGATGGTCGCCCATTGCCCAGCGAGGTTGAGTTGTCGCGTTGTGATCATTTCGCGCAGCTCCGGCTTCGCCTGCCAGGTGGCGCCCTCCTTGAGGAAGTACTTGACCATTAGTCGGGCCGGCATGCCCCGATTGATTTCAAGTTGACTGTAGATGCCTTCTCGCGTCCGCTTCAACATCAACTCCGAGATGTCGCTACAGATGAACTGAATGTCCCAGTTCAGCAGTTGCGGGAAGTGCTCCCGCAGCATGATGCAGACGCTGTAGGGCTCTTGCCCACTGGAGCTAGCTGCACACCAGAAGGTGAGTTTCTTGGAGTCAGCGCGCTTTTTGATTAGGTCGGGGATGATGTCTTCTTGCAGGGCCTCGAACGGGTGGCGGTCGCGGAAGAAGAGGGTCTCGTTGGTGGTCATCGCTTCGATGACATGGTTCACCAGCTGAGGACACTTCTTCGTGCGCAGTTCCCTGATCAGGCTACTGAGGCTGTCGTACTCGAGCGTGCGCGCGAGCGCGGTCAGGCGCGACTCCACCAAATACTCCTTGCCCACCTCCAATACGATGGCGGACCTTTCACGGACCAAAGTCGAGACGTACTGGAACTCGTCCGCTGCTATTGGTTGTTTGACGCTCATCAGGCCGATTTTGATTGGCAAGAAGAAGTCTGCCCCAGGCGCTTGACCCGGGTGCTGATCTCTTTGGCGATATCATTGAGGGGGAAGACTTCGTGAGGAATTCCGGCCGCAGCGATCGAACCGGGCATGCCCCAGACCACGCAGCTCGCCTCGTCTTGAATGAACACTCGAGCGCCGTTCTCCTGCAGCAACTCGGCCCCATCTCGGCCGTCGTAACCCATTCCAGTCATGACCACGGCCAGGGTGTTCGCCCCATAGACCTCGTTCACGCTGCGGAACAAAACGTCGACAGCTGGGCGGCAGAAGTGCACCTTCGCGTCTTGGTTTGTGGCTAGCCGAACGGCGCCGCCCTCACGGACAACAGACATGTGGTGGCCGCCGGGAGCGATGTAGAGGGTGCCTGGCTCTAGCCGCATGTCTTCCTTGCCTTCCACCACGGTCAACTCACTTAGGTCGTCGAGGCGTTCTGCAAGCAAGGCGGTGAATCCTTCCGGCATGTGCTGCACCAACACGACGGGGACGGCTAGGTCGCCGGGGATCTGTGGGATGACCTTGGCGAGAGCCTTGGGGCCGCCGGTGGAGAGCCCGATGGCCACGATGTCGATCGGGGCGCTCGACTTGTGCTTGTTCCAGGATTGTCTGGCCCGAGCTTGTCGTTCTGCGAGTTCCGAGGAAGTCTTCTCTGTGCCCTTCGCCAATCCCCGGATCATGGGAATCAACTTCCTGCGCATCGCATCGATGGGGAACACGTCGATGCTTCTGCCCGCGGGCTTGGTGACGAAGTCGGAGGCTCCTAGGTCGAGGGCTTGGAGGGTGATCTCGGCTCCTGCTTCTGCGGAGCTGCTGTACATGATGACCGGTAGGTCGGGCCACGAGGCGCGAATACGCTTCAAGGTCTCGATACCGTCCATGCCTGGCATTTCGATGTCGAGGGTGACCACATCCGGATTCTGTAGGGGGATGTTGGCTATGCAGCGTTCGCCGTCGGGCGATAGGCCGACAACTTTCAAATCGTCCTCCTTCTCGAGAACGGTTCTGAGCAACATTCTGCTAATCACATCGTCGTCGACGATGAGGATCTTGATTGGGTCCACTCAGGCTACTCCACTGACGAGATTCCGAGGATCTCTAGCTTCTCGAGAACGGCTTCTGTGGTGAACGGCTTCATTAGGTATTCGTCGGCGCCGGCCTCGAGGGCTGCGATGACGCTGTCCATCTCTGCTTCGGTCGTGACCATCATCAGCTTGGTGCCGTCATAGACATTGGATGAGCGCACCTCGCTGATGAACTCGAACCCATTCATGACGGGCATGTTCCAGTCCACCAGGGCCAGCGCTATGTCTGTGGATAGCTCCATCTGCTCAATCGCCTCGCGACCGTCTGCGGCTTCTAGCACGTTGAATCCAAGGTTGACGAGGATCCCGCGGAGGATCGTTCTCATCGCTTTGGAGTCGTCGATGATGAGTGCGTTCATTTGCAATGGGAGGTGGGAGGGAGCGAGATTGAGCGGATCAAGCGTTCGGTGCTAGTCGTCAGATTGATCGTCGTTGGCGCGCATGGAAGTGGAGTTGTTATCCCCGGTACGGATCGCCCGACCCGCATTCAGGAGCAGCAACAGCTGGTCCTCCATTTTGAAGACACTCTCAATGAAACGGCCGGAACTGGCCGGGAGGGTGCTGGGCGGGGGCTCCAACCGGGTCGGATCGATGTCGACCACGTCGCCGATCTCGTCCACCAGCAGGCTCGCGATGCTGTCCTCAATACGGATGACCACGTTCATGGGCAGCTCATCGGATTCGGATGGGGGCAAATTCATCTGAATCCGAGGGTCGAGGGCGGTCACGATCTGGCCGCGTAGGTTGATCAGCCCTTCGACTCCAGGGCGCGAGAGGGGCACCGGGGTCATCTCCTGGTAGCGGATGACTTCCTGAACCACGCGTACATCAACCCCTAGGAATAGGGGACCGACATAGAAAGTGCAGAGTTGTTGAACTTGGTCGTTAGCTAGAGTCGTCATGGGCTTAGGCGTACTGCTGAGTGAAGAGCTCTGGGAACTCCATTTCGATGACACTTGGAGCATCCAAGATGTCTGTGATCAAGCCGCGAATGACGGCTGAACTCAAAACGCCTACGGCGGAACTCTCCGTTCGGCTGGTGACCTTGTCTGCGACAATGTCCTGGATCTCCGTGACTGCAAAGCCGACGCTGCGACCTTCATGTTGATACACGATGACGTGCATGATCTCAGTGGGCGGTGGAGCATCGACACCAAAGAAGTCGGCCAGGTTGATGATCGGCATGATCTCACCGCGGTACTGGGTCACTGGCTTTCCACTGGCATACTCAACGCATTCGATCTTGATCTCCTCTAGACGTGCAACGGTCGAGAGCGGGACGGCCATGCGCAGTCCATCGTTGATCAGGAACAGGAGCAATGTCTCGCTCTCGTCGATCACCTCGCTTTCCAGTTCCGGCCCATCGAGCCGGTTGACCTCTTCGGACTTGGGCGTGGTCATGATCGAACCGCGGCGCGCGATGCCGGCGGTGTCCAAAATCAGCGCAACGCACCCGTCGCCCATGATGGTGGCACCCGCGTAGACCTCCAACTCTTTGAGTTGCTTGTCCAGGGGTTTGACGACGATCTCCTCCGTGTCGTTGATCGAGTCAACGATCAAGCCGAAGGGTTTACCGTCTGCACTCAGAACGACGATGTTGATGGCGTTCTCATCCTCACTCGCCGGAGGGACGGGTTTCTGGCCGAGGGTCTTGTTGAGGTAGATGAGCGGGAGCAGAGCTCCTCGTAGGCGATACACTGGCGTCCCATGCACGTATTCGACGGCGCTGATTCCGTCCGTTTCCTCGAGCCGGACCAGTTCCAACAGGTTGACCTGCGGGATCGCGAAGCGTTGCCCCGAACTCGTGATGGTCAAGGCGGGGATGATCGCCAGGGTCAACGGGATCTTGATGCGGATGGTGGTCCCTGCGCCTTCCGCGCTCTGCACATCCACCGAGCCGCCGATGTTTTCTATGTTTGTGCGCACCACGTCCATTCCAACGCCTCGTCCCGACACGTTTGTGATGCGCGCTGCAGTCGAGAAGCCTGGGGAGAAGATCAGGTTCAGGGCTTCATGGTCCGACATCTTACGGACCTGGCTAGCGGTGACTAAGCCGCGCTGAAGGGCCTTCGCTTTGACTTTGGAGATTGGGATGCCACCGCCGTCATCGCGGATCTCGATGTTGACTTGCCCGCCCTCGTGGAAGGCTCGCAGGAACAAACGTCCTTCCCGTGACTTGCCTGTCTGCTCACGCTCTTCCGGTGTTTCGATGCCATGATCGACGGAGTTGCGAATGATGTGGGTCAGGGGGTCCTTGACTGCCTCTAGAATGGTCTTGTCGAGTTCCGTTTCCTTGCCCGTGATATCGATGTGGATCTCTTTGCCGCAGGACTTGGCTAGGTCCCGAACCATTCGCGGGTACTTCCCAAAGATGCTGCCAATGGGCTGCATGCGAGTCTTCATGACTCCTTCCTGAAGCTCCGTCGTGATCTGGTTGAGCCGTTGAGTGCTGGCCAGGAAGCTCGCGTCCTCTTCGTTGGGGCTGAATTGCAGGATCTGATTGCGAGCCAGAACCAACTCGCCGACGAGGTTCATCAGTATGTCAAGTTGCAGGACTTCCACTCGAATCGTGCTATCGGCCGCACTTGTGCCCGACTTTGCTTGAGAGTTCGGTGCGGACAGGACCTCATCGCTAGCTTCAATCTCTGGTTCGAACATGTCTTGCTGGTCCTGTTGCGTATACGAGGGCAGTGAGTCTGCGTACTCGTCTTGGTAGGCGTCCTCGAGAGAATCGGGCTCACTCTCGACCGATTCATCGTGTGCGTGGGTGGCGGTGGGTTCTTCTGCAGCCGGCTCTTCATCCGGCTCAATTTGCCCGGCCTGGTCCGCGCCTGGACTGGGGTCCAACTCGCCGCTGTCCTTCAGCAGTGTGTCCATCGCGATGATGAGGCTGCCGTAGTCCTTGTCGCCGTCCTTGCCGGAGGACTCGATTGTTCCTAGCATTTCGCGGACCGCATCCACCATGTGCAGTAGGGCCTCGGTGATCGGGTCCGAGAGAGTCATGGTCCCGTCGCGCAGTTTCCCCAGCAGGTTTTCGCCGACGTGGGTGACCGACTCCAGGTTGGAGTAGCCCAGGAAACCGCATGTTCCTTTGATCGTGTGGATCGTGCGGAAGATGCTAGCGAGGGTCTCGACGTCGCCTGGGTTCTCTTCCAGCGCAAGGAGTTCATTGTCTAGCCTGTCGACATTCTCGTGGCTTTCAACCAAGAACTCGGTGATGGCTTCTTCCATGTCCGACATGGGGAAATCTCCGTGGATTGCGCGCGGCGACATTGGGACGTGGACAGCAGAATAGCTGTTCCTGCCCGTAGTTCGGCGCGATCTGCCAGGGGTCTAAAGCGACACTGTCGGCCCTGGATAGAATTCTCCAGATTGTCTCTCTCAAGGGCGGGACGAACCCCGTTCTTGGAGGACTGTGGCGGGGGCTCTCCACACATGTGAGGTCTATCTCATGACCCCGTGAGACTCGCAAGTCGGATGAAATTCTTCATCACGATACGGCCCAGGTGACGACCGTCGACGCGACCGTTCAGAACTTGGTCGGGTGTTCCCTGCAGGGATGTGTGCCGTGCCAGATTGTTCCGCACGAGGGTTTCGCTTTCAAGCGGATCCATCTCGGGGTGGAACTGCATGCCCCAGATGGGACTGCCTGCGACTTGGTAGGCCTGGATTGCGCAGCGTTCGGAGCGAGCGAGAGGACTGAGTCCAGGAGTCCCCGGTGTGACCTCGTCGAAGTGGGAAACAAAGCAGCGAAAGCGTTCGGGCAAGCCCTCGAGAATCGGATTGCCAGCTAGCGTTCGGATCTCTTCCCAGCCCAGTTCGCTGGTGGGGGCTTGCCGAACGGCCAGCGGGCCGCCGAGTGCCACGGCAATTGCCTGATGCCCGAAGCAAATGCCAAGGAGTGGTTTCTGAGTCCTTTGGGCGCCGCGTATCAAATCCAGCAACGGATCCATCCAAGGTTCCGGACTGGGCAAGTTGGCCTTGGAGCCACTCACGAGGATTCCCCGGTACGCGTCCAGGTCTTGTGGTAGTTCTTCGGTGACCGCACGTACGACAACCCGTGGTTCGTCTCCGAGCAGTGCGCAAAAATTCGGGGCCGCGCCCTTCTCGTCGAAGTAGCAGTCTAGGATCAAGAAAGGTTGGGCACTCATCGGAAGCTTGCAATGGGGGCGTTTCAACAGACGCGGGGCGCAGAGGGCTTTCTACCCTCTGCGCCCCGCTAGTTTGACAGGCGTTCCTAGTATTTGAAACGACTCACCAGGGTGGACAACTCGGCGGCCATGGTGGACAGCTCGGTGGCCGCACCCATGACGCCGGCAGCGCCCTTGGACGTTTCACAGGCGGCGCTCGCAACGCCTTCGATGTTGCTAACGATCGAGTTGGTGCTGTCGTTGGCCGCCTGAACGTTCTTCGACATGTCTCCGGTCGTTGCGGCTTGCTGTTCCACCGCACTGGCGATGGAGTTTTGAGTGTCATTGATGGTCCCGATGATGCCGCTGATGCGCTCGATGGCAGAAACGGATTCCTGGGTGTCGGCTTGGATGGCGACGATCTTGCTGCTGATGTCCTCCGTCGCTTTCGCGGTGGCCTTGGCGAGTTCCTTGACTTCGTTGGCGACCACCGCAAAACTCTTGCCTGCATCGCCCGCACGAGCCGCCTCGATCGTGGCATTCAAGGCCAAGAGGTTCGTCTGCTGTGCGATCGATGTGATTACTTTGATCACCTGCCCGATCTCAGCGCTGCTGTCCGACAACTTCGAAATCTTGCGGTTGGTCTCGCCTGCTTCCTGGACTGCTTCGCGGGCCACGTTGGCGGCGGTTTGGGCAGAGTTGGAGATCTCTTGAATGCTCGCGGAGAGCTCCTCGGTACCGGCTGCGACCGTTTGGATGTTCTCGTTGACGATATTGGAAGCCTCGCTCACCACATTTGCCTGGACAGAGGTCTCCTCCGAGGAGGCACTCATCTCCTGGGACACGGCCGTGAGTTCTTCCGAGGAGCTAGCCAGGGCCTGGGCGTTGCTTGCAATGCTGGAGATGCTGTCACGCAATCCGCCGAACAGCCGCGATAGGCCTTCTCCCATACGACCGATGGCGTCGTCCCCCGCAACGGTAACGACCTGGGTAAGGTCACCGGCGGCTGCGGCCTCCACAACGGCCAGCATAGAGTCGACCTTTTCTCGCAGGACCTCCGCTGACTCGCGTTCACGTTCGGTGGCGTCTGCCAGTGCCTGTTCTTGGGCGAGCTTTGCGGTGATCACTTCCCACGTCACCATGGGGCCAATGTATTCGCCGTTAGCATTACTCATCGGGGAGACGAGCAAATCCAGGGTCTCGCCGCCGAGGCTAATTTGGGCGTTCAAGGGGAGCTGGCTGCTGTCCTTGATGATGTTTCGCTGATAACTGGGCGCCTTGTGGAAGAGGTCCATGCTTCCTCCGAGGATCTCGTCGACCTTGACGGGAAGGATGTTCTCAATACTGCTTAGGGTGGTCACCGAAGCCGGGTTCAGGTACTGGATGGTTCCCTCCCGATCGGCACACATGATGTTGACCGGGGCTCCTGCCATCATGGAGCTTTGGCGAGCGACATCATCGGCTATACGCAGCTTGGTTGTAATGACTTCCCAGGTCACCATGGGCCCTGTGTAGTTGCCATCTACGTCGGTCATTGCCGTGACGAGGAGGTCCAGGGTTTCTTCGCCGAGTTGAATGTTGCTCTGCAGCGGCAGCTTGCTCGCGTCTTTCAAGATGTCCCGCTGATACGCCGGGTTCTTGTGGAACACGTCGAAGCTGTTTCCCTGAATCTGGTCCACTTGGACCGGCAGAACCCCTTGCAGGGAGCGCAGGGTCTCCAATGACTTCGGATTCAGGTACTGGATGTTGCCGTCCATGTCGGCGCACATGATGTTGACAGGGGCGCCCTCAGTCATGGAGTAGAGGAGGCTTGCGTTCTTTTGAATGGTCATGGTTTTAGTTGGGGTGTTGATGATTTGATCAGCAAGAGGGCCAACGGCGGCGATAACTTCCCCGATGAGGCTCTCGGGGACGTCGAGGGATGTAAGCGTGGAAACAAGGTGCCCTGCGACCGCGTCGAAGTGTTCCTTCTGGATCGCAGGCCGGCGGTGAGCCGTGGCCATGTCTTGGCCGCGGTACTCTTGGGGACCACCGAGCGCCTGCGTGAAGAACTGTTCCTGGCTCTTCTTCATCCAGTTCATGTCGGTGCTCGCGAAGAATGAGCTCAGCGCGGGATCCTCAAGAACGCGTACGTAGAACGCATCCACCGTTGCGTGGATCGCAGCCGCGCCCCCGATCCGCTCATACAAGCTCGGGTGGGAGTTGGCGTTCTGATTCTGTGGCTTGCTCATGATTTATCTTCGAGGAGAAACAACTTCTCGATCCTCTCTTGGGGACCATGGAGGACCATGTCGTCAGGGGGGAGGGGCACGCTTGACGATTGATCTAGGTCTAGATAGAAAACGAGAGCATTGACTCGTTCCGGAGAAGGGTGGATAGCCTAGACGCCACGCAAGGCGGCATCTCCCTGCATTGGGCAGGCTTGCCGATGGGGACAGGCCAATTAATTTTCCAGCCATGATTGGGGAACAAGGACTTCCCGGTCCAATGAACGGGATTCGGGCTAGCAGGCTCTGGAACGAAAGCACTTTATCAACAGCCTGCTAGTCCAGCCTTTTGGGGGGAGTGCCGATAGGAAGCACGCGTCGGTCCCTCACAAGCCTGAACCTAGAACATGAGCAACTCTCCCTTGCAGTCCCTCTCGCGCGGTGTCCAGTACTTGGGCGCCGGTCTGGCCGCCTGGCGTTCCAATCGTTCGAGCGGGGAACTCAATCGCGAGAAGGCACAGCGCCACCTCGCGCAACGCCTTGGGCGCCTACGTGGCCTGCCCCAGAAGCTTGGGCAATGGATGTCCATGGGGGACCTGGAGGACGAAAGCAATCCGCTCGCCGAGCTACGAGGGGCGGCCGAACCGATCCCTTGGGAGCGACTCGCGCCGATTCTGGAGGATGCCTGGAAGGCGCCCCCCTCCGAAATCTGTCGGTGGATCGACCCCAAGGGACTGGCCGCGTCCTTGGGCCAGGTGCACCGCGCCACCCGGCGAGATGGGCTGGAAGTGGCCATCAAAATCCAGTACCCGGGAATTGCCGACTCCATCGAGGGCGACTTGCGCGCCTTGGGCTGGCTCTCCAAACCCGTTGGCAACCTGCGGGCCGGATTTGATCTGGAGCAGTACCGAGCCGTGATCCGTGAGGGATTGGAAGAGGAACTGGACTATGAGCGGGAAGCCGAGAACCAGCAACTCTTCCAGATGTATTCCGTTGGGCTCGGCTACGTGGTTCCCAACGTGCTCCCAGACCTCTCTGGAGCGGGGGTCCTGACCACGGCCTGGCAGGACGGGGAATCCCTCGAAAGCGTGGCCAGGGAGTGGTCCGAAGCAGACCGCAGTCGACTCGGGATGCAATTGGTGGAGCAGTTCTTGGAGATGGGGCTCGTGCGCGGCTTGCTTCACGGGGACCCTCACCCGGGGAACTACCGTTTCCGCCGGGAGGAGAACGGCGCCAAGGTGGTGCTCTACGATTTCGGATGCTTGTGCCGCTTGAGCGAACGGGAGCGGGACCTGTTGCTGTGCCTGATTCGGGAGTCCGTGGACCCGGACTCAACCGTCGACCCCTTTGGATTGCTGGTGGCCCTGGGTTTCGAGGCCGACTTGCTCGATCCATTGCGGCACAAGCTGCCTGCGCTGTGCCGCATTCTGTTCGAGCCCTTCGGACCCGGAGGAAAGTACGACTTCGCTCGTTGGAAAGTCTCGGAGCGTCTCGAAGCGGCCCTGGGTAGCGACCGCATGAACTTCCGCATTGCCGGGCCTGCAAAGCTGGTGCCCTTTCTGCGGGCCTTCACTGGCCTGGCTCACGCGCTCAAGACGCTTGCCGTGCCGGTCTTTTGGGCCGGGCCCCTGGCGCGCACCCTGGCCAAACGGCCTGCCTCTCTGCAGTCCCTCGAGCTTCCAGCCGAGGTCCGGACAGGGGCGACGTTCAGCGGGATTGCGAAGCACCTTCGCATACGAGTTCAAGAGGACGGAGCGGAGAAAGTCTCCCTCGCCATGCCCGCATCCGCCGTGGATCGTTTGCACGAGTTGCTCGACCCAGAGCTCGAAGCAAAGATCCGCCAGCGCGGCATTGACGTGAATGGACTGGTTCAACGGGTGCGCGAGAATCTCTACGCGCCCCAAGAAGTGTTCACTCTTCAAGATGGAAACAAGCGCGTGACCGTCAGCCTCGAATAGCTCTGGGCCGGGAGGTTCCTGCCCTTCGCACGGCTCAAGTCGGGGACGTCTCTGATCGACCCTTCGTGAGGGACTGGATCAATCGTTCGAGGTCTTGCGCTTCTCGCTCGGGCCGGGTGCTCGCTTGCTTCTGAAGGCTGCGCTGGTGGAGTTCTTCCAGGAAGGCCGGATCCTCTTCGGCCCGTCGCAAGAGTTCGGCGAGGGCCTTTTCATCGTTCACGGGATACAGACCGGGGTGGTCCGCACCCATTAGCCCCTCGGTCGCAGGGATGCGGGTGGCCAGGACCGGAACGCCATAAGCGAAGGCCTCAGTCACCACTGCGGGGCCACCCTCTGCGAGGGAGGAGAGGACCAACAGCCTCGAATTCGCCAGCAGATTTTGGCTCTCCCCATAGCTGCGCGGACCCAACCATTCGAAGCGCGGATTCTCCCGCGCTTCTTGCTCTGCCTCGCGCCGGGAATCCTCGTCCAGCGCCTGGCCGATCAGCCGAACGTGGATCCTGGAGGTTGCCGGCAGGAGGCGCGCGGCCCGGGCGGTCAGCAGCGGGTCCTTCACCGGGCGCAGGTGCGCCAGCACACAAACTTGAAAACGATCTGGATCCGGTGCGCCGACCGCCGCGCGAGGGGTGGCCGATTGCAACAGGAGCTCCGTTTTGGAGTGGTACTGCTCTGGGAGCTGCTTCACGGCATTGGGCTGCAGGATCACAAGGCGGGTGGCGAGAGCCAGGGCTCGTTCGATCTCCGGGTCCGGGGGCATGCCCTCCCGGTAGATGTCGGTCCCGGTCAGAACGAGGGCACTGGGGATCGGCGGATTGTGTTGCGCCGCGTGCTGGATGGCCTTGGAGCTCTTGCCGGCGTGCAAGGCGATCATCAGGTCGGATCCAATCTCGTCAAAGCTCGTACGTAGCTTGACCTCGTGTCCGAGTCCGCGCAGCAATCCGCTCATGCGCAAGGCGGTGACCCGGTTGCCGACTCGGGATCCGCTGGCGGCGGGGGTGACGAGGAGGATTCGCATGGGCTGATGATAGCGGCGGCACGCACGCTCCGTAGGGGGGAGCTACGCAGTCCACGGGATCATGCGCACAATGGGAATGAGCGAAGGCCCGCGGATCGTGGATCCCCGGGCCTTCGCCTGTTCCTGGTTTCGGACGTGAGTTAGGACTCGTCGCGTCCGGCGGCCACTTGGCCTTGGCCTGTGGCTTTCACGTACATGTGGAAGAGCTTCTGCTCGACCGGCATGCCATAGCTGCCGCGGCTCAAGCGCCAGCCAGCGATCTTGGAGAGAGCCTTGCGCATCCACTCCGGACCTTCCGACACGTGCTGGTCGTAGATGGCCGCCGTGTTGTTGTAGCGGTCCCAAGTGTGCAGGACCGAAGCCGGAATCGGCGTGTTCTGGGAGTTGTACTTGTACTCGAAGCAGTCGCCCCAGCTCTCAAAGTCGTCGGGGGCCACGTAGCCCAAACTCACAGCTTGGTTGAAGTCCTCGGTTCCTGGGATCGGGCGGAAGGGGTAAACCTCCGAACCGGCCAAGGGGTACTTGTACTTAACCGCCGCGGCCTTGCGCAGGGTCTCTTCCATGGATTCCTGGGTTTCCCCGGGGTAGCCGATGATCCAGAACGTTCCAGGGATGATGCCGCGGTCCGCGAGCTTGCCGATGGCAGCCGGGATGTGCTCGATCTTGATGTGCTTCTTGATGCGCTCTTGCATCTCAGCGGTACCGGTCTCAGCGCCGAGCCACAGGAGGTGACACTTCGATTCCTGCAGCAGGTCGAGGGTCTCTTCCTTGTAGTGCATGATCGTTTCGACCTCGATCGTGCCGTTCCAGTGGATCGGAACCTTGTTCTCGATCAGGCTCTCGCAGAACTCGCGAGTGCGTTTTTCTGCCACGCCGAAGTTGGCGTCCTGGAAGCGCAGCACGTCGAATTTGAAGCGGTCCTGCAGCTCAGCGATCTCCTCGCCCAAGGCCGTGCCTTTAATCGCCTTCCAGCGACGCCCGGTCAATTGGGGGCTGCAGCAGAACGTGCAGTCTTCGGGGCAACCGAAGCTGGAGAAGAAGCTGAATCCAACCGGCGGGTTCGAGGGCGTCCATTTCCCCGGGAGGGGGAAGCGGTGCCGCACCTTCATGTTGGTGGGCTTGAGCTGCAAGTCGCGATAGCGATCGAACTCGAGCAGGTGCCAGGGAACTGGCTCAAACTTCTCGAAGCCGACCACCGGGCGGTGGTCCGTGTAGACGACCTTGCCGTCACGCTTGATGGCGAGTCCGGCGACCGTGGAAAGGTCTTCGCCGTTGTACAACGCGTTGACCACATCGCGGAAGGTAAGTTCACCTTGCCCGATGCCCACCGCGTCGGCCACGTTGCCGTTGAGGTACATCTCCGGGGTGACGCTGGGGAACCAACCCCCTTGGATGATCGGAAGGTTCGGGTACTTCTCGCGTACAGCCTTGGCCGTCAAGTAGCCGTCATAGACCTGGTAGCCCAGGATCGACGAGCTAGCGAAGCACAAGGCTCCGTCGCAGGCTTCGAGAACCTTGCGCAGGTAGTCAGGCTCGATCATGGCATCGATCATTACGATCTCAAAGCCATCAACGACGGGACCTGAAGCAATTTGCAGGAGTTCGAGAGGTAGAAGGTCCGCGCTAAAGCTTTCGCCGCGGGCAGGGTCCGCACGGTGCGGCAAGAACAGGACGACTTTTTTGGAAGACATGCGCTGTTAGGCAGTGACGTTGCTGGTCTTGGTATCCGCGTTCAGTTTGTTTTCCTGAGTGCGGCTGCCAGACATGCGAACGAGAGTGTGGAAGAGCTTTTGCTCAAGCGGGAAGTCAAAATTGTTCGTGCGCAGTCTCCAACCGGAGATCTTGCGCATGAATTCGCGGACGAGATTGGAGCCTTCCTTGGCAAGGCTGTCATAGAACGTGGAGGTGACGCCGTAGCGACGCCAGGTTCGGACGACTTCTTCGGGAAGGCCCGATCCGCCGATCTCATACTTGTACTCCAATACATCGCCCCATTCGGCCAGGCTGGCAGGGGGGACGTATCCCAGTTGGATCGCCTTATTGTAATCCTCACTTCCTGGGATGGCCCGGAAGGGGAAGACGTCGCTGGGGGAGTTGGGGAACATGTGCTTGGTCTTGGCGGCCACCGTGATGGTGTCCAGCATCGACTGGGCGCTCTCTTCGGGATAGCCGATGATCCAGGAAACACCGGTTTGGATGCCGCGTTCGTTCAAACGCGTCAGCGCCGGGCCCAGGTTGTTGCGGATGTCGATCTTTTTCTTGATCCGCAGTTGCTGCTCTTCCGTTCCGGCCTCGGCGCCGAGGGCGGCCATGTGGAATTTGGAAGCGGCTAGCTTGTCCAGCGAAGCGTCCTTGTAGCGCGCGATCGTTTCGATCTCGTAGGTGCCGTTCCACCAGAAGGGCGAGTCGTTCTTGATGAGGTAGTCGCAGAACTCGTTCGAGCGCTTTTCGTGCACGCCGAAGTTGGCGTCCTGGAAGCGCAGGATGTTGAAGTTGAAGCGCTCGTAGCATTCCATGATGCGCTCGCCGAGCAGGGGCCCGGAAATTGCCTTCCAGCGTTGGTTGGTGAGCATCGGGCTGCAGCAGAAGGTGCAGGGCTCGGGGCAACCGAAGCTGGAGTAGTAGCTAAAGCCACGCAGTTCGGTGCCGGGCTTCATGTCCCAGGGATCTGCGTACTTGTGGCGAACCTTCCACTTGTTGGACTTGTCGTTCTGAAGAGTGACGTACTCCTCAAAGTCGATCAAGTGCCAAGGGCAGTCCGGGATGTCCTTGAAACCGACGACCTTGCGATGCTCGGTGTAGTGCGGCTTGCCGTCCCTCAGAATGCAGAGCCCGGGCACATTGGCGATGTCCTCGCCACTCTCGAGGGCCTGGATGTACTCCCAGAAGGTGAACTCGCCTTGTCCAAGCGCCACCGCGTCTGCGATGTTTTCCTTGAGGTACTGCTCGGGCAGCACGCTGGGGAACCAACCGCCCCAGATCATCGGAAGGTTCGGGAAGCGCTCGCGAATGGCCTTGGCCACTTCGGCCCCGTGGGCGACTTGGTAGCCGAGGATGCAAGAGCTGCCGAACAGCAGGGCGCCGTCGCAGAGCTCCATCAAGCGCTTCATGTAGTCCTCGTGGACCATAGCGTCGACGATCACGACCTCGTAGCCCTCGCGGTCCGGAATTCCCGCGATTTGCAGCAATTCCAGGGGCAGCAGGTCTGCACTCACCCGGACTCCCTCCGCGGGGTCTGCGCGATGGGGCAGGAAGAGGACGATGCGTTTCTTTTGGACGATCATCGAGTTGCGCCAGACCGAGTTCTCGATCTGGGCTCGCGGATAGGTTGAAGGTTGGAAAATCGGGCGGTGCGGTGTCGCCACGCGCCCCAGGGGGTCCTCGGAAAGGAATTCCCCTCGAACTCTGACGTGCACGTAATGCTACCACCCGCCACTCACTCCGGCTGGAGATTCTAGGAGTCTAGTGCGGACTTTCGCCTTTTTTGGGGGCGCGACAAGAGCTCAATGGAGCTTCCTGGCGGACAGCGCCAATCTCCACTCCGGCTGGCATTCCCGTGTCCTGGGGAGGTCACGGCGGGGGGCCGCCCCGCGTTCCCCCTCTCTTCGTTCAGGGAGTCGTCCGCAGGGAGGGGTGGGGGCTCTGGAGGGCCCCAGGGGCCGATTCAAGAGCCGGTTGTCGGGAGCCCCACCCCCGACAGCCGAAGCTCTCCCTCGTGACCTTTCGTGATTCCGATCAGCGGCTCAGTACGCGAGAGTCACCCATTCAGCCCAGGCGCTGTCGAAGTCCGTGTAGGTGTAGCCGAAGTGCTCCTTGAAGAGGTCCCGGTGCGCGTCCGGGATGTTGGAGCCGTCGGGATAGCCCTCCGCATTGGTGCGGCCCTTGAGGTCCACCAGGAATTTGGCGAGCTCGTCTGGCTTGGTCTGGTAGAGGAAGTCGACCATCGACCAGGTGCAGAAGTGGTCGTCGAGTTCCATCTCGCCATAGTTCTTGAGGCGGATCAGTTGGGCCATGCGCGGGGCCTTGCTCGACGCGACGAGCCCGCGCACCTTGGCTCCCCAATCCTTCACCTTGGACTCGATCGGAACCGAGCCCTCGGAGCCGTCAAAGGTATTGAAGTCGGGGGAGATGCGACGCTCCATGAAGTGCGCCAAGCCCTCGTGCAGCCAGATCGGCGTGTCGTAGCTGTAGTGCCGCAGGCCGTCGTACAGGTTGTGGGCCATATTGAAGCCCAGGTGGCTGTGCATGGCCGGGTCCTTGCGCAGGCTTCCGTGTTGCGTGTGAGCGGTGAGCGTGATGCTGTCCCGGTGCACCACGTTCCAACGCTGGGTGCGATCGAGCTGGAGCCCGAAGTGCTTGTTGAGGAAATCCACGAAGACGGCTTTGCTCGGCAGGAGCAGGACCTCGTACTTGCCCTTCTGCCCGAGGAAGGGACCTTCTCCCATGTACATGCCCTTGCGATTCCAGGCCTTCGACCCATCGGGGAAGTCCGTCTTCTCCAACTGCACGATGCTCAGGAAATCGGTGTAGATGTCCTCCAGGCGCATGATGGTCAAGTGCGCGCGCAACCAAGGATCGAGCACTTTGGTCTTCGGGTTGACTAAGGGCAGACGCTCACTGAGGCGCGTCAGGTCCTCCATGATCTCCTTCTTTTCCTTCTGGGGAACCTTGTAGGAGCCCAAGGCGAAACCGAGTTGGAAGTTCTCCGACTCCAGCCAACGGATGTCCGAGTTGGCCAGGAACGCGTCGATGTCCGCAGTGTCCGTCGAACCGAATTCAAACCCGCCGTGATTGATGATGCCGGCGGCCTTCATCGTCTCGGGGCTGCCTCCGTCCGTGTACGGATCGTTCTTGGCGTGATTGGCGGGGAAGTCGCGATCCAGCAGTTTTTGGGCGCTGGCCGTGTCGAACAGGCAAACGCTAAGCAGCAGAGTGGTTAGGAAGTGGATGGGTCTCAAAGCCTGGATTTCCATTTGTTGGCGCGTTCGATGGCCTCGAACACGGGCAGTTTATCAAGGGGGGGATCACCGTCCACGATACCGCGCAGGGCGTTGATCGCGGCGACTCGCAAGGTGTTGTCGGTGCTGTCTAGGATAGGACGGACCAAGGGAGCCGCGGTCGCTTTGTCTCCGCAAGCCGCGAGCAAACGCAGGGCGGCGACCTTTCCTTTGCGAGAGCCTTCGGCCAAGAGCGGGGCCACGCGGCTCGTGGCTTCCGCACCTCGCAGGGCACCCAGGGCCGTGTGCGTGAGCTTGCCGTGTTCCTTCCAGTTGGACTCCGTATCCGCGCAGATCAAGTCGAAGCCATCGAATGAGCCGGTCGAGGCAGCGCAAACCGCCGCCGCAAAAATCTCATTGTCGTCGCGACCGCGCTTGCGGGCATTCGCTGCCTTGAAGGCCTTCTCGGCGCCCTCGCGCAAGCCCGCGTCGGGAAACCCAGCGACGCGATAGAGCACCCAGGTGCGAGTGCCCAGGTCCCCGTGGGAGAAGTACTGCGCGAGCAAGCGCGTGTGTTCCGCCCCCGTGATGGTCTCCAACACCTCACGCATGCGCTCGAGGGCTTCGGGGTCCTTTTCCTTGCCGAACTTGTCGAGCAATCCGGGCGCGGCTCCCGGGCCGATCTCAACCAGTGCCGCCGCAGCTTGGGTACCCATCTCCGGCACGCGCGACTTGCGCAGACGTTCGACTTCGGACTTGACCAATCGCTCGTCCACCTCGGGCCAGGCTTCGAGACGCTTGATTTCGTCCTTCGCCTCAGAGTCCTTTTTTTCTTGCGGGTCCGAGTCCTGCAGGCTCAAGGGTCCCGGGCTGTTGGCGGGCAACGCCACGGCGCTGGAGCCAGCTGCGCTTCCAAAGAGTCCAAGAGTCAGGGCGCAGGCCACCCAGCCCTGCCGAAGGGGACGCTCGTTTCGGGTCGTTTTCATTCTGCTTCTCGGGTGCTGTATTTGTACTTGGCCGGGATCAAGGATTCCCAGGCCGGGTCGACGATTTGGAGGGGGCCCTGCACGCAGCGGTCGATCAGTCCGCCAGGATTGGAAACGTAGGGGAAGCTCTGGACGACGATTTTCATGACCTCCCGATCGGGCTTGGCCTGGGGATTTCTGCGCACCATGCGAATCACCGCGAAGCGCCCGCTGAACTCCACAATACCAGAGGTTTGCCCCGGCTCGAGCTCTCGGGCGACCAGCCAGGTCTCCAGGCCTATATCCAGCCAATTCCCGTCGGTCGGGTCGCCGAGGTCCTGCGGGCCAGCCTCGGGCGGACCTTTGGATCCATTCTCCAGCCACTTCTTCGCGGCCTCGAGCACTTGGGCTCGCTGCTCCCCGGCCACTGCGATGCCGAAGGCCTTCGGCAGTGCGCAATGAGTCAAGATCATGCGCCTTCGATGGCCCTCGGTGAAGCCTGGCTCGATGTCCAAGATGGCCGCGATGTCTGCGTCGACGCTCTCCATGGAGATCGGACTGCCGTTGATCACAGCGACCGTTCCCGGGGGCCAAGCGCCAGGGCCATCGGATCCCGCTCCACAGCCCAAGCTGAGAGCGAGCAAGAGCACCAGAGCGCAGGCGAACAGGTTGCGAATTCGAGCGTTCACGGGTTTTCTATTCGTCGAGTTTGATGTCGAAGGCTTGCACGAAAGAGGAAGCCTTTTCCACCAGGAAGGAGTAGGCCTCCATCACATTGCCTTCGATGGAGTCGAAGCCGGTCTCAGCGCTCATCGGGCCAGAAGTGCTCTGATTCTCCAAATAGAGGGTGCGCGAGTCCTGTGCGTAGTTCTCGATGCGAACGGCGTTTGAGCTGCGACTGGCCTGGGAGGGCGGGAACACCATACGCAGGCCGAAGATCTGTGGGTCCTGCTGGAACACGTCGATCATGTCCCCAAAGCCGAACAACCCGTCACGCATGTAGCTGACGGCGTCTTCAAACTTGCGCGGGTTCACCAGGGTTCGAATCGTGACCTGTTGACCGGCGAAGTTGTCCAGCTTGCGCTCCGCAGAAGAATCCTGGGCGACGCGCATCACACGCTGGCTGAATTCCTCTGCCGTCAGGGCTCCAAGCTCCTCCCGAAACTGGATGCGATCGGGCAGGAAGGCCGCCTGGGAAACGGCCCCGGGCTTCATGCCCGGATTCGAGAGCACGGGCCCCATGGGGGTCACCGCGAAGCTGCTGTAGGGCGAGTTCCCCTGGGAGAAGTACCGATTGTGGAGGCGTTGGACGGCTTCCGTAGCGGGGGCCTGGGGGGGGTGAAAGAGTTCGCAGACGAAGGCGATCGTGCGGGTCGCGTAGGAAGTCATGGGCCTCATGGCTCAGGTGGTGGGGAGATCCTGGAGATCTGCACAGGGTACCAAGGCTGGGGCCCTGAGTTTCGTCTCCTGGAGGGTTGTCGTGGGGGATTGGGGGCATCCTCTCAAGGCTCTTGGGTGTGCCTGGCGAAAAAAGACGGTTCTCGGGCTCACCACTCTGGGGGGAGCCACGTACCCTTTTGCTCCTCAACTGGGGGAGCCGAAACCTTCTTCGACGCGCCTCCCGAAACGACCCGCGAACTTGATCGTCATGCATTTTCCTCTTATTACCGCCAGTCTGACCCTGGGAGCGCTGCTCGCCGTGCCTCCCCAGGATGCCACTCCACAAGCGCCCGCGGCCGAGCCCGTGTCCACGCCCGCAGATGACCTTGGGGGTCCTCTCAAGGTCGGAGACGTCGAGATCAACGAACTCGACGTCAAGCGCTACCTCATCTACGGACCGTGCCGTTCGGCTCTGGAGTACCGCCGGGTCAACGCGATCCTGCAGGACGAGGCCAATCGCCGCATCGCCTCCTACGCCGACGACCTGGCCACTTGGGAAGCGATCAACGCTTCCGGTGCTGACGCGGGCCCCAAGCCTAAGCAGTACACCCAGGAGTACTACAACGTCACCGACGAGGCCTTCGAGGCCATGTACACCGTGAAGATCGCGGACTTCGAGAAGAAGTACCCGACCCTGGAACTCGACGTAGAAGTCGCTCGGGCCTTCCGCTCACCGCGCTGGCACAAGCGCGAGCTGCGCCAGGAGATGCTCTTCGACCGCACCTTCGTGCCGGACAACCCGGCGGATTGGCCCGCCTTGACCTTTGAGGCCTTGCGCCAGGAAGCGGGTGACATCCTCATCGACGACTTCCGCGAAAGCTACGAGCGACGCGCCGCCGAGCTCGACAAGAACATGGCGGAGTGGAACGCCGCTGCCGTCGGTGGTGCCGATCCCGGCCCGAAGCCGGTCATCCGCGCTGAAGACTCCATGTACCGTTCGATCTTGCGTCAGATCGTGCGCGACACCGTTTTCGGTGTGTGCGACACGAAGACCTCCATGGACGGCATCGACCCGAGCATCGCGGTCAGCATGGACATGGACTACGACGGCGAGCCCGACCTCGTCGTGACCGTGGACGAGCTTTGGAACGACGTGCGTGACACGGTCACCCGTCGCGAGATCAACGATGCACGCCGCTACTTGGCTCTCATCGAAGCGACCCGTCAGCGCCTCGCCAACGAAGGCAAGTTGCTTACGGACGAAGAAGCCGAGAGTCACATGGAAGCGGTGCGTGCCAGCTTCGGTAGCGATGTCTTCGGCATCTCGACCCAGGCTTTGGCCGCTCACCAATTTCCGTCCGTGGAAGCCTACGCTGCGTACATGCCCTTGATCGAGGGCTACAAGAAGTCCGTGGCCCCTCTGATGGCAAGCCCCGCTGAAGGCGGCCTCTCCCCGGTTTTGCGCGGTCATCTTGACCACTGCAACCAGGTCATGGGCCTCTCCAAAGTGGACGCTGAAGTGCTGCTCGTCTCCGCTTTCGACTTCGACAAGTTCGAGTGGATCGAGGACGGCTGGCAAGAGGCCAAAAAGAAGGCCGCTTGGTTGAAGACCGAGATCGAGAAGAACGCCGTGGCTTACGCCAACCAGCGCAAGCAGCGCTTGGAAGCCGCCGCTGCTGGCGAAGACTTCACCCCGACTGCTGAGGTTCTCGACCCCCCGGACTTCTGGGCACGCCTACTGGATGAACACTGCGACTTCTGGGATCCGCCCCCCCCCGCCGAGGGCAAGCCCGGCTCCGACCACGGCTACAAGAAGAACGGTCGCCTCGGTGAGCGCACCCGCAACGACCTGCGTTCGATGCTTTCCGAGAGCCCCTTCACGAACTTCCTGTACGGTGGTTTGCTGACGGACGAGATCTACTTCCGCCAGGATGCCGGTAGCATCGTTGGCCCCCTGCGTGGGCCCCACGGCTTCTACCTGACGAAAGTCCTGAAACGCGTCCCGACTCAGCGCCCCTTGAACATCAACGACGAGAAGCACCTCGAGTTGTTGCGCGAGGATTGGGTTCGCATGAGCTTCATCGTCTACGCCCACGAGGCCCTGGATGCCGCAGACGTAAGCGGCCTAGGCTCCCAAAAGTAAGCCCTACGGCAGCAATACGGTGTCGCACACCTTGTTGTTGCTCATGAACAAGCGGGTGCCGCACATC
>CALCXM010000141.1 GCA_937905825.1 uncultured bacterium
AAGACAAAGCGCCCCGACTCATCGGTGATTGGTTGAACACGTTCATGGATTTGGTCCTGCCCGTCGAAAGCGATGCTCTCACCGCGCGTTCGAAGTCTCAACGTTGCGCCCTTCAGGGGGGCGCCATCCAACTCTGCGGTGACAGCGCCGTGAACGCGCGCGCCGGGGTAGAGCTTGACCACATACTCTTGCAAATTGCCGCGCTCCGAGATGACCGCATGCAACAGGCGCCCCGGTGCATAGCCGGCGGCGTGCACCTCGATCCCGAGCACTTCACCGGGACTCAACAATTCACTTCCCGTATCCCAGCGTCCCTCCGCATCCGTGAACTGAAGGCCTTCGCGTACCCAGGAGGCGCCGTAGCCATAGGCACGCTGCTCACCGGCTTCGAGCTCCGGATCCACGATGCGCACGCGGAAGGACTCGATGGCCTCACCGCTCGTGCCGTCGATCACGCGCCCTGCAAGGAGTCCGGCGCGCTTGGCGATGAACAGCAAGTCCTCGCGATCGACGGCGGGCACCGCCTGCACCAAGCGCACGATTTCGAAGCCATAGAATTCGATGTCGAGATGATCGGGCGGCAGGCCCTCCAGGCGAAAACGGCCCTGGTCATCGGTCCTGAAGCGTGGACCGAAGTACTCGTGCTGAAACTTCGTGCTGATGGAGACGCCGCTGAGCGGCGTGCCCGAAGAGTCTTGAAGGGTTCCTGCAAGGAAGTGAGGCTTGCCGAGCACGACCGAGATGTCCGACATACGCGGGAGATCCGTGGGCACCTCGAGCACGCGCTTGTACGGGGCGAAGCCAACCCGTTGGACCCACAGGGTCTGGGCGCCAGGGCGCGCTGCGCTGAATTCGAAGCGCCCATCCTCATTGGATATGGCGTCGCCTCGGTCGTAGGAACCGGGCGATGAGCCGATGTAGAGCATCGCCGCCGGGATGGGGTGATTGGATTCATCGACCACGTGACCGGTGATCAGCACCCCTCTTTCCAGCACGAAATCCTGCTGGGCCTCCCCGTCGGGCTGCGTCTCGATCTGAATGGTCTGGAGCAGGTGTCCTTCCATCTGAGCCGAGACGCTATGGCTTTCACGGTCGCGATCGAGATGCCCAAGAGTGAACTGCCCATTGCCGTCGCTGATGGCGCTGTTTTGTGAGGAGAAGAAGGCGCTGACTTCGGCTCCGGCCAGGGGGCTGCCCTGTTCATCGCTGACTCTGCCCACCACCCGAAACTCCGGCCGCATGACGATCTCGATCTCGCGCAACTCGCCCTTGCGCAGGGGCGTGACCACGGCGCGTTTGGCGCAGAGGCCCGGCGCGCTGGCGTTGGTGTAGAGGTTTCCCTGGACGGAGGGCACCTGCAAGCGAAAGCGGCCATCGCCGTCCGTCTGGGCTGTCGATGTGTTGACCCTGACGGTGGCGTCCGCCACGGGTTCGTCGTTTTCGAGGCGTACGAGTCCGGTGAGGGTGGCGTTGAGTGGGAAGCAATGAAGCTCCATTTCTTTCGGCTGCAGTCCGGGCGCGACCAAATCCTGGGCCCACCAGTCCTGGTGCCCCGCGCTGTCGGCCATGTGCACCTGAACGGTGCTGGTCACTCCGGGGTTCGCGAGGGCCAGCTCGAAGCGGCCGTCGCCGTCCGTGGTGACTTCGCTTTCGAAGTTAGGCTCGCCAGCGGTTTCGTAGCCATGCCAGATCTGGATGGACAGGGTCAGTTGGGGATAGGGGTCTTCGTAGTTGCGCCTGGCGATCCCCCGCACGAGCCAGTCGCCTGGGACCGCTTGGACTGCGTTTTTTTGAACAACGCTTGTGCGCTCGGTGCCGCTTGACTCAGAAGCCAGTTGCCTGTCCGTCAGCGCCTGTCCACTGCTCGAAGCCTCGGCGAGATCTCCCCCCGCCGGGCTCAGAGCGCCGGCCACCGGCGTCAAGGACACGGGTGCTTGCGCTTCCCACAGCTTCCAACCAACGAAGGATGCGCTCATCAAAAGCAAGAGTCCGGCGCAGAGTTTGAGGTTTGTGTTCACGAGAGTGAGGAGGGTCCAACTGCCAGCGGAACTGCCCGTTGCCAACAAGCCAGCGGGGCCGCTCGCTTCGATGGGGGGCAAGGAAAACGATGGACCCAGCAGCGGAACGAGTGCAGTGAAGAGCTCCTGAGCGCAGGTCTGTTCGTCATCGAGCAGCTTCTCCCGCAAACGCTGCAGTCCGCGACGCACTTGCGTATGCACCGTGGCCACGGGCAAGCTTGTGCGTTCACTGATTGCTTGCGGGGAGAGGTCGTCGAAGTAGCGCATGAGCAGCACGGAACGATAGGGCTCCGGCAGCTCCACGACCGCTTGCACCAGGCGCTGCGTCGCTTCAAGTCGTGCCACGCTGTCGGCAGCAGAGGGCAGTGCCTCGCGCGCCGCCGCCTCCTGTTCCCTGCGCAAACGCCTTCGCTCCCCACGCCGCATCTGACTCGCCACACGGCGCACGACACCCGCCAACCAGCCCCGGGAAACTTCGCCCTCCTGGCGCAAAGCCACGAGCCAAGTTTCTTGCAGGGCATCCTCCACCTTCCCCGGATCCACCAAGAGTCCGCGGGCCAGACGCCGCAGGAACTCGGTGTGTTCCTGCAGTCCGGCGGGCTCGCCGCGATTCATGTGGGGGTGTTCGCTCATAGGGTCCGGGGAACAGTGGCCGCCGGCGCCTGCGACTCTTCAATCTTCTCGGAATTTATTGCTGCTTGCCCGCGAGCCCGTTCACGCTCTCCGGGATCAACAGAATGCGCCTCTGCATTCGAGTCTACACAAGGCCGAAGCTTGAGCCCTCCCGAAGCAGTCCCCGAACAGTTCCGAAGCTATCCTGCGTCTCGCGCAGGCCCCGGCTAGTGATCGGTCCAGCGGGGCGGGCGCTTTTCGAGGAAGGCCTGCAAGCCCTCCTTAGCATCTCGGGTGCCCATCAAGTTCGCGAGGTAGTGTTCGCACTGCAGGGGGGACTGCTCGCGGAAGCGTTTGCGCAGATCGTTTTGGGTGGCGTGCACGGCGTGGCGCAGGCTGCTGGCGGAGTGCGGCGCTAGGTGCTGCTCGAGGTATTCGACGGCCGCGCTCCATGGGTCCTCCGCGAGCTGATCGACGAGGCCCAATTGGGCTGCTCGTGCTCCATCGATGCTTCGACCGGAGAGGCACAGGTCGATGACCTCCGCACGCCGCAAGCGCTCCGGCAGGAGGATGGCGGCGAAGGGGGCCACAACTCCCAAGCGAATCTCCGGTTGGCCGAAGCTCGCAGTTGGATGGGCGTAGATGCGATGGCAGGCACTGGCGAGTTCAAGGCCGCCTCCCAGGCAACGACCGTGCACGATGGCATGGATCGAGACATCGCTATCCAGCACCGCTTGCAAGAGCTCGCCCATCTGCGCGAGCATTTGTTCGCAAGACTCGGGCAAGTGCTCCTGCACACTCGCGCCAAAGCTGAAGTGATCGGCGCTGCCTTCCAAGCTGACCAAGCGCAGATGCGCTGCTCCTTGGGCCTCTTGCACCAGCTTCAGCAGAGCTGGGATCAGCTCGCGGTCCAGGATGTTTCCGGGCGGGCGTTGCAGGCGCACTCGCCATAGCTGGCCCTCGAACAGCTCTTCACGTTGTAGGGGCGGGACGCTGTCTTGCATGGGGATAGCCGTCGATCAGGTGCCCTTGCGCAGCAGAATTGTTTTGGTCGTGTTGAACAGGATCGACAAGTCAAACAGAGACGACTGGTACTTGATGTAGAACAGGTCGTACTGGAGTTTCTGCAAAGCGTCTTCCACCGTGTTGCCGTAGGGGTAGTTGATCTGAGCCCAGCCGGTTAGCCCGGGCTTCACGATCTGGCGTTGGCGGAAGTAGGGGATGGTTTGGGAGAGCTCTTCCACGAAGACTTCCCGTTCGGGACGCGGGCCCACCAGGGACATGCTGCCACCCAAGACGTTGAAGAGTTGGGGCAACTCGTCCAAGCGCGTCTTGCGCATGAACTTGCCCGCGGGGGTGATGCGCGGATCGTCTTCGGTGGCCCACACCGGGCCCGTGCGCGATTCCGCGTCCACAAACATGGAGCGGAACTTGAACAAGGTGAAGGGCACCCCGTCGCGACCCACGCGTTCCTGGGAGAAGAGTGCTGGACCTTCGGAGGTCAGCTTGACCGCGATGGCCGTGGCGATCATCGCCGGCCACAGAACCAGGAGCATCAGCAGCGCCAAGGTGCGATCGAAGAGGCTCTTGGCCAGGCCCGCCCAGGGATGGCGCGAGAAGCCCTCGTTGAAAATGAGGTAGGAGGGGCGCAGGGCCTCCACGGAGATCTTGCCCGTGATGTTCTCGAGGACCGCGTCGTAGTCGCGCACGGGAATGCCCGCCAAACGACAACGCAGGAGCGCGGTGGTGGGCAACTTGCCGCGACGATCGCCGAGGGCCACCACGATCTCGTTGATGTCTTCCTTGGCGATCATCTCCTCGAGGCTCTTGTAAGTGGGCCTTCCGTTCTTCGCGCGCAGGCCGTCTTCCGCCACGTAGAGGTCGTCGTAGATCAGGTCCGTCGTTCCCGTGATTTGCGGGTCGAAGGGCGCGGGCAGTTCGCTACCCGGGGTCTGGAGCACTTCCTCGGGCAGGATGCCGGCGACCTGGTAGCCAGCGGCGGCGTGCTCGCGCATTTCCTTGGCGAGGGTGTGCGCGGCTTTCGAAGAGCCGAGGATCAAGACGCGCTCGTAGAACTTCGCCTTGTGCAAGAGAGCGTGAAACAGAGTGCGCCAAACGAACAGCATCGAGAAGCTAAGCAGCACGCCAAAGACCAGCATGCGAATCTTCTGCAGGAGCGAGAGCCCCGGGAAGTCGAAGGCCGGTTCCCAATGCCAAATGTCCGCGAGCACCACCACGCTCAGGGAGACGAGCAAGGCCGAGGCCACCGAACCGAGGAAACGCCGCGCCCGTTCATAACGGGAGAGCGAAACGCGGAAGTCGTAGAGCTCGTTGAAGGAGATCGCGAATTGCACCAGCAAAGCCACCGCTAGGGCGTTGACCATGACGTGGCTCATGGCGGTCTCGACGCTCATCGAAACAAACATGTCTCGGGAGAGAGCGCGGTACAGGTCGTGGGTCGGTTCGCGCAGGTGGCTTTGGCCAACCAGGGTCAGAACTGCCCATAGAATCAGGGTCTCCGACAGAATCAGGAGAGCCTTACGAACGGGCAGGTAGTGGCTAAGGACGCGCAGCATGGGGGCGGTCTTTCATCGGCTGACCCTCACGGGGGGTGTAGGGCAGGGCCGACGAATCCGGGCCTCGGTGGAAGATTTGTGGGGGGGAGTGAGCGGAAATGGGAGGCCTGGGGGCCTCTGCGCCCAGGAGGGGCGCTTGGGAACCGGCCGCGGGAGGCACGGGTTCGGTCCGAATGGAAGAGGAGGCTCTCTTCGCCGGATGAATTGCGAGCCGTTGGACGCGCCAGGGAAGCAGGCACGATCCACGCGAGCTCGGAGGAGTTTGAACAACACTCCCCGCTCCTCACGAGCGTCCAACCTAGGGCTTGCGCAGTCGGGCGATGTAGGCCTCCAGTTCATCGGGGTCGCTCGGGATCGAGTCGGAGAGCTTGCGGTTGCCGGTTTCCGTCAACAGATAGTCGTCCTCAATGCGGATGCCGATGCCCTCGTCGGCCAGGTAGAGTCCCGGCTCGACGGTGACCAACATGCCCGCCTTCAGGGGCCCGCGAAATCCGGGCACGTCGTGGACGCGAATGCCGAGCTGGTGGCCGAGCCCGTGCTTGAAGTGTTCGCGCACGCCCTTCTCCTCGAAAAACGCCGCAGCGACTTCGTGCACGTCGCGCATGCTGACTCCAGGCTTCAAGGCGGCCACGGCCACGGTTTGTGCTTCGAGCACCAACTCGTACAGCTCCCGTTGGCGCGGGCTGAACTTGCCGTTGATGGGGAAGGTGCGCGTGACGTCGGCGCTGTAGCCTTCGTACTTGGCGCCCACGTCCATCAAGAGCAAATCGCCGTCTTGCATCAAACGGTTGTTGGCGCGGTAGTGCAGGAAGCACGCGTTCTCGGCGGAACCGCAAATGGAGGGGAAGGCCATGAACTCAGCGCCCCGGCGTCGGAAGCCCCCGTCGACGGCCGCCTCTGCTTGGTACTCGTAGGTGCCGGGCAGGGCGATGCGCATGGCGTCCGCGATGCCGGCTTGGGTGATGTCCACGGCCATCTCGAGGGCCGCGATCTCGCTTGGGGTTTTGACCACCTGCAAGTTGTTCAAGAGGGTGCGCGCGCGCTTGACCTTGATCTCCAAGTCCACCAGCTCTTCGATAGCGGTGTCGCCAACGGAATAGATGCCCTTGTCTTCAGCGAGCATGACCAGAGCTTTTTCGTCGAAGCCCGCGCTGGGCAGGACCTTGCCAAAGGCGTCGCTGCCCTCGAAGTCTTCCGGGTTCAACTGCGGTCCTTGCCACAAGCGTTTTTGGGGAGACTGCACGGGCAAGTACAACTCGTCGCGCAGCAGCTTGCCTGCTTTGGCCACCAGCAAGAGCCGTGCATCGGGCCGGTGCAAACCGGTCAAGTAGTGGAAGTCCACGTCCGCCTCGAATCGGCCATCGGCGTCGGGACCCGCATGAAAGAACATCACTCCCTCTTCGAGCGCGGCGGCCAAGGCTTGACGGCGTTCCCGACAAACCTGCGGCGTGCCCGGGGCGGGCAGGTCGCGTCCGCCGGGAAGCAAGAGGCTCGCGTCGGCGACGGAGCCACCGATGCCTGTTTCCATTTCCAAGCTCGCTTCCCGGGCCAGGCTCGCGTTTGCGGTGCCCGCGCCCACGCTGTTGGAGGAGAGAAGAGTGGTTCCGGCGAGGAACGCGAACGTGAGCAGCGGCAAGGTCTTTTTCATGGTGGGGTTCGATTGAGGACGGCCCGGAGTATAGACGCCCGGGTCCGAGCGAACAATTTTGAGCCGGACTCGTCCTCTCCTTTTCATGGGGGAAACGTCGCTTTTCACGGGGGATACACGGGAATTTCCAGGGCCCCGACGGGGAGTCGCGGCGCGCGCACGCGGGGACCTAGAGGGGCAGCAAGCACCACGAGGTCGCCATCACTTTCCGAGGAGGATTCCTTCACTGACGGGCGATCCGGCCCGCGCTTCACGAGACACGAGACGCGAGTTCCGTGTCCCGCGCGCTGATCGCGTCTTGCTCCGTGCATGATCCCTTTCGAGAGCCTGCGCTCTAGAGCAGGCAGCCGCCGGGCCCATGAACTTCCACCGTGCGACCATCCTCGCTCACGAAGACTTCTACGAGGGCCAGGGCTGGTTGGCGATCGCAGCGGCGCGCGAGGTCCCGGGCGGCCCGCGCCAGGCGCGAGCGTTGCTTGGGCGTCAAGGACGTGCTGGGGCGATAGACCATGGACCAAGCCCTGGGAGCACCGCCCGGGCGCGGGGGGCCGCTGAAGTGCCATGCCACATGCCGGGTCTTGACCTCCACCACCCAAGCCTTTTGCGCGTGCCAAGCCCAGAGGTCGACTTCCCCGTGAGCCGTTCGCAACTGGCGGCCGCGCAGGCGCCAACCGAGTCGACGCAGGTGGCGCGCCGCGAGTTCTTCTCCCGCGTCCCCGAGCTCGGCCCGCGACGGATGCGCACGTCGCAGGAAGTGGCGCGGGGCACGCTGCAGCCAAAGCCCGCGCAAAGTCGCTCGTAGGTCCTTCATCCATGGAAGCAGGACGCTCGGCGCGCGCGGAGGTCACGGGTTCATGCTCGGCGATTCATCGGCACGCGTTCCCAGGTCCCAGTTCAGCCCCAGTTCAGCCTCAGTTCAGCGTCACCGATTCACGGCCCGAGGGCCAAAGCGTTCCGGTGCCCTGGGACCCGGAACGCTTCGCGCAGCGTGCTTAGGAAGCGCTCGACTCGAGCTCTTTCTTGTCGCCCTTGTTGCCCGCGTCTTTGTCCTTGTCCTGTTTCCCGTCGTCCTTTTTCGCTTCCGGATCCACCAGGCCTTGAATGGCGGCCCGGGCGAACTTGATGCGAACGCCGTCCGCCACTTGCAGGGTCACGATGTCGTCTTGGATCTGCGCGACGCTGGCGTACATGCCCGTGGTGGTCATGATCTTGTCGCCCTTCTTGAGGCCGCCCATCAACTCCTCGCGCTGCTTCTTCTTCTTGCGCTCGGGGGCGATCACAAGGAACCAGAAGATGGCGAAGATCCCCAGCATCATCACCATCGTGTTCTTCGTGTCGGGGGCTTCCGCAGCGCCCGCGGCGCCTTCAGCGGCTCCGCTGTCCTGCAGGAAAGTGAAGAGGGCCAAGGAGAGATTCGAGAGGATCATGGTCGTTGTGGGGATTGGGCTCACATGGGGCCCTGGGAGGTCTCTGAGGAAGGCCCGAAGCATAGGGATTCACTCTTCGGAAGGGTGGCCCCGGCCGTTTTTTTTGGCAAGCCGGGAGGGGCCCGGTCCCAGCCGTGGCAAGGGCCCCGCGGCTCGCGGCCCAAGCTCCCCAGGGGGCGGGTCCACTGACTGGCCAACAAGCGGGTCCACCTGCGGACCAACAAACTGTCCAAGTTGGGGGTCAGCGGCGACTGCGGCAGGAGCTATGCTGCCTGCACGATGTCCAGCCCGAAGCCCGAACGCCCCCGTTTCGTCGTCGCTATGAGCGGCGGTGTCGACTCCTCCGTTGCCGCCTGGATGATGGGGGAAGAGGGCTACGATGTGATCGGCCTCTTCATGCGCAACGGCGTGAAAGTCGAAGAGAGCGAGACCCGTAAGAAGTCCTGCTGCTCCACCTCCGACGCCCGCGACGCGCGCATGGTGGCGGCCAAGTTGGGCTTGCCCTTTCACTCGATCGACCTGGGCCAAGAGTTCAAGCAGATCATCAAGTACTTCCTCGACGAGTACTCCGCCGGCCGCACGCCGAACCCTTGTGCGGTTTGCAACCGCGACCTGAAGTTCGACGAGCTGCTGCGCTTTGCGGATGAGCTCGGCGCCGAAGGCATCGCCACCGGACACTACGCGCGCCTCGACATCGAGGATGGTCGCGTCAAAGTGCGCCGCGGCGTCGATCGAAAAAAGGATCAGTCCTACCAGTTGTTCTGCGTCTCCGAGGCAAACCTGCGGCGCACGCGCTTGCCCTTGGGCGGCTTGCAAAAGCCCGAAGTGCGTGAGATGGCCGAGAAGGTCGGCTTGCGCACGGCCAAGAAAGCCGACAGCCAAGAGATCTGTTTCGTGCCTTCGAACGACTACCGTCAACTGCTGGCCCAGGATGGGCGTGCCTTGCACCCGGGGAAGTTCGTGGACACGCAGGGCAAGGAACTCGGCAGCCACGACGGCACCGAACACTTCACCATTGGCCAACGCCGCGGTCACGGCATTGGCGGTGGCACACCTTTCTACGTGCTCGAGATCATTCCAGCCCAAGGCCTGGTGGTGCTCGGCCCGCGCGAGGAAGCGGACTTCCAATCGATGACCGTGGACTCCTTGAACTGGATCGGATTCGACGTGCCCGCCAGCGGCACGTTCCGTTGTGAAGCGCAGCATCGTTACCACTGCACGCCCGCTCCGGCCACGGTTGTTGTGGAGGGCACGCGCGCCGTGGTGACCTTCGACGATCCGCAACTGGCTGTGGCCGCAGGTCAAGGGGCAGCGCTTTACCACGGGGACTTGCTGCTGGGCGGCGGTTGGATCCACAGCGCGGAACGGGTCACCGTCGCGGGGGCTGAACTCGACCCGGCGAGCGTTGACGGAGATTCTTGAAGCCACTCTTCTCGAAGACGAGCGGACCCTCGCCTAGCGTTCAGCGCTGGCAAGGCCTGCTGCTCGTCTGCGGGATCTTGTGCTTGGCCTTTGGAACGTGGCGTTCCTTTCCTGTGGTCGATCAAGAGCGCGAAGCAAAGCCGCCCCTGCGGGTGCTGCTCTTCGATCTCTCGGCGGGCACCACGCGCCTGCGACCGGGCCATGGTTTGTGGGCTCGAGCGCGCTTGAAGGAACAGGCGCAAGCGGCCCGCGAGGAGGGCGCCGAACTCGCCGTGGGCATCTATGGCCAGGAAGTGCGCCGACTTGGACTGGCGGCCGCCGAGGATTGGCTGGCGCGCTTGATGGGCCGCGAAGGGGAAGTGTTGCGTTTGGAGTTGGACTCTGGAGCGGACGGCGCCTCGAACCTAGCGGGCGCCTTGGCCCTCTACGAAACGGAGCTGGCCGACCCCGCGCGGCCTTTGGCTAGGGTGGTGATCTGTGGAGCGCGCGATTGGACTGGGGAAGATCCCCGGCCGCGCCTGGCTCGACTGGCCCAAGCGGGCGTGGCCCAAACTTGGTTGGCGCCTCCGGCCGCAACGCGCCCCGACCTAGCGTTGGAAGGGCTGCGCTTGCCAAAGGATCCGGCCCCCGGGGAGCCGCTGGTGGCCGAGTTCGAGCTCTGCCTGAGCGGAGCAAGCGCAGTCCTCGCCGGCCCCTGGACGCTGGAGCTCTCGGTCGAAGTAGAGCGGGCGACGAGTTTGCAATCCAAGCGTTGGAGCTTGAGCTTGCCGGCGCTTGCACCGGATGATCAGGACGTCTTGCGTTGGTCCGTGCGGCAAGACTTGGGCAGCACCGCCGAAGGTCGCACAGGACTGCAGGCGCGCGTGCGTCTGGGCCGTTCCGACGACGACGTGCGCGGGGACCCGATCCCTGAGAACGACACCTTCGCCGCGCAAACCAGAGCGGGAAAAGTCAAACTGGTCGCCGCCGTGGGACGCGCGGATCAGCGCGACAACATGATCGCCTGGTTGGCGGGGGGGCCCGAGCGTTGGCCGGGGTTGCAATGGCGCATCCTGACCCCCAGCCAACTACCGGAAGCCCTGGGGGAACTCGACCTGATCGTGAGCTTCGACCTAGGCCCGAACGAACTCCCCGCCACCTTGGTGGAAGCCTTCGTGCAAGCGGGCGGCGGTTGGTTCTTCTGTGGGGGTTGGGGGTCCCTGGGCGGTTGGTTTGAAAGTGGCTGGAAGGCCTCGCCCTTGACCCAATTGCTGCCCCTGATTCCCGCACCGGATGGGGGCGCGGAACGGGACGTGATCTTCGTTGTCGACGGTTCCGGTTCCATGGCGGGGGATCCCTTCGAACGGGTGCGCACGGCCCTGCTCGGACTCGTCACGAGCGCTTCCCCGGAAGACAATTTGTCCCTGCGCTTCTTCACGGGAACCCTCGGTCCGTCGCTCCATTTGGCGGTGGATGCAGAAGGTCCCTTGGCGGTCTTGCGGCGCTTGATGGACTCGCGTGTGCCCGGGGGGGCCACGTCGATCTTCTACTCCCTCGAGCGCTTGTTGGAAGAGCGCGCGGCCCTGACGCGCGCCGGCACTGGAGCTTCCACCGTCGTCGAGCGCGAAGCCCTCGTGTTCCTGTTGACGGATGGCAAGGACTTGGACTCCCACGGACAAGCGACCCGCGGCCCGCTGCTGCGTGAAGGCTTCCGTCAAGCGCAGACGCGATTGATTCCGATCGCCATCGGCGAGGACCCCAGCTTCCTCTTCCTCAGCTACTTGTTGGCACCCGGGGAGAGCGTGATCGACGGCAACGCCGCCTTGGACTTGCAAGAGGTGTTCATGCGCGAGGTCTTCGAGGAACGCTATCGCCATGGCAACTTGGCCCTCGTGCCTGGCAAGCCCGGAGCGCTGGCTGGCACCCGGGATCTCCTGGCCGCTTGGGGCAGTCTCGGGGAAGACTTGCCCGCTCTCGAACGCTACCTGCGCTGCGCCGCCCGCCCCGCTGCGGACGTCCTGGCACGAGGCGCAAGAGGCGCGGAGCCGGTGCTCGCCTGGCAGCGAGTGGGCGCCGGCCGGGTGGCCGCCTGGGCCAGCGCGCCCTTGCCCGAATGGGGGGAGCGCTACTTGGATGGAGAGGCCTGGTTGGCCCCGCTCTTTCGTTTTTTGGCCGTTGATCCTCGGGAGCCGCAGCGTTTGCGACTCGAGCTCGAGCGCGGCGAGTTGCTGCTCCAGGAAGTTCCCGAAGATTGGCCTGCAGAGGTTCAGTTGACCCTCTACGCACAGATTCCGGGGGTCGGCTTGGAGCACTTTGCCAGCTCCCTCGAACTGGGTCAGAGTCTGCTTTGTGTGGAGCAGCGCGCTCCGGCGGGCAATCCCCTGCGCACCCGTGGGGGGCCCTTGCCCGCTGATCTGCGAGCCCGCGCGCAAGGGGCCCCGGTGCATGGCATTTGCCGGGATCCGCGCAATGGCGAACTCTTGGGGCAAGTGGGCTTCGGCCTGCCCTGTGCCGAGGAGTTCCGATCTGCTGGCCGGCGCCTGGTTCGTCAAGAATTCGAGCCCGCGCCGGATCCCAGGCGTCTGCCCCTGGAGCCCCAGCCGGATCCCATGGCCTGGGTCTGGCTCGTGGCCGGCTGTTCGCTCCTGAGCCTGGGAGCCCTTTTGCCCCCTTCCGCGCTAGAAGGCATCTTCGCCCGAAAGGCGGCTCCTGGCCCACCCCAGGCCTAATCGCCCCCCCGCAGCCCCGATGCTTGGGGAAGCACCGCTGCGCCCAGGTGCCTGTCCCGCCCGGGAGAGTCCCGGGAATCCAATGTTCAATTCCTTGATTCAGGGCCCTCGGGGACCGTGGTAGCTCAAGCACCCCAGCGAGTCGGTCGAAGGGGATAGGTGTCCGATCCCGGCCAAACTCCATCCAAATCATGCTTCGACCGATTCAAAGACTGCTTCCATTCTGCCTCCTCGCCCTGGCCTCTTGCGTCACTGTGGGGGACAAGCCCGCGGCCAACAAGGCCAACATGGGCCCATGGATTCAGGCTTCGCCGAGCCTCAAGATCGAGATCGAGGAGAGCGCCAAACGCCTGCCCTGGACTCACGGGATCGAGCGCGTCGAATTGATCCAGTGGTTTGCCCAAGTGGGGGAGCCGAGTTACGAAACCCTGCTGGAGCTGGTCAAGGATCCTAGAGAGGACGTGGCCTGTGCCGCACTGGCCGCCCTCGGCGCCACCCGCGACGGGCGCTTGGTGGACTCCCTGCGAGCGATTCCCTGGCCGGAAGTCGACAACTCGGACTTGGCCCTGGAGCGCGCTCGCACCCTGCTGAAACTGGGGGATTGGTCGATGCTCGGCCAATTGATCGCTGGCCTGGAAGACGAGCGCGTTTATGTGCGCGGACTCTGCATCAAAGCACTCAACGAAGCCACCCACGAGAGCTTTGAATTCGACCCGAAGGGGACGGTCGAGGCCCGGGCCGCCAGCGTCCAATCCTGGGACGCTTGGTGGAGCCAACGCAAAGCAGATCCCATGCGCCGAAAGTAGCGCCCAGGGCTAGACGATCGCAACCAACGACCAATGCCGTCGCGCAAACCGCGCGGCGGTTATTTTGTGCCCGAGCGGATTCGCTCGATCAATGCGCGGAATTCAGGCGTCTGGCGCAGGCTAGCGAGGTCCTCGTCACTCGCCATGAACTCCGCTTCGTCGTAGCCGAGGGAGACCGCGTGGTTGAGAGATTCGAGGGCGCTGCGCGCATCTCCGAGCAGGGCGTGGGAGCAGGCTAGATTGTAATGGGCCGTCGGATTCTCGGGCATGAGCCGAATCAATTGCTGATCCACGCCCATTCCGAGGGCCCACAGACCGCGATTGGTGTAGACCTGCCCGAGCTCCGCCAGGGCTTCCACGTTGGTTGGATGACGACTGATCTCGACCTCCAAGAACTCTTGGAGGAAACATTCTCCGAGCTCCTTCAGCTTTCGGCGTAGATCTTGCGTGACTTCCATGGTGACCGTGGCCTATCTGAACTCGAAACCCCGAGGAATCCAAGAGTCCCCTCTTCCAAACCCGTCCTCCGCGGTTGAAGAGGATAACGGAATCTTCCGTCAGCGTCTCGAGTCGATACTATGAGTCCTCCCCAGCGGTCCTTGTGCATCGTGCTCCATTCATCCACTCGAATATGAAAATCCAGTTCTGCGACCTGTGCAGCGAATCAGTCCCGGATGCGGACTTCTCCCTGGGGCGCGCCTTCCGTCGGCAAGGGCGCGTGATTTGTGCCGCCTGCGACTCCTCCATGAGCACGAGTCGGGGCTCCTCGAACGGGGACTCGAGCGCTTCCTCCTACGGCTCCGGGGCCTTCGGGTCTGGGGACTCGAGCGCCGCCGAGCGCGACCCAACGCGCCTGAGTGCGGGAGTGGGACCAGGCTCCCGCTCGGCGGTGGTGCCCGCGCCAGCTCCCGCGGCTGTGGCTGCGCCACCCGTGCCCAGCAGCGTGCCGCGGCCCAAAGTCTCGGCCCCCGGCTGGACATCCGTGCTGTCCTTGATTTTGGTTTTGGGTGGGGGTTACTACCTTTACGGGGAAGTGCAATCCCTGCACGCAGCCGACTCAAGCTTCCAGGGTGAAGTCGGCAAAGACCTCGGCCGCTTGGACAAAAACCTCGACACGGTCAGCCTCAAGGCTCAGCGCCGGGTGAAGGAGTTGGAAGACCGACTGGCCGGCACCATCAGCAGCAATCAAGAAAGCTGGAAGGGGTCGAACCAAACCTTGCAGACGGAGATCGCGACGATCACCAAACACATCTCGACGCTCGACACGAGCCTGGCGCGCCTCGAGGGTTTGCAGAAGACGGACAGCACCGAAAACGGCCGGCGTCTGGATGGCTTCTTGGCCGAGTCCATGCGGCTGCGGGTCGAGTTGCGTGAATTGAGCGAGCGCTTGGAGCGGGCCGAAGGACAAATGGGATCGGAACGCAACGTCCCCCTGGCCGCTGCCGCCGTGGCGCCGGTGCAAAAAGCACTGCCCTACGCAGCGCATTTGGTGGACCTGAAAAGCGACGTGGCCGGCACCCGCTGGAACGCCGTGTCCGCCCTCGGGGAAACCGGTGACCCCGAAGTGGTGCCGCACCTGATCCCGCACTTGAAGGACTCGAACAGCTTCGTTCGCATGGCCGTGGCGCGGGTCTTCGGTGACCTCAATTCACCCCTGGCCATCGAGCCCTTGATCGACGCCCTCGAGGACGACGAACCGGTGGTTCGCGAGGCGGCCATGCAAGCCCTGCGCACGATCTCGGGCCGTGATTTCCGCTTTGATCCCCAGGCCAAGGAGTCCGACCGCAAGAAGCGCGTGGCTGCCTGGCGCGCCTGGTGGGCGAAGTCCAGCCAGGACTTTGTGGGGGACCTGTAGGGAGTCCCGACGGCTGTCGTTTCTGCGGGGGCCATTTGAGCGCGTCCCTGCGCGCAGGCACTTGGGCGCGTACCGGAGAGGGGCAACCAGGCGGGCCTGTGCCACGCAAGTTGGGCGCGCGAGCGTGCTTGGCGGAGGTGGCACGCAGGTTCACGCCCTTACGAATGGGCCAATGAGCCGTACGCAAGGGGGCCGAATCCGGCCCCTTCCACGTTGGGTGGGGGAGATTCGTCAAGGGCGGGCGGGCAGGGCTGGTTTCGCGGGCGGCTCTAGTTAGGCTTTGGGTTCACTGACTTCGCCCCTCTGCGATCCACCACCACCCAAGGACTGATGACTACCCGCACTGAAAGCGACTCGATGGGCCCCATCGAAGTGCCCTCGGGCGCGCTCTACGGCGCCCAAACCCAACGCTCAAGAGAGAACTTCAAGATCGGAGGGCAAACGTTTACGCGCCCGATGATTCGCGCTTTGGGCGTGGTCAAGAAGTGCGCAGCATTGGCCAATGTGGACCTCGGCGAACTGGATGCCTTGAGCGCCGAAGAGCAGAAGGCCCTCGTGAGCGCCGCGGACGAAGTCATTTCAGGAGAGCTGGACAGCCACTTCCCGCTCGTGGTTTGGCAAACGGGTTCCGGAACCCAGTCCAACATGAACGCCAACGAAGTGATCTCCAACCGAGCGATTCAAATCCTCGGGGGGGAGCTGGGCAGCAAGAAGCCCGTTCACCCCAACGATCATGTGAACCGCGCCCAGTCTTCGAACGACACGTTTCCGACGGCCATGCACATCGCCGCCGCCGAGGAAACCGTCAACCGCATGTTGCCGGCTCTGAGCGCCCTTGCAAAATCTCTCGAAGCCAAGGGCGAAGCTTGGAAGGAGACGGTCAAGATCGGCCGCACCCACTTGCAGGACGCGACCCCCTTGACCGTCGGTCAAGAGTTCTCGGGCTACGTGCAACAACTGCGTGACGCCCGGCGTGCGATCAAAAGTGCCTTGCCCGCGATCTTCGAGTTGGCCCAGGGCGGAACCGCCGTGGGCACCGGACTCAACACGGACCCGCGCTTCGCCGACATGGTGGCGCACAAGATCGCGGAGGAAACTGGCCTGGCCTTCGTCTCCGCACCGAACAAGTTTTCGGCACTCGCTGGCCACGACGCTTTGGTCTTCTTGCACGGGACCTTCAAGGTCGCGGCCTGCGCTCTGATGAAAATTGCCAACGACATCCGTTGGTTGGGATCGGGACCCCGTTGTGGTCTCGGCGAGTTGAAGCTGCCCGCCAATGAGCCGGGTTCTTCGATCATGCCCGGCAAGGTCAATCCGACCCAATGCGAGGCGCTCACCATGGTCTGCGCGCAGGTCATGGGCAACGACGTTACGGTCGGCTTCGCGGGCAGCCAGGGCAACTTCGAGTTGAACGTCTTCAAGCCGGTGATGATTCACAACGTGCTCGAATCCACGCGCTTGATCGCGGACGCCTGCGACTCCTTCCGCGAGAACTGCATCGACGGGCTCGAGCTGGACGCCGGCCGTGTCGACAGCTTGATGCGCGAATCGTTGATGCTGGTGACGGCTCTCAACCGCCACATCGGCTACGACAATGCCGCCAACATCGCGAAGCACGCGTACGTAGAGAACATCACGCTGCGCGAAGCCGTGGTTTCCAAAGGGTTGATGACTGGCGAAGAATTCGATGCCGCAGTGATCCCCGGAGACATGGTGGGCCCGCGCGAGGCGGCCAGCCCGTCCTCCTAATCGGCTCTTCCCGGGCCCTCTCCAGACGCTTGATGACCACACGACTCGCGGCCTCCGGGCTGACAACGATCCTATGCTTCGGCTTCACCGCACTCCTTCCCGGGTGCGGTGAACCCCAGGATGCCGAACCGGACGCAAGCGCCCGACCCGTGATTGAAGTGCCCCCTTCCGAGGGCGCTGAGGTCCTCGACAACGCGGATCCAGCCTTGTCTCCCATGGGGAGCCTGCCTGGCACGGACTTTGGCATGGAGTCCGCTTCGGCCGCTTCCCCGCAGGCGCCTGCACTGGATCCCGACTACAAGCCATCGGCCCACGACGACGTGCCCATGGCTCCGGATCCCACTCAGGTTCCCGAGTTGGCGGACGCTGTCTGGAAGGTGTTTCTGGCCTCTTCAACGGGGAGCCCAGATCCTTCCCTCGAACGCCTGAGCGCCCTGTCCACCTACGATGGCGTGCCGGTCGAGTTCTACGAGGAGTCATGGCCGGACGGCGATCTGCGCCTGCAAGGACACCGCACCCTAGGCACGGACGGATCGTCCCCGACCCTGCACGGACCGGAGTGGCGTTGGTACGACAATGGCCAGGTTCAGTTGCGCCGCAACTACAAGGGGGGGCAATCCAATGGCCGCTTCGATGAGTGGCATGAGTCGGGCTTCAAGAAGAGCGAAGGCCACTTCGTCAACGATCAACTCAGCGGCGATTGGAGTCGTTGGCACTCGATGGGTTCCCTCTGGAAGGTCCAACACTGGCTCAACGGGCTGGACCACGGCAAACAGTGGGTCTTCTTCGACTCGGGGGCGGTGAGCCAACTCGTCGAGTGGGATCAAGGCAAGAAGTCCGGCGCCGACCACAACTGGAACAAGCGCGGCTTTCCGATCGAAGACTCCCAGTGGAAAAATGGCAAGCGCCACGGCCATCACCTGCAGTGGCATGGTCGCGAGAAGCGCGCTGTCGAAAAACACTTCGTCGATGGCAAGGCGCAGGGACCCTGGCTGGAATGGTGGCCTGACGGCACGGAACGCTTGAGCGGCCAAATGGAAAACGGCAAGCGTACGGGCGAGTGGCTGGTTTGGAGCGACGCGGGCGTTCTGATCACCCGCGAGAATTATTTGGAAGGCGAGTTCCACGGCGCGCGCAAGGCTTGGAGCAACGAGGGCATCCTGATCTTCGAAGGCAGCTTCGAGGGCGGCCAGCCCGTTCAAGTTCAGAAAAGCTACTTCGCCGGCGGTGGACCGAAGACTTCACAGACCTACTCCACGCCTGGGATCCAAAGTGGTCCCATGATGGCCTGGCACCCGAACGGAAAGAAGGCCAGCGAAGGGGAGATGCTCGATGGCAAGCGTCAGGGCAAGTGGTCCCTGTGGGATGAGAGCGGCAAGTACTTGAAGGCCTGGAGCGGGACCTACGAGGCGGGCGAACGGGTCGGCGACTGAGCAGGCGCGAGCACCGCACGGATGAAGCGCAAGACCGTCCGCCCACCGTCCGAGGGAGCCGAGCAGTCCGAGCGGGCCTCGACCGCGGCACGGCTGCTGCTTCCCATGGGTTGCCGGGCAGAGCTGGTGCGCGACAGCTTGGCGGCTTGGCCCCGGGAAGCCTGCGGACTGCTGCTCGGTTTTGAGGGAGCCACTGAGCGTCAGGTGACCGAGGTCGTGCCCAGCGCGAACCTGCACCAAGGAACAGCTGGCCGGGAGCGCTTCCGACTGGATCCCGGCGCCTGGCGGCGAGCGGAACGCCGGGCCGCCGAACGGGGCGAAGTGGTCCTCTGCACCTGGCACTCTCATCCGCGTGGGACGCGCAGACCCTCGCTTCGGGACTGGGACGGTGACCCAGGCTTTGGCTGGCACGTGCTGGTGGCCCTGCCTGTCGTCGGGCCGCCTTCACTCTGGGCCTGGCGCCAAGTCGAAGGCCGGGCTCAGGGGGTTCCAATTCACGGGGCCCCGGTGTTCGTGAGGGAATTCCCCGCGCTCCCCGATTCTCACTCCCGAGGTGGCGGCGTCGATGCCGAAGCTTTGGGAACGCAGATTCCCACGCGGGGCTAACAGCAGGCCCCGGTTTCCGTAGGATGGGCGTCCTTCAACCCCAACGCATTGCTTCCTCATGTTGATGTCTCTGGCTTTGGCTGCCCTTTGCAGTCCTCCAATCACCCTTCCCGCCATGCCGCCGGCCTGCGCCACCCCAGCGCCGCCGACGGAAGCCACAGCACTCGCTCAAGAGCCCCAGGACGCTTCCAACGGCAACCCGGACGGGCCTGAAGGCATCCCGGATGGTCCCGGTGAGCCGGTGGTCATTCTGCACGAGAACGGCACCAAGGCCCGTGAAGGTCGCGTCCACAAGGGCCGCCGCAGCGGGCTCTGGCGTGGTTGGCACGACAACGGCAAGCGGGCCTACGAGGGCGAACTCGACAACTACGCCCGGGTGGGTGTCTGGAAGTATTGGACGGTCGAGGGTTCGAAGGAGTCCACCGGCAGCTGGGACAATGCAAAACAGAGCGGGCTCTGGACCACTTGGTACCCGTCCTCCGATCAGGTCATGGAACGCGGAACCTACCAACGTGGGGAGCGCCACGGGGATTGGGAAGCCTACTTCGAGAACGGCTATCAGCGTTCCGTCGGCGCCTACTCCCTTGGCCAGCGTAGCGGTCCTTGGGTCTCCTACGATGTGGACGGCAACAAGCTCGCGGAAGGCAGCTACCGTGCCGGCAAAGAAATCGGCAACTGGGTGCGCTACCACCCGAATGGGCAGAAGTACTTCGAGGGCTCGTTCAACTGGGGCAAGGAGAACGGCGAATGGCGCTACTGGCACGAGAACGGACAGCAAGAAGGCCTCGGCGCCTACGTGGGCGGGGACCCGATCGGCTCCTGGGCTGGTTGGTTTGATAACGGCCAGCAGAAGTACGAGTGCTCCTACGTCAACGGCAAGAAACACGGGCGCTACGTGGAGTGGTACAAGTCGGGCCAGAAGAAGGTCGACACGAGCGTGGTCAATGGCAAGTACGACGGAGAGGTGACCTTCTGGTTGCAGGACGGCAGCGTGAACACCGAGACCTCGGGCAACTACATCAATGGCCGCTTGAACGGCAAGGCCCCTCAGAAACGCAAGGGCAAGAAGAGCGGGGCGAAGAAAGCCACCGATGACGGCAACTCCACCGATGGCGAAAACCCGAAGCGCTGAGATCAATCCACTTCCGATGAATTCAATGAAAACGCTCACACTTACGATCTTGCCCTTGGTTCTCTCCTTGGGTTCCACTCCGCTCTACGCGGGCGACACCGGCTCCCACGAGTTGGCGAGCAGCCCTGAAGTGGGGGTTCGCTTGCGACGCGAGATCAGCACCCACTACGTCCTCGTGGCCGAGACCATGCGCACGGTGGTGGACGGGGAGGAATCCCTCTCGCAAAGGCTCTTCGACATCGACTGCACTCAAAACCTGACCGTGGTGGATGAGGTGCTCGAAAAAGAAGGCGCCACGCCCACGCGCTTTCGCCGCGATTATTTAAAGGCCGACTTCGAGGTGGACTCGAAGCGCTCACTCGGAGGCTCGCAGAGCAAGGACCGGCACTTCCAGGGCAAGGGCTCGGTGCAAGGCAAGGGCGTGGTGTTCACTTGGCTCCCCGAAGAGAAGGAGTTCGGTCGCTACTACGACAAAACCGAGGGCATCGAAGAGGTGCTGCCGGGCTTGACGCCGGACTTGACGATCGGGTCCATCGTGCCCGCTGGCAAGGTGGAACCCGGTGCCACCTGGGACCTGGCTCCGCACGTGCTGCTGGACCTCTTCGCCAATGGCGGCGACACGGACTTCGGCTTGAAGGGTCAAGTGGGCCACACCATGTTGCGCACCATGCGCATGGGCCTCGGCCTGAACATCGAACAGGTGTTTGGCGGCAAGGAAGAAGGAACGGTCAAGGCCTTCCTGATGGGTACCGAATTGCTCGACGGCCGTGAGTTGGCGCTGATCCAGTTGACCTTCGACGTGAAGTTGGAGCACGACATCCCTGAGCGTGCCCAATCGGGAATGTCGATTCAGGAACTCTCCACCGGTTTCTTGGTGAAGTCGAACGTGGTCCACATGGAACTGTCCGGTTCAGGAACCTTGCGCTGGGACATCGCCGGCGGCTACCTGCACGACACCAAGGAATTGCGCGCTTCCGAGCGCGTGGGAACCACCTTGGTCCAGACTCGCCAGAAGTCCGATGGTGAGGAAGAGTCCATGATCCAGCAGCTGGTGATGGTTGGAACGATGAGCCACAGCATCCGTTGCACGCCGGTCGAGTAGAGCGTCTCGCAAGCGGGCACGTTCTGCGCCATCCAGGCGGCTGAGCTCAAACAGGCGGCAGCGCGGCGTTCGCGTTGCCGCCTGCCTCGTTCTGTCTCGCCGGTCGGGTTTGTCTCGTCTGTCGCGCCGCGTGGAATCCGGAAGGATGTTGGCTTCCACTTGTTCCGCAGCCTTGCCGCCAATGGGCCGGGTGGTCTTCTTCGACTCCTGAAGTTCCTTCTAAGGTCCAGCCAGCTTGAGCGACTGCGATCAGGGGCAGAAGGTGACCTGTAGCGCGCCGCTCAGGCCCACGCCCATGGGGGCGGCCACGTCCTTGTACCAGAGCTGATAGTAGCGGGTTTGACCGATCATGGTGGGGGTCACCGGCACGGAAAAGTAGATGTCGCCGAAGACGCCGAAGGTGCTCGAAGCTGCCCGTTGCAAGCGGCCGCCCGCGTAGAGCGTGCCGCCGAAGAAGGGCGTACTCGCCTGTTGCGTTCCATAGAACAGAATCGCCGGTGCGTTGCCTACGCCGCCGAAGGTCACGTCTAGGTTGAAGTTGTTCAAGCTGGCGCTGGGAAAGCCGGAGGGAACCAAGTCCGCCGTCAGGCCCAGGGAGTTGACCATCGCGCTGCCATAGGAAAGGACTCCAGGGCAGTCTCCAAGCAGCGGGTCGAAGGGGTACGAGTTGGAGAGCTTGTCTCCGGTGTCCCCGGGAATTCGCAGCATGAGATCCCCGTGCCCGGCGTTGGCGGGCAAGCTCGCGTTGATCACGGTGCCGCCCTGGGTCGAGCCGACGCCCGTGAGCTTGACCGGAGTCCCGTCCCCCAAACCTGCGGCGTGCGTGAACCAGAGCTCGTTGCTCGAGGCGTCGAAGTGATCTCCAAAGATCGTGAGCTGGATGCCGTTCAGGACGTAGCTCTCGATGTGTGGTTTGCTGGGGGACTTCACCCCGTAGAGCGCTTGGATGCCTGCGATGTCGTCGGAGTGCAGGGTGCGCCGCTGGTAGAAGTTGGTCCCCGAGCCGGGGAACATTACCGTCTCCAAGGCCACGGTGCTGTGGTCGAGACCCAAAGCGTGCCCGTACTCGTGGGTAGCGACTCCTTGCAAGTCTTTGTGGTCGTTGCCCAAGTTGGGGGGGGCGCCGGGGCCGTCGTGCCAAACGGTCGGAGCGCGGTAGAAGCGAATGCGCCAGCCGTCGGAAATGGGCAACTCGGTGAAGGCCAGAACGCCGGCGCTCTGGCCGCTGATCTCGGAGAAGACGTTGTCGTTTGTGCCGCCAGGGTCGGGGGCTTCCCCTTGGAAGATCGAGTCGAAGTTGGCCCCGCCGGAGCCCAGGCCTCCCGGTTGGCTGATGTCGCCGCTGCCATCCTTGCGCGGCTCGCTGCCCCATTCCGAGACCGCTGCCCATATGGAACGCACGGCCCCCGTGGCTCCGGGGAACTGGGGATCCACCAACTGATTGTCGTTGGCTTCGACGTCGGTGAAGTTGTTGAAGACCCGGAAATCGCGCTGGGTCAGGTCGAGGCTTCCGCCGAGGAAATTGTAGGCTTGGCTGGCCCCGGGCAGGACGAGCAGAGCGGCGCCCGCGAGGGCGGCGCAGGGCAGGAAGAGCGAGCTGAGTTTCATAGGCGCGGTGCGGCGGATAGAGGGTCCAGGAGCCCCTGCGGGGGGGATCCATTGAAATCTACCCGCATTTCCGGGTCGAGGTACCGGATTTAGAATTTGGGCCCGGTTGCGGGGCAAACAAGCCGCTGTTTGGCGGACCAGGGCTTGTCAGGGACCCCCTGCGCCGGGAGAATTCCCGCCATGACTGCTGCACCTGAAACAAAACCATTCCAAGCCGAGGTCCAGGAACTCCTGGACCTGATGATCCACTCCCTCTACACGCACGAGGAAATCTTCGTGCGCGAGCTGGTTTCCAATGCCAGCGATGCCCTGGACAAGCTGCGCCACGCCGCTTTGACAGACGCCACGCTCCTGCCGGAGGACGAGGAACTCTGCATCACCCTCGAAGCCGATGAGGAGGGGCGCACCCTGACGATCGTCGACAACGGCATCGGCATGAGCCACGAGGACCTGGTCAGTAGCCTGGGCACCATCGCGCGTTCCGGCACAAAGAACTTCCTCAAGGAGCTGAAGGAAAAGGGAGGCGAGAACAACCCCGAACTGATCGGTCAGTTTGGCGTGGGCTTCTACTCGGGCTTCATGGTGGCCAGCAAGATGGAAGTGGAGACCATGAAAGCCGGCGAGAGCCAGGGCTGGCGCTGGAGCTCCGAAGCCGGTGGCAGCTACACCATCGAAGAAGTCGAAGGCCTCTCCCGTGGGACGCGCATCGTCTTGCACCTGAAGGATCTGGACGAGGACAGCACGGACTACACGAAGGACTTCAAGCTGCGTGAACTCGTCACGCGCTACTCGGACTTTGTGGAGTACCCGATTCGCTTGGGCGAGGACACGCTCAACTCCATGAAGCCGATCTGGACGCGCCCCAAGTCCGAGATCAGCGAAGAGGAGCACGGAGAGTTCTACCGCCACCTGACGAAGGACTTCATGCCGCCCTTGGAAGCCATCCACTTCAAAGCGGAAGGCACCATAGAATACACCGCGCTTCTGTACCTGCCCTCGGCCAAGCCCATGGACCTCTTTGGTGGCGGCCATCAGGAGCCGAAGTCCAAGGTCTCGCTCTACGTGCGCCGCGTGCAAGTTAGCGAAGAGTGCGAGGACCTCTTGCCACCCTGGTTGCGTTTCGTGCGCGGCGTGGTGGAAGCCTCGGACCTGCCGCTCAACGTGTCCCGCGAAATCCTGCAGAGCAACCCGCACGTGCGCGCGATTCAGAAGCGCCTCACGAAAAAGGTCATCGCCACCTTGGGCACCCTCATGGAAAAGGAACGCGAGAAGTACGAGACCTTCTGGAGTGCCTTCGGCGCGACCATCAAAGAGGGCATTTGCTCCGGCGGCAACGAGGAAGATCGCCTCGCCAAACTCAGCCTGTTCCACACGGACACGCAGGAAGGTTGGACGACCCTCGACGCCTATGTGGCCCGTTGCCCCGCCGACCAGGAGAAGATCTTCTACGTCTCGGGTTCCGACCGCGCGACCCTAGCGAAAACTCCGCACTTGGAAGCCTTCAAGAAGCGCGGTTGGGAGGTGCTCTTTCTCACCGATCCGATCGACGAGTGGCTGGTGGACTCCCTGCCGGAGTACGCAGGCAAGCCCCTAGTGAGCGTGCACGCCGGAAACGCCCTCGGTGAATCCGAAGACGAAGGCAAGACCAAGAACGAGCAGTACGCGGAAGCGTTCGAGCACCTAGCCGAGCATTTGGGCGCTGGAGTCAAGGAAGTGCGACTCAGCTCGCGCTTGACCGACAGCCCCGGCGTGCTGGTCTCCGAATCCGGCGGACCTCGCCCGCACATGGAACGCATGATGCGCGAGATGCACGGCCAGGACATGCCCACGGCACGCATCCTGGAGATCAACCCGGATCACCCCTTGATCCAACGCTTGCTCTCCATGGACAGTTCAGAAGGCGGTCGCGCCGCCTTGGACGATTTCGCCGACTTGCTGTACGGCCAAGTGCTGCTGGCGGAGGGCTCGCCCCTTCCGGATCCGTCGCGCTTCTCCAAGCTACTCAGCGAACTGATGGTGGGCGCTAGCCCCGCTAACTGATTCGCAAGCATGGGCGCACGGGTTCTCGTGGTCTTGGCCGGCGCCCGCAAGCACGGCTTGGGGCACCACCTTTGTGAGGTGGTGCTCGAGGCCTTGGGGCAGAGCGGGGCGACGGTGATCGTGCAGGATCTCTTGGCCGATGGCTTCGACCCCGTGCTGCGCTTGGATGACGGAGCCGCCCACGCCACGGAGCCCGACCGCGACAACGATCCGCTGGCGGCGCGCTACGCCCGGGACCTGCGCCTCGCGGACGCGGTGATCCTGATCCACCCCGTTTGGTGGTTCGCACCACCGGCCCTCTTGAAGGGCTGGGTCGATCGCATCCTGGTGCACGGGGTGGCGCTGGAGCAACAGATCAAGGGGGCACCGGTCGGCCTGTTGACTCAAACGAAGATGCTGGTGGTGCAGACCTTCAACAGCAGTGCGCAGATCGACCGCGTGTTGTTCCTCGGCATCAGCGGCTTCTTCTGGAAGCACGTAGTCGGCTTGCCCACGGGCATCCAGCGCGTGCGGCGACTCGCGCTTTATGGCGTGGAGAAGCTCACGCCGCGCAGGTTGCAAAAGTTCGAGCAGCGCCTGGTGCGCAGCGTGCGGGCCCTGGCCAAGAGCTAACGGTCGCTTGGAGCCCAGTCGGTGCGTTCGAGTCGCCCGGCTCGTCGCCCGCTCTACAATCCGCGCACGGCAGCGATGGCCGCCTCGTACTCTTCAAGGAACAGATCGGTCATGTGCGCGATTGAAAAACGCTCCGACAGTTGCGCGCGACCATTGCGCCCCATGCGAGCACTGAGTTCCGGATCGCGCAGGAACTCGGCGATGCGCTCGGAGAATTCATCGATGCGATAGGGATTCGCGACGGAGCCCCATTCCCCGTGGTGCACCGCTTCGGGGCAACCGCCAAAGGAGGTCACGACCACGGGCTTCTCAAACTCCATCGCTTCCAGGGAGACCATGCCAAAGGTTTCAAAGCAGATGGAAGGCCCGGCCATGACGTCGATGGCGCCGTAGGCACACAGGAGATCGTTGCCCTCCAACCAACCCGTGGGGACCACGAGTTCGTCGACACCGTGCTCCCTGGCGCGCGGTGCAAAGCCTTCGTAGACCGATTCCCGTCCCATCACGAGCAGCCGCAAGTCGGGGAACTCCTCGCGTAGCACGGCCATCATCTGGAACAGTTGCTCGATGCCTTTCAACACATGCAAGCGCCCTCCCATGGCGATCACGCGCTTGCCCGTCAAGCCAAAGCGCTCTTTGAACGCGGTGATCTCCTCGCTCGTGGGCATGCGTTCTTGCAACTCGATGGCATTGTTCACGGTGCGGTGAACCCGGATGCCGTTGGCTTCGATGGCGCGGCCCAGTTCGTCCGAGACTACGGTCACCCGCTGCACGTCGCGGGACATGACCTTACGAATCAAAGCGTTGCGACCGGGACGATAGCGGAAGCGTTGGCAAGGGATGCACTTGGACCAGTGGGCCTTGTACTCCTTTTTCTCCCAGTTGTGTTCCTCTCCGCCGTGGAAGCAATCGAGCTTCTGGTAGCAGAAGGTCTGGGAGTCATGGGCGGTGAAGACCACCCCGGCGCCGGCCTTGCGCGCTTCGGTCAGCGAAGCGTAGCTGAGGTTGGCGTGGATCAGGTGCGAGTGCACCACGTCGGGCTTCCACTCTTGGTAGATGCGCCGGACCTTGGAGACCACCCCGCGATTGTTGATCGAGACCCAAGCGCGAAAGCGTGCGGGATAGTTCGAGTAGATGCGGCGAATCTCACAACCCTCGATGGTTGTGGTGCCTTCCTCTTCACGCTTGTTCGTGCAGGTGACGACTAAGGTCTCGTGACCTCGGGCGCGCAGCTCACGGGCTTCCTGGTACATCAACCGAATCGAGGATCCGATGCGGGGATCGTGCAGGTCGTTGAGGAAGAGGATGCGCATGGGCTTGGAAGGCTGTTCGCCGGAAGGCAGGGAGTGGGGGATCCGCAGACTATTCTTCGGCTTCATCCCCGTCGTCGCTTTGGCCGTATTGCAATTGATGGAGGCGCCAATAGTAGCCGCCCTTGGCGAGCAGTTCCGTATGGGATCCGACTTCGACCAGTTGGCCCTTGTGCAAGACCAGGATGCGATCCACGTCTCGAATGGTGGAGAGGCGGTGGGCGATGATGATCGAGGTGCGATTCTCCATCACCCGTTCCACCGCTTCGTGCAGGAGCTGCTCCATCTCGGAGTCCACGTTGGAGGTGGCCTCGTCCAGGGCCAAGACGCGCGGGGCCACCGCCAGCACGCGGGCGAAGGCGATCAGCTGGCGCTCACCGCTCGAGAGGTTCGAGCCGCGCTCACGCACGGGTTCGTGGTAGCCACCGGGCAGGCGCTTGAGCACCCGATCGAGATGCATGGCTTTGGCCGCCGCCACCGCGTCCTCTTCACTGATCTCTGGATGGCCGAGGCGAATGTTCTCCAAGATGTTGCCCGCGAACAGGTACACGTCCTGGGGCACGATACCCACGCGGTTGCGCAGGTCCTTCAGGCCGTACTCGCGCAGGTCGATGCCGTCCAAAGTGATGCGCCCATCGGTCACGTCGTACAGCCGGGTCAAGAGCTTCAAGACGGTGGTCTTGCCCGCGCCGGTCGCGCCCACGAAGGCCACGCGCTCCCCGGCGGCCACTTCAAAGGAGACGTTCCGCAGCACCGGCGCTTTCCCGTAGGAGAACGTCACGTTCTCGAAGCGGATGACGCCTTGGGTTGTTTCAGGGCGTTGTGGGTTCTCGCTCTCCGGGATCCACTCCTCCTTGTCCAGCAGGTTGAAGATGCGGTCGCTGGCGGTCATGGCGTTTTGCATGACCGTGTACTTCAGGCTGAGCTCGTTGAGCGGCCCAAAGAAGTAGTCCATCAACTGCAGGAAGGCCACCAGGGTTCCGATGGTGACGCCCTGCTCCAAAGGACTGCCTGGCTCGGGCTTCAGTCCAAGTTGATCCAAGGCCAGCCCACCGCCGAACCAAAGAATCAAAGCCATGGTGATCGAGCTCAGCATGTCCGTGGAGGCGGACAGCACTGACTCCCAGTTCACCGTGGAGAGCTGCGCGTCGCACAGGTCCCCGTTTATCTTTTCAAAGTTCTTGGCCGTGCGCCGCTCGCGTCGGAAGGCCTGGATCAGGGGCATGCCCGCCACCTGCTCGTGCAAGAAGGCGTTCATGGCCGAGCGCCGGGAGATCATGCGTACGTAGGCGTCGCGCACGCCCTTGCGCACCCAAAGCGTGAAACCCACCAGCACCGGCACCACCAAGAGCGTGGCCAGGGTCAGGGGCCAACTCATGTAGAACAGGATGGCCAGGATGCCCACCAAACTGACCAGGTCCCCAATGACCGTGACCACACCGGAAGCGAACAGCTCTTGCAGGGACTCGATGTCCGTGGTGACGCGTCCGATCAAACGACCGAGGGGCGTCTTGTCGTAGAAGGAAGCGGAGAGGCGCAGGAGGTGCCGCATGACCGCCCGGCGCAGGTCGATCAGCGCATTCTGTCCCGCCAGTTCCAAGGTGTAGATCTGCAAAGCGCGCGCAATCAGCTCGCCCAGGGCAGCCCCCGCGATGCCGAGGACGACCCAGCCAAAGCCCACCATTTCCCCCGGAGCGATGTACTCGTCGATCGCCAAGCGCAAGAGCAAGGGCTTCGCGAGTCCACAGGCGGAGGTCACCAACATCAAGACGAGCGCTAGCCCAAGCCACTTGCGATGGGGGCGGATGTACTGCCAGAGACGCCTCACCAGGCGCGCGTCGTAGGTGACTCCGTGGGTGGACTCTTTGGACGGGTCTTGCTTGCTTGGCGCGTCGGACATAGGCGCCCTGGCGCCGGGGCCCTGGGGACCCGCTTCCGTTGGGCCCTTGCCTGTAGGGGCTGCTCCTTGGGCAGTCGCAGTCGATGCTCGGGCTGCACTGGCCGCTGCCTTCGCGGGATCCTTGTCTTGGGCACTCATTGCTCCGCGCCGTCCTCGAAGCCCTGCTCCAGTTCCTGCTCCAACTGAGAAGCGCGCACCGCGTTGTCCTCGCTCTCTTGCTGCAACTCCCAAGTGCTGGAGTAGTGCCCGCCCAGTGCGAGCAGCTGCGCGTGAGTGCCGCGTTCGACGATCTTGCCGTTCTCTAGCACGATGATCTGTTCCGCGTGGGAAAGGCTCGAGAGCCGGTGCGCGATCAGGATCGTCGTGCGGCCCGCGGCGAAGGGGCGCAGGTACTCGAGGATGCTCTCGGCGGTGTTGGTGTCCACGGCCGACAAGGTGTCGTCGAGGATCAGGAGCTTGGGCGCGAACAACAGCACCCGGGCCAGTGCCGTGCGCTGCCGTTGTCCGCCACTCAGGTTGACTCCGCGCTCGCCGATGATGGTGTCGAGACCTTCGGGAAGTTGATCCAGATCCTTGGAGAGTTGCGCTCCGGCCAGGGCCGCCAGCACAGCTTCCTCCGAAGCATCCGGTTGGGACAAGCTGACGTTGGCCCGCAAGCTCTCGCTGAACAGGAAGGCGTCCTGGGGAACGTAGCCTACCTGTTCGCGCAGGTTTTCCAGGGGAAAGCTCGTGATGTCTTGCCCGTCGACGAACACGGTTCCCGTGGGGACTTCCAACTGGCGCGCGAGCACCCGGGCCAAGGTCGTTTTGCCCGAACCCGTGTGGCCCACGATGCCCAGGGTGGTTCCCGGTGGAACCTCGAGTTCGATGTTGTCGAGCACCGTGCGTTCCACGTCCGCGTGACTGCCGATGTGTTCCGGGGGCAGACTGCCTTCCAGGTGGGGCTGTTCGGAGAAGGGCGGGTAGACCACCGATAGATTCTGCACACGCAGGGCAGCGTGGCTGACCTCCGGTGTCCTGGCCGTGTGCATCTCCTGACGCAGCTCCACAGCGCTGTCGAGCACTTCCAGGACCCGTTCATGGGCGGCGGTCCCGCGCTTCAAGGAACTGATGACAAATCCCAAGGTGCGCGTCGGAACAGCCAGCCAGGCCAGGTAGGTGAGCAGCACGCCGAAGTCCTTGAACTCCATTTCGCCACGGGCCACTTGGGCGCCCCCCTGATAGAGCACCAACATGGTCGAGATCCCGGCGAGCCCCATCATGGACGAGATCATCAAGGCCCGCAGCTTGGCCACGTGCAGATTCAATTGCCGAAACTCTTCGCAACGCACCGTGAACTTCTCAAAGTCAGCGTCCTCGAGGGTCAGGGTTTTGATGACCAACTGACCCGAGAGACTCTCATCCGTCTTCTCGGTAATGGCCGCCAGCGCATTCTGGGCGGCCCGTGCCGTGGTTTGAATGCGTACGGCGATGTAGCGCGCGAAGATCAGAAACAGCGGGTAGGGAGCCAGGGCCAACAGGGCGAGTTCCGCGTCGATGTCGATCATCAGCGGAATGGCAATGGCGTAGAGCGTGATGGTCTCGACGATGTACATCAACACCGCGCCGGCCAAGGACCGCACGTATTCGCGATCGTTGATGGCCCGCGACATCAGTTGCCCGGTGGGGTTGCGCGAGTAGAACGAAGGAGCCAACTCGAGCAAGCGCGCGAAGATCTTGGCCAAGAGGTCCCGGGAGATCTTGCGACTGGTGCCGAGGATCAAGAGGCGACTGGCGGTTCGAATGGGCGCAATCAGCAGGGAGGCGCCGAAGATCAAGAGCGCGGCCTGGGTGATCAGGCTTGCGGCTTGAGTCGTGTCCAGGTCGCCGGTGCCGCGATCGAGCTCCAGCAGTTCACTTAGGGTGCCCCAAAAGTATTGGGGGATCTGCAGCTTGAGCCACAGGCTGATCACGATGCAGCTCAGCCCGACTAGATAGCGCCAGCGGTAGGGACGTACCAAAGTCCATAGGGAGGGGAACGTCGATCGCATGTGGCGCGTACTTTGGCAAAGTTCCGCTCCGACGCGTAGACGTGTTCCCGGTCAATCTGGTCGCCAACCAAATCGTTTGAGGTCGACCCTTCCCGGGCCCTTGAACTCGACCCCTTCGGCCTTGAGTTGCGTGACCTGCAGCTTCCAGGCTTGGCCCTCCGGGTCGAGTGCGATCTTGCCGCCAGCACCCATCACCCGGTGCCAGGCCAGGCCGCTACCCGCCGGCAGTTCGCGCAGGACGCGGCCCACCATGCGCGCCCGCCCCGGCAGCCCCGCTTCGCTGGCAATCTGGCCGTAGGTGGCCACCTGGCCAGCTGGGACCGAGTCGATGGTTGCGCGAATTCGCTCGACCTTGAGGTCCCTTTGGGAGCTTGCTCCCAGGATTCTGCGCGGTTTATTCACGGGCAAACCCCGCTGAGGGCCTCAAAAGCGTGTTTGTCATGCGGATTCGGGAAAGGTCCAAGTTCTAGCGAACAATTTGAATCCTTTGCCCGTCATAGGCTTGCTAACGATTGGACCCTCTGCGAGGGACCGTTTGAGAAGAACGCCTATCATCCTTCTTAGACCCGTACAGCAGGGGGCTTCTGCCCCGGAAAATGAGGCGAGGGACCCGGGGGGGACTCTCGCCTCTTTTCTATGCATGCCTGAAGTTCCGAGACCTCCCGGCTTCCTAGGCCTGCGCGGGTTCTGAGGCCCGCCCCAAGCTCCGGGCCCGCGCACTGCAGCCGTGCTCGCTCGACGGGAACCCCAAGCCATCACAGGGAGCTGACCCTCGACCCCGGCAAGACATCGAAGAGCCCCGTGTCTGGCCAACGCACCCAACACTTGGTGCCCCCGTCGTAATCCGGGCCGCGCAGCAGGAGCTCCAGGGCTTCCCCGCGAAAGGTCCCCGCTTGCGCCGCCGGCAACTCTTCTGCGGTCCAAGCGCGCACGTAGGGATTCTCTTTCCTTTCGAAACTCACCGTGCTGGGGCCGGCGTGTCCGGGGTAGATGCGCGTGTCCCCGGGGAGCTGCAGCAAGACGTTGAGGATGGAATTGCGCAGGTCCGCGAAGCCTGTGTTGCCGACTCCGCGGGTGCCGCCTACGGTGCCTTTGAAAAGCGTGTCCGCCGGAAACAGGGCGCGCTCGTCCCCGTGTTCGACGAAGACAGCAATGTGCCCAGCCGTGTGTCCCGGGATGTGCAAGGCCTGCACGCGCAGCTCACCGCATTGGAAGATTTCGCCCCCTTCCAACTCCAAATCAAAGCCGCCGCATGCTTCCGCTTCCAAGCGATGACCGCAGATCGGAATGCCATAGCGTTGCGCGTACTCCCCGATGAACTGAATGTGATCCGGGTGGCGGTGGGTCACAAACAAGTGGCTCGGCCGCAGGCTCTGGTCGGCGATCCCCTTGTGAATTGGCGCGCAGGCCGTGCCGCCGTCGATCAGCACCGCCTGGCCCCCGACCCTGTCCCCAACCACGTAGGAGTTGGACAGGGCTTGGGGATCTTGGCTCGTGGTGATCAGCACGTGCAGTGCCCGGCTTAGTTCGCCGCGACGAGACCCGTGTGACGCATGAGGGCGTCCACCTTGGGCTCGCGGCCGCGGAACTCCTTGAACACGTCCATCGGCGGCCGGCTGCCGCCCAAACCCAGCACGGTCTTGGCAAAGCGTCGTCCGGTTTCCATGACGGCTGCTTCGTTGTCGAGTCCGACCTCTTCAAACGCAGCGAAGGCGTCCGCAGACAGCACTTCCGCCCACTTGTAGGAGTAGTAACCCGCGGAGTACCCACCGGAGAAAATGTGACCGAAGGCGCACAAGGGGCGCGCTCCCGGATCCCGTTCGCCGACGGTGACCAACTCGGCCAAGCGATCTTCCAATTCCGCGAGGCTCTCGGAACCATCCGGGTCAAAGCTGTGGTGCAGCTCCATGTCGAGCAGTCCAAACTGCAACTGACGCAGGGTGCCCGAACCGGCCCGGTAGGTGCGGGCCGCGACGATCTTGTCGAAGAGTTCCTTGGGCAGCTTGTCGCCGGTGTCCACGTGGGAGGTGAGGCCCATCAGGGTCGGCTCGTGGTAGCACCAGTTCTCCATGAACTGGCTGGGCAGCTCGACCGCATCCCACTCGACGTTCTCGATGCCGGAGACCAGGCCGTGCTCCACTTGGGTGAGCATGTGCTGCAGGGCGTGCCCGAACTCGTGGAAGGTCGTCTCCACTTCGCCGAAGGACAAGAGCGCGGGCTTGTCACCCACGGGCGGCGTGAAGTTGCACACGACGTAGGCAACGGGCAAACGGGGCGCGCCGTTCTCCCGGGGAAAGAGGTTCGTGCGGCTCAAGCCGTCGTTCATCCAAGCACCACCGCGCTTGTCCGCGGAGCGCGCGTAGGGGTCCATGAAGAACGACGCGATCTCCGCGCCACTTCCATCGAGCACCTCGTAGTAGGTGACGTCCGCATGCCAGCCGGGGACCTTTCCGGTGGCGTCGCGCAAGGTGATGCCGAACAAGCGCTCCGCCAATTCGAAGAGGCCTTCCATGACCTTGGACATCGGGAAGTAAGGACGCAGGGCTTCCGCTTCGAAGTCAAAGCGCGCTTCGCGCATGCGTTCCGCCCAGAAGCCACGGTCCCAAGGCATCATCTCGTCCGCCTCGGCGGCACCCGCAGCCCGGGCGAAGTCCTTGAGCTCTTCGAGTTCGCGCTCGGCGGCGGGAAACGCCACCAGGCGCAGGTCTTCCCCGAGCTTCAAGGCGGCGGCCACATCAGGCGCCATCTTGCTCGAGAGACTCATGTCCGCCCAACTTCCGTAGCCAAGGATCTTGGCGCACTCGCGCCGCTTGCGCAGCAGGTCGGCGATGATCGGTCCGTTGTTGAGTTCGCCTTCACTGGCGCGCGTCGTGTAGGCCTTCATGACCTTCTCGCGCAGTTCACGACGACGACTGTGCATCAGGAAAGGAGAGATCACGGGGCCATCCAGGGTGATGCGCCAGGGACCGTTTTCGGCCGTCGCGTTCTCGTCTTCGGAGGCTTGTGCGGCGATGGCCAATAGGCTCGGGGGCAAGCCCTCCACATCGGCCGGATCGCTCAGGTCCATGTGAAAGGCCTTGGTGGCGTCGATCACGTGGTTGGCGAAGGTGGTGGAGAGCTCGGCCATCTCCTGTTGCAGCGTGTTGAAGCGTTCCTGTTGTTCTCCCTCCAAAGCGACCCCGGCCAAGGTGGCCTCGTGCAGCAGGGCGTTGACCGCGCGCTTCTGACCTTCCTCGAGGGTGGCCCACTCGGCGCCATCTTTCAGTTGATTCAGCTTGTCGAAGAGCGGGCGGCTCTGGCCTACGGCCATCATGCACTCGATGACCTTCGGCTGCATTTGCTCGTTGGCTTCGCGCAGCTCCGGGGTGTTGCGCACGGACATGAAGTGGCCCACCAGGCCCCACACGAAGTTCATGCGGTCGTTGATGCGCTCGATCCCGCCGGCCAGATCCTTCCAAGTGGGCGCCGCCTCTTCCTCCAACTGACGCAGGATTTCGGAGCACTCGTGCACCAAGGCTTGCACCCCGGGGACCACGTGTTCTGCCCGGAAACTCGGGAAATCGGCGATGCCGGAGGGAGCGAGGAGCGGGTTGGGAGTTTCGGTATCGGTCGCGGACATGGCTGGGTGGGACTGGAGAGCACAGAATGGAGGGCCGGAAGTGTAGCGTTTCGCCCGGGCGGAGTGGCATGGGGCAATAATCGCAAAGCACTCAAAACGGGGGTGAATGGCCCTGGGAAAGGGCATACTCCGCACCTTCCTCGCCCCAAAAACTGGGGGCAGGGCGTCCCCAAGCTCCAGTGGCCCCGCGGCTGCCGGGATCCCGACGCTCCCTTCGCTTGACCTGATCTGACCCGACTCGAAGATTCCATGTTGAACACGTCCACTTCCCGATCCTCCTTGCGTGGCGCCATGAGCACTGGGCTTGCCCTCTTGCTTGGCGTTTTCTTGATGCTCCTTCTGGGCGGCGGTTGTGCCGCGAGCAAGTACAACTCCATGGTCGGCGGCCAGGAGAACGTGGACCAGAAATTCAGCGAGATCGATAACCAGTACACGCGCCGCAACGAGCTGATCCCCCAATTGATGGGGACGGTCAAGGGCGCCGCCGACTACGAGGAGGGCGTTCTGACCGAGGTCACCAACGCCCGGGCATCCGTGGGCAAGCTGCAGATTCCCACCCAGGCGAGCGCCGATCCCAAGGCTGCAGCGGAGTACTTGGCCGCCCAGCAGGGTTTGGGCTCCGCCGTGGGACGCATGCTCTTGACCGTGGAAAAGTACCCCACCTTGAAAGCCACGGATCAGTTCCGTGACATGCAAAGCCAAATCGAAGGCACGGAAAACCGCATCGCAGTGGCCCGCGGGGACTACATCATCGCGGTCAAAAAATACAACACGACCCTGCGCCAGTTCCCCGGCAACTTGCTGGCTGGACTCTTCGGTTTCGAGCGCATGCCGCAGCTGGAAGCCACCGCTGCTGAGCGCGTCGCCCCGACCATCGACTTCAGCAAGTAGCCCCTCGGCTGAGCACAAGCTCGGCCCAAACGAACCCGCTCAGCGCCTATGCTTTCTTTTTTTCCCCTCCTGCTCCTGGCCCTCTTCGGCCTGAGCTCTCCGGCCGAAGTCCAAGTCCCCAAGAACGACGGTTGGGTGACGGACTTGGCGGGCATGCTCGACAGCCGCGAGGAAGCGGCCCTCGAGTCCCTGATGGAATCCTACAAGCAGGGTTCCACCCATGAAATCGCGGTCCTGACCGTGCCGAGCTTGGGGGGCGAGCCGATCGAGCGTTTCGCCCTTGAAGTCGGCCGGCAATGGAAGATGGGGGGGCCCTCGGACAACGCGGCTTTGATCGTGGTTTCCAAGGGCGATCGCAAGATACGCATCGAGGTCGGTCGCGGGTTGGAGGGCGACCTGACGGACCTCTTGAGCGGTCGCATCATTCGCGACGTGATTCAGCCGCACTTCAAGGCCGGGCGCATGTCCGCCGGAATTCGCGAGGGCGTGCTCGCCACGCACGCGGCGATCGGTGGGGACTACGGTCCCATCGAGCGCTCCGAGGGCAGCCGGCAGTCCCGGCGCCGGGGTGGTGGAAACTTTGCGATTCTCTTGGTGCTCTTCCTGATCATTGTCCTCGGCCGTGGCAGCAAAGGGCGCCGCGGGGGCGGAGGTGGATTGGGATCCATGCTGCCTTGGTTGATTCTCGGTTCCATGAGCAATCGCAGTAGCGGCGGCGGCTTTAGCAGTGGCGGTGGATTCGGCGGCGGCGGCGGTGGCGGCGGCTTTAGCGGCTTCGGTGGCGGCGGCGGATTCGGAGGCG